>DASXNX010000130.1:0-9629 GCA_036494725.1 Steroidobacteraceae bacterium
TTCGCACGGCGAGGGCGTCGAGCGCGTGTTTCAGACTTTCAGCCCGTCGATCAGCGAAGTCAGCGTCAAGCGCCGCGGCGCCGTGCGGCGCGCCAAGCTGTACTACTTGCGCGACTTGTCAGGCAAGGCGGCACGCATCGATGAGAAGATCTGAGCGCTGAATGAGCGTCGGCACCGCCCTCAAAGGATTCTTCGGGCTCGTTTGGCGCATCCTCGAGGGGATTCGCAAGGTGCTGCATCTCGCGCTCATGCTTGTGCTGTTTGGATTCGTGCTGGCCGCTCTGCATACATCCATACCCGTCGTGCCGAGCAGTGCGGCCCTGGTCATCGCACCGCAAGGCGAATTGGTCGAACAGCTATCGGGTGATCCACTGCGCCGCGCGCTGGGCGAGGCTTCGGGTGGCCCCGCTCCCGAAACGCTGCTGCGGGACCTGACCGAGGCCCTCTTCGCGGCCAAATCCGATGCCAGAATCAAGCTGGTGGTGTTGAATCTCGATGAGTTGGACCCTTCCGGACTGTCGAAACTGCAGGAAGTGGGCGCTGCGATTCGCGATTTTCGCGCCTCCGGGAAGCGCGTGGTCGCCGTGGGCGACTCTCTCAATCAAACGCAGTACTACCTGGCGGCGCAGGCGGGCGAGGTCTACTTGGATCCCATGGGCGAGGTGGCGATCACCGGCTTCAGCTACTACCGGATGTTCTACAAGGACGCAATCGACAAACTGGGCATCGACTTCAATGTATTTCGCGCAGGCACGTTCAAAAGCTTCACCGATCAATTCTCAAGAAGCGACATGGCCGCAAGCGAACGCGAAGAGACCTCCGTGTGGCTGGAGTCGCTCTGGAAGGCGTATACGCAGGATGTCACCCGGGCTAGGTCCATGCCCGCCGGTGCCCTGAAGGATTTCATTGATGCGCAGGCTGCCTCGCTGCAAGCCGTGAACGGCGATATGGCGAAAATGGCGCTGCAGCGCGGCTTGGTCACGGCACTGAAGAGCCGGCGGCAGGTCGCTGACGATCTGAAGGGTCTGGTGGGCGAGGATCAGGACAGCCATTCATTCAACGCCATCGGCATGAATCAGTACTTGGCTGCCGTCCGCTCCAAACACGTGCTGAAATCCAAGTCCGACTCCAAGGTCGGCGTCGTGGTCGCCTCGGGCGAGATCTTCGATGGGCGGCAAATGCCGGGGGCCATCGGCGGGGAGAGTACTTCGGATCTGTTGCGCCAGGCGCGCTACGACACCGCGGTAAAAGCGGTGGTGCTGCGCGTTGACAGTCCGGGAGGCAGCGAGTTTGCCTCCGAGAAGATCCTGCGCGAGGTACTCGCACTGCGCAAGGCCGGCAAGCCGGTGGTCGTTTCGATGAGCACCTACGCTGCGTCGGGCGGCTACTACATCTCCGCAGCCGCCAACCAGATTTTCGCCAGTCCGACCAGCATCACGGGGTCCATCGGGGTGTTTTCGTTCATTCCGACTTTCCAGCGCAGCCTGGAAAAGCTTGGGGTCAAGGTCGATGGCATCGGCACCACGCCGCTCGCCGGCGATTTACGCATGGATCGCCCGCTTGGGCCGGAAACCAAGCTGCTGCTGCAGGCCTCGGTCGACCACGCTTACGCGCAGTTCCTGCGGCGGGTTGCGGATGGCAGGAAGAAGTCGGTGGAGGACGTGGACAAGATCGCTCAAGGCCGAGTCTGGGCGGGAGTCGATGCGCAACGCATCGGGTTGGTGGATCATCTGGGCGGACTCAAAGAGGCCACGGAATCGGCGGCGAAGTTGGCCGAACTGGGTACGGATTTCGAAGTGGAGTACATCGAGCCCGAATTGAGCTTGCGCGAAGAGCTTATGATGCAAATTCGTTCTGAAGGCGTTCGCATCGGGCAATCGGCGGGGCTGATTCCGCCGCGCAGCGACGTGGAGCGCATTCTCGACCCGCTGCTTGAACAGGCGCGTGCCATCACCAAGCTCAATGACCCGCGCGGCTTGTATTCCTACTGCTGGTGCCGCGAACCTCGGGAATCGCTCAAGTCGCCGTTGAGCCGCTGAACTAGAGGCTGCTCCAATCGAGGGTGACCTTTCCGGATTTACCGGAATTCATGATTTGGAAACCTTCCAAATAGTCATTGATTCCCAAGCGGTGGGTGATCACCGGCCGAATGTCCAAACCGCTTTGCAGCATGCTCGACATTTTGTACCAGGTTTCGAACATTTCGCGGCCGTAAATACCCTTGATCGTCAGGCCCTTGAAGATCACCTGGTTCCAATCGATGGCGGTGTCGCCGGGCGGGATTCCGAGCAGCGATACGCTGCCGCCATTGTTCATCGTTCGCAGCAATTCTCGCAGCGCGGCGGGATTGCCTGACATCTCGAATCCCACATCGAAACCTTCCTCCATGCCCAAATCACGCATGGCTTCATCAAGGGACTCGCGCGATACATTGATGATGCGGGTGGCGCCCATTTGTCTCGCGAGGTTCAAGCGGTAGTCATTCACGTCGGTAATGACGATGTGTCGCGCGCCGCAGTGGCGCGCAATGGCCACCGCCATCACGCCGATGGGACCGGCGCCCGTGATCAGCACATCCTCGCCGACCACATTGAAGGCGAGTGCGGTGTGCGTGGCGTTGCCCAATGGATCGAGTATCGAGGCAATCTCATCGTCGATAGCGGTGGGCAGCTTGAACACATTGCTGGCGGGGATTGTCAGATATTCTGCAAATGCACCCGGTCGATTCACCCCCACCCCTGAGGTGTTGCGGCATAGATGCCGCCGACCGGCGCGGCAATTGCGGCAGTGCCCGCAAGTAATGTGTCCCTCGCCCGAGACGCGGTCGCCGCTATTGAAGCCGCGAACCTCGCTGCCCAGCTCCACGATTTCTCCGGAGTATTCGTGGCCGACCGCCATGGGAACAGGCACTGTTTTTTGCGCCCAAGCATCCCAATTGTAGATGTGCATGTCGGTGCCGCAAATAGCCGATCGATTCACCTTGATGAGCACATCGTTATGGCCGACTGTCGGCTCCGGAACATCCTGCATCCAAATGCCGGGTTCGGCGCGTGCCTTGACCAATGCTTTCATGTCTTGCCTCTAATGAATGATGCCCAGGTCGCGCGCGCAACTTCCGAAGGACGCAATCACGCGATCGAGCTGAAGGGCGCTGTGCGCGGCATTCATTTGGGTCCGAATTCGCGCTTTTCCATGGGGTACGACCGGAAATGAGAATGCCACGACATAAACGCCTTCCTCCTGCATCCGCTCGGCAAGACGCACCGCCAGGGGCGCATCGCCGAGCATGACGGGAATGATCGGGTGCTCGCCGGGGACCAAATCAAAACCCAGTGTCTGCATGCCGTCGCGGAAGCGGCGGGCGTTGGCGTGCAACTGGTCGCGCAACTGGGGTGAACTCTCCAACAAGTCGAGCACGCGGATGGTGGCGGCGGCAACCACCGGGGGGATGCTGTTTGAGAAAAGATAGGGCCGCGACCGCTGGCGCAACCAAGCGACGATTTCCTTGCGCGCTGCGACGAAGCCGCCGCTCGCGCCTCCCAGCGCCTTGCCGAGCGTGCCGGTCAGGATATCGACACGGCCTATGACGCCGCGCAGTTCGTGCGTGCCCCGCCCGCCGGCACCGATGAAGCCGGTTGCGTGCGAATCATCGACCATGACCAAGGCGTGATAACGCTCCGCCAGATCGCAAATCTCGCTTAAGCGAGCAATTGACCCATCCATGGAGAATACGCCGTCGGTCGCAATCAGCCGCACACGCGCGTTCTGGGAGTCCTTCAGCGCTTGTTCGAGCTCGTTCATGTCGTTGTTGGCATAGCGCAGGCGCCGCGCCTTGCACAGGCGGATTCCGTCGATAATGCTGGCGTGGTTCAAGGTGTCGCTGATCACCGCGTCCTGCTCATCGAGCAGGGTTTCGAACAGGCCGCCGTTCGCGTCGAAGCAGGAGGAGTAGAGGATGGTGTCCTCCATCGACAGATAGGCGCTCAACCGCTCCTCCAATTCGCGGTGTATGCTTTGTGTACCGCAAATAAAGCGCACCGAAGCCATGCCGTAGCCGTAGCGGGTCAGTCCCTCGTGCGCAGCCTTGAGAATCTCCGGATGGTTTGCCAATCCAAGATAGTTATTGGCGCAAAGATTGATCATCTCGCGACCATCGGCAAGCGTGACCAGCGGGCCTTGCGCCGAATTGATAACGCGTTCGCGCTTCAGCAGTCCCGCCATCGCCAGCGCCTCGGTATCAATGCGCAGCCGCTCAACGAATTCCTTCCCTAGCATGCGGCTATTATAACGATTTCGAGCCGATCGCTTTTGGGTATCCCGTCAAGGACCTCAAACTGTTATGACAACCGACGCTCAATCCGACAGCCACCGTCTCGACAAATGGTTGTGGCATGTCAGGTTCTACAAGACTCGAAGTCTCGCGACCGCAGCCATAAGCGGCGGCAAAGTTCATTTCAATGCGGAGCGCGTCAAGCCTGCGCACCGGGTGCGCATCGGCGACCGTGTGAGCCTGTCCCTGCAGGGCATCGTCGCGGAGTTCGAAGTGCTGGGACTGCCGGTGCGGCGCGGGCCCGCCACCGAGGCCATCACCCATTACCGGGAAACGGAATCGAGCGCTGCGCGTCGCGCGCAATTGCGCGATCAGCAGCGCCTCGCCAGCCTGTCGCGGCCGCGACCGGATGCCAAGCCTGACAAGCGCGAGCGGCGCCGGCTGATGCGACTGCACCGCGGCCAATCGTAACCAGCAACAGGATTTGCATTCGAGCATGGATATGCTACGCTCTGTAGCACTATGACAAGTAACACTACTCACGGTCACGACCCGGCCGAGCTCGGCGAATTGGAGCGAGCCGTCCTGGAACTCATCTGGGAGGGCGGGGTGCAGAACGCCGATCAGGTGCGGGAACAGTTGGCACGGCAGGGCCGGTCTCTCAAGGAGTCCACCATCAGAACGGTGCTGCGCCGGCTCGAGGACAAGGGCTATGTCGCCCATTCCACCGAAAACCGTACCTTTCTGTACCGGCCGGCCGCATCGCGGCAGGCGGTTGCCGGCCGCGCGGTGCAGCGCATCGTGGATTGGTTCTGCGAAGGTTCCGTTGAAACGCTGCTCGCGGGCATGGTTGATTCCGCCGTTCTCGATCGCAAGGAACTGCAACGTCTTGCCGAGCGCATTGCCGCGTCGAAAAAGGGGAAGAGGTCATGAGCACACCTATATTGCTTGAAGCCGCCGTACGTTCGCTCATCATGGGCGTCATCATTTTCGGCGCGCTGCGCCTTTTGCGCATCGATCAGGTCCGGGCGCGCCGTACGGCGTGGCTGCTGGCGCTGATCGGCGCTTTAGCGATGCCGGTATTGGTCAGCGCGCAGATTGGTCCGAGATTGTTGCCCGAGTTCTCGCCGGCGGCCCTTGCGGCCATATCGGTGGTCAACATCCCGCCCGCTCAGCCTGCCGGTGCGCAGGATCGCGTGTCGATTGCGCCATCGCGCGCTATCACGGTTCCGCTGCCGCAGAATGAAGAGGAAGAGGGCGGTGCGGGAGCCGATGCGGCGACTACCGTTCTGTCGCTGGTCGTCTTCGGCTATTGCACTGTCGCCGCGGTGCTGTCGCTGCGCCTGTGTACGGGAGTGGGCTTCGCGTTGCGCCTGCGAAATCAAGCCGAGCGCATCGTATTTCCGTTCGATCCGCAATTGGACGTGCGCGCCAGCGACCGGATTGCCACTCCGGTCACCATCGCCTCGAGCGTGCTGTTGCCGTTGACACATACGTCGTGGGATGGGGCCACACTGCGCGTGGTACTGTCGCACGAGCGTGCCCATGTGCGTCAACAAGATTTCCTGGTGCACGCGCTGGCGGGACTGCACTGCGCGATATTCTGGTTCAATCCCTTCAGTTGGTGGTTGCAGCGACAGCTCTCGGAACTTGGCGAGGCCTTGAGCGATCGCGCGGCGGTCGACCAGGCGGAGAGTAGAACCTCGTATGCGGAGACCTTGCTCGCGTTCGCGGCTCATGCCCGCTCGCCGCTGGCGGCGGTGGCCATGGCGAATCGCAGCAGTTTAACGTCGCGCATCGAAAGATTGTTGAATGATGGCGGCTTCGAACGATCCTTCGCCGAAAAAGCCCGACTGCCCTTTGTCGCAGCCGGCTTCAGTATGCTGGCCTTGGTCGCGTCGACTTCAATGACCCGGGTTCATGCCGCACCCAGCAGCACATGGGCGGTGCCCGAGGTGCCCGCGGTGTCGGTGGCACCCGCAGCGGTTGCACCGTTGGCGCCCCTGGCGCCGCCAGTGCCCATGGCGGCGTTGGCTCCGCTCACTCCGCCGGCGCCTGTTGCGCGGCCGGCACCTTCGCCGCCGCCCCCCGACGAGGGGATTCTGGCCATTCACACGGATCATTCGGACCTGACGATCAATTCAGGTGCGCAATTGCCCCGGCAAAGCGGTAACTACATCTACTTTCAACATGACGGCATGCCCTATGTCATTCAAGACCCGGAGGTTTTGACGCAGGCGCAGACACTGCTCGCGCCCATGAAGGAGCTGCGGGAGAAGCAGCGGTCGTTGGGTGCCCAGCAAAGACAACTCGGGGCCCAACAAAGAGCCCTGGGTCAGCAGCAGCGCTTTGCCAGAACCGTCGACGGCGAGCAATTCAAGCGCGAAATGGCGCAGCTCAAAGAATCGATCAAGCAAATGGACCTCAAAGAAGCGCAAATCAACGAGAAGGTACTCGAGGAACTTCAGGCGCATTTAGGCGAGATTCAGAGCCAGGTCGGCGCCATTCAGGCTCAACTGGGCGCTGAATTCGGCAGACTGGGCGAGGAGCAAGGCAAGCTTGGCGAAGAGCAGGGCAAGCTGGGCGAGCAGCAGGCGCAGTTGGGAGAACAACAACGCAAGCTCATGGATGACACCATGCGTCAGTTGCAGCCGATTCTCGAGCAGGCAATCCGCGACGGCAAGGGAAAGCCGTTGCAGTAGTTTGCAAGAACTACAAATCGTCTAGGTCATCGGGTTCCTCGAGTTCGCACTCATCGGCGGACTCGGGTTGCATCGTGGCCCACTCGGCATGACGCCAGACGGCGGTGGCAATGGCGGCCGTGGACAATTCGCGACGCCTCGGCTTCGGTCCAAAACGGCTCGCAAGCTCGCTGAGGCCCGGATTGTGGCCGCAGATGAGGATATGGTGCAACGAAGCCGGGCGTTGCGCCAAGAGCCGCCATGTTCTTTCCGGAGTCCCCAAGTAAAGTTCGCGCGCGCATTGCACCTGCTTGGCATCGAGCTCACAAGTCGATGCGATGATTTCGGCGGTCGCCCAGGCGCGTTCGGCGGGACTGACCAGGATGAGGTCAGGAACGAGGTTGCCGTTGACCAAGTGCTTCGCCATCTTTTCCGCGTCGATGCTGCCGCGGTGAGTGAGCGGGCGCTCATAGTCCTCCGGATAGGCGTCGAGCGCTTCCGCCTTGCCGTGCCGCAGGAGCGTTAGTCTGCGCGTACCCACAAATGTCCGCCCTCAATCTTGGTTTCAAACACGCGAACCGGCTCGTACGCGGGCGGCGTGAGTGCTTCGCCCGTTCGCAGGCAAAATCTCGCGCCGTGCCTTGGGCAAATGATTTCATCGCCTTCAATTTCGCCGCCGGTCAATTCAGCCCCATCGTGGGTGCAAATGTCCTCGATGGCAAAATAACTCTCGCCGCTGCGGACGACGGCGACCATGCGCCGCCCCACGGCGATCGATTTGGCCTGCCCGTCGGCTAAATTGCCCGCGGGACCCGCGTCGATCCAGGTCAAGAGTACTCCTGCACGCTCACATCATTCCGGTCTGCAGCCGCGCTTCATCCGACATCATGGTTTGATTCCAGGGCGGATCGAAGACCAGCTCGACGTTCGCGCGCGCCACCGTCGGCACAATCTGTACCTTTTCGCGCACATCCTGCACCAGAACCTCGCCCATACCGCAACCGGGTGCGGTCAACGTCATCTTGATATCGACCGTGCGCGTGGCATCTTCGTTTCGCGTGACATCGCATTCGTATACCAGCCCCAGGTCCACGATATTGACGGGTATCTCGGGGTCATAGCAGGTCTTGAGTTGCTGCCATATGACTTGCTTGATGTCTTCCTCGGAGGCGCCCGGGGGAACCTCGGGCGGCATGGCCGCGGTCTTGCCGATGGCATCGGCATTCTCGCCGGCGATGCGAAACAAATTGCCGTCGACATAGACGGTGAAGCTCCCGCCCAGGGCTTGCGTGATGTAGCCGACCGATCCCAACTTGAGATTGACTTCAGTACCCGCGGGTATGGCAATCGCCTTGACCTCGCGTTGCACGACGATGGGTTCGTTTTCGTAGCCGCGCACTGTTCAAATCACTCGGTGGACACGGGCGGCAGAGAACTCGGTTGCGCCGATTTCAATGCGGACGCCAAGGTGTGCCAGCACAGACTGGCGCACTTGACGCGGGCAGGGTACTCGCGCACCCCGGACAGTGCCGCCAGCTTGCCCAACTCATCGGCCGGTGCGGCGCCGTCGGTCAAGAGATGATGGACCCGGTCGAAGAGCTTCAGTGCTTCATCGCGACTCTTGCCCTTCACCGCTTCGGTCATGAGCGACGCCGAGGCCGTTGAAATCGCACAGCCGTGGCCTTCGAAGCGAATGTCGCTGATGGTACCGTCGTCGAGCTTGAGACGCAGCGTGAGTTGATCGCCGCACATGGGATTGAATCCCTCGACGCTGGCGTCCGCGGCTTCCAATCCGCCGAAATTGCGCGGCCGGCGATTGTGGTCGAGGATGACGTCCCGATACAGATCGTTGAGTTCCATGGCGCGTCCTAAGTGAACAACTTGCGCGCGCGTTCGATCCCCGCGGCGAGCCGGTCGATCTCATCGAAGGTGTTGTAGAACGCGAACGAGGCACGCGCCGTCGCCGGCAGTTTGAAGAAATCCATGACCGGCATCGCACAATGATGGCCGGTGCGAACGGCAATGCCATCCTCGTCCAGGATCGTCCCAAGATCGTGGGGATGCACACCGGCCACGACGAAGGAAACCAGGCTGGCCTTGTCGGGCGCGTTGCCGATGATGCGCAAGCCCGGGAGTTTACTCAACGCTGCGGTGGCATGATGCAGCAGGGCACTTTCGTGGGCGCGGGCCGCCTGCAGATCCAATTGCGACAGGAAGTCCACCGCAGCGCCCAGGCCCACGGTGCCGGAAATATTGGGGGTTCCCGCCTCGAACTTGTTCGGCAAGGCATTGTAGGTGGTCTTGGCAAACGTCACGGCCAGAATCATTTCGCCTCCGCCTTGCCATGGCGGCATGCGATCCAGCAACTGCTCGCGGCCGTACAGCACACCCACGCCGGTGGGTCCGTACATCTTGTGGCCGGAGAAGGCATAGAAGTCGCAACCTAAATCTTGCACGTCCACCGGCATATGCGATACGGCCTGTGCGCCGTCGATCACTGTCACGATGCCGCGCGCTTTGGCCGCCGCGATGAGGCGCTTGACGGGCAGCACGGTTCCCAGGGCGTTGGACACATGCGCGCAAGCGAAGATTTTGGTCCGCGGTCCCATGAGAGATACCGCCGCCTCCAAATGGACCTCGCCGTGCGCGTCCATCGGGGCGACAACGAGTGTTGCGCC
>DASXNX010000131.1:0-7412 GCA_036494725.1 Steroidobacteraceae bacterium
TCGTGGCGCAGCAAGTGGCTGATTCGGGTATTCCCTATGCGGCATTCGGCGGCGGCGAACCGCTGCAATCAGCGCATTGCTGGGAAATTTTTGATGTTTTAGCCGCCGCCGGAGTGGGGATCAAACTGGAGACTGACGGCACCCGTATCGATGATGCCGCCGCCGATCGTCTGGCCGCCCTCAAGGTGCAATGCATTCAAATCTCCATCGACGGGGCCACGGCCGCCACCCACGAACGCGTGCGCCCAGGCGCGAGCTTTGCCGCAGCTACGGCGGCCATCGCGAAGCTGGTGCAACGCGGGCTGCAGCCGCAACTGGTCTTCACGCCTACCCGCCTCAACATCGATGAAATCGTCCCGGCCTACGAGTTGGCTGAATCCCTGGGTTGCAGTGTGTTCGTAACCGGACCCCTGATGCGCATCGGACGCGCAGCGGCAGGTTGGGATAAGATTGCCTGCAGCGAAGAAGCCTGGCGATCCGCGGTAGACGCCTTGACGAAACACGTCGAGGCTGTAGCAGGTGGGATGGCACTCTCGATCTATCCCTGGGATATCTTCACGGAAATGCGCAAGCGGCTCGATAGTCCCCAGGCGATGCTGCTCATGGTGCCGAATGGAAAGGTCAAATTGCTGAACGCTCTGCCCTTCGCCCCCGCGGATCTGCGCCGGGATTCGCTCGATCAGGCGTGGACTGCCTATCGACATGCCTGGCGCTCGACGGAGGTGCGCGAATTCGTGCTCGCCTGCCAAACGAACCC
The DNA here is from genome assembly GCA_036494725.1 of Steroidobacteraceae bacterium. Taxonomy (GTDB): domain Bacteria; phylum Pseudomonadota; class Gammaproteobacteria; order Steroidobacterales; family Steroidobacteraceae; genus Bog-1198. Next base: position 758 of record DASXNX010000131.1, read on the forward strand.
TCAATTGCTGAGGCATGCCAACGAGACCTGGCCCATGAGAGGTCATTGATCATGGTTCAGCGGGTCCTCCAACCAGGTGAAATCGAAACACTGGCGCAGCGATCGATCCCGCGTGTGCGATTGCCGCATCGCAGCTCTCTGTTCGCGGCACGTGCCGCGCGCCTGCGCCAGTTGAGTGCCGGTGCGTCGCTCGGCGACTACCTTGAGTTCCTCGCCGTGTTGGTGGACGCCCAGCAAGCAGCGCTCGCGAAACTGACCGTGGCGCCACCCTCGCAGGCCGAGATTGCCAGGTCAGGCGAACACGGCATGCCGCCCATTCAACCCTCGAACTGGCTGGCCGGGCAGCCTTGGCGAGAAACACTCGAGTTCCTGTGCGCCACCATCGCAGCGCATTCGAGTTTCCCCGAGGGCGTCGGCCAAGGTATTGCCGTGATCCGCGCGGCGACGCCCGCCTGGCTCGATGCGCAGGCGATGTCCATACTCGACTCGCATGGCGACGGCATCGATGCACGCGCCGCGCTTTTCATCATGGCGGCGCTGCAAGTACACGCGGCCGCGCTCGCCGCCGGCTTTGTTGCCGACGAGGTCAAGGCGCTCGATATCCCGGGCATCTGTCCGCTTTGTGGCACTTTGCCGGCGGCCAGCATGGTATGCGCGCAGCAGCCGTACAGCGGGTATCGCTACTTGCACTGCGCCTTGTGCGCAACCGAGTGGCACATGGTTCGAGTGCTATGCACGCAATGCGGCGCATCCGGAAAGGACATCGCCTACCATTCCGCGGCAAGCAACGCCGCGCAAGTCCCTATCGCCGAGCCCGGCGACGCCGCGGTGCGCGCGGAAACCTGCGAACAATGCCGCGGATATTGCAAGATTCTCTATCAGGAGAAGGATCCGGGCGTTGAACCGGTGGCCGATGATGTGGCAAGTCTTGCCCTCGATTTGTTGCTGGGCGATGCGGGCTATCATCGCACCCGTAGCAACCCGCTGCTGTGGCTACCCAAGACGAATTGAACGCGGCCGATATCCCGTCGCTGGACCGATTACTGAACGACGGCGCGCTGGCAGCACTACGCCTTCAGTTCGGGCGAACCCAACTCACCGCAGCGCTGCGCAGCGAACTCGAGCAGATGCGCAAGTCAGCGCTCGCCGGCCAACTATCCGCTGAACTGCTGCGATCCGAGGCGATCGCCCAGGGCGTCGCCGCCCGCCTCGCGCAGCGCACCCGATCGCCGCTGCGCCCGATATTCAATCTGACCGGCACCGTACTACACACGAATTTCGGGCGCGCCCTGCTGGGCGATGAGGCGGTGCGTGCACTGGCCGGCGCACTTACGGCCCCGGTAAACCTGGAATTCGATTTGAGCTCGGGCGGCCGCGGCGATCGGGACGATCTCATCGAGCCCTTGCTGTGCGAGCTGACGGGCGCGGAGGCGGCTACGCTGGTCAACAACAATGCCGCCGCGGTGTTGCTCGTGCTCAACACCTTGGCCAATCGGCGCCCAGTATTGGTGTCGCGCGGTGAACTGGTGGAAATCGGCGGATCGTTTCGCATCCCCGACGTGATGCGAAGTGCCGGCGCCAAGTTGGTCGAAGTCGGTACGACGAATCGCACGCATTTGGACGACTATGCGAACTCCATGGACGCGCGCACGGCGCTGCTGATGAAGGTGCACACGAGCAACTACGCCATCAGCGGATTTACCGCGAGCGTCGACCTTAAGGATCTTGCCGCATTGGGCCGTACACGCGGCGTGCCGGTGGTGGTGGATCTCGGCAGCGGCAGCTTGGTCGACCTCGCGCGCTGGGGGTTGCCTAAGGAACCGACGGTGCAAAGTGCGCTGCAAGCGGGCGCGGACCTCGTCACTTTCAGCGGCGACAAGCTGTTGGGAGGTCCGCAGGCAGGTATCATCGTCGGACGCCGAGATCTGATTGCGCGCCTGAAGAAGAATCCGCTGAAGCGCGCCCTGCGCGTCGGCAAGCTCACCATCGCTGCGCTCGAGCCCGTTTTAGCCTTGTACCGCAGCCCCGAACGGCTCGACGAGCGGCTGCCGACCTTGCGCTTGTTGACGCGCCCCGTGGCTGACATCGAGGCGCAGACACAGCGGTTATTGCCGTCGTTGCGGGCGGCGCTCGGCGAGGCGTATCGGGTGATGCCCTCTCCCATGACCTCCCAGATCGGCAGCGGGGCGTTGCCGGTCGAGCAGCTACCGAGCTTCGGATTTTCCCTGCGCAAGGGCGCGGCAACGCGCGGCAGCCTGGCGCGCCTCGAGACGAAGCTGCGCGACGCGCCGCGTCCCATCATCGGCCGCAACGCGGAGAAGGCATTCTGGCTCGACCTGCGCTGCCTCGAATCTAAAGATGAGGCCGAATTCATCGCTCAATGGCATGGGCTCGATGCATGATCATCGGCACCGCCGGACACATCGACCACGGCAAAACCAGCCTGGTGCGAGCATTGACCGGCGTCGATACCGATCGGCTGAAGGAAGAGAAGGCGCGCGGCATATCGATCGAGCTCGGTTACGCGTACACGCCGGTCTCCGAAGACGAAGTACTCGGCTTCGTCGATGTTCCGGGACACGAGCGCCTGGTGCATACCATGGTGGCCGGCGCCGGGGGAATCGACTATGTGCTGTTGGTCGTCGCCGCCGACGACGGCGTGATGCCACAGACGCGCGAACACCTCGCGATTCTAGAGCTGCTCAACGTCAGGCGCGGCGCCGTCGCCCTGAGCAAGATCGATCGGGTGAGCGAAGCGCGGGTCAGTGAAGTGCAAGCGCAGGTGGCCGCTCTGCTTAAGCCCACGTCGCTCGCCGACGCGCCGCTTTTTCCTGTCATCGCCACCGATGCCGAGAATGGCGGTGTCGCGACTCTGCGAGCGCATTTGCAGGCCGCCGCCCTTGCCTGGCCGCGACGCCGAGCGGACGGATTTTTCCGATTGGCAGTTGATCGCGTATTCACCCTGCCGGGAAGGGGCACCGTGGCAACCGGCACCGCACATGCCGGCCAGGTGCGAATCGGGGACGCGCTTGCGGTGATGCCCTCGGGTGTTGGTGCGCGCGTTCGCAGTATCCACGCACAGAATCGCGAAACCGATGTCGGCCGGGCCGGCCAGCGCTGCGCCTTGAATTTGGCCGGCATCGACAAGGCCGCGCTGGCGCGGGGCGATTGGTTGGCCGATCCTCGCGCCCTGCTCCCCTCCACCCGAATCGATGTGCGCCTGCGCCGCCTCGCAGGTGCTGCAGCCCTTAAGAAACTCTCGCCGCTGCACGTCCATCTGGGGACGGCGCACCGCATCGCCCGGGTGTTGCTGCTGGAAGGCGATGTTCTACCGCCAGGCTCGCAGGCGCGCGCGCAGCTTATCTTCGAGACGCCGATCTGCGCCGCACCCGGCGATTTGTTCATTGCGCGCGATGCGCAGGCGCTGCACACCATCGGCGGGGGCGTGGTCCTGGACCCGGTCGCGCCGGCACGGCGGCGGCGCGCGCCTACGCGCCTCGCTTACCTGGACGCCATCGAGCGCCTGCTCGATGGCGGGGGGATCGAAGCGCTTTTGCGCAATTCGCCCCAAGGCTTGAGTCTGGCGGAGTTGGGCAGGATCTGCGGCCGCGCAGCCGAGCATATTGTGATGCCGGAAGACGCGCGCATCATCGATGCGGGCGGCGAACAATTCGCATTTCTCGGCTCGCAGTGGTCGGCTGTCCTTGGCCGCGCGACGGAGGCGCTGCGCGAATTTCACGCGCAGCAGCCGGAGGAGCCGGGAATCGATCGCGGGCGCCTGCGCCGCATGACGGCCCCGACCATCGCCGATTCGGTCTGGCGCGCAGCCGTAGACGAGCTCGTCCACAGCCGGGTGCTGCGGCGCACGGGAAACTGGCTGCACCTACCCGAACATCGAGTCACCTTGAACGGCCGCGAGGTGATCTTGGCAGAGAAACTGGCTACGGCACTGGCCGCCGGTGGGTTCGACCCGCCCTGGGTGCGCGATCTGGCGGCGGCGCTGCGCGCACCGGACGACGAGGTGAGACTGGTGCTGCGCAAATGCATGATGCAAGGCGCGGTATACTCCGTGGTCCGCGATCTTTATTATCATCGCGACAGCGTGCGGGCACTCGCTCAGGTGCTGAAGGGTCTGATACACGACCGCGGCGCGGTACAAGCGGCGGAATACCGCGATGCCATCGGCTTGGGACGAAAGCGCACCGTCCAGATCTTAGAGTTCTTCGACCGCGTTGGTTATACTCGCCGCATTCATGAGGCCAGGGTTTTGCGCGCGGACAGCAGCTGGCTCGATGAGGGGTGATCGGGGACCCTGGATGTTCAAATCGGAAGGCATGCGCATCCGGTGGTGCGGCCGGGCTTCAAACCCGGTGGGGGACGTCAACCGTTTCCCGGTAGGTTCGACTCCTGCTACCTTCCGCCATATCTTGGCCGCAGGGCCAATATGGTCGAAAATGGCGCAGACTTACAATCGCGGGGTACCTTGACGCGAGGAGGATGTATGGCGCAAGTCTCACGGCGCGAGTTCATGAGGATTAGTGGGACGGCTCTTGCCGGTTCCGCCCTCGTGGCACTCGGATTTACTCCCCAGGTTGCGCTCGCGGAGGTGCGTCAGTTCAAACTGGCGCGGGCCACCGAGACCCGCAACACCTGCCCCTACTGCTCGGTTGCCTGCGGCTTGCTCATGTACAGCCTGGGCGACGGCGCGAAAAACGCCAAGCCTTCGATCTATCACATCGAGGGCGACCCCGATCACCCGGTCAACCGCGGCACGCTGTGCCCGAAAGGCGCGGGGCTGCTGGATTTCGTCAACAGCAAGAGCCGCCTGCTCTACCCGGAGTATCGCGCGCCGAACTCAAACGAGTGGACGCGCATCACCTGGGACGATGCGATGGATCGCATCGCGAAATTGATGAAGGCGGATCGAGACCAGAACTTCATTGCCAAGACCGCCGATGGTAAAACCGTCAATCGCTGGACCACGACCGGCATGCTGGCGGCATCAGCCAGCAGCAACGAAGCCGGCTACGTGACGGCGAAAGTGATTCGCAGTCTCGGCATGGTGGGATTCGACAACCAGGCTCGTGTGTGACACGCCCCGACGGTGGCAGGTCTTGCCCCGACGTACGGCCGTGGAGCGATGACGAATCACTGGGTCGACATCAAGAATGCCGATGTGGTACTGGTGATGGGCGGCAATGCGGCCGAGGCGCATCCCTGCGGCTTCAAGTGGGTCATCGAGGCGAAGGAACATAACAAAGCCAAGCTGATCGTGGTTGATCCGCGCTTCACGCGCACCGCGGCGGTGGCGGATCTTTATGTGCCGATCCGATCGGGGACCGACATCATCTTCCTGGGCGGGGTCATCAAGTACCTGCTCGACAACGATCTCATCAATCACGAGTACGTCAAGAACTACACGGATTTCACCTTCATCGTCCGCGAGGACTTTGCCTTTGCCGACGGCTTCTACTCCGGCTGGGACGCCGACAAGAAAACCTACGATAAGGCGAGTTGGGACTACGAGAAGGGCCCCGACGGTTTCGTCAAGTCGGACCCGACGATGCAGCATCCGCGTTGCGTCGGCAACTTGTTGAAGAAGCATTACGCGGCCTACACCCCTGAGATGGTGGAGCGTGCCTGCGGTTCACCCAAGGACAAGTTCTTGGAGGTTTGCGGACTGCTGAGCACCTGCGCGGTTCCGAGCCGCGTGGCGACCATGTTGTACGCGCTTGGGTGGTGCCATCACTCGGTGGGCTCGCAGAACGTGCGCATCGGAGCCATGGTTCAGCTGCTGATGGGCAACATCGGCGCCGCCGGCGGTGGGACCCAGGCGCTGCGCGGACACTCGAATGTGCAAGGCGTGACGGATTTGGGTCTGCTGTCGAGCCAGCTCCCGGGTTACCTCACTTTGCCGAATGATTCCGAGCAGGACTACGCGGACTTCATAGCGAAGCGCACCAAGAAACCATTGCGCAAGAATCAAATGAGCTACTGGCAGAACTACAGCAAGGTCCATGTCAGCCTGATGAAAGCCTGGTATGGGAATGCAGCCACGGCGCAGAACCATTGGTGCTACGACTATCTGCCCAAGCACGAGACCAGCACTGACGGCGGCGGGTACTCCACGGCATGGCGCGACGCGAAACCGGGGGCGGAAGCGGGCGGCCGGCCGGCGCAACGCTTCTCTGTGCAGCAATACGATGTCCTGAAACAGATGGACATGATGCACGACGGAAAAATGAACGGCTATATTTGCCAGGGCTTCAATCCGCTGGCCACGGTGCCGGACAAGAATCGCACCACCGAGGCGCTGTCGAAGCTCAAATTCCTCGTCAGCATGGATCCACTCGAGACCGAAACAGCGGAGTTCTGGATGAGTCACGGCGCGCATCACGACGTCGACTCTTCCAAGATCGCCACCGAGGTCTTCCGGTTGCCGACGGGCTGCTTCGCCGAAGAAGAAGGCGCCATCGTGAACTCCGGGCGCTGGCTGCAATGGCATTGGCAGGGCGCCAAACCACCGGGAGAAGCACGACCCGATCTTGAGATCATGTCCGAGCTGTTCTTGCATTTGAAGCATTTGTATCAAGACGAAGGCGGTGCGTTTCCCGATCCGATCCTGAATCTCTCCTGGCCCTACGCCAATCCGCAG
>DASXNX010000132.1:0-3316 GCA_036494725.1 Steroidobacteraceae bacterium
GGTCGCCGGCATGGCGGGCGCGAGCGGCGCAGCTTGAATCATGGGGTTCCCCATGGCCATCGGGGCCTGCATGGCCATCCGCGGATGGCGGCTGATGCGCACGGATTCCTCGCCCTCGGAAATCTCCAATTCCGAAATGCCGGATTCCTCCAGCAGCTCGATCAATTTCTTTACCTTGCGAATATCCATCCGCGAACCCCTTGAAGAAACTTTGGTTTTAGGTGTTTGCCAGACGGGAGCATGCGGCTTCGAGCGCGAGCTCATAACCGATGGGTCCCAATCCGACGATGCAGCCGACTGCGATGTCGGATAAATAGGAATGACGCCGAAAAGTCTCGCGTGCGAACACGTTGCTCAAGTGAACCTCGATGAACGGTACGGACACCGCGAGAAAAGCATCGCGCAAGGCGATGCTGGTGTGCGAATAGCCCGCTGGATTGACGATCACGAACGCAATGCCCTCGTGCTTCGTCGCCTGAATCTTCGCAATCAGCTCATGCTCAGCGTTGCTTTGGAAAGCGCTCAAGGTATGGCCTTGGGCGAGGGCCAGGCCCTCGAGCTTGGTCTCGATGTTTTGCAGACTGGCCGAACCATAAATCTCCGGCTCACGGAGACCTAGAAGATTCAAGTTCGGACCATTTAGCAGCAGAATTCGAGCCATCTTGCATCAAGTCCGGCGCCGTCGCGTTGCAAAGGTCCGCGATAATAACCAGAAATTGAGGTGAAATGGCAAGCTTCGGCGGCGAACGTCGCCGGATGGGCCCTATCGGCGCCGGATGGGCCTTAACCGCGCCGGACCGGCCCTATCCGGGGTTTTTGGCCATCAGCGCGTGCAGACCTTCCTCTATAGCATGCCGGGCCGCCGGCAGCTGGACCAGGTCTTTGTTCAGGTTTTGCACTTCCGACAGGATGAGTTCGGCCTGCGGCCGGTGCAATTCGCCGATGAACAGGGCGACTATCTCGCCGCGCCGGTCGGTGAATACGGTGAACGGGAACACCGGCGATTCGACCCCCAAAGAGGCCGCGGCGTCGAGGGCGTCCTGTTCGCCGATGAGCAGGGGATAGCGAATCTTGAATCGATCCGCAAACTCCAGCACCTTGTCGGGGTAGTCGACGGCGACGCCAACCACGCTGACATCGCGCCCCGCCCATTCGGAGTGCAGGGTCTCGAGCAGGGGAATCTCGCTGCGGCAGGGCGCACACCACGTGGCCCAGAAGTTGATGATCAGGGATTTGCCGCCGAAGGACGCGATCGAAGTGGCCTTGCCGGCGCGGTCCGCGAGCGAGAACTGCGGCAGCCGATCCGGAATCTTTGAAGGCGGCAAGACGCCCGGCAGCAGTGCGTCCGGCGGCGATGTGCCATCCGCGCCGGCGCCCTCGGGCGACCGCGCCAAGTCGCTGGGGTTGGGGGCACTGGCTTCGCCGGCGGGCACGGGGATCCCGTGGTGACGCTGCGCGGCACCGCGAGATGAGCGGAACTCTGCTCCAGCCCAAATCCCCAATACCACGAGCAGGGCAGCGCAAGCGGCGCGCAGGACCGACGTGTTCATGCCGCGGGAAGGTCGAGCTTGCGCCCTTTGCGGAGGGTCAACCCCGCCAGAAAAAAGGCAAAGCCGCCGGCGAGGATGGCCGCACTCACCCAGGGATGCGAAGCCGGGACTGCGCCCACGGCCGCATGTTGGGGGAACAGTACCTTGGTGATGGGTGGGTAGCAGAGGCCCGCCTCGGCGCAGCCTTGATAGGTCACCTTGATTTGCAGGGGATGGGCGCCGGCGTCGAAGCGGGTGTAGGGCACCGTGGCTTCCACTTGTTGCTGGTAAATTTCCTGAGTGCCGAGATAGGCATCGGATTTCAGCACGCCCTTGGGTAGCAGCGGCGCTGCGATCACGAGATTCGGACTTTCGGCCTTGATGTCGATTTTGTGCCGGTAGAGATAGTAGCCATCGGCGATGATCCAGCGAACCCGTACGACATCGCCGTCCACCCGAGCGCTGACGCGAAACGCGGTGTCGGGCGGCAGAAAATCGGACTCATTGGACTCGACGCCGCGCATCCACCAGGGCTTGGCGCTCGCCACCCCGGCGAGACCGATGAGCAATAAAACCAGGAGCGACGTTCTCATTGCGGTACTTTAGCGTAGTCGCGCGCCGGCCGACCGCCTAACGGCATGCCGACCGATCGTCTGATGGCATGCCAGCCGACCGTCTAATGGCATACCAGCCGACCGTCTAATGGCATACCAGCCAATCGTCTAACGGCGCACCGGTCGACCGTCTAATGGCATGCCGACGACCGTCGAATGGCATGCCGCCCGACGACATACTTACTGCGATGCAGCAAAAAATTACTGCAGCAGCACTTGAATCAGGCGAATTCGCCGCTATTATTAGCAGCCACGAGTGGAGAGTGCTAATAACCCTCCACTTCTCAATAAACCCATATTCTAAGCAGTAGGAGTCTTGTCTTATGAAGATTCGTCCCCTTCATGACCGCGTGATCGTGAAACGAGAAGAAGAAGAGCGTAAGTCCCCCGGTGGCATCGTGATACCGGATACGGCGACTGAGAAGCCGATCTTCGGGAAAGTCGTCGCCGTCGGTAAGGGCAAGATTTTGGAGAGCGGCGAGATTCGCCCGCTGGATGTCAAGGTCGGCGACAAGATTCTGTTCGGGAAGTACAGCGGCACCGAAGTAAAGATGGATGGCGATGAACTGGTTGTCATGCGTGAGGAAGACATCATGGCCGTGGTCGAAGGCAAGTAAGCCTCGCCAGTTCAACCCGAATTTACTTCCCGCAAATCAAATTTAATTAGAGGTATCAGCAAATGGCAGCTAAAGACGTACGCTTCAGCGACGACGCTCGGCAACGCATGTTCAAAGGTGTGAATATTCTGGCGAATGCCGTGAAAGTCACGCTGGGTCCCAAGGGCCGCAATGCCGTGCTCGACAAGAGCTTCGGCGCCCCCACCGTCACCAAGGACGGCGTTTCGGTAGCGAAGGAAATCGAGCTCAAAGACAAGTTCGAGAACATGGGCGCGCAGATGGTGAAGGAAGTTGCTTCCAACACCTCCGACGAAGCCGGCGACGGCACCACCACCGCGACCGTGCTGGCGCAAGCCATCATCCGCGAAGGCCTCAAGGCCGTCGCCGCGGGCATCAACCCGATGGATCTGAAGCGCGGCATCGACCAGGCTGTCGCCGCGGCGACCGAAGAGCTGAAGAAGCTCTCCAAGCCCTGCAAGGACCCGAAGGCGATTGCGCAGGTCGGCACGATCTCCGCGAACTCCGACGAGAGCATCGGCAAGACGATTGCCGACGC
>DASXNX010000133.1:0-11557 GCA_036494725.1 Steroidobacteraceae bacterium
ATTCAAGAACGCCGAATTGGCGAGTCTCAGCACGCGTGCGGCCAGCGCCGCCTCCGACGCCACGACGGCCGCCACCCGCGCCGGAGAAGCCCGCGGATCATCCAGCACCTTTTGCACGCGCGCGGCAATGTCCGGAAAGGACGGCAAGCGAATGTCGCCGAGCGTCAGTTCGAGCACGAGCTTGCGCAGGACTCCGCCCTCGCCCTCGCCTCGTTGCGCGTCTTGGGATTGACCTGCGGCTGCTGTCATACCCCCCGGCTATCGGCACCCGCCGGCGGATCTTTAGGTATACTCGCTGCCCTAGCGCGGGCCTCCTCCAGAATAAGCCTCGTGCAGAATAAGAAGGGCAACGAGAATGCGGGGATCATGAATGGACGCGCCGAAGTACCGCGCCTTCATCAGCTACAGCCACCGTGATTCGAGGTGGGCGTCCTGGCTGCACTCATCGCTCGAGAAGTACCGCCCGCCCAAGCCGCTGGTCGGCACGGTCACCAGCCGGGGCGCCGTCCCCAAACGTCTGACGCCTGTCTTCAAAGACCGCGATGAACTGCCGAGTGCGACCGATCTAGGCACATTGATCAACGCGGCGCTCGAGGATTCGGCCAGTCAGATCGTGATCTGTTCGCCGCAATCGGCGAAGTCGAAATGGGTCAATGAAGAGATCCTGGCGTTCAAGCGCCTGGGACGCGAAGACCGCATTTTCTGCCTGATCATCGATGGCGAGCCGAATGCCACCGACCTGCCTGGACGGGAAGAAGAAGAGTGCTTTCCGCCGGCCCTGCGCTTTCGTCTGGGCCAAGATGGGCAGCTCAGCGGCACCAAAGCCGAGCCGATCGCCGCGGACGCGCGCCCGCGCAAGGATGGCAAGCAGAACGCCATACTCAAATTGATCTCGGGAGTCCTCGGGGTCGGTTTCGATACGCTGCGCCGTCGCGAGCAGCAGCGCCGCAACCGCCAGTTGTTGGTCATCTCCTGCGCCGCATTCGCCGGTATGCTGGTCACCAGCGGCTTGGCCGCGTATGCGCTGCTGGAGCGAGCGGCGGCGCAAAAGCAAACCGTGCGCGCCGAAGCCGAAGCGCGGACCGCCAAGGAGACCACCCGCTTCCTCGTCGATCTGTTCAAGATTTCAGATCCCGGCGAAGCGCGCGGCAACACGGTGACGGCGCGCGAAATGCTCGACAAAGGTGCCGCGCGCGTCGAGACCGATCTCGCCAAGGAACCGGCCATTCAGGCCACGCTGATGGACACCCTGGGTACGGTGTACATGGGGCTGGGTCTCTTTACCCAGGCGCGGCCACTGCTGGATCGGGCGGTGGCGACACGGCATACGCTGGCAGGCGTGGATCCCCTGGATTTGTCGGATTCGCTGAGTCATCGGGGCGACCTGTTGGCGCTACAGGCCGAATACGAGGCCGGCGAGAAAGCCTATCGCGAGGCAATTCTAATCGATTCGGCTCGGCTGACCGATCGGCAAAGCCAGGTGGAACTTGCGAACTCACTCTACGGCTTGGGTACGCTTCTCGCAAAGCAGGGACGCTATACGGAAGCGGAAAAGACCTTGCGCGATGCCCTCAAACTGCAGCGGGCACTCTATGGCGCCTCGCATCCGGCAGTTGCACGCACGCTCAAGGATCTCGCCCGAGCCATGGCCGATGGCGGCGACCTCAACGCCGCCATCCCGGTGATGCAGCAGGCGGTGGCCATGCAACGCGCACTGCGCGGCAACGAGCCGCATCCGGATCTGGCCGAGGTGCTCAACGACATGGGCACGCTGCTTTGGCAGCAAGGTGATACAGACGGATGCGAGAAGTTCTTCCGAGAATCGCTTGCGATGAACCGGGTCCTTTTGGGAGACAAGCACCCCGAGATTGCCAATGGGCTCGAAAACGTCGCCATGGCGATACAAGACCAGGGCGATCTTGCGGGCGCCGAGACCCTGTACCGACAATCTCTGGACATGCGGCGCGAACTGCTCGGCACCGATCACCCCGACACCGGCAGAACGTTGGCCAATCTTGCGTTGCTGCAATATGACCGCGGAAATACCCACGATGCGCTCCCCAACATGCGTGAGGTACTCGCAATTTACCGCCAGGTGTACCCCAAGGATCATCCCGAGACAGCCCGGATTCTGAACACCATCGGGTTCTGGATGACAATGAGCGGCGACTACGCGGAAGCGGATCGCTATCTCATGGACGGATTCGCGATGAGGCAGCGGCTGTTCGATGGCAAGGACCCAAACATAGCCTCGAGCCTGATGATGATCGCCATCCTGAAGGTGGCCGAGGGTAAGTACGTCGAGGGGCTCCGGGCGGCGCAAAGCGCGAAGGATATCGATACGGCCGCGTTTTCGGCCGATCACTGGCGCACAGCCATTGCCGAGAGCGCCGAGGGTGCGGCGCTCGCTGGATTGAATCGCTATCCCGAGGCAGAAGCAGCGCTCAAGCACAGCTCGGCGATCTTGAGCAAAAACAGCGGCGCGCCCTTGATCTATCGAACCCTGGCGCAGCGTTACCTGGATACTCTTCACCATCGTGAGAAGCCACGCATCGCAGCGACGACGAAACAGAATGCAGCCGGGCCGTGACATAACGCAAAAGTTAGTTTGCGAGTCGACATCTAAAAATCATTGTGTAGGCGTATGCTTACGCTCCTAGCAAGGGCTTACCCGGAGTTGGGAAGAATTCCGGGACGGTAACGAGCGCGGATAATCCATAGATCCGCAGCGGTACTAAGAACTAAGAAACAATGAGGGGACCGCGATGGACTTCAAGTCAGTGATCAGGCTTGCGGCTACGGCCGCGTTATTGATTGGCTTCGCCGCCGCCGACGCGCAAACAGTCGTCGTGCAGCAGTTCGGTGTCACCGCGGTGAACAGCAACGGCGACGCGCTGTACAACGTGACCGTGACGCCGAACACGGTGGCGAACACCGGCGCGCTGATCACCGGGATGCAAACGCTCAACACCGATGCCGCATCGCACGGTAATTTCTTCGCGGTTACCCGGGTCCCCAACTCCGTGACCAGCGCGTTGGATTTGATTGTCGCGGATGCGTCCAAGGGTCAGATCGTCCGCTATCCCGGTCCGGGCCCGGGCAGCTATGCGGCCTCCACACCGATCTTCACTTGGACGCGGCAGAGTTCGGGTCCCAAGTATCCCATCGGCCTGTCCGCCGACGTCGCGGGCAACATCTATGTCATTTCAGCGCCGGTGCTGTTCGATGCCGCGCCGGCACTGTGGGTGCTCCCGTTCAACGCGACCACCGGCGCCTACGGCGCTCCGGTCCTCATCGACAAAAGCTGCGGCCTCATCACGGAAGTGGTCGTGGCACAAACCGCAGCCACTGCCGTGGGCACCGCGGCACCGGCTTGGAACGTGGGCGATGTGCTGCTCCTGTCCAACAATCTCTTGAGCCCGCGCGTGATGGTGTATTCGCAGGCGGCGATCGCCGGGGTGCTCGCAAATCCGGGCACGCCGCTGACCGGTCCCACCTCGCTGGCCGTCTCACCTTCGCAGCTTCAGGGCACGGTACCGGTCGGCATGGATATCTGGCCTGCCGATGCGACGCACGGCGTGAGCCTGCTCATCTCGACGTGGGGCGGACGCGTCATGCGCTTTGACTCCGGCAGCAACGCGTTGACGACGGACTTCGCCAACGGGCTGGGCTTCGGGTTGCAGCGGGTCAAGGTCGGTACTTTCTCGACCGTTACCTACGCCTTTGTCGGACAGTTCACTCCCGGCAACGGCAAGATCCTGCAGTTCGCCGCACCGCCGGCCAGCGGCTCCAATGGTCCGCTGGCCACTTTGAGCACCGGAAACAATGATCCCCAGGGCCTTGCGGTGACGAGCTCGGGCTCCGTGCCCGTAAGCGCGTGCATCGCGCCCAACGTCTGCGATCCCTTGGGCCCCCAATTGACGACGCAGATTTCGGGATCAACCGGCAACATTCCACCGACCGCGCCCGTGCTCGAGGAGAGCTGTGTGGTCAACGCGGATCCTCGCGTCACGGTTTCCGGCACGAGCTGGAGCTGCAAGGGAGGAAATCTCGATGTGGCGAATTTCTGCCCGGGTTTTCCCAGCACTGTGCTCACCGGTGCCCTGTGCGGACATTCCGGACCCACCGGAGCAGGATTCATCGTGGTGAAGACCACGGCGAAGACCGTGGATCAAAACGTCAACAACACCTTCATTCAGAACACCGTCGATCCGGACGTGCCGCTGCCGGGACCCCTGAATGTTGATTGCCCGCAGTTGCAAATCTTCGCCTGGGCGCCGCGCTCGGATTTGCCCTTGATCGAGGGCACCATCGTCGAGGGCGGGCCGGCTCCGGGCAGCAACTACTTCATCGATCTGTCGGGATACTGTGATAACGGCGGCGGCAACACTCACACCGCGTCCATGATCGCGTACGGCCTCGGCCTCAACAGCGCGCAGAGCGGGCTGCCCAACGGCCTCCCCGGATTTGTCACGGATAAGTTCACCAACCTGACCACCATGATCGGCACTGCCAGCGCGCAGATCGATCCCAACGTCGAGGCGATGGTGCAGGGCTACGTCACTCAGGCGCAGAATTACTTCAACAGCGGGCTCAACGAAACGGCATCGAACGGCTACAGTTGCGCGCTGAATTCGATTGCGTCGGCGGACAACTTCCTCCGGACAAACTTGGCTGGGTTCTCAGGCCTGGCACCGCCCGGCAATCCCAATCCCGCCGGCGAGATCGACGGTCGGCTCGGCAATTTGTATCTGCCGATCGACCTGTACTTCTTGCTGCAGCCGCCGAACACCGAATGGCCGACGAACGACGTGCCGCCCTGCGTCACCTTGAGCGCCTCGCCCGCCACCGTCACCTTAAGCTCCGCGGCTCCGGTTGCATCAACCCTGACCTGGGGTGGCGCAACGCCCCAGTTCCCGCTGAACTACTACCTGCCTGCGCAGTGCACGCTGCAGGCGAACGATGGATCGTTCCTCCTGACACCGGCCACCGTGTTGGGCAGCGGGTCCATATCGACGGGCCCGCTCACGAGCGTGGGCACGTATTCCGTACAGCTCATGTGCACCAGTGCGCCCGGCAACCCCATCACCAGCTTTACGCAAGCGACGGTCAATGTGATCGCCTTGGTGTCGATCAATGTGACGCCGCCTTCGCCGCAGATCGCTGCCGGGGGCTCGGCGCAGTTGACGGCCACCGGAAATTACACCGACGGGTCCACGCCGAACGTGACGCCGACAGCGGCCTGGGCCTCCAGCGCACCGGGCGTCGCCACGGTGTCGGCCGGCCTGGTCACCTGCAATCCCAACGCGACCACGGGCGGAGCGGCGACGATCTCCGCCATGGGAGCCACCGCGACCGCGACCACGACGGGATCGACCACCGTCAACTGCGCCGCTCCCGTGCTCAGTTCCATCGCGGTCGCACCTTCGCCCGTGACGCTTGCCAGCGGCGGCTCTGTGCAGCTCACGGCGACGGGACTGTTTTCCTCAGGACCTTCGCAATCCCTCACCAGCTCCGTCGTTTGGAGTTCCAGCGTCCCGGGCGTCGCCACCGTGTCGGCCACCGGACTCGTGACCTGCAATGCCGGCGCGACCATGACCGGCTCTTCGACGATCAGCGCCGCCAGCGGCAGCGTATCGGGATCCGTCGGCGTCACCTGCCAGGCTCAATCGCTCAAGTCCATCACCGTGTCATCCCCGAGGCAGTGCGAGATTCCCCAGGGCGGCACAATCCAGCTGACGGCGACCGGCAACTATGCGTCCGGTCCGCCGAAGAATCTCACCTCGACGGCCGCGTGGAGTTCCAGCAATTCCAGTGTGGCCACCGTGTCGGGGGGCCTGGTGATGTGCAAGGCCTCGCATTCCTATCAGGATGGCAGGGCGATCATCACGGCCAGCGTGGGCAGCATCAGCGGTTACATCAGCGTAACCTGCGACCGGTTGGGAGAATAAGGGCGCGATAGTTGCGTAACGCTTGCCGGCTCAAGAGCCGGCAAGCGCTCGCGCGTACCGGACAAGAACTCTTTGGGACAGAGCGCATGGCCATCGCCGGGGCGCCAAATGCGGGTTCTGTGACTTGGCGCATGCCGCTCAAAACTGGAAATGGCAGAGTGCGCCCCCATATAAAGGGACGCATAACAAGGAGAAATTCATATGCTTGCAACATTTGCCTACTGGGGCCACAACACCCTGATTTTCGCGATGGCGGTGCTCACGCTCGCGTTGGTCGTCTTCGCAATTTAATCCCCGCTCAGACCCTACGGCCGGGGTGCGCCCCACGGCCGGCATCCGGGCGCTTAAGATCGCTCAACTCGAACTCCCAGGGCGCCGCCCAAGGTTTTAGCTTGGGATCTTAGGCGGCGCCGCATACTCAAGGCTTTTGCGCCGCGAGCGTCGCCTTGGCGTTGGCTTTGGCGAGATCATAGTTGGCATCCGCCTTGTCCTTGCAGGCTTGCTGCGCGTCCCCTGCCAGCGCCTGGCATTTCTCCAAGGCAATCTTGTGATCGCCTTCCGCTTTGGCGGTCGCGACCTCGTAATCGCCCTTGGCCTCGGCGGAATTTAAATCCTTCTCTTTATCGTCCACCTTGGCCTGCGCGCTGTCGGTCGTTTTGCCGGCGCTTTGCTGCGCGTCGGCAACCTGGGCCGCCGCCTTCTGACGGGCCGCGGCCACGTCGTTCGCCACGGTATCGGGCGATTTGGCTTTGTTGCATGCCGCCATTCCGGCGATGAGCAGAATTGCAATGATCGAACCAGCTAATTTATGCATGGGTAGCCCTCTCGACTATTTGAAATGACGCATCGAGCATGCCATGCACATTCGTGCTGTCGAGACCCAAAACCCTGGTTGAACCGAAGGACTACAAGCCTTTGTTGCCTCCACCTACAAGCACAGCTCGGAGCTGTAGGTATAAGAGAACCATGCAACGGTCTGCAAAAAATGGCTGCGTTAGGCGGAGGACGGAATGTCGCGCGTATTGATCGTAGATGATCATTCGGCGGTGCGTGCCGGATACCGGCAATTCCTGGAATCCGAGCCTTCAATCACCGAGGTGGGTGAGGCGGAGAGCGGCAACGATGCACTCGAACAAATGCGCCGCAAGGCATGGGATCTCCTTCTCATGGACATTCACATGCCGGAACGCGGCGGCCTCGACATCTTGAAGCATGTCACCAGTGGATTTCCCGAAGTGCGAGTGCTGGTGATGAGCGGGTTGCCTGAAGAGCAGTATGCGCGGCACGTGCTGCGGGCGGGCGCCAGCGGCTATCTTTCGAAGGGCGGTTCTCCGGCGGAGTTCCTGAAGGCGGTTCGCTTGGTTCTCAGTGGCCGCCGTTACGTGAGTGCCACCCTGGCGGAATCGATGGCGGCCGATCTGGAAATCCAACGCGACCAGAGCGGCCCTCCGCACGCCACGTTGTCCGCGCGCGAATTCCAGATCTTTTGCAAGTTGGCCGCGGGCGCAACCGTTTCGGGAATCGCCCAGGAGCTCTCCTTGAGCGTCAAGACCGTCAGCACCTATCGCAGCAGGGTGCTCGAGAAGTTGAGATTTGCTTCGAACGCGGACATGACGAGCTATGCGCTGCGTCATGGAATCATCCAGTAAAATGATTTCGTAGGCCGGTGCTGACTGAAGAGCGAGCCTTGCGCCAATTTTGCTACCTAGTGCCGACGATTAATGTTCGTTACCGCATAGCGAGGGAGGCGGCGACAAATTCCCAGCGAGACAATCGTGCTGCCCGTACCTTTGACCCGCGTTGCATTATCACCCCACCCTCGCTGTGCACCACCATTGCGCCTCAGCGAGCGGCGCCACTCACCACTTCACACACGAATTTGAGTTTCTTGAGGACCGGCTGGCCCAGTGCAATCGGATACGTATCGGCGAGCCCGAGGCCGCGCGTCAGGTTATTGAGAACGTAAGTCAGCGTCGTCCAGTCCTGCGCCAAGCGCCCAAAATCGGCCACGCGCTCATTGAGGGGGACGGGGGCAATCTTGAGTGACGGGTCGTCGCGGCGGGCGGGGTTGATCGACAATCCCAAGAATTGTGCAGTCTCCAGCGAATCGAGCATGTAAAGCAGGTGCGCCCAGGATTCCGCCCAATCTTCCCAGGGATGGGCACTGGCATAGGCGCTGATATAGCGGCCGTCCCAATCCATGGGCGGACCTTGTTGATAGTGGACGTCGAGCGCTTGGCTGTAATGCGCGCGCTCGTCGCCGAAGATCTCCCGATACTCCTCGAGCCGACCGCTGCGGGCGATCAACCGATCCCAATAGTAGTGCCCGATCTCATGCCGGAAGTGGCCCAACAAGGTGCGATAGGGTTCGCGTTGCAGCCGGCGCTGGGCTTCGCGGTAGGCGTCGTCTGCCTCGGCGATGTTGATGGTGATCACCCCGTTGTCATGCCCGGTCATGATGCGGCTGTGATCGCCCTGGCCGTTTGCACCGTCGCTCAAGAACTGAAACTCCAAGCCCTCGATTTCGTCTTGCCGTTTGCCGATCACGGGCAGGCGCAATGAGAATATCGCGTACAGCAGCCGGCGCTTGGCCGCCTCGAGTTTGCGCCATGCATCGATACTGCCGGACAGGGAAAGATCGGGAATCTTGCTGGTCAGCCGGCATGACTCGCACAACCTCAGCACATCCCCGCTCGGCAACGCCCAATTACAAATCTGATGATCCTGATAGTTGGCACAGAGCCGGTAGGCCTGGTTTTCCAATCGGGAGCCGACGGGAGTCCGCCACAAGCCGTCCTTGCCCTCGCTGAGCGGCAGCAATTCGGACTCGCCGGCAACGTACGCCAATTGCGCCCCGCAATGCAGGCATTGCGAGTTTTCAAAGAAGATCAGCGATTGGCATACGCCGCAATGGAACGTCTTCAACTGGCGGGCGCCTCGTCTCTGGCAGACAGTGGATCTTAGTGCACGGAGCAGGAAGAGGAACGAGCGCGGGCAATATTCATGCGTAGGAAGCCACCGACAGTAAACCAATCGTTGAGGCGATAGCCGATGCGGGGGTGTGCGCCTAAAGTTCGAGCCGCCAAGAAATTAATCCGCTTCAAAAAGGAAATAAATCATGGATCTGGTACTGGTGCTGATTCTCCTACTCTTGCTATTCGGCGGCGGCGGTGGACTCTACTGGGGCTTGGGATACGGGTGGGGCATCGGACCGATCGGTCTGATCGTCGCCGTGTTGGTGGTCGCGTTTCTGCTTAACGGCCGTCGAGGACGACTATAGGTCCATCTCGCATTAATATAGCGCAAGATTTACAACTCAACGCCATCGGCGGGCTCAATGAAAGTACTGGTGGTCGAGGATAGCGACGACGTGGGACGCGTCACCATCGAGTATCTGCGCGAGCTGGGGCATGACGGCGTGCGGGTTGCCGACGCGGAGGAAGCACTGTCTCTCTTGCCGGATGCGAAATTCGACGCCCTGATGACGGATATCAGGCTGCCGGGCATGTCAGGGATCAAGCTTGCGCTGGAATTGCTCAAGCAATATCCGGACCTTCCAGTCCTCATCTGTTCCGGATACGGATCCATCAATCTGGAACATGTGCTGGGATACAAGCCCCGCAGCATTTTCGTTCTGCCCAAGCCCTACGACTTGTCGGCGCTGCGCGGCACGCTTACCCAAGCTGCAGCACTCGGCCGCCAGGGCTCACTTTGAGGTGATCGCGGCAGGCGCCGGCGACCGCGAGCCTTGGTGCTTCGAACCTTGCGAATGGGCGGGCTTCGAGTCATTCGGCCCGAGGAATTGCAGCATCGATTGACCATCGAGTGCGTTTTCGGCAACCACTTTGAGTGCCACGAGAATGGGCGTTGCCAGTATCACCCCGGCAATGCCCCAAAAAAAGCCGCCAAACCAGAGCCCGAGAAATATCAGCAGCGGATTCACCTCGAGCCGACGACCCACTAGCAGCGGCTGTACCACCTGCCCCTCGATGACGGCGAGCGCCAGATAACTGAGAGCGACGCCGACGACCGATCCCAAGCTGTTGAACGAAACGATCGCGACCACCGTGACGACCAGCAGCGTGGTGGTGGTACCGGCATAGGGTATGAAATTAAAAATAGCCGCCATCGCGCCCCATAGATAAGGCGTGGGCATCCTCCAGGTCATCATGACCAGGGTGGTGGCGACCCCCAACCCAAGGTTGATGAAGGCGGTCGTGACATAAAACTGGCCTACTTCCGCCCGCACTTTCTCTATATATCTCAAGACATGATGGGCCTTGAGGTGATCGAAAAACGCCGCCGACATGCGCGCAACCATGGGTGGTCCGCCGGCCAGCAAAAATAGGGTGATGATCGCGAAGGTAGCAAAGCCGATGGCGTAGTCGCGAATGCTGCCGAGAACCGCAGCCGATGCGCTCTCCTGCGCGACGGCCACGGTCGTGGGTTCCGCGGATTTGACTGCGCCCACCTTCCCCGCCCTATCGGTCAGCTCTTCGATGCGGCTCATCAGCAGCGCAACGGGGGTGATTTTCTTCTGGATCACCGAAAGCGTGTGCGGTGCGGATGCATACCATTGCTGGCTGGGCGTCCACAACAGCGCGACCAAGCCGGCGACGGCGGCGAGCGAGGTCAATAGAATCAACAAGGCGCTGAGGCCTCGAGGAAGGCCTAAGCGAAAAAGCAGTTCCACCGGACTCGAGAGGATCAAGGCGGCCAACAAGGCCAGCGCCACCGGAATGAAGGCGGTGTGCCCTACATATAGAAGGCCACCGAGCAAAAGCATCAGGATGCCCTTGCCGACGTTCAGATCCCGGATGCCCGCCAAGGTCTTCGGCAGTCGGTCAAACTTCGATGGCCCAGTTGTCATTCACCGACCGCCTCGCCAGGGCGCGTTATTTTATTGGCCAACGCTTCCGGTGTGATGCCGCTAGTCGGCGCCGCCCGATCCTGCCGGCGCGAATACGCACCACACGGCGAATACCAGGTACAGCGGAATAAGCACATAGAGTTGGGTGGTCGCCATGAGATTGCTCCGAATTTTGCTGCAAACATTGCCCAATCCCGACATTTTTGCCTTTGAGTTTGGAAAGAATCATGCACATTGCCTTTATGCTCGTCTGTCAGCGGCCGCCGGTAATTTCGGCGCCGATCAGCAGGTTTGTCATTCCCGGGGGGCCGCCGGCAAGTGATTTGTCGGGCGCAGCTTGGGCCAACAAGGCCGCGCAATCCGCATTTTTGGCCAGGCCGGGATCCACGAAAGCAATGGTCGCCGCAAGCGGCGTCAATAGAACTGCGAGCACGGTACCCGCCCCCGCCTGCAATAGCGGCTTTGCCGGATCGATTACGATGCGGGGCTTGGACAAGGTGCCCGCCAAATCGATCGGAGCGCGCACGCGGAAAAAGCGAATTTTCTTGGGTTGACCCTGCAATTTAAGATCGAGCCGCTCGGATTTTAAGTCGATGTTGCCGTGGCCGGTAATCAGCACGTTCGTGGTATCAAGGACGATGGCGCTGGCATTCAGCTTTCCTTGGTCCGCCTGGAAGGAAGCCACGCCGCAGCGCAAATCCGCCTCCTGTTTGTTCTGGGTCAGCAGCAGACCCAA
>DASXNX010000134.1:0-10185 GCA_036494725.1 Steroidobacteraceae bacterium
GAGGTCGGATTCTTTGAAGAACGCGGGTCAAAGGACAACCGAAGTTACTGGGTGCCATTCCTATACCGGGACGCTCTCGACTTGGTTCAAGGCGCGGCAGATTGAGCGACGGTCTGATCAACGCCGAGCAGCACGTCTGTCGTGGCTTTCGTAACATCCGCCTGCGGCCTGTCGAGTAGCGCGTTGTTTCGGCGATTTGTGGTGTCCATCGACGCCTGAAGTATGGACTGTTCCAGGGCAGCGTAGTTTTGGGGACCGGCATCGTTGAGTTGGCGCCCTGGCGGCAACGCGGCGGCGGGCGGGGCTTGCTCCTGGCCCTGCCCGGCGTTCAGAGGCGCCGCTTCATGTTCTTCGTGGGAGTCGTCCATGTCGGGCCGCCGCGCCGACGGAGGCGTCACCTCGGCCTCTACAGGCTGCACATGGGGCACATGCGCGGTGAGGACGGTCGCAATGGTGGCGGTGGCGATTTTCGAGGATTTTGAACGGCGGCCCATAAAACGCAGGCTTGGGGCGGTTCGCGCCAACCTCAAGGGAATCGAAACACCCCTGCCGCCAAATGCGTTGTAGACTAGGTTTTTCGGCACTTTCGCTCACTTCGGTTCCCCCTCTCGGACGCGGGTTAAGTTGGTCCGTCATGGGGTAGGAATAGGGGTAGCAATAGGGCGATTTTGGGTCGAAAAATAAGGTAAAAGCCGAGAGATTTCGATATTTCGATTCCCCCCGGCTCCACCATTTGCCGCAACGATAAATAAATCGCGGCCGCGTCGAATAAGGAAGGGACATGACTAGGATCGACGTGCCGAAAACCGCAGCCAGGCGCTCCGGCCGCTTTGGCCGCTGGGTGCTCGTTCTATTGCTGCTGCTGGTGGCGGGCAGCTGTCTCTGGACCTGGCTCACCCTGTCCTGGGCCTATGCAGAGGGTGAGCGCGCCGGGGTGCTGCAAAAATTCGTTCACCGCGGCTGGGTGTGCAAGACTCACGAAGGAGAGATTGCGCTGTACTACGCAGGCGGTCAGTACTTGGGCCCGGGGGCCTCGCGTCAATTCTGGGACTTTAGCGTGCGCGACAAAGCCGTTGCGGATCAACTCGCCCAGGCCGTGGGCCACCGTGTCCAGCTTCACTACACCGAACACCCGGGCGTTCCGACTTCGTGCTTTGGCGAGACCAAGTACTTTGTCGATCGGGTCACGGTGACCGACGGCGAGCCCGGTGCTCCCGCGTCGCCGACCGCGCCCCCGCCCACTGCGCCGGCGCCGGCCCCGCCGACTCCCTAGGAGAACTGTGCCATCGAGCTTGCGACCTGTTCGGTGATGCTCACCGCGGTTCGCAGGGCCAGCAGGCCATCTTCGCCGGTGACCGGCGGCGCGTTGCCGGTGGCCACCGCTTCCAGGAATGCCTCGATCTCGGCTTTGAGTGCATCGCCCTGCTCGTAGGTGTTCTCCTCGATCGCCACCTGCGGCATGCCGTCCGCGCCGACGCCGTTTCCTTTGCGGATCACCGTGAGAATCTTTTGCTGCAAATCCAGCGACAGATAGGCATCGTCCTGGAACAAGCGCAGCTTGCGTTCGGTCTTGAGGCTGACCCGGCTCGCGGTCGCATTGGCAATGCAGCCATTTGCGAATCGCAAACGCGCATTCGCGATGTCGATCTCTTTGGAAAAAACGCTGCTGCCGATCGCATCCACCGCCACCACCGGCGAGCGCACGATGCTTAAGATCAAGTCGATATCGTGGATCATCAAATCCAATACCACGTCCACATCGGTGCCGCGGTGCTTGAAGGGCGCGAGGCGCGCCGATTCAATGAACCGCGGGACGCTCAAGGTTGGCTGCACCGCCTGAACCGCGGCGTTAAAGCGCTCGAGATGGCCCACTTGCAGGATGCGCCCGGCGCGAGCCGCGATTTCGACCAGACCCTCGCCCTCCGCGGTTGTCACGGTCATCGGCTTCTCGACCAACACGCTCGCGCCGGCTTCCAGGAACGCCTTGGCCACCTCGAAGTGGGAAGGCGTCGGCGTGACAATGCTCACGGCATCAACCCGGCCGAGCAACTCGCGATAATCGGCGTGAGCCGGAACCTTGAGCTCCGCCGCAACGCCTTCGCGGGCCGCCGCGGAAGGGTCGGCGACGCCCACCAGCTCAGAGTTCGCCAAACCGGCGTATTTTTGCGCATGGAATCGGCCGAGGTAGCCGACGCCGATTACTGCGGTGCGGATCAAGGCGACCCGTCTCGGCGCCACTTGCTCTTGGCTCGATAGTCCTGCCGCATCTGCAGGGTGGCGCCGCCGGCGATCGCAAGTCCTGCGCCTACAAAGCACAGCAGGCCGCGCCACACCGTCCACAGTCCCGCCCACAAAGACCACAGTGTCATGCCGATGGCCAGTACCGCACCCACGCAAATCAGCACCCAGGGTTTGGCATCGTAAATCGATTGCGGGGTCCAGCTGCGCATGGTGTCGATTCTACAGCGGCGGGCGACGCCGCGGGATTCGTTTACAATCGCTTATGAGTTTCAGTTTCCGGCAATTGGCGAAAACCCGGCCCTGGACCGTGGAGCTCGTGATCGCCGCCATGGGCCTCTTACTCGGGGTTGCCCTGTTGCCTGTGCTGATCTTTTACAGCGGCGCGGCGACATTGGGACGTTACGAGGGAGCCAGCCTCAAGGCGCTATATGCGAGCCTGTTCCAGGGCTTGGCGGAGGCCTCGATCGCCTCGTGGGTGGTGTTCCTGGGTCCTTACGGCCTGTACCTCCTGTTCAAGACTCTGCGCCTCTGGTGGCGGGCCAGCGCACGGCTGCAATAATTCAAGTTTTGTGCCGCTCGGACGCTAACTGGCCATAAGCGGATCTTGATCCGTTTCTGCTTTGGAGCCGCGTTTGAATTCCGAGATCGAAGCGCATCTTCGCCGTTCAGTGAATTTTCCGTCGCCGCCGGGCGTGGCGACGCATATCATCGAATTGGCGCAGGATCCGGAAATCGAAATGGGCAAGGTCGCAAAGGCCTTGAGCATGGACTCGGCTCTGTCCACCAAAGTGCTGCGCATCGCCAATTCGCCCCTGTACGCCCAGCGGCGCAAGAGCGAAAACCTGCGTCAAGCGCTGGTGGTGCTCGGCCTCAACGCCACTTTGACCCTGGCATTGAGTTTCTCGCTGGTGAAATCCCTGCGCGGCGGGAAATCCAACGGACTCAACTACAAATTTTATTGGCGCCGTGCACTCTTGGCCGCGACCGCCGCTCGAGCGCTCGGCGACGCCATGCGTCAGTCCTTGGCGGAGGAAATCTTCCTGGCAGCCCTGCTACAGGACGTCGGCATGCTGGCGCTCGATCAAGCTATGCCCGATTTGTACCGCGACGGAGAGAAGCTGCAGCGCGACCACGTGGCTCTCGCCGAACACGAGAAGAAGCGATTACAGGTCGATCACGCGCACGTCGGCGGATGGCTGATGAAGAACTGGCACTTGCCGGAAAGGCTGTATCGAGCTATTGAAAACAGCCATCAGGTGGAAATGAGCCAAAGCACGGACAGTGCGCGGATCTTCGATCGCTGCGTGGCGCTCTCCGGTCCGGTAACCGATCTGTTTCTGCTGGATCCTGAGCAGCGCCAATTTGCCGAGACCGCGCTGTGCGCCGAGCGCAGTTTGGGGCTCGACAAGATGGCGTTCGGACAGGTCCTGGGAACCATCGGCGCGATGATTCCTGAGACCGAAGCCATATTCGAGGCGGAGCTGCTGTCAAAGCAGCATCCCGAGCTCATTCTGGAGCAGGCACGCGAGGTATTGATGCTGCGCAGCCTGCATGCGTTGCGCGAGATCAATACTCTGCGCGCCTCGCCTGATGCCGCGCCGACGCAGGCGCTCGAGCTCGAAGAGGAAACCCGGCGCGATTCACTAACCGGCGTTTACAACCGTGCCTACTTCGAGCAATTTTTGGGGCGTGAATTCGAAAATTCGACCCGCCACAAATGGCCGTTGAGCGTGGCATTCGTCGACCTGGACAATTTCAAGCAGATCAATGAAAGCTTCGGCCAGCAAGCCGGAGACCGCGTACTGCAAGCCACCGCGCGAATCTTGCGCGGCAACACCCGCGAGACGGATCTAATCGCCCGCTTTGGCGGGGAAGAATTCGTTGTAGTGTTGCCCGCCACCGACGCCGAAACCGCCCACAGCATCTGCGAACGCATCGTCATGGCATTCCGCAACACCGGTCATGTGGTCGGCTCGCATCATGCCAAGGTAACGGTGTCCGTCGGCTGCGCAACTCACGGCAATCAGATTCAGTTCGGCAATTACGCCGACTTCGTCAAGGCCGCCGACCAGGCGCTCTATACCGCCAAAACCAGGGGCCGCAATCGCTCCGTTCCCTTCGATCGACATTTATCGGCGGCCGCTGCCCGCTAAGCGTCGCTTATGTAAAACGCCCCGAGGAACTGCGTCACAGTTTTTCGATTTTCCTGATTTCTCCCTGTCGCAATTTGGGAACATTGACATAGGGAAGTAATCTCAACAATAAGCATGTAGTGGTAATTCATTGATGGGGCTAAGTTAATGGCGAGTAATGACACGACGCGCAAAGGCGAAGAAAACTTCAGCTTCGGTGTGACCGAAATGCGGGACATGCGGCAGGGGAATCAGCCGCGAACGCTCGCGTTGGACGCGCGCGCGCAAAAGAAAAACCAAGACGCAGCAAAAGGTTTCGACCCTTACAACACCTCAGGCAGCTTCGATCGCAAGAAAAACTGGCTGAGAGTAGGCAAGCGATAACCGCAGGAGAGTTAGTTCTCCGACGCCGTCTGGGGCGCATGCCGGGATAGGCGAAAATCGCTGCCCGGATACCAGCGCGGAAAATGCCGGCTATTCGCCACGTGACTTCCCACCTGAAAGTACAAGGTTAGGTCTATCACCGGGCCGCCCACGTCCCAGTCCGCGGAATACTCATCGCTGGGCTGCAAATAGCGGTGTGCGAAATAATCGTCGAGGTGCGCCTTGCCCCACTCCGGCCCGCGTGCCGCGCTGTCGATGCCCGCCTGCGCATACAGCACCGGCACGCCGCGCCGCGCAAAACTGTAGCTATCGGAACGGAAATACAATCCCCACTGGGAATTTGTCTCCGGATGCGTTTCCCGCCCCTGCAGCAGCGCTTCGGCGCGCGCAGTATCCTCCAAGTCCGTATTGCCGGCGCCAATAATGCTGACGTCGCGCGTCCGGCCGCCGGCCAGCAGCGTGTCGACGTTGATGACAGCGGCCGTCTGACGAAGCGGAAACAGAGGATTCTCGACGTAGAATTGAGAACCCAAAAGGCCGGGCTCCGCAGCCGTCGTAGCCAGAAATACGATCGAACGCTGGGGCTTGGGGTCGGTGCGGACAAAGGATTGCGCGAGCACCAGCAACCCGGCGACTCCCGTCGCATTGTCGACCGCGCCGTCGAAGATATTATGCCCGGGTCGATCGGGGGCGACCCCCAATGAGTCCCAGTGAGCCACGTACAGGATGAATTCGTGACTCATTTGTCCCGGAAACAGCGCGGCTACGTTGGCCGAATTGAAGGAGCGAATCGTGGTATGGATGGTGGCGTCCGCTGCGAGCCGCAATTGCACGGCCTTGAACCCTGGGCGCGCCGCCGAAGCCGAAAGCTTCGCAAAGTCTGTGCCTGCCTCGGCGAACAACGCGCGCGCCTCGCCATTCGAAATCCAGCCCTCGATCGCGGCGCGGCGGGCCGCGGCCTCCGCCCCCGCGATTTCCAGTTGCGGCCCGCTCCAAGTGGCCTGAATGACATCCCAACCGTAGCCCAAGGCCTGCTGATCGTGGACGAGCAGCACCGCGTCGGCGCCATGCCGGGCAGCCTCCTCGATCTTGTAGGACCAGCGGCCGTAAGCGGTCATAGGACCGCCCTTGAACACATCCTTGGAGACGTAGCCCGGATCGCCGGCAAGCACCACCACCGTCTTGCCGTTGACGTCCGCACCCGCATAGTCGTCCCAAGCATATTCGGGCGCCACGATGCCGAAGCCGACAAAAACCAGCTCGCTGTGCTTAAGCTCGACCTGCGCCACCGCCCGCTTCGTCCAAATGAGCGCGTCCTTTCCCAAGCCCAAGGCGCGCGTGCCTCGTGAGCCTGAAATCGAGAGCGCGGCGGCGTCCGCACCGATCTGCACGAGCGGCACTTGCTGCACGAAGCTCGTGCCATTCCCCGGCTTTAGGCCCAATTTGTGAAACGCCGCGGATAAATAGGCGACCGTCTTGTCCTCGCCCGGTGTACCCGGCTTGCGGCCCAAAAAGTCATCGGAGGCCAGCACGCGGACGTGATCCGCGAAGACCGTGTCGTCTATTTCATTGGAGGGCTGTTCTTTCGGGCGCACCGAACAACCCGGCAAGCACAATGCCGTTAGCGCAAAAACAACCCAATATCCCCTAGTTCGCATAGCGATCCGCCCCTAGCTGCGGCGCGGCCAATACAGCAAAACCATGCATGCCAGGCTCGCAGCCGTGGCAGCGTGCGCCCAGGCACGCCAAGGCCGCTCGCGGATCTGTCCGACGAAACTACCCGCGCTGGCCGCAGTCAAAACCCCAAAGGTGGCGAAGCTGCGGGCCAGTTGCGGCATTTCACGCGGCAATTCGGGGTGTTCTGCGCTCAACACGAAGAACACGATGAGTACCGTGGCGAGACCAAAGGTAATCGACGCGGCGGAGCCAAGGACGATCCCGATCAAAACCGTGAACGGACGCATATCCTTTGGCTCATATACACTTGCTAGGAAGCGTAGGCTTCTCTAGCCTTGAAGGGAATTGGGGATTGTCAGTCTAGCAGGAGAACGGCGACGGTGATGAATCAACGGCTTAATGGCAATCGTTCGCGATGGATAACCGCTATAGCAATCTGCGCGAGCGCAGTAGGGCTAGCCGCCCTGCTCGGGGCCGCCATGACGCCACCGCCGATCGCAGCACCGGCACCGGCGGCGGCAACCACCCTGGCACCCACCGAGCAGGAAAATTATGTCTCGCGGCGCGTGGCGGAAATCATCGCACGCGAACACTATCGCCGCGCCCCGATTGATGATCATCTCTCCAGCTTGATTCTCGACCGCTACCTTGATGCCGTCGACGGCGCCAGAAGCTACTTCTACGCAAGCGACATCGCCGAGTTCGAGAAGTACCGTTACGAACTCGACGATGCCATCAAATCGGGCGACGTCGAACCGGCCTTCGTGATGTTCCGCCGCTATCAGCAGCGCAGCCGCGAACGCATGGCTTATGCGATCGAGTTGCTGAGCAAGAAGCCGGATTTCGACATCGACGAGTCGTTCAGCTTCGATCGTGAAAAGGAGCCCTGGCCCGCCAATGCGGCGGAAATGAATGAGTTGTGGCGCAAACGGGTCAAGAACGACGCCCTCTCGCTGGTGATCGCCGGCAAGCAGTGGCCCGAAGTCGTGGATATTTTACGCAAGCGCTATGAGCACGTGGCCAAGCGCATGGATCAGAGCAAGCCGGACGACGTGTTTGAAGCGTTCATGAACGCCTTCGTGTTGTCCCTGGATCCGCATTCGAATTATTTCTCGGCACGCAATTCCGAGGAATACAACATTCAAATGAGCTTGAGCTACGAGGGTATCGGCGCCTCGCTGCAGCTGACGGATGACTATGTCACGGTGATCGACGTCATCGCCGGCGGTCCGGCGGCCATCAGCGGCAAGCTGGCCGCCAATGATCGCATAACCGCCGTTGGCGAGGGCAAAAGCGGCGAGTTGGTCGATGTGATCGGCTGGCGCCTCGATGACGTCGTGCAGAAAATTCGCGGCCCGGGCGGTTCGATGGTGCGTCTGCAATTGTTGCCCGCCGGCGCCGCTCCGGGCTCGGTGCAGAAGGTTGTGGATTTCACGCGCAATCGCGTATCGCTCGATAATCAAGCATCAAAAAAGACCATGCGCACGGTGACGCGCAACGGCAAGGAAATTAAGGTCGGCGTGATCACGGTGCCAAGCTTCTACCAAGACTACGAGTGCAGCCGCACCGGCGCCAAGGATTGCCGCAGCACCACCCGCGATGTCCAGCGCCTCATCGGCGAATTGCGCAAAGACGGCTCCGATGTGCTGATCATGGACCTGCGCGCCAATGGCGGCGGCTATTTGCCGGAGGCCGAGTCGCTCACAGGCCTGTTCATCGATCGCGGACCGGTGGTGCAATTGCGCGATACCACCGGGCACATTGAAGTCGACGACGATCCGAATCCCGCCATTTTTTACAGCGGACCACTGATCGTGCTGGTGGATCGTTTCAGCGCCTCCGCCTCGGAGATTTTTGCCGGCGCCATTCAAGATTACGGACGCGGACTCATCGTCGGTCAGCAAACTTACGGCAAGGGCACGGTGCAAAACGCCCATCCGCTCAACTACACCATTTTCGGGCGCAAGCCGGAGCTGGGTCAGCTCAATGTGACTATCGGCAAGTACTACCGGATAACCGGCGAGAGCACCCAGGATCGCGGCGTCACTCCGGACATCGGGTTGCCGTCGCTCATCGATGCGACCGAGGTGGGCGAGAGCACCCGCGACCGCGCTCTGCCCTGGGATCACATCGAACCCGCCGCGTTTCATGTCGAGGGAGATTTGAAGCCGCTCGCCGCCAGTCTGGAGAAATTGCACCAGGAGCGCACCGCGAGCAGCGCGGATTTCCGCTACTTGCACGACGACATCGCTGCGCTCGACGCCATGCGCAGTCAAAAGACCCTGTCCTTGAACATCAAGACCCGCGAAGCCGAGCGCAAGCGCCTCGAAAGCGAACGCCTCGATCGCGAGAACGCGTGGCGCGCCGCGCACGATGTCAAGCCGGTCAAGTCGCTCGAGGAAATCAAGGACGATGCGACCGCCGGTATCCTGCTGGATGAGACATCGCAAATCGCCGCGGACATGGTGGTCGTGGCGGCCCGGCGCAATGCACCGACTCAAGCCCGGCGGACCGAGCCGTTACCGAAGCAATAGCGTGTACAGATCCCAGTAGTCCTCGGCCAATACATTCCAGGCCGGGGCTGCCGGGGGTCTCGGGGCGCCGAGTTCCGGCTCGGGAAGAGCGGGCGATAAGGAATCGGCCGTGGGCACGGTGTCCGCGGTGTTGCGGTAATCGCAGGTAGCGCGCAGCCGCTCAAGTTTCACCCGAACGGCGCTACCGATCTGCTTCTGATTGGCCACTGCCTGCAGCGCCTTCTGTACGCGCTGCATGTAGCTCTCGCAGTCCGCGCGCGATCCGAAGGACATCTCGTGCACGCGCCGCGCCACGGCTTCCTTGGCGCGGGCTGCCAGCCCGTGCGCGTCGGCATGCTCGCACAGCAATTCGGCATAGCTGATGATGGCGAGATTGATGTTGCGCCGTGCCGCCAGCGAGATCCCCGGAAACTCGGCCGCAGCCTCATGCTCGATGGCGCTGCGCTCGGCATGCAGATCCCCGACCGCCGAGTCCGCCATCAGCACTTGTTGGCGCAGCGACTCCAGAGACTTCTGCCGCCGCCGACGCCTGAAGTAGTGCCAGAATGCCGTCAACCGGGAAATTTCATGCTGCGCCTCCGCCAGCGCGCGGCGCTGCGAGTCCGCCGCGGCGCCCGCCGCGCGCAGACGCTGATCGGCATCCGCGAGCCGCGCGTTCTTCTGCGCCTCGACATCCGCCTTGTGCTTGGCGACCTCCCGAGCTTCCTGCTGACGCGTCAAATCGGCGGCGAACGTCGAGAGCTGTTGGTGGCAGGTTTTCCACAACGCGCGCAACTGAAAAAACACCAGCGCGCTGAATCCGGTCTTCGGATCGCCCAGCAGTTCGCCCAGCGCATCCAATTGCTCCTGGACACGAATGGTGGCGCCTTCCTGCTGCTTGAGCTTGTCGCGCAGCAGGTGAAATTCGTCCTTGAGATCGGCATAGGCCTTCTTCAGGCCCGCGCGATTCTGGAACAGCTGCATGAGCCGTTCTTCGTCGGCGCTGGCCGAGCCCTCGGCCACGTTTTTCAGAAAACTCAGCTTATCGATCAAGGTTCCGCCTCAGCCCATGACGTGTCGCGCGACAGCCCAAACGTCGGAGCCTCGCGGCTAGAAGCGATGCCCCCGCTCGGCACAATATTCAAGCCATTTATTTAGCATCATGTTTCGAGCCCAGCGCTGATCCAGTTCACGCTTGAGTCCCGACTGCAGCTTGGAGAGTTGCGGATGGCGCTGGA
>DASXNX010000135.1:0-1677 GCA_036494725.1 Steroidobacteraceae bacterium
CGAATGAGCGCGTCGGCTGCTTGCGCGGCGGACACTATTTCTCCGACTTTATCGGAGCCCAACAGACCGAGGATCTTGGCCAACTTGTCGCGGTCGAGCATCAAACCGCCCTCCCGTTAATTGCCCGACACGTTCCGGTAGAATTAGAAAACTCTCATCATACACGGCGATCAAGACATTGGTCCAACATTCGCCGGATCTCCGATGGTCGCGGGGCAAGGATTGTCCTTTCTAGCGTCTCGGGCAATGGGAAATCGCGCCCTTCGTGCGCAGCAGGCGGTTGAAACCGTCAATTCGGTACGCCGAGGCGCTGAAAGGCCCTGCTTTGCCTGCATCAAGGCGCACCTCTGCCGTTGTCGCCTGTCGAATTTGACGCCTGCGCCCCTCGTGCCGGGGCGGGCGGTGCCCGCAGCCGAGCGATCAGCGAGAGGACCTCTGTGAACATCTGCCGCGACACCACGACTTTCGGCCAGCTGGAACGTGACATAGCGGCCATGGCTGACGACCTTGGCTCCGATCTTGATCAGCTTCTCGGGCAGGCTGATCAGCGACCACGGTTCCGCCGTCTTGGGCAACGCCAACGTCCGCATGAAGTTACCCAGGTTGTACGCCAGCACGTGAAGCTGGAGACGGACGGCATTGGCAGCAAAGGTCCGGCATGACAGCCGCGTCCATTTGACCGCGCCCTTTCCTTCCTTGATGAACTGCTCGCAGGTGCCGCGCTGGTTGTAGAAGGCCACCACGCGCTCGGCCGGCCGCGCCAGGTTGGTGACGATAAAGCCGACGCGTGGGTACAGCTCGCCCGGATACCACTCGACCTTGGCCACAACGCGCCGTGGCTTGTTCCAGCTCTGCGCCTGATAGCTGAAGCTGGCGAAGGAGCGGTGCACTTCATGCGTCGGCCGCCCGACCGGGCGCTTTAGAAGGTATCCAACCCTATCCTGCAAGACCCGGTTGGCCGGTAAGCGGATCGTGTTGCTGGCGCGCCCGGCAGCCGAGCTGTTCGAGTTCGTTTCGCGTCCCGATCCGCATCTGGCCCGGTGCGGCTTCGCGTGATCTGCTGGAAGTTCGCGAATTTGACCTTGAGGGTGACGGTGCGACCGCGAATGCCGACGCCCTCGCAGTAGCGCCAGACCTTGTCGACGATCTCTCGAAGCGCCTCGCGCGCGGTTTCGTAGGTCAAGAGATCGGCGGGAAACGTGTTCTCGGCGCCGACTGAATTACATGGAGTGCACTGGGCCAGCTCCGCACGGCGGCAAAATGAGCGCAGGCCAGTTTCGGTCAAATACGCGATCGCTGGCATTGGCCGCAGCAGGTCGATGTGGGCTGAGATCGCATTGATGCTCGCCGGAAATCCTTGCGCGACAAATTCAGTTTGCGGAATGCCTCGCTCCTATGTCTCCTCTCCGATTTGCCTGAGGAGAGTCCGCGCTCTCCTGATCAGCGCGGATACCTCACGCCAGTCAGCCATGGATTTCGCGGTATAATTACCATGCCGAAGTGCGTTCGTGTTGCCGATGGGAGCGCCGCTTCCCACGGCGCCACCATGCATTCTACACCGGCGCTTTCCGCGCACCGCGGGCGATTGGCACGGTTTCCCACTGCGCGTCCGCGCTCCGCATCGGGGTGCCCGGTTCATGGCTAATTCCTCGCGGGACATCGTTCGGTTCCTCCAAT
>DASXNX010000136.1:0-38193 GCA_036494725.1 Steroidobacteraceae bacterium
AACGAGCTTAGGCAGCGTTCCGCCAACGGCTGGTTTTCCGGATTTTCACCGTAGTGTGGGTAGTAATACGGACCGGGGACCACGACGCCGGGCTTGGTCGGCGGCAGCCGTCCATCGGCAGGATCGGTGATGAACGAGGTCCGCGGTTCACCGTTTACCCGCATGATGCTGTTGCCGGGGTCGATCCAGGCAAAGTTATAACCGCAGCCCGCACCGCTGAATCCCTTGCCGCAGTCATGCGGCAAGTCAGTGGTCTTGACGCTGGGATCTCTGGGCTTGGCGTCGTAGGCGTACATTTTCGCATCATCGCCTTCGACCTTCTTGACCTCCTCAGCGGTCATGACCTTGCGGGTACCGTATTCCTTCGGTCGTTCCAGAACAGTGAGGGTGGCGTTGGTCCAGGTTCCTTCCAGGTCCGGCTGACCATAGGCGTTGAGCGGCGCCTTGTACGGGCCGGCCGTCGGTGCGGCCGTGGCCGCAAAAACACAAGGAAGGGTCAGCGCGGAAATTGCCGCGCTCGCCAACAAGGCCGTCAAATTCGTCGTGGTCATTTCTTAAGGCTCCTTAGGCAAGTCGCCATGCAGAAACGGGAGTAACGCTGAATTCGTCGCTACTGTTTCTTCCCAACACTCGGCGCGGCAGGTGCTTCAGCGGTCTTGTTGGCCGTGGCCCCTTTCGCGGCAGCGGCGGCTTCGTCTGCTCGCATGCCCGAGAGAATGCCTTCCAGCGCATAGTTGCCTTCATGGCAGGCATATTCGAAGATCCGCCCCTTCGAGGGACTGAACTCGTACTCCCCGCTCCACGGACGGTCCCAGACGGTCGGGTCCTGAACCGTGAATTGATACAGGATGCGAGTCGCGCTGACGCGTGTGAAACGTTCGGTGACTTTCAAATCTTTCCAGGCGCCGCGCAATGCGGTGGCTTCCGGGAAGTTGGTGGTTTCCACCACCAGAGTCGGGCCCTCATACCAGCCGATGGAATCGCCCATCCAGGGACGCTCGCCGTCGGTGCGGTGCTTGCCGCCGATATGAACGATACGCACGTCGTGCACCATTTCAACCACGATGGCCACCGTGTCCTTGCTCTGCGCGATCTCGTAATTGTTGTTGTATAGCAGCGGCAGCATCACCGGCCCGGCGCTGTAGCCGAACGAGGTCAGGCAGCGTTCGGCCAGTGTCTGATTCTCCGGATTCTCACCGTAGTGCATGTAGGGATTGCGGACCACGACGCCGGCCTTGGCGGGCGGCAAACGGCCGTCCGCAGGATCGGTGATGAAGGATGCGCGCGGTTCGCCATTCACACGCATCACCGTCGAGCCCGGATCAATCCAGGCGGAGTTATAACCGCAGCCCGCACCACTGAACCCCCGGCCGCACTCATGGGGCAAATCGG
This sequence comes from Steroidobacteraceae bacterium, assembly GCA_036494725.1. GTDB lineage: Bacteria > Pseudomonadota > Gammaproteobacteria > Steroidobacterales > Steroidobacteraceae > Bog-1198. The sequence goes on from DASXNX010000136.1 coordinate 1,393, forward strand.
TGGTCTTTACCTTAGGATCGGTGGGCTTGTTGCCGTCCGCCACGGCTTTGGCATCCTCACCCTCGACCTTCTTGACCTCGTCGCTGGTCATCACCTTGCGGGTACCGTATTCCTTTGGCCGCTCCAGCACGGTGAGGGTGGAGTTGGTCCAGGTACCTTCCAAGTCCGGCTGACCATAGGCGTTGAGCGGCGCCTTGTAAGCGACGGCCGCCGGTGCGGCCGTGGCCGCAAACACGCAGGGAAGCGCCAGCGCTGAAATCGCCGCGCCGGCAAGCAACGCGGTCAATTTCGTGCTCATTTCAGCGGCTCCTTGCGCAAGTCGCCGTACATGAGTTCTTCGACGAATTCGACGCACTTGAACTGCTGCAAGCGCGCATCCTCGCCGACACGGCGATACATCAGCATGCTCATTTTCCAGGGTCGGGTAAACGTGGCTGGGTCGGTGATCTCCGCCTCGTAGCGAATGGTGTTCTCATTCAACAGCGTCCAGCGTTCGACCACCTTCATGTCGCCGGAGTGAAAATTGCCCGCGCGGTCAAACCAGCTGCTGTCGTTCTGTCCCGTGACCGTGATGACCAGCGTGTCGCCGTCCCAGCGCCCCACCGATTGGCCCATCCAGCTGTCGATCGGCGCCGGACCCGGATCATTGAACAGGATGTCGCGAACTGCGCCGTCGTATTCATATGAAATCAGCATGGTCTTGGCCGACTGCACGATCTGGAAAGGCAGCGACATGTAGTTGGCCCGCGGCACGCCGGGCAGGTTGCACTTTACCTCGGGGTCGCGCTCCAAGTAGTGCTTTTGGTTCTCTTGTTTGGTGGCGAGCGCCTCAGGCGTGTAGGGAATTTTTCCTCCCTCGACCACGCCCATACCCGCCGGCACGGAGCCCACCGCGCCCAAGGCCACGATGGCTTTGGCGGGAACCGGAACTACCGGTCCCGGCCGAAACTCCAGCGCAGCGCGCGCCAGATGCGGCTCGATATCCCAACCCGCCGAGTTCATCACCGACCACACGCCGCTGAAATTCGGGTGGCCACCCACCCGATCGATCGCGCCGGCTGCCTTGTGCGCGCCCGCGCCGGGCGCTGCGCTCGGCGTCGTGCTCGTAGTTGCCGCATAACTTGCGTTCAATCCGGCAGCCAATCCCGTCAGGCTCACCAGAGCCAGCAAATTCATATTCTTATTCAGAACATTCCCCTTACTTATTTCTCGTTGGGATCGGCGCCGTCCTTCGGCGCACCGGTTCCGCTCGAACCCATGAACACTTTGCGCCCATCCGTGAAGGTGACATCGCGGCCGTTGGCTTTGCAGGCGGGCCGACAGCGCGCGTCCTTGGCTCGATAGCCACGCACGATGATGACTTCACCGGCCTTGAGCGAGTCCCTGGTCAAACCTTCGCGCAACAGCGTGTTGGGCGTGCCGGCTTCCACCATCCACTCTTGTGTCGCACCGTCGGTGACGACGTTCATGTGCACCCAGGTATGCGGATTGATCCACTCAACCTTGGTGACCGTGCCTTGCAGCATGATCGGCTGGTTGCCGTCGAACTCGGCCTGAAAGGCGTGATGCGCCAGCGCGGGCGCGGCGGCCGATGAGATGAAAGCGCAGGCAATTGCCGCCGCTTTCCCAGTACGTAAATTCATTCGAGGATTCCTCCAGCCAGCGCTTAAGTTAAAGTTGACCCGCTCAGTGATCGATTTTTCCCGCACCGGACATCGCTGGACGGCGCGAAACATGGGCCCTTATAATCGCTGCTTATAATCGCTTTAGACAGCTGTATTTGCAATAGAATTTCTATTGCACCCTTGATTATTCAGGAATTAAAAGGGCCTTCAGCGTGGCCGGTAAAGAACAGGCGGGGAATCAATGCTCGAGGGACTGGTCACCAAACTGGCGGATACGCCTTGGAGTATCGCACTGCATGAATCGCTCTATATGTATGCGATCACCGAGTCGACACATGTCATTTGCATCATGCTGTTCGTCGGCTCCATCGCCATGGTGGACCTGCGGCTGTTAGGCATTTCCTATACCAAGGTTCCGGTCACCCAGATGCTCTCGAGAATGCTGCCGTGGACCGTGGCTGGGTTCGTGCTGCTCGTGATCACCGGTGGGATGTTATTTCTGGCCATTCCGATCCGCACGTATCACAGCCTCTGGTTCAGGCTCAAATGCCTGACGATTCTCATCGCCGCCGTCAACATCGCGATTTTTACCTTCAAGGTGGAGCGGGACAAAGCCGCCTGGGACCTAGGACCGGTGCCACGCAAGTCCAAGATAAGCGCGGCCATCTCGTTGACGGCCTGGGCCTGCGTCATCGTTTTCGGCCGGCTCATCGCCTACAACTGGTTCGACTGCGAGAACATAGAATCCCCGGTCATGTCGGAGCTCACCGGCTGCCCACTGGATCCGGGATAAGCCGTGAGCCTGTATCAAACCGCGCAGCACATTGAAGCCTCGGCGCTGGGCCAAGCCATTCGAGAATCCACCTGGCTGTTTCCGGCCATCGAGGCGACGCATTTATTGTCTTTGGCCCTTCTCGGCGGTTCGATTCTGATCGTCGCGTTGTCGGTGCTGGGATGGGGATTGAAAACTCCGGCCGCCGAGCTCTACAAAAGCGCCCACCGGTATTTGAATGGAGCGGTGATTGTTTTGATGATCACGGGCATTCTTCTCGGAATTTCCGAGCCGGTAAAGCTTTATGGGCGAGACGCGTTCTGGGTGAAGATGATTTCCCTGGCGATCGCCCTGATAGTCACCTACTTCGTATTCAATCCCATGATTAGGCGTGGCGCCGCAGGTGTCGCGGTCCGTGGTGTAACGGTATTCACCATGGCGGCTTGGCTGATGGTGGCGATGGCGGGACGCTGGATAGGATTTTCATGAACCATAATCGGATACGGATCGGCGGGAGTGCCGCGCTGCTCTTGAGCTTGGCTCTGGGTGCCGTTGCCTGGGCGCAGCAGCAGGCGGCCACATCCGCGAGCGGCGAAACAATATTCAACACCCGCTGCAAAAGCTGCCACGAGCCGGCCGTCGAACGGGCACCCGGCAGGACGGAACTCGCGTTTCGGCCGCGCGCCGACATCGTCGCCGCCTTGAGCAGCGGCGTGATGGCGCCAATGGCGCAAGGATTGTCGCGGCCGGAAATCGAATCCGTCGCGGCGTTTTTGACCCCGAGCCAGTCAGCGGGGCCCGCCGGCACAGACAAGATGTGCGCCACGAACGGGCCGATCCAGGCGAGCGCATCCGATTGGCCGATACTGGGGTTGGATGAGAACTCCAGCCGTTTTCAGCCGAATCCCGGACTCAAAGCCGCCGACGTGCCTCGTCTGAAAGTGAAGTGGGCATTTTCAATGACGGGCGGCGGCCAACCCATCGTGGTCGGCGACTGGCTTTTCATCACCAATCGCGGCGGCAAGTTCTACGCATTGGATGCAAAGACCGGCTGCGTTCATTGGGCCGTCGAGGATGCCTCGTCGCGCACCACGCCCATGGTGGTCAAATCATCGATTTCACCGAGCGGCTGGGCGACCTTCATCGGCGTCGGCAAGCGGGTTATGCGTGCATTCGACGCGCAGAGCGGCAAGGAGATCTGGCACAGCGAATCGTTGGAGAATCACATCGCTTCGAATATCACCGGCACGCCGGTGGTATCCGGCGATCAGGTGTTCGTGCCGATTTCCTCGGGCGAGGAAGTGGTGGCAATGCAGCCTAAATATTCTTGCTGCACCTTCCGCGGCAGCGTGGCGGCGCTCGACCTTAAAACCGGGCAAAAGCAATGGCAGACCTTCATGATCACCGAGCCGCTCGCCCCCACGCGCGTCAATGCCAACGGCGTGCAAATGCAGGGCCCGGCCGGCGCCCCGGTGTGGGCCTCTCCGACGGTCGACGCGAAACGCGGCTTGATTTACGTAGTCACGGGCGACAGCTACACCGATGCAGCCACGGAAGGAGATGATGCCATCGTCGCTCTGGACATGAACACCGGAAAAGTGCGCTGGAAGAACCAGGTCACCAGCAACGATAATTTCATCGTGGGTTGCAGCGGACCGGGCAAGCCCGCCAACTGCCCTACGCCCACGGGACCGGATTTCGATTTCGGCGCAACGCCCATTTTGTTCAAGCACGGCAACAAACAGGTGCTCATCGCCGGTCAGAAATCCGGCATTGTCTACGGCGTTGACCCGGACAGCGGGCGCACGCTTTGGAAGACGGCGGTCGGCGCCGGTTCGCCCTTAGGCGGCGTTGAATGGGGTATTGGCGCCGACCTGAAGACCATTTTTGTTCCGAATTCCGATATCGGTGAAATATTCAACGAATTCGCCCGGGCTGCCGGTGCGTCCCCGCCCGTCCCCGAGAATACGGCGCCCGGCAAGCCCGGACTATCCGCACTCGATCCTTTCACCGGCAAGATCGTGTGGTACACGCCGGCTCCCTCTGCCCCCTGTCACTACGCCGGAGACCGATCGAAGGACTTCACCAAAGGGGCCTGCGTGCGCGCGCAATCGGCGGCGCCCGCCGTCATGCCCGGCATTATTTTCTCGGGCACGCTGGACGGCTGGTTTCGAGCTTACGACACGGCGAACGGCAAAATCGTCTGGGAGTTCAGCACCACGGCGCAGACTTACGACACGATCAACGGCAACGCCGCGCAACCCGGCGGCGGAATCGACGGCATGGGACCGGCCATTGCGGGCGGCATGGTGTACACGATGTCGGGATTCAACGGCGCGGCGCGCACCGGCGGCAACGGCGTCAACGTGCTGTTGGCGTTCTCGGTCGACGGAAAATAAAGCTCCGATCCGCTGAAAGCGGATCGGCTATTCGAGACAGACCACCAGCTTGGCGGAATGCGTGCGCCAATTGATGGGGATCACGAATGATCGCGTGTGCGGGGTGGTCACCTTTTCCACATCGTGTGCGATGACCACCGGCACCGAAATGACAAAATTCTTGCCGAAGTCGCGGCGCGCATTGCCGGAAATCGTGTTGGCCACCTCGCCAACCAGATCCTTGATGTTCTCATCGCTGGTGTCGGTCTCCTGCATGCGCATCAGCAACACCGTGAGCATGCCGCGCGGCGCCGTAAAATAAACAACGCCCTTGCGCGCACCACTGATGCCGATAACGCCCGTGTACTCGTAGGCGCCGGGCTTGCCGTCAGTGACCAGGTAGGGCGACCCCACGGTCGCCGATTGCTGCGCGGACGTCTCGAAATAGTTCGTCGTTCCTTCGACAAACGTGCGGATTTCGGCTTCCTTGAACATCAAGCCTCCGACAGCAGCTCTTCAAGCGCATCATTGAGCTGGCGATCGGTAAATGGCTTGCACAAAAACCCGTTGGCGCCTTTTTCGATTGCTTCCACGGCCGTCGCTTTGTCGGCCAGCGCGGACACGACCAAGATGAGCACGTCGGAATTGATGGCGACCAATTCCTGGACGCATTCGATTCCGTCCATCTCCGGCATGGTCAGATCCATGGTCACGACGTCGGGCTTTGTGCGCCTGAACATTTCCACGGCCGCGCGGCCGTTGCTGGCGGAACCTATCACTTCGAGACGGTCAATCTGCTGCGAGCGTTCGATGCGCCGCCGAATGATGTTGGAATCATCGACGATCATAAGCTTCAAGGAAGCCTTGGCACCCGAAGTGGTGTCCATCAGGCCGCTTCCGTCTTCCCGGTGCGCTTGGCAGGCGGCAGGCTCAAGGTCAGCCGGGTAAATTTCCCCGGCATCGTGGCCACCGCGACCTTGCCGCCGATCTGCTGCATCAGTCCCGCCATCAAGTTCATGCCCACGCCGCGGCCGGCATCCTTGCTGGCGGTTTCTACGGTGGAGAATCCAGGCTGGAACAGCAACGAGAATGTCTGCTTGGCGTCGAGGGTGAGCGCCTTTTCGGGCGTGATGAAACCCTTCTTCAACGCAGCCTGCTTGATCTTTTCCGTGGACAGTCCTTCGCCGTCATCCTCGGCGATGAGCTTGTAGCCTGCTTCGCCGACATCTTGGAAAATCAGTTTGAGCGTACCCTGCGAGGGCTTGCCGGCGTTGAGCCGTTCGCTGCTCGGTTCGATACCGTGGACGATGGCATTGCGCACGGCTTGCACCGCAATGTCCTTGACGATGCGCCGGTACTCATCAGGCACCGTATCAAGGCCGTGGCATTGCAGAACGGCTTCCTTGTGATTTTCGCCGGCGACGCGCGCCGTCAGTTGCTGCAGCATGCTGGTCATGCTGCTCTCGGCTGCCTTCGGCGCAATTTCCGCGCTGCCATGCTCGATCACCGCGGTATCCGTGTGCGGATCGGTGCTGGTGGCCGCGCCATGCAGGCGCGCGAGTCGCGACACCAGATCGCCCACCGATTGAAGATGAGTCAACAGGTCATCCAGTTTGATGACCAAGGGAAGAAAATCGTTTCCGGACAAATCGGACTTGTCGCGCAGCATCTTCAGGTCATCCTCGAAGGAATGCGCGCGGCTCTCGATCGACGACAATCCCAAGGCCGCGGCCTCGCCCTTGACCGAGTGCACTTGCCGGAACAACGTGTCCAATTTCTTGCGGAACGCGCTTTCCTCGCGCGCCGGTTCGCGCAACACCGCGTTGATCATCTTCATCGCCGCGTTCGAGTCGTTCAAGAACGAGGCTAGCTGGGTAGGGTCGACGTGCAGTATGCCCAGCAGGGTATCGACCTGGGCTTGTGCTTGGGACTGCGAGGACTGCAGTTCTCGCGCCAGATCCACCCGCGCGCTGACATCAGAGACCGCAACCAGCACGTGTGTGATTTTGTTGTCGACCCGGACGCGATGGAAATCGAACTGCAGGTAGCGCGTCGAAACTTTGCCGTTACCGTTGTCGAAATTGACTTCGACTTCGCCGAGAGGATTGATGGTTTTTACCAAGTTTTCCTTGGTGCGTTCCGACCAGAGAACGCCGACGAATTTCAATGCTGTCGCCAGCGTCTTCTCGGACACCACGCCCTTCAGCAGTTCCTCGAAATGCAGTCCGGCGAAATCGGCGCGCTGAAACAATGACTCCAGGGCGCTTGAGTAGGAAGCACCGATGACCAGCCGCTCATCGAGCAGGAACAGGCCGTCCTTGACGGTGCGCAGAATGTCGGTCGTCTGCTGCCGCGCTTCGCGCAGCGATGCGTCCTGCCGTTGACGCGCGAACAACAATGCAGCCACCAACGCTCCCAAGACCACCGCGATCAGAAGACCGGTGAGCATGACGAGGCGCAGCTGAGTGGCGGAACGGGCATTGCCGGCTTGCAGGTCGGAGACGATCGCGGTCAGCTCGTTATCGAGCAGCGGCAGCACGTGCCGGCCGGTGCGTACCGCGGCGGCGGCATCGCGTTCCAATTGCTTGCCGCTCTCGTTGAGCACGGTGCCGGTCGTTTCATTGTCCTGGTAGGGCACTCCGGTGAACTTGAGCAGCGGTTCCAAGGATTCCATTTCCTTGGACCAAAGATCGCGCAGCGCGGCGGCATGCTTGCCGGCGATCGGCTCGCCCTTGGCGCTGGTGTCGCCCGACAGGGCAAACCAGCTGGCCGGGCGCGGCGCGTTCATGGCGCGCAGACCCTCGTCGAGCTTCGAGGTGGCGTCCCGCAGCTGGTCCAAGGATTCTTGAATGTAGCCGCGGCTGCCGAGACGGTCGTGCATGGTTTCCAGTGACGCGCGGATCACGGCCGGATTACGCTGCTGCTGTCCGGCGAATTTGAGCGCCACGCTGCTCTCCGCCAATTCGCTCGCGAGTTCCAGTCCCGGAATCAGCACGATTGCGACGAAAGCGAAAGCCAGAATCACGACTAGCACGACGAGACCCCCGGCGGAAATGCGCGGGCTCAATGCCTTGGCTAAACGAGGATTCATGTATCAGGGACTCCGCTGTGGTTTGCTTGATTTTCGAGTGATCACTTCCGCGCGCACCGCATCCAGGGCGTCGAGAAATTCCGCGGCCGACGAGTATCGGTCCTTGGGGTCCTTGGCCAGGAGGCGATCGACTATCGGCTGGTACGCGGCTGCACGTTCAGGCAGGCGCGGCGCCGCAGTGGTGCGGTGGGCCGCCAGGATGTCCGCGAGCGTTTTGCCGGTGAACGGAACGCAGCCGGAGAGCATCTCGAACAGCACCACGCCGAGGCTGTATAGATCGCCGCGTGCATCCGGCTCGCGATCATCAATTTGCTCCGGACAGACGTAGTAGGGAGTTCCCGTGCAATCGTCCGCGCGCCGCAAATCGCTTTGCGAAAACTGTGTTCGAGCCGAGCCGAAATCGATCAGGACCAGCCGATTCTCGTTGGTCAGCATGAGATTGGAGGGCTTCAAATCGCGATGTACCACGCGTGCGGCATGTACGATCTGCAATGCTTCGCCGATCTGATGGGCGTAGTTCACCGCATCCGCTTCGCTCACCGGGTGCTTCAAGCGCTCGCGCAGACTGCCGCAGGGAAAGTACTCCAAAGCCAGGTACAGATAGTCATCGGTCACGCCGAAGTCCAAGACGTTCGCAATGGAGCGGTGATTCAGCTTCGAAAGAATCTCGCATTCCTTGGTAAATCGCTCTCGATCAGCCGTCGTCAATACTTGCTGCCCCTTGATCGCCTGAATCTTCAGGGCGACAGGGTTCGCGAATTCACTGTTGCGGGCCAGATAAACGCTGGCGGCAGAGGATTGCGCGATTTTCTTCATCAGCGTATAGCCCGCGATCTCCGGTTGGCGCCACCGATCATTGGCCACGGTGGCCGCGACGCCAGGGGCTTGCGGTGGGTCGATCAGCGGCTGCAACGCGCTGCACAGCTCGCCGACGATCACCGAGTGGATCGGCCAGTAGTCGCTCGCCCCCAATTTCATGGCGCGCGCGGCGCTGCGCTCATTGCCGCCGCGCGCAAATACGAAAATGGGCAACCCCGGGACCTGATCGTGCAGACGCTTGAGGGCTGCCAGCGAGCCTGTGGCTGCTTCGGGCGGACTGAACTCCACGATGAACATCACAGCAACGTAGGCGCGCATCCGCTCGATGGAAATGGCATCGAAACCGGCGCGCGTAACGGTGTCGGCATCGAGCTTCGGCATGGCCCGCCGCACCAAGCCCGCCAGGCGCAATCGCAGTTCCAATTCATCGTGCACGATGAGGCAAAGAACCGTGCCGCGGCCGCGCTCAGCGGTGGTCGGCACGGCAAGCGCCGTGGTCGTGATCGTAGTTGACGTGGGGCTCGTTTGGGTCGTGGCAGCGGTTTGGGTAGTCATTGCGCAGCCTTTATTTGGGGACGCGATAGACGATGCGCACAGAAGTGCCGATCGTGACCGCCTTGCCGTTTTGCATCACCGGCTGGTAACGCAGCGCCTTGACCGCCCGGATCGCCGATTGCTCGAAGGTCTTGGGAGGCGATGCATTGACGATTTGGATATTTCCGACGGAACCGTTGGGCCCGACCGAGTAGCTCAGCTCCACCCAGCCCTCGATATTCTCCGTCAGCGCCCTGGCGGGATATTGGATCTCGAGCTTGTTGAGCCGCGTCAACGACTGCTCGGGGACCTGCCTGACGCCGCCGCCCGCCCTCTTCTGGCTGATTTGTTCATACAGCGCGTCCAAATCGGTGGAGGCGCCCAAGCCGGAGGCCGACTGGGCCAGAGCCTCGGCTTTGTCGGTGTCGCCGCCATCGAGCAGCGCGCGCGCGCGAACCAGGATCTGCGCTTGAACGGCCGTGGATATCTGCGTCAAACCGCCGTTCTTTGGATCAGTTGCGCGCAATTGATTCACGTAGTAAAGCGCGCTGTCGCTGTCCGGTTCGGTCAGTTTTCCCTGGGCAAGCCGTGCTTGCGCCAGATCGAGATATTGCGGTTGATCCGGCTTTTGCACGACTTGTTGGGCGCGCGCCAATTCTTTCTGCAGCCCCGCAACGGTCGATGACGGCGCACCGATGCCGCGCAGCTCGGCGATGACGCGATCCACATCCGCATAGTGGCGTTGTTCGATCTCGGAACGCGCCAGCTGCAGCAGCCGTTTGGTCAAATCTTGCGTCGGCGCCTGCAGTTCAGCCGCGGACGCGCCGGATTGTTTCGCCTGATCCAAGTAAAAGACCGCACTATCGCCCTTGGGATCCATCAGATGATCCTGCTGCACACGAGTATCGACCAGCTTGAGCAAGCGAGCGGCTTCGAATTCCTCGCGGCGCCGATGCACTTCATCGCGCAGCTGCGCCAGCTTTGGAGGCGGCAGAGATTTTGAGCGCGCAGCTTCGTCGATCAGCTGCGTCGCGCGATCGAAGTTTTGCGCATTCAGTGCGGCCAGTATCTGCGCCGGCCCCAGCTCGGCGCGCAACGAGGCGATTTTGTCGTCCAGCGCCGCCAGACGTTTGTCGTTTGCGTCGATGCTTCGTGCGCTTTCCAAGAATTGCAACGCAACGTCGAACTTGCGTTCGTCCAGCGCCGATTGCACACGCGTGATCAGTATCTCCGAGAGCCGTTGCAAGCCCTGCCGTGCTTCGCCGTTGTCCGGGTTGATGACCAGCACTTCGCGGTAGAGCGACAGCGCGCTGCCTGCCAGCGGATCAATAAAATGGCGATCCTGCATGGCTTGTTGAGCTTTCTCGATGAGCGCGTCCACCTTCTCGTCGGCGTCCGCCGCGGGTTTGCCCGGTACAGGCGGCGCGACCGCTTTGGTGGGGGTGTTCGCTGCTACCACGGCCGGATTTGAATCGGAGGGCTTGGAGCGCGTTAAAAAGTATCCGGCAGCGGCGGCGATCAATACGCCGCCGATGACTGCGGGTATCAGCCAAGATTTCTTGGCCGCTCGCGGCTCCTCGATCTGGGGCTCGGAGCCGTCGCCGAGCAGCGCCAGTCGCGAGTTCACTTCTTCCTGCGCACTATCGAGTGCGGCGCTCAGATTTTCGTCGGATATCGGCAGGCCCACCTGAGCGACGATTTGGCGATGTTGAAGCGCAAGCTCCCACGCGGCGGCGCTGCTCGCATTGTCCAAGGCGATGATGGCGAAGCGCGACGAATGCAGATGCAGCTGGGACAAAACCGTGGCGGGATCTGAATGACCGCGCGCGTCCCAGAGGACGACGCCGCCTTGTCCGGCAGGGGCCGAATGGATGAGTTCATCGATGGAATCGTGCTGTTTGAGCACCAAGGCGCCGCTCATGTTGGAGCCGATCCGCGGCCAAAGAGCTTCATCGTCGGTGACCAAATGCACCGCGAGCTTTTGCTTTTTCACAGCTTGAGGCGATGGACGCTCCGGGGCCTCCGCCGAGGCAAGCTCTTGTATCTTAAGACTTTTCGGCATCGTTATAGTCCCATATCGCGACTGCCAACTGTCCAGCCGTGCTGCGCTGCGACTCGCATCCGCTTACTACGAATGTTTGTGTTTGGCTTAACACAATAAGGGTCCGGCAAATGACGGGATTACGACTTGCTTTGGGTCACATTTGCGCGCGCCGACAGCGACGCCAAGGCGTCTGCGGTCGGGGCAATCACGAAAGATGAGAACTGCATCGCAGGCTGCAATGCAAAGAAAGCGCGGCTGGGCCCAAGAACGGGCCCGAATCCGCAAAAAAGGCCGCCGGCTAGCCTATTTCACGGGCGAATTCGGCCCTGGACCGATCTACTGCTTAGTACCCTTGAATGTGCCTTCACCAAAGGTGCCCAACACAACCTTGCCGCTCATGGAATTGCCGTCAACCTTTCCCGTGTACGTAACGGCCAGAGTCTGGCCCTGCGCATCCACCTTGTATTGGATCGTGACATCATCGCCTTTGACGGTGCCCGTTACTTGCGCTTCACCTAACTGGCCCTTGTAGCTGCCGGTGAGTGCTTCGCCTTTTTGCACCAGAACAAAGGTCGGCGAACCGCTGCCGGCTCCGGTCTCCACGGCCATGATCCAAGTGCCGGTTACATCAGCGGCGCCGGCAACTTGCGCCACGGCAATGGCGGCGACCGCGAACAAGGCAGCCAGGTTCGTCTTGAAACTCATAGTCATTGTCATTCCCCCTTAGGGCTCGTTGCATCGAGCGGTGATAATTCACCACATGATACGCGATCATTTCAAGCCATCTACAGGGAATTCAGAAACGCAACCAGCTGGCGCTTCTGCTCTTCGGTTAAGTTCATCGCGAATCGTTGATTGTAGAAGTTCACCGCCTGCAGCAAGGTCGCGGCCGCGCCATTGTGAAAGTAAGGCGCCCGCGCCGCCAGGCCGCGAAGAATGGGGCCCTTCACCCGATTCAGATCACTGCAAAGTCCGCTGACCAAACCCTTCCCCAGATCCGTGGTGTAGAAGGACACCGCTTGATTGGAGCCGAACGGACTGGGGCAGCCGCTGATGAGAAATATCGGCAGGTCCGGCTCGCTCAGCTCCGCGAGCGCCTTCTCGATATTGGGATCGGTCTCGAAACCCGGCCGCGGCGTGTGGGCGACGCCGATGTCCAGAGGCAAGGGCAGCGAATGATCGCCGACATTGGGCGCATCGTGGCAACTGGTGCAGGTGCCCTTGAACGAGGCGCCCAGCGCGGGATTGTCGTTGAGTCCGCGCACCGCGCTGATGGTCAGCGGCGCGATGTTGAACAGCGCCTCTCCCGCGGCGATATCGCGGCGCGCCGCCTCGCGTTCCGACACATAGCGGCCGTCGGGATATTCGGCGCCACTGCCGCCATTCTCCCAGGCCGCGAACAAGATCATGCTGGTGCCGTCGAAGGCGATGCCCTTGGGGTCGGCGCCCAGGACATCATTAATTCCCGGGTAATAGTCTTCGTTCACGAGATTGCGCGCCCCGCCGAGCGCACCGTCGGAATGAAGCGGTCCGGCGGAGCGATCTAAGCTCTGTGCCGTTGAGAGTCCCATCTCGAAACCGATGATATCGCTCAGTTGCGCCGCCGTGGGTGGCACGGCGCCCTGCGCGTGGGTCATGACGGCGTCCGTTGCTTGATGCGTCAGATCGGCTTGCAGATTGGCCGCGAAGGTCAGCGGGTTGTTGAGCGGCGAGGTCGGCGGCGATTCGCGTCCATCGAACATCATGGTGCTCAAGAATCGCAGATTGGTGCTCGGAAGCGGCCGGCGGTATTCCGAGACCGTCAACAAATGCGTACCGGGATCCTGAACCAGCGCGCACCCGTAGGGATCGTGAACCACGCTCACGGTGAATTGCGCGTTCGCCGGCAATGTCTCCGCAATGCGAATGAGACCGTGCTGCAGCAGCAGACTGCGCGCCGCCGCGTCGCCGGGGCTGGCGCTGGAGCAATTCGCACCGTCGACTGCGGCGAATAAGGGATCGGCACCGCGGGTCTGCACGAAGCGCTCGCGGATTTGCGGCGGCGAGATGCTCATTGCCTGGCTCGCGACATGACAGGTAGCGCAGCTGCGACCATTGGTACCCAAGCTCTGAAAAAATGCGCCGCGGGTGTTCGTGGGACCGTTGACATTCACGGTTTCGATCACGCCGGCCGGATCCGCAAAGGCTTGCGCGCTGCTCGCTTCATGCGCGCCCGCCGTGTATGCGCTGAGCATCGCTGCCAGCACCATGGCGCCGAGCGTAGTTGACTTAATCATGGCTTGTACTCCCCGCCTCGTGAATTGTTTCTCTCCAATCAGATAGATCGGAAAGCGGGGGCGAATGTGGTCATTTAGACCGAATTAGGGAGCGGCCGCTCGACGCGGCCTCGGCGAATAGTGCGAATCTCGCCGGGCTCGCTACCAGCCTACGACGGGCCCGTAGACGAATCCGTACGGCCCCGCGCCGGGACCCCACGGTCCCCAGGCATTCCAATTCCAAGCGGCGTCGGAATAGCTCTGCGCCGTCATTTGCTGCTCGTCCGCGAGATTTTGCTGCTGCTGATGCAGCTTGTACTGGTTGAACGCCTGTTGCGTGCCGACATAGAGACAGCCGCACACCAAGGGATCCGCGTATACGTAGTGGACCGTATCGCCGTTGACGCGCTGAATGAACTGGTGGGGCGGCAGGCGATGCAACATCACCTGGCGTTCCGGCGTGTTTGCCGGCCGTATGATGAATCCCGCCGCCGAGAGATTGTCCTCGTGTTCGGTGACGATCTGTTGCTGGGTCTGGCACGCGGCCAAGGCGCCGAAGCCGATGCTCAAGGCGAGCGCGGCGGTCAATCGCGATCGTGGCTTCAAGTCCATTTCGGTCCCCAGATCGTTGAAACATCAAACCTTGCACAAGGGCCAGGTCTTGTCAAACGCGACGGCTGTTTAGCGGAGTGCCGCGAGTGCGCTATTCTCGGAGCCATTGCGGGAGATCGAAAATGAACCAACGGCGATATCGAGTGCAATATTTGCGATGCGGGCTGCTCGCCTGCGCCGCGGCGTTGCTGTACCAACCCGCGCACGCCAGCAGTTTCGGCACTGTCCATTACGACAAGAAGTCCGACCAGCTGGTCGTCACGATGCACTATCGGGGAACCAATCCCAACCACAAGTTCACTTTGAAGTGGGGAGACTGCCAGGCCGATCAATCGGGCAATATGCCTGGTGTGACGGCTGAGGTGTTGGACGATCAATTTGACGACGTGGCCCAGCAAGACTTCACGAAGACCATGCACTTCAGCCTGGCGAGCCTGCCCTGTTCCCGGCCCGCCAGTGTTACGCTGCGCAGTGCGCCGCGATTCTTCTACACGCTGACGATTCCAGGATAGGCGCGGATGGCGGCGAGGACAGGCCAACCCTATGCGCGTATTGCTGATCGAAGACGATGGCATGATTGCGCAGGGCCTGCAAACGGCGCTTCGGCAGGGTGGTTTCGCGGTGGATTGGATGCGCGACGGGCAGAGCGGCGCCGCCGCCCTGAAGTCATCGACTTTCGACGTGGTGCTATTGGATCTGGGGCTGCCGCAACGCGATGGCATCGATGTGCTACGCGAGTTGCGCAAGCGGGGCAATAGCACTCCGGTCATCATTCTCACGGCTCGCGATGAGATTCAACATCGAATCGCCGGTCTGGATGCGGGCGCCGACGACTATATCGTCAAGCCTTTTGATCTGGACGAAGTCATGGCCCGTATGCGCTCCGTGTTGCGCCGCGCAGCCGGGCGAGGCGATCCCTACATCCAGCATGGAGAGGTTCGGCTGAATCCAGTGTCGCGCACGGTCGAACGCAGCGGCGTGCCAATCACCTTGTCGGCGCACGAGTACGCGGTTCTGGAAGCCCTGCTGCAGCGCCCGGGCGCGGTACTGTCCCGCGCTCAGCTGGAGGATCGCTTGTACGGGTGGGATGAACAGATCGGGAGCAACGCCGTCGAAGTGTACGTTCACGGACTGCGCCGCAAGCTCGGCAGCGACGTGATACGGACGTTGCGCGGTGTCGGCTACTTCGTGCCTAAACTATGAAGTCGATTCGCGCCAGGCTGCTGATCGCGCTGATCATTCTCGTTGCGCTGATTTCGCTGCTCGCTGCAGGGATCACTTATCGGCGCGTGTTGAATGAAACTTCGATCTTGTTCGACTACCAGCTGCGCCAAATGGCGCTGTCCCTCCGTGGCCAAATCACCATAGCGCCGCGCATCGAGGTGCCCCCGGATCAAGGCGATGCCGACTTCGTGGTGCAAATCTGGGATGTCTTCGGCGCACGTACGTACTTGTCGCGGCCCGGTCTCCCCATGATCAATCAAACGGTCTTGGGCTATGCCGACTTGTCGCTCAGGGGACAAGCGTGGCGAGCCTACGGGCTGCAAACGGCGGACGGCGTGATTCAGATCGCGCAACCGCTGCGGGTGCGCGAAGTCCTGGCGCGAGCCGCCGCGGAACGGATCGTGATACCTCTGGTCTTGTTGTTGCCCATCATGATCCTTGCCGCCGCGTGGATTGTGCACCGAGGCCTCGAGCCTTTGCGCTATGTCACCCGCGAGGTCCAACGCCGTGACGCGCGCAGCTTGGCGCCGTTGGGCAACGACAATTTGCCGAGCGAACTGGCCCCGCTGGTCGGCGAACTGAATCGCCTGCTCGAACGCTTGCAGCTCGCATTCAAGGCTCAGCGAGCTTTCATTTCCGATGCGGCGCATGAATTGCGGTCGCCGCTCACCGCGTTGCGGCTGCAATTGCAGCTGCTCGATCGAGCCCCGGATCAGCCGGCGCGCACCGAAGCACGCGGCCGGCTCGGCGCGGCGGTCGAACGAGCCATTCATTTGGTCGAGCAGCTGCTGGCACTGGCGCGAAGCGACCCGCAAGAGAGTGTTGCCGATTTCGAGAAGGTGGATCTATCGGCTGCCGCTGCCGATGGAATTACCGATACTCATGATCTGGCCATGGCACGCAGCATTGATCTGAGCCTTGATGCACCCCAGAAGGTGCTGATTCGAGGCGACCGCGAGGCCCTGCGCACGCTGGTGCGAAATCTCGTGGACAATGCCGTTCGATATACACCCATCGGAGGCTCCGTCCAGGTTCGATGCCGTTGCGACGAACGAGAGGCCTTGCTGGAGGTTGCCGATACGGGCCCGGGGATTGCGCACTCGGATCGCGAGCGGGTGTTCGATCGCTTTTATCGGCAGGCAAAGGCGCAGGAGAGCGGCACGGGTCTCGGCCTCGCCATCGTCAAGGCCATCGCCGAACGCCACAACGCGCGAATTCAGCTCGATGATGCTCCCGGCGGCGGCCTGCGCGTCGCCGTAGCCTTTCCCCGCGGGTCTTAAGATTGGCTTAAGCCGACCGTGGGAAAGTCCTCCTCCAGGAGCAAAGGCTCCGCTGGTATTCACTTTGGAGGAGATCACATGCAAATTCGTACTAGCACGCTGGCATGGTCGGCAGCGGGCCTGCTTGCCCTCGGTACCGCCACCGGACTGACGGCACCCACTCTATTAAATACGGCGGCGCCGGCCACCGGTGCGGCGTCCAGCGCCGCGACTCAGCCCGGGCCATCGCAATCCATTCCCATGATTGCCGCGCCGAACTATCGCGCCATCGTGGCACGCAACCAGGCCGCCGTGGTCGGCATCACAACGGCAGGGCCGATCGAGACGGCCGCCCCGCAGCAGTTTCGCGGCATGCCCTTCGGCGACGATGACAATAATCCGTTCGGGCAATTTTTCCGCAACATTCCGATGCCGAAACAACACGGTGTTCAGCACGCGCAAGGTTCGGGTTTTCTGATTTCTCCTGACGGCCTCGTACTCACGAACGCCCACGTCGTGGACGGCGCCAAGGAAGTCACGGTCAAGCTTTCCGATCACCGCGAATACAAAGCGAAGGTGCTGGGCGCGGACAAGAGCAGCGACATCGCTGTGCTAAAAATCGAGGCCCACGATCTACAGGCGGTCTCGCTCGGTAACTCGGATCAGTTGGGCGTGGGCGACTACGTGCTCGCCATCGGCCAGCCCTTCGGCCTCGAGGAGACCGCGACGGCGGGAATCGTCAGTGCCAAAGGCCGCTCGCTGCCCGGCGATGGTTATGTGCCGTTCATACAGACCGACGCGGCAGTGAATCCCGGCAATTCCGGCGGACCGTTATTTGACGCCAACGGGAGCGTGGTCGGGATCAACTCCCAGATCTACAGCAACTCCGGCGGGTACCAAGGCGTGTCGTTCGCCATTCCCATCAATCTGGCGGTGCAAGTCAAGGATCAAATCGTGAAGACCGGCAAGGTCGCGCATTCGCGGTTGGGAGTCGAAGTGCAAACGCTCGATCAATCGTTGGCCGACTCATTCAAGCTGCCGACACCGAACGGCGCCTTGGTGGCCAAGGTCGAGCCCGACAGCGCCGCCGCGAAAGCCGGAATCAAGGTGGGCGATGTCATCCTCAAGTTCAACGGCGAATCCATCGTCGATGCCGGTCAACTCGCCCAGCACGTAGGTGTCGTTGCACCGGGCGCCAAGGCTTCCCTGGAAATCTGGCGTGGTGGCAAGGCAATCGAAATGTCCGCGACCATCGGCAATGCGGCCACTGTGGCTTCCAACGCTGAGGCTTCCGGCGAGGCGGCACCGGCCCGCTTGGGCCTGGCATTGCGGCCTTTGACCCAGGAGGAACGCCATCAAGCCGGCGTATCCGGCGGTCTCGTGGTCGAGGATGCCCAGGGGCATGCCGCCGAAGCCGGCATCCAACCGGGCGATGTGGTGCTGTCGGTTGATGGCACCCCGGTCGAAAGCGTCGCGCAATTGCGCAGCATGGTGAAGGAGCACGACAAGCAGATCGCGTTGCTCATTCAACGCGGCGAGGCTCGGTTGTTTGTTCCGGTGAATTTGGGTTAGTACGACTCAGTTGATTTAATATGCGGCAATCGCCGGCACGAGCGTGCCGGCGATTTTTCAGTTTTGGGGGATGCGAACCAACATGCATGGCGCACTGGTTTGGGACGGAAACTGGGCTTGGAGCCTGCCGCTGATCGTCATCACGGTCATCCTGCACGTCACCGGCATGGTGTTTATCCACGAGAAGGTGATTCACGCCCACCGCTTCCTCAACACGAGCCGCCGCTTTCTCTACTCGTTCTCAATACTGATGGGCGCCGCAACGCTGTTCGCCATCGTACTCGCCGCGCTCGAGGCGGGCATTTGGGCTTTCGTTTATCTGGCACTCGGCGCGCTCCCCGACGGCAAATCGGCACTGCTGTATTCCCTGAACGCCATGACATCGTACGGCCACGAGCACATCGATTTGGCGGACCACTGGCAATTGATGGGTGCGCTCGAAGCGCTGAACGGCATGATCCTGTTCGGCCTGACGAGCGCTTTTCTCTACGGCATGATTCGCGAACTATTGGCTGCGCGGCGAACCTAGCGCTACCATGGCGAACATGGCAACTGGCTGGGCAAAAGAAGGCGCGGTACAAGAGCAGATCGACGCCACGGTGACGGACGCGGTGAAACGCGCGCAAAGCCGGTTACCCAAGGGGCCGAGCCTGTCGCATTGCGCCGAATGCGGCGCTGAGATTCCGCAGGCGCGCCAGGATGCGGTACCCGGAGTGCGCCTCTGCCTTTCCTGTCAGGATGTCCTCGATCGCGAGGCGGCGCAGGCCAGTGGATACAATCGGCGCGGAAGCAAGGATAGTCAGCTGCGCTGAAGTCCCGTGCGCCGCCATACGAGTCCCAGCCGCACCAGGCTTTCGGCTGGCCCTCTGGCTAGCCCGGGCTTAAGGGTATCCGCTTGGGCGCCGGACCCGACTTGGGCGTTCCGAAATCGGCCGGAAGTGGTGGAATCACCTGATTTGGGTACCAAAACGTCAGATGGCAACCCTCGCAAACGCCATCCATGGCGGCACCGGCGTCCATCATGCCGGCCGCATCCCTCTTATCTATTGCGCTGAGCATCTTGGCGCCGGCCTCACGCAGCGCGCGGGCAAACTGGACAAAGGCCGCGTGCTGGGCATCGAACTTCTTTTGACCTTCGTCTGCGCTCAGAACGCCTTGTATGTTCTGATCGAGCACGGCGCTGCCGGGAGCCACGAGTTTTCGGCCGTCCATGATGAGTAAATTCGTCCCCTCGATCAACGCAATGGCGTGGCGTCGTGCTTCTTGCCACTCATCGTCGGTACGCGGCTGGCGAAATTCGGTGCCTTTCAAGGTGTTGGTGATGCTAACCGAGTCCCACAGTGCATCCGCGGAGGGGTCGATGATTGCGTCCATCAACTCTTGAATGCTGGCCGTCATTTGAAACGGCGGGGGCTCGGGCGCCGGCGCTTTCACCGGAACGACCGCCGCGACCTCGGGCTTCTGGCAAGCGGCGAGTCCGCCCAGGGAGAAAGTTAAAAAATATGTAAGTGTCGCCGCTCCGCGCATGCAGTAAACTCCCCCGCCTGGGCTAAGCCCGTATTTGCAGCTAGTCTCCCACATTTGTGCTGCATACGCCGCTTCAGGGAACGATCGCGCGGCTCGATGGTCGGACGATACAGACCTTGCGCTGAACAGCCCGCTGAGAGTACTTTGGACTACAAAGCTACCGCGCAGCGTCCAAGATGCATGGGCAAGCGGGCGGGGAGAAATGTCTTTTGTCACCAGTGGTAATTGCAGGTCCTCATGATTGATGTACGGCTGTCGTTCGAAGTCTGCGGATACGTAGTCGCCATCGCAGCCATGAGCTACAGCCTGATCGCCGCATTCGTGGTGCGCAGACCCATTGCGTTCTCACCAGCGGAGTGCGCAAGGCGGCCCACGGTCACCATACTCAAGCCTCTGTGCGGCGCGGAACCGGAAACCTATGAATGCCTGCGCTCCTTCTGCGAACAGGATTACCCGGATTTTCAAATTGTATTTGGGGTCAGCGACCCTGCCGATCCGGCGGTGGCAATTGTTCAGAGGCTGCAAAGCGAATATCCCGAGCGCGCTTTACACTTGGTCGCTGAACGGCGTCTGCACGGCAGCAACCGCAAGGTCAGCAATCTGATCAATATGATGGCGGTTGCCCATCACGAATACCTGATCATTTCGGATAGCGATGTTCGAGTCGAGTCCGACTACATCGAACGCGTCATCGCTCCGCTGGGCGATAAGCGCGTCGGAATCGTCACGTGCTGCTACCGGGGCGTACCGCGCGAGGGCGTATGGTCGAATTTGGGCGCCATGTTCATCAACAACTGGTTCATCCCGTCGGTTCGGGTCGCCGCTCTCTTGGGCTTTCGTTCCTTCGCATTCGGCGCAACCATCGCCATCCGGCGCGAGGTCTTGAGCAGCATCGGCGGATTCACGGCGATTGTCGACCAATTGGCGGACGACTACAGGCTGGGAGAATTGACGCGCCGCTTGGGATTGCGCACCGTGCTCTCTGATGTCGAAGTGGAAACCATCGTCGCCGAGCGCAGCGTCGGAGACTTGATCTCTCATGAGCTGAGGTGGCGCAAGACCATTCGCATGCTGGCCCCGTCAGGATATCGATTCTCCTTTCTCACCATGGGACTGCCTGTCACTGCCCTGCAAATTGCCCTCACGCGCGGCGCGGCGCCGGCATTCGGTATTTTCGGAGTCACGGTGCTATCGAGCACCTTGCTGCACTTCGGCGTCGGCAAGGATAAGCCCATGGGCGCCACGGGCGCGAAACTATTGTTGGTCCCGCTGCGCGATTTGTTGCATTTCGGACTGTGGGGCTGGAGTTTCGCGACGCGCCGCGTGCAATGGCGCGAAGACCACTACCACGTCACGCCCGACGGAACGGTTGAACCGGTCGCAAGGGTGTAGTCGTCTCGAGGCTCGAGCCAAGCCGCTTGATCGTCACCGCCGATGATTTCGGCCTTCACGATTCCGTCAATGAAGCCGTTGAACTGGCGCACCGCGCCGGCGCATTGAATGCCGCCAGCTTGATGGTGGCCGCCCCAGCGGCAACCGACGCCGTCCGCAGAGCGCGGCAACTCCCTGGTTTGCGGGTAGGCCTGCACGTGGTGCTGGCGGACGGCTGGTCGATGCTCGACGGCGAACGCATGAGCGGTGAAATGCTCATCAAGGCGGTGCGAATGTTTTCGATGCCCGCGGCGCGCAGGCGACTCGAGGCGGAGACGCGCGCGCAATTCGCGGCATTCGCCCGAACCGGCCTCAATCTCGATCATGTCAACGCGCACAAGCATTTTCACATCCATCCCACGATCTTCAACGTGTTGCTGAAGGTGGGCCGCGACTATGGCGTGCCTCCCATGCGCCTGCCGGATGAACCATTCTGGTTCGCGGTTCGAAGCGGTGCATTGTCGGGTGTAGGCAATCGACTGATCTTCCCGTGGATCGCATTCATGAAGCGCCGGCTGCGCAGGGACCACGTATTTCACAATGATCATCTCTTTGGGATTGCGGGCAGCGGAGACATGAACGAAGCCAGGCTTCTTGATATTTTGCGGCGGCTGCCGCCCGGTGTCAGCGAAATATACCTGCATCCGGCGACCCGATCCGGCGACATCATTGGCGAGTCCATGAGCCGGTATCGGCATGCGGATGAACTGGCGGCACTTATGAGTCCGCGCGTTCGTGAAGCACTCGGCGCAGTTGCGGTCCGCGGCGGATACCGCGATGTATGCGGCGGCGAGCGTCGGCCGCCGGCCTGACTGCGCGTTATATCAAGTGCAGATCGGCGGGCGGCGTGCGCTCAAAGATTCCCGCGCTTTGATCGGGCGATAGACCCCACAACGAGCGGAACAACCCGCCGAGCACGGCACGGTAATCGTTCAGCACCGGATAGTCTCGATCCTGAAACAGCGTGCCGCGCGCGAGGCGCTGCTGTTCTCCGGCAATCGCCCCGCCATTGATCGACCCGCCAAGCACCCAGTACACGGTGCCATGGCCGTGGTCGGTGCCGTGATTGCCGTTCTCGCGAAATGTTCGGCCGAACTCGGAAAGCACCACGACCACGGTGTTGTTCCACTCCGATCCCAGCGATTGCGAAAAGACCTGCAGACCCCTTCCCAAGCTGCCCAGATTGGTCGCCAGAGTTCCCTGTGCCGCGCCTTCTCCTACGTGCGTATCCCAGCCACCGATGTCGATGAATCCAATTCGATACTTGTCGCGCATCAGCCGGCCCATGCGTTCGGCTTCGAGCTCGAACCCCTTGGTATTGATCGCGTTACGATTCGCCGCAGTCATCTCGTCGGCGATCTCCTGCGCTACCTCATGGCGCAACTCGAGACCGGCGCTGACCGCCGGCTCCAGATGATGACCGGCATACATGTCGCGCAGGATGCGGGCCTGTCGATCATCGAAGGGTGGCTTACCGACATTCTTCAGCGAGAGGTTCGGCACGGTCGTCCCGCCCTCGAAGCTAAGCGGCAGCGCATCGGTGAATGCGATTGAGGCGTTGCCGGGCGCGGCTCCCGCCAAGGTTTCGGAGAGCCGCCCCATGAAACCGGAGCGGTAATTGCGCGTACCGCCGGTCGGTTGACCGAGTTCGATGCTGTCCTGCGTCTCGAAGTGGCTGCGCGACAAGTCATCGGTGCCCGCGAAGGGAACGAAAGCCACTTGGCGCTGCAGATACATCGCCCCGATCGACTCGCGCACGGCGGGGGCGAGAGCCCAGTCGCCATTCAGCGCCAGCGCCGCGGTGTTCGAGGTCGGGTCGGGTCTCGCAATCGCGAGAGTCGGCCGCGACTCATAATAGAAGCTGCTTGAATAGGGAATCAACAGGTTGGCCGAATCATAGCCGCCGCGCAGGAATACCAGAAGAAAACGCGGCCCGCCGAGGGGCGCGGCAAACAAGCGGCCGGCGATGCCGGCGCCCGCCAGCGCGGCGCCTCCGAGTTCAAGCAGTTGGCGCCGATTCATGCGCTCTCACTCATAATTGAAGTCCGGCGATGACAGTAAAAATGTATTCCACTCCTGCTGGGAATTCGCACGATTCAAAGCATCGCGCGTATGCGGCGCGAGAAATGGTTCGAAGGCCTCGAAGTAGAGGCGGTTCGAGAGCTGCGGGAAACCACTGCTGCTCGCTGCACTGCCATCCTCCGGATCAAAAAGGCCGGCGTTACCGCCCCCGACGGCGCGCGCAATTTCGAAGCGCCGGCTCATTTGCCCTGAGCTCGCCCAATTGAGCTCCGACAAGGGATAGCCGTCGGGCGTCGGCCGGCCGTAAGGCGCCTCGCCGAGCCCGTTCAGCCAATTGAGCATCGGCCGGGTATTGCTGATCGTCCTTCCGTCGTAAGCAAGACGCACCGCTGATATCACGTAACGCCTTGGATCCTTGAATTTGCCGCCGAGTTCAGAATCAAACTCATGCGACATGAACATGGCGTGCAGGACCGCTGCGATATCGCCATCCGTATGAATGAAAGTCTGCGCCATCCGTTCGACCAGCGCCGGCGGCGGATTGTCTGCGACGAAGTAGGTGGCAAGCTGCCGCGAGACAAAGCGCGCGCAGGAAGGTTGGGCGACGATCAGGCTGACGGCCGCCTCGACCTCGCCGAATCCCCTGCCTTCGATGGAATGGCCGAGAAACATTTTGTTGCCGAAATCGTGGCGCGCCGGATTGAACTCGAAGGCGCCGCGTCGCAGATACTCGCGCTGCAATTCGGGCTTCAGCTTGGGCGCATCGCCTGCATTCACGCCCACACCGGTCAGGATGCGCGCCAGTTCCTGTACGTCCTGCTGCGAATAGCCGCCGCCGACACCCAGGGTATGCAGCTCCATGAGCTCGCGCGCGTAATTTTCATTGATGTGTCCCGCGGCGTTTTGATTGTTGTCCAGGTACTGCAGCATGGCCGGATGCTCGAGCGTCGCCATCACCAGATCCTTGAAATGCCCGAACACATGCGGACGAATCGCGCGTTCCTCGTAGTCGGCGACCAACCAACGAAGATTGGGCTTGTACTGATAGACGCTGAAGTGATTGAGCCAGAACCAAACCATTTCCTCTTGCAGCTGCGCCGGCGAATAGATGGCGCGCAGCAGATCGCGGCGAATGGCCTCGTATGCCAATTTGTTTCCGCGATCATTGAGCGTCTTGCGAGCCTGCTCCTTATCCGGGCCGTCCGGCATCGCGTTGATAACCTTGTATTGTGCATTGACGGCGCCGAGCCACTGAGCCGGATCCGCATGGGCCACCTCGAGCGCGCCAACCTCGGCGGCGATCGGCGCCGGCAACGCTGAAGTTTGGGGGTGCAACTGCCGGTTGAGAAATTCCTCGCGGCCTAGCCGGCGGTATTCCGCTACGCTCGCGCTATCGAGCCCGAAAGAGGTCCGTTCCAGCCAAAGCATATCGGAGCGATGCAGAACGGGAAGCGCCGTTGCGGTCGCATGCGTCTGCTGGGCGGCGGTGGGCGTCTGCAGTTCGGTACGTGTCGCGCAGGCCGACAGCAGCAGGATGGCGGACAGCCCCGGCAGGACGGGACTTCCGCGAGGACGGGCGCGCACAATCACTCTGGATAGCTCCTCCACCGTGATAACGGACGAAGCCGTGGCGCGTTGACCGCCAAGTTCCTCAGTGCGCGCCTGCATCCTCCAACAACCGTGCAATTTCCGTGAATTGCCCTTTACGTGCCTGCTGCAACGGCGTATTTCCGGACTTGTCCGCGGCATTGGGGTCCGCGCCGTGGGCCAGCAATAATCGAACGATCCCGATTTGCCCCTGCATGGTTGCCAGCATGAGCGGCGTGCGGCCGAGGCCATCGCGGTCCTCCGTGGCGGCATGCTCATCCAAAAGAACCGCGACGCGCCCCGCGTCCTCTGCTGCCACTGCGCTCTGCAAGGGAGTAGGCATTGGCGATTCGGCGGGTGGAGGAGCAGCGGCCGGAGCCGCCGCGCGGGCGGAAATGGAATGCTGCCGGGAAGGGCGCGCCCCGGTGACGGCAACCGAATCGGCCTGCGACGCGACGTTCGAGCTGGCGGTTTTCGGCTCGTCGGCAGGAGCATCGCGCGCGACTTCCGCCAGTTGAGCGTCGCTTGACTTTGCGGATGGTGCGGCTCGTCGATCCGGCAGGGCGGTTTCGCGCTTGGCAAGAGCCGCGGCGGTGCTCTGAGGTGCGTTCGCGGGTAGTTGCGTCGGAGGCGAGACGGGCGACGGCGCAACGGCATCCGCCGCCGCCGGCGCCGCGGTTGATCGACTCGCCGCGGCCGGTCGGCTCGCCGCGATCTGCGGCGGCGCGGTGGGAAGCCAACGCGGAACCATCAGCAAGCCGCCCAATACTGCGACGCCAAAGGTGCCGAAGGCAGCAATTTTCCAGCGCGATTGATTCGCCGCAGGCTGCGAGGTATCGAACGCGTTCGGCGGCGCTGCCGCCCGCTGCTGCGCGATACGCCGGCCCTCCGCGAGAATTGCCGCACGAACGGATTCGGTCGGCCCAAGGCCTTCAGCACTGCTGGCATGCCGGTATTGCTCCAGCAGATTCGCATCCGCGGCATCGGGTTCTTGGGATGTCATGCGTACTCCCACAGTGACTGTCGCAGCTTCGCCCGTGCGTAGCGCAATCGGCTCTTCACCGTCTCGATACTGGAACCGGTGGCCTCTGCGATATCCGCCAGACTGAGTTCGCCCTCCGCCTGCATCAAGAAAGCAGTCCGTTGTTCAACCGGCAGAGCCGTCACCGCGCCCAGCAGCGCAGCGGCCTCGTCCTGGGATGACAATTCTGCCGGCGGTTCCGCGCGCGGATCGCCTGCCAGCCTATTCGCCAGGCTGGACTCCTCGCGCTCCTCCGGCTCAACGGCGTCCAGGCTCAACTCCGGGCGAATCTTTCGCAGCGAATCAACCATGCGGTGATGCGCCAGGGTGAACAGCCAGGTCGTGAATTTCGCCGTCGGTTGATAGCGCTCCGCGCTCCGGGCGACCGCGAACCAGACCTCCTGCATCAAATCGTTCGCGCTCGCGTGATTTCTGACATGGCGATACAGATATCGAAACACGCGGGACTCGTGACGGCGATACAGAGTCTCGAACGCGGCGCCGTCGCCGCGTCCGAACTTCAGCATCAGATCTTCGTCACTCTCGGCAGCCGACTCCATTCATCTCATTATCTACGCCCGTACGACAAATTGCTCGGAGGGTCCGGCACAAATTGCGAAAATGCCGACTCCGGGAAGGCGTTGGGTGTCGGCGCGGGCGGGCGGCGCGGCTGAATGACGCCCATAGCGACCAGATTGTCCCAGCTGTCGTAGCGGATTCGAATGATTTCGTTGGGCGTACCGGAAAGACGGTTGAACTCGGTCCAATTGACCAGCGAGGTCTCGCGCCCACCGTGGCCGGTGCCGAGTTTCGGGGCCGAATTCGCGAGGCTTTCGCGGCGCTCCGACGGAGCCGCGGCATTGTTGGACGGCGCGGGCGGCACGGCCGGTGCGGCGCGGGCCGAATCCTCGGATTCGTTATGGCGCAGCGCGCCGCCGATGGCGGGCGGTGAGGCCGCGCGCTCGAGAAACAGAGCGACGCCGATAACGCCCACATTCGCCGGACGGCCGGTGCGCTCTGCGTAGGAGTTCGGCGAAGCGGTGAACTCGAAGACGGCGATTTCTTGATTGCTCTTGCGCCAGCCGTCTATCGTGTAGCTTTCGCCCGGTCCGTAGACGTAGCCGCTTTGACTCCAGGCAGCATTCTCGCCGCTGATGACATTGATGCCGTCGACCGCCGTCACCGCGAGCAATCGCTCGCCGCGGTCGTTGCGAATGAGAATGGCATACCGGTCTCCGGGAACGCCGGCTACCCAGTATTCGCCTCGATAGCGATAAGGGGTCAGTATCGATCCGGTATTGCGGTCCAGAATCTGCACGTCGGCGATGCGACCCAGCGCGTTCGCATCCACGCCGACTCCGGCCAGAATCAATCCAAGTAAGGCGGTTTTCATAACGACTCCGTTTGATAATCCCTCACCTTGAATCGATGCAAGCTCCTTTTCGGGGTTAGCGGCGCCTATGTTATTGAGTGAATCCGGCCGGTAATTAAGTTAAGCGGGCGGAGATTTGGGCGATGATCTTGACCATCGCTCCAGGACTGCATCGAGGGACAACGTGCCGGCCCCGGCGATCGCAAGCCACAGAAACAGCGCCAGATACTCGAACTCATCGAAGCCAAGCAAGGCTTCCAGCGAGTCCACATCGCCCCACTTGGCCGCCTTGATGGCAACGATCATCGTTACGCCCAAGGCTCCGGCGGAAATCCTCGTAAGCAGTCCCAGCAACAGCAACAGGCCGCCGAAGAATTCGATGCCCGACGTCAACGGGGTGAAAAAGTGCGGAAAGGGTATTCCCCATCCGATGAAATTCTCCGTGACCTGAGGCAGATTGTTGAGCTTTCCCCATCCGCTCAGAAGAAACACCCAGCCCACGGTGATACGGGCAAAAAGCGGCGCCAACCAGGTCAGGTGATGAGCAACAGCCCGCGGCCATTCGATCAGCCACCGAACAATGAATCGCATGAGTTCTCCCGCACTGACAAATACATTGAGGAGACCGTGAGGAGATCAGGTTTATTTCCGAACACCGCCGCCGTTACGCCTCAATCGAACTCCCGGTGTAGAATCGGCGGCATGAAAAGCAGATGGCTGGCAGCAGTGTGTTCAGCGGCCCTGTCCGGCTCGGCGTTCGGACAATCGCCGCCGGAGATTGCCTTCGACTCCGCACCGGATTTCTTCAAGCTTCCCGAAGGAATGTACTTCGGCGAAGTCACGGGCGTCGCCGTGAATTCCAAGAAGCATATCTTTGTGCTGTCGCGGGGCAACACCAGCGGACCGGCTTACGGCGCGGCCGCGGCCCAATTGCTCGAGTTCGATTCAAACGGCAAGTTCATTCGCGAAATCGGCAAGAACCTCTATGCCTGGTCATTTGCGCATGCGGTGCGAGTGGATCGCGCGGACAATATCTGGGTGGCGGACAAGGGCTCGGATATGGTGGTGCGATTCGATCCTCAAGGGCGCGTGATGATGGTTTTCGGGCGCAAACCGGAAGCCTCCGACGAGGGCGCACATCCCCTGGGGCACCCAAAACCGCCGCTGCCGCCCGTGGATGGGATGTTTCGCCAAGTGACCGATATGGCCTGGGACAAGGACGACAACGTCTATATCAGCGATGGCTACATCAACTCGCGTGTGGCGAAATACGACAAGAACGGCAACTGGCAGGGCTCCTGGGGAGAACCGGGTTCTGGTCCCGGTCAATTCGATACCC
Organism: Steroidobacteraceae bacterium; assembly: GCA_036494725.1. GTDB lineage: Bacteria > Pseudomonadota > Gammaproteobacteria > Steroidobacterales > Steroidobacteraceae > Bog-1198. The sequence continues at coordinate 29,877 of DASXNX010000136.1, forward strand.
TGCATTCCATTGTCATCGACTCGCAGAATCGCATCTACATCGCGGATCGCGGCAACGCCAGGATCCAAGTGCTGGACACCGCCGGTAAACTGCTGAATATCATTAAAATCGATGTGCCGATTCCGCCGAATAGTCCCGCGGCAATCGGCAACCATCCGACCGAGTCCAGTCCGGGCAATATGCGCCCGGGTTCACCCTGGGCGCTATGCATCACTCCGGGACCCGTACAATACTTATACGTGTCCGACGGCTACCCTGGTCGCATCTATAAGCTGTCGCTCGATGGCAAGATTTTGGGCTGGCTTGGGGGTTCGGGCAAGACATTGAAGAAATTCGGATGGGTTCATGAAATGGCCTGCCCCTCTGAGAATGAACTGTACGTCGCCGAGATTCTCAATTGGCGGGCGCAAAAGCTCATTCTGCATCCGTAGGCCGATCGAGATCGAGGTTACTCATGGAATTTGCAGGTCAGACGGCAGACGGACAAACGGTTCGATATGTGGACGGCAAGCGCCATTTGTGGCTTCTATCTCTGACCGGCGGATTTCATCCGGCAATTGCCATCGCACTGTACTTCGCAACCGACGGCAATCCTTGGACCCTGTTGTACCCGCTGGCCTACACCTTCATCGGCGTGCCCATCATTGATGCGCTAATGGGCGAGGATCGCCACAATCCTCCCGAGGAAGTCGTGCGCGCCATGGCGCGCGACAACTATTATCGCGCGCTTCTCTATGCCGGCATTGCGCTGTTGTTTGCCACATTCCTCTTGGTGGCGTGGTTCCTCGGCACCCACGATGTTCCTTGGTGGTCTTATCTATTCCTGGCGCTCGGCACGGGCTTCAATAGCAGCGGCGCAATCCTGCTCGGTCACGAGCTGGGACATAAGAACAATCGCGCCGATCGAATCGCCGCGCAGATTTCGAACGGCTTGGTAGGCTACGGGCATTTTTGCATCGAGCATAACGTGGGCCATCATGTGCATGTGGCGACGCCCGAGGATTGCGCGAGCGCGCGCATGGGCGAGAGTATTTACAAGTTCGTGCGCCGCGAAATCCCCGGCGCCTTCAAGCGGGGCTGGATGCACGAGCGGGAGCGCCTGCACAAGCTGGGAGCCGACGCGTTTAGCTGGCGCAACGAGATATTGTTGTCGTGGATGCTGACGGTCGCGGTCGCCGCTGCCCTGATCGCCCTATTTGGCTGGAAAATAGCGCCTTTCTTGGTCATTCATCATTTCTATGCGTGGTACGGCCTCACGCAGGCCAATTACGTCGAGCACTACGGACTGCTGCGCCAGAAATTGCCGAATGGACGCTATGAATCCTGCAAACCGCGTCATTCGTGGAATACCAATCACATCTTTTCCAACCTCATCAGCTTTCATCTGCAGCGCCACTCGGATCACCACGCCAACGCCCTGCGCCCCTACCAGACGCTGCGCGATTTCGACGATCTGCCGCGATTGCCGAGCGGCTACCCGGGTTCGTTTGGGCTGGCCGCCTTCCCATGGCTGTGGTTCAAGGTGATGGACCCCAAGGTGTTGCGCTGGGCCGGAGGCGACATGACCCGGGTGAATATCGATCCGGATAAGAAAGAGCGCCTGTACACGAAGTACCGGCCTGCGGAGCAGAGAGTCGGCTAAACGCGGACCCGTCCGTCACAAATCCGACACGCACGGATGATAGACCGTTGACCTCGTTCGTTGGGCGATAGCCCAAAGGGGGTAGTCTTCATGAGCGTGGCGAAAGATTGCGGCCGCGTGTTGGTGGGCCTGGCCGCCATGCTGCTGATGGGCGTGTGTTCGGACCTCCGCGCGTCGCCGGTCACAGACGCGAAAAGCGGACTGCCCGTCGGTTCCGAACTCGACGAAGATGCGGCCGACAATCCTCGCGAGATTTTTCACTCCGAGGCGACACATGGCCGGAAATCCTATCTATCCAAGCTCGGCAATTTGGCCTTCAATTCCCCCTATATCCTGGGGGATGCCGCGCGCAGGGCCCGTCTCAGCTGCAGCAGTTGTCATGTGAATGGCGCGTCGAACCCAAAGCTCTTTATTCCGGGCCTTTCGAGCCGACCGGGAACCTTCGATACCACCAATGCGTTGTTCAACCCGAAAACCGACAACGGCGTGCTCGATGCCGTGACCATTCCGAGCCTGCGCGGCGCCCGATTCTTAGGTCCCTACGGGCACGACGGACGCACGGCTTCGCTGCACGATTTTGTGCGTAATGTGGTCGTGAATGAGTTCGCCGGCTCCGAACCCTCGCCGGAAATTCTCGACGCTCTGGTGGTTTACATCGAGGACATTGATTTTCTGCCCAATTCCAATCTGGAGGAAACCGGGCGCCTCAAAGCCGGCGCAACTGCCGCGCAACAGCGCGGCGAAGCGCTCTTTTCAAAGCCCTTTCCGCACGATCCGAACTTAAGCTGCGCCGGCTGCCATATTCCCTCCTCCGCTTTCGCGGATCATCGGCAGCACGAAGTTCGCTCCGGCGGTCTCTACAAAACCCCGACCCTGCTCAATGCAAATTTTAGCGCGCCCTACTTCCATGACGGCCGTTTCGACAATTACGGGCAGGTCATCGAGCATTTCGATCGCGTATTTGATCTTGGACTCACGGCGCAAGAACGCAACGATCTTTCGGCCTACCTCAACGCCATCGGCGATGGTATACGCCCGCAATACCATCTCAGCGGAACCAACGTGTTGGCGGACATCAATGGCTTCGCCAGCGTTCTCGACTTTGCAATATCCCGCCGCGACACTCCGGTCATCACCCTGACGGTGCGCAGCGTCGACGCTATGCTGCAGGACCTCGCCAACCGTTATCCCAATCCTAAGGGCGACGATAGCCGCGGGGGCGCGCGTGAGTGCATTGTGGCGCGTGCCGCGGTTGCGCAATTGCAGTTGGCGCTGCGTCGAGTCAAGCGCGAAGTCGCCGCCGGCCGCTTCGCCGTCGCGGCCGACGAGTACCTTAACTACCGCAAGCTGACATTTGCCGCTGCACCACAGGCACTGCAGGCGGCGGAACCCTGGTCCGCATTCGCGCCGCGGTCGGCGAGTGCCGTTACGTCACAATTGAAATGATACCTTCACGCCCCTGAGACAGTCGCCAGCTACCTTTCGCGTTTTACGATCCAACCGCAAGGAGCAAGTATGCGAATCAACAGCCGAAATCATCTGGCGTGGGCAACGAGCGCGGTCATGTCGTTCTCCTTGCTCGCCGCCTCGGCAGGTGTTGCGGACGACAAGTCCAAGAACCTTGATGTCGCTGATGCCGTCAAGACCGAATCGCCGATCAAGCACGTCATTATTTTGATCGGCGAGAATCGCGGTACCGACCACACCTTTGGTGTCTACAAGCCCAAGGGTAAGCATCAAACCATCTCAAATATCCTATCCAAGGGCATCGTCAATGAGGACGGCTCGCCGGGCCCGAATTTCGCACTGGCTCAGCAGTACCTGGTCACTCCGCAAGCCGCGTACTACGTGGGCGCTCCCAATGGCGTCAAAGTCGCGTACGGCAATACGGGCCAGATGCCGCAGCCCAACACCAATGGCGCGCCGGTGGCGCAGAGTACGTCGAGCCCGCCGTTCACGCCCGCCTTTGTGGCCGAGGCGGCCATGCTGGACCCCAGCCCGGACTTCAACGATCTTACCAACACGATTCTGACCACGGGCTTTACCGGCCAGCCGGCGGACACGCTCGACGCCCGCATTCCCGGCGCCGGCACGTTGCCCAATGGTCCGTTCGTGCTGCAGGGTCCGAACATCAGCGACGATGACTACACCGGCGACACGACGCATCGGTTCTACCAGGCTTGGCAGCAATCCGATTGCAGCGTCGCCAATGTCACCAGGGAAAATCCCACGGGCTGCCTCAATGATCTATTTCCCTTCGTCATGGCCACCTACGATCTCAACGACAGCGTTGTGCCGGCGGTGCAAAAAAACTTCAGCGAAGGCAATGAGATGGGTTTCTACGACGCCGAGCAGGAACAGGCCTCCACGCTGAAGACCCTGGCCGACCGATTCAGCCTCAGCGACAACTTTCATCAGTCCTTCCAGGGCGGCACGGGCGCCAATCATTTCATGCTCGGCACCGGCGATGCGGGTTTCTGGAGCGACGGCCACGGCAACCCGATCACACCGCCCGCAGGCGAGATAGCCAATCCGAACCCGGTCGCGGGTACGACGAATAAGTACACCGCGGACAACAATTTCAGCAATTGTTCGGACTTCACGCAGCCGGGCGTCGCGCCCATCGTCAGCTACCTGGAGGCGCTGCCCTATCGAGCCGAGCCGAACTGCGCCACCGCTCACTACTACATGCTCGACAACACCAATCCCGGCTTCTACCCCAACGGCTTCTTAGCGCCGTCGCCGGCAACGCAGAACATGATTCCCGCATCCCCCGTGCGCACCATCGGTGACGCACTGAACGAGAAGAACATCACCTGGGCCTACTTCGGCGGCTCCTATAACGACGCAGTCGCGCTCTCGAACGATGCCGTCAAGGCGGGAACGGCTGCAACGCTGAACTCATCGACCGCGCTGGGCGAGGCTGCCCTGGCCGATCCCGCGCACTCGCTCGGCGTCGCTTATTGCCAGATCTGCAACCCCTTCCAATACGCGACCTCGATCATGGGTAACTCGGCACAGCGGGCGGCCCATATCAAGGATACGGTAGACCTGCTTGCGGACATTCAGGCCGATACCCTGCCGTCGGTTTCCTTCGGCAAGCCGGATGGGTTGCTCGACGGACATCCGTCATCCTCCAAGATCGATCTTTTCGAAGCCTACGTGCAGCAGGTGCTCGACGCCCTCGAAGCTCATCCCAAACTCAAGGCGGAGACGGTGGTATTCATCACCTGGGATGAGGCCGGCGGCTACTGGGACTCGGGATTCATCCAGCCGATCGACTTCTTCGGCGACGGACCGCGCATTCCGCTGCTGACGCTTTCAGCCTATTCGACCGGCGGCAAGGTCAATCACAGCTATGCCGATCATGTCTCGCTGCTGAAGTTCATTGAGCGCAACTGGAAGCTCAAGCCATTGACCGATCGTAGCCGCGACAATCTGCCCAACCCCAGAATGCGCGACGATCATCCCTATGTACCGGCCAACATGCCGGCCCTGTCGGATCTGTTCGACATGTTTGACTTCGATCACAAGGTGAATCAACCCTATCTCGAGTAGACATCGCCGCAACTGCAGATCGGTGCCGATCGGACTGTCAGGGTGCGATCGGCACCGCCTTTTTTAGTAACCGGGGTCATGCACTCAATTTCTCGCCGCTCCTCAATCGCCTTGTGCTTGGCGCTGCGAGTAACTCAGGCCGGCGCAGCCGAACCCCTGTCTTCGCCCGACTTCTCGGCCGAAATCGTCGGCCGGGACGCCGCCGGATTGCCGACCGGGCCCGCATCGAAAGTCTTTGTGGCGAGCGGCAAGGCGCGCATCGAGACACCGCAGACACCGGCCGGGTTTTTTCTCGTTGGCGAATCGGCGCCGGCGCTGTACGTGCTGCCGACGCAAAAGCTGGTCTTGGAGGCGAAGGGATCGACTCCGCTCACTCAGGTGTTCGTTCGGCTCGATAGCAGCGATGCCTGTCCGCGATGGCGGGCGGCAGCATACGATGCCGGCGTGCGTACGGATGTTGACTGGCATTGCGAGCGCCTCGATAGCGTGATCCTCGACGGACGCCGCACGGTCAGATATCAGGTACTCGAGGCGGGACGGGAGAGCGAGCGGTGGATCGATGCGGTGCTCGCATTTCCGGTGAAGCTCAAGACCGCGGATGGCATCACCATGGCGCTCGAGCACATTCAAATGGAATCGCAACGGCCGAGTCTATTCGAAGTGCCGCCGGATTATCGAAGGCTCGATCCACAGGCGCTCATCGAGCGCGTCAGGCATAGCGACGTTTGGGTGGCGCCTTAAGGCACGAAGGCGAGGAACAGAAAAGCCGCGAACAAAACCAGATGCACGGCTCCTTGCATCATGTAGGTCCGGCCGGTTCCCAGAGTAACCGAACTCATGAGAAAGGTGACGGCGAGGAGCGCCAGGTCGGTCGGCTCCAAGCCCAGCGTCAGCGGCAAGCCCAGGACAAGTCCCGCCGCCACCACCACCGGAATGGTGAGGCCAATGCAGGCGAGCGCCGATCCAATCGCAAGATTCATGCTGGTCTGAAGGCGATCGGCGTGCGCGGCGCGGGCGGCGGCCCAGGTTTCGGGCAGGAGCACCAACATGGCGATGACAATACCGATCACCGCGCGCGGCGCACCGGCCGCGCCCACGACATGCTCTATCGTGGGCGAGAGCATCTTGGCAAGCCCCACCACACCGATCAGCGAAACAAAAAGCAGGCCGAAGCTCGCCCAAGCCGCGCGCAGCGCCGGCGGCTCGGCGTGCGCTTCAGGGTCGCCTTTGGTCGCCACGGGAATGAAATAGTCGCGATGGCGTACGGTCTGCATGAAGACGAAAATCGCCCACAGCGACAGCGACGAGACGGCGACGAACGCCATTTGCGAGGTGTTGAGCGTGCCGCGCGCCGTGCTCGTGGTGAAGGCGGGCACCACGAGGGTTAGCGCCGACATCACGATCAGCGCCGCCAAGCCCGCTCCCGCACCTTCCACGCGAAATGTTTGCTCACGGTGCGCTAGGCCGCCGACTAGAAGACACAGGCCGACCACGCCATTGCAAATGATCATGACCGCGGCGTAAATCGTATCGCGCGGCAACACGTCCGTGTGTTCGCCACCGGCGACCATCATGGAGAGAATCAGCGAGGCTTCGATGACGGTGACCGCCACTGCCAGGATCAAGGTCCCGAAGGGCTCGCCGACGCGATGCGCCACCACTTCAGCATGGTGGACCGCCGCAATCACGGCGCCGATGAGAGTGATTCCGCAGATCACCGCGAGCGGCGTGCTCACGCCTGCCGCGATCGCAATGCCCAGCAGGGCAATCGATAAAACCGGCATCACCCACGTCCATGCGGCCATGGGTCATTCTAGTCAGAACTGGAGCAGAACCGCCAGCATTCCCGCAATTGTGCCCACGACAAAGACCACCAGCGTGGTCACTCCGAGCGTGCGAGCAGAGAATACTTTTTTTGTCATGAAGAGAGACGGCAAGCTGATGGGCGGCAGAGTCATCATCAATGCGGCCGCGGGACCCGCGCCGACACCCAGGGACAGCATGGCCTGTACGATCGGAACCTCGCCGGCCGTCGGAATCACGAACACCAGCCCGGCCGCCGCCATCAGCACGATCCACTGCAGTTCATTGCCGATCGCGGGCCCTGATTGCGGAAAAATCCAGGCGCGCGCTGCGCCCAGGAGCAGCACGAGAATCAGGTACTCCGGAATCAGACCGACAAACAACTTCAAAAATCGAGTAATCCAACCTGTGATCGACGCGCTCGCCACGGCCCCGTCCTCAAGCGCGTCGGCTGCCTGCGATTTCAGTGCTGCAACCTCCTCGGGTTGCGTCAGCCGGCTGATCAGGCAGCCGGCGCCGAACACCAGCGGGATGCCTAAGGCGACGCGCAGTCCCGTCCATTGCCAGCCCAGCACAAACCCCATGAATATCAAAGTAGCCGGGTTGAGCACGGTGTTGCCCAACCAGAATGCCGTGGCCGCGGCGGCTGAGGCGCCGCGATGGCGCAGTCCGATGACCACCGGTGCCGCGCAACAGGTGCACATCATTCCGGGAATGGCCAGCAACGCGCCGATGGCCACGCTGCGCGAGCCGGAGCGCCCTAACGCCTTGGCGATCCAAGCTCTGGGCGCGAATTCCTGCAGCGCAGAGCCCAGCAGGAGACCCAACACCATCGCCTGCCAAATCGCTTTCCCGTACGCAAACGAATAGTCGAGCGCCGCCTGCCACGACGGTGGCGGCGCCTGCGCCGCCGTCCCCATGATGATCGATTTACCGATGGAATGATTCGCGGAGGCGATGAATGCCTTGTGGTAATAGGGCAGCCACTTGACGTACAGCAGGCCGCCGATCGCGAGGGCAATGATGAGCGCGATCCCCGCAGTCGGTGACACACGGCGATTGGACAGTGGTAATGCAGTCATTGAGTACCCCTGCTCTTATTTCACGTGTACTTGGGCATCGCCCGAACTCATGCCGCCGATCACCGCGGCTTGCGCGAATCCGAATCGGGTAAAAATAGCCTGCACCGCAGGCAACTCGGTGACAGCGCAAGCGACCAGCAAGCCGCCCGATGTTTGCGGATCGGTCATCAGCGCTTGCAGCGATGCATCGAGATGCGGCGCAAGCCGTACCTCGCGCCCGTAGGACTGCCAA
>DASXNX010000137.1:0-2542 GCA_036494725.1 Steroidobacteraceae bacterium
TGGTTCGCCGATTATGCCGCCCTGATTGCGCGCCGCTATGGCGACCGGGTTCGGCATTTTGCCACTTTCAACGAACCCAATGTGTGCACGCTGTTCGGCTACGGCATGGGCTGGAATGCACCCGGCATTGCCAACCGGCGGAGTTTCCTGCAGGCGGCTCACCATGTGAATCTCGCGCATGGCGAAGCGGTCCGCACCCTCAGGGCGTTGGCGCCGGGCGCTCTTCTTGGCGCCATCTATAATCGGCAGGCTTGTCTGCCGATCAGCGCCGCGCCGCAGGACGCGGTGGCGGCCGGTATCCTGGACGCATGCTGGAACCGGCTTTATGCGGACCCGCAATGCCTCGCCGAATATCCGCCCGAACTGGCCGAAGGTTTGCAGGAATTCGTGCGGGCGGGAGACATGGCGCGCATCGCCCAGCCGATCGACTGGTTGGGCCTCAATCATTATTGCCCGATCTATGCGCGCGCCGACCAGGGCCCGCTTGGTTTTGCCTGGGCCGATGCGCCGACTGATGGCCCCCTGACCGGCGTGGGCTGGCGCATCGACCCGGACGCGTTCCGCAACGAAGTGATCGCCACGCACCGGCGCTACAAGCTTCCGATCTACATTACGGAGAATGGCTACGGAGCCCACGAGACGCTGGATGAAGCGGGCGGGATGAACGATAGCGGGCGCATTGCCTATCTTGCCAAGTATACCAAGGCGCTGGAGGAAGCTGTTGCTTCCGGCGCGGATGTGCGTGGCTATTTTCTCTGGTCGCTTCTCGATAATCTCGAGTGGGGCGCCGGCTTTGCGAGCCGCTTTGGAATTGTTTACATCGATTACGCGACCCAGAAGCGTGTTCCCAAAGCGTCATTCGATTGGTTTGCCGAGTTGATTCGGGCGCAGCAGCCTCGCGATCACGCGTGAGAGGCCCGGAGAACGGGACGATTGCGGGATGATCGAGGGCTGGGTTACGCGTGATGCCAATTCGCTGCTGCAACCCATGCGGCCGGTGGCATTTTCCGGATCATCGTCGCACGACGCCCTGCCGACGATCGAAATCGACGATAGCCGGACCTTTCAGCCCATCGAAGGCTTCGGGTTTGCGCTGACAGGCGGCAGTGCGTATCTGCTGGCGGGGCTTGCGGTGGCAGAGCGCGCGGACTTGCTGCAGGAACTGTTTGGTCTGACCGAGGCTTCGGTCGGGCTGAGCTGTCTGCGACTGAGCATCGGCGCCTCCGATCTCGGCCGGAAGGATTTCAGCTATTGGGGCCTGCGCCGCGGAACGGTGAACCCTGACCTCGCGCGCTTCAATCTTTCCGCCGGTGATCGCGAGGTCGTTCCCGTGCTGCAGGAGATATTGCGGATCAATCCGGCGGTGAAGATCATCGCTTCGCCTTGGTCGGCACCGCCGTGGATGAAGACCAACGGCAGCTACGTGGCCGGAAGGCTGAAGCCGGAAAGTTATGCGGCGTACGCACGATACTTCGCGAAATACCTGGAAACGATGCGCGGGCATGGCATCCATGTCAGCGCGGTGACGCCCCAGAATGAGCCGCACAATCCGAGGAACGAGCCGAGCATGGTGATGAGCGCCACGGAACAGGCGGACTTCATCAAGGGATACCTGGGACCGGAATTGCGCCGCAGCGCACCCGAAACCGAAATACTCTGCTGGGACCACAATTGCGACGAACCGGAGTATCCCCTCGCGGTGCTGGAGGACGCGGAGGCGCGCGCCTATATCGGCGGCGTTGCCTGGCATTTGTACAACGGATCGCCGGAGGTGATGTCGGAAGTGCGGGATCGGTATCCGGAGCAAAAAGTGTACTTCACCGAACAATGGGTTTCCGCCGATGACGATTTCATGGGCGCCCTGCGCTGGCATACCAAGAATGTCCTGATCGGCACCCTCCGAAACTGGAGCCGTACCGCGCTGGAATGGAATCTTGCCTCTGATCCCAGGTACGCCCTGCACACGCGCCGCGGCGCCGTGGGAGCTCTGGGCGGCGTCACCATCGGGGTTGCCATGAAGCGCCACCGCGGCGCCGTGGGCGGCTTTGCCGTCGCGGGCACGATCAAGCGAAATCCCGGATACTATCTGATGGCGCACGCGGCGAGGTTCATCCGGCCAGGGTCGGTGCGGGTTCATTCAAGTAAGCTGGATCAGCTTCCCAACGTGACTTGTCTAACACCCGATTCGCGGATGGTGATGTTGGTCATGAATGACGGCGATGGTGCAAGGCGCTTTCGCGTTCAGCACCGGGGCGCTTGGGCAACGCTGGAGCTGGGGACGGGTGAGGTCGCGACGCTGCGGTGGAACGTGGCAACGGCGGTGGCCCAGAGCGAGAAAGCCGGGGCCGGCCGAGACACATAAATACGCGCTCAGGAAGGGCAGCCAGCGCGCCTACTTCGACAGGGCGTCGCTCACCTGAGCCAGCGCCTTTTCCAGGCGTGCAATGTCTGACTTGGGCAGGATATGGGTGACGGTGCCGCCCTTGGCCGAGGAGATGACGAAGCGCAGGCCGGGGCCGCTGCTGACGGTGAGCGTGGCCAC
>DASXNX010000138.1:0-10992 GCA_036494725.1 Steroidobacteraceae bacterium
GCCTAAACTTCGCCGGTGAGCGCGCGCGCCTACAACACCGATCTGCGGCTTTTCATCGACGGAGAATGGCTGGACGCCACGGGGCGAGCCACGCATCGTGTGGTCAATCCGGCGAGCGGCGATGTGTTGACCGAGTTGCCCCTGGCAACGCCCGCCGATCTGGATCGCGCGCTCGATGCCGCGGCACGCGGCTTCAAGCGGTGGCGCGCCGCGAGCGCTGCGGAGCGCAGCAATGTACTCGCGGGGGCGGCCCGGCTACTGCGCGAACGCATCGAGAAAATCGCGACCATCGCCACATTGGAGGAAGGCAAGACTCTGCCCGAGGCCAAAGCGGAAGTGATGATGGCCGCGGGTCTGTTCGAGTTCTACGCCGGCGAAGTGCATCGAGTATACGGCCGTGTTCTGGTACGACCCGCGGGCATGCTGTCGCGCGTCATGCGGGAACCGGTAGGACCGGTCGCGGCGTTCTGCCCGTGGAATTTCCCGATCGGCAATCCGGCGCGCAAGCTGGGCGCGGCGATCGGCGCCGGCTGCTCGATCATCATCAAGCCGTCCGAGGAAGCGCCGGCATCGGCAATTGAAGTACTAAGGTGCTTGCTGGACGCGGGACTGCCCAAGGAGGTGGCAAGCTGCGTGTTCGGCGTGCCCGATAACATCTCGCGACACCTGCTCGCGTCGCCCGTGATCCGCAAGCTGAGCTTCACCGGTTCCGTGGCGGTCGGAAAGCACTTGATGAAGCTGGCGGCCGAAGGCGCGAAGCGCACCACCATGGAATTGGGCGGACACGGCCCGGTATTGGTGTTCGACGATGCCGACCTAAGCCGCGCGCTCGATCTCCTGGTACCGCACAAATTCCGCAACTCCGGTCAGGTGTGCGTCTCGCCGACGCGCTTTTACGTGCAGGAAGGGGTCTACGAGCACTTCGTCAAGGAGTTCGCCGCGCGCGCGGCCAAACTCAAAATCGGCAGCGGTCTGGAGGCCGGCAATCAAATGGGCCCCATGGCTAATCCGCGGCGACCGCAAGCAATCGAGGGGTTCGTGGCCGATGCGGTGGGCGTGGGCGCACGCATCGCAACCGGCGGCGAACGCGGCGGCGGCGAGCGCAGTGGCGGGAGCGCCGGCGGCTTTTTCTTTCGACCCACTGTGCTTGCGGATGTGCCGATCGACGCCCGCGTGATGAACGAAGAGCCCTTTGGCCCGATCGCCTTGATGCGTCCATTCAAGACCTTTGACGAGGCCGTCGAACAGGCCAATCGTCTGCCCTATGGTCTGGCTGCGTACTGCTTCACCGAGAATGGGCGTCGTGCCTTGCTGCTGGGCGATGCGATCGAGAGCGGCATGATCGGCATCAACACCACCGCGCTGGCGGGCGGCGACTCGCCGTTCGGGGGAGTGAAGGATTCCGGCCATGGTTCGGAGGACGGACCAGAAGGCTTGGAGGCCTGCATGGTCATCAAAGCAATCCATCAAGCATGAGCAGCAAATCGAATGCCCGAACTTAAGACCGGCGGCGTACAAGGGTATCTGCGGATCGCCACGGAAGAGGCGTTCATCACACCCGAGGTGCTGGCCGGGTATAAGGCCCTGATCAAGAACGGGTGCGACGATCCCGGCTTCGTGAGCCTATGGGGCTTCTACTCCGGATCTCCCTCCGCACGCGCCACCACCATCGTCGAGCGGCTGCTTGACTTAGGACAGCGCCGCATCGGCGATATGGATGTAACGGGCATAGACAAAGGCATCATCGCGCTCACCGGTCCCGGCGCGCATGTGTTTGACGCCGCCGAAGGCAAAACCCTGGCGAGCAACGCCAACGATCAGCTGGCCCAAGCCTGCCGCCGGCATCCGCAGCGCTTCGTCGGTATGACCGCGATCGCGCCGCAGGACCCTAAGTGGTCGGCGAAGGAAATCGAACGCGGACAGACTTTAGGATTCAAGGCGGTGATTTTGAACGGCCATGTGCATGGCGAATACACCGACGATCAGAAATTCTGGCCGATATTCGAGGCTGCCGAGGCCTTGAATACGCCGGTGTATCTGCACCCTCAGGGGCCCTCCAAAGGGCTGATCGGCCCGTTGATGGAACGTGGACTGGATGGCGCGGTGTTCGGATTCGGCGTGGACACCGGGCTGCACCTGCTGCGACTCATCGTCATGGGAGTCTTCGATCGCTTCCCGAGATTGAAGCTGGTGGTCGGCCACGGCGGCGAGGCCCTGCCCTATTGGTCGCCGCGGCTCGACTACATGCACGCTGCCGGCCTGCGCGCCGGCCGCCACTCCTTTCTCAAGCCGCTGGAGCTGCCGATTTCGGGCTATTTCAAGCGCAACATCTATGTCACTTTTTCCGGACTTGCCTGGGAACCGGCGATCCAGTTTTGCAAGTCGACCCTGGGGCCAGACCGGATCATGTATGCGATGGACTACCCCTACCAGTACGAAGCCACTGAAGTAGCGACGCAAGACGCCATGAGCATGAGCCCTGAGGATAAGAAAGCCTTCTTCCAGGGCAATGCCGAGCGCGTATTCGGTCTGTGAGCGTCGATGTTTCGCTAGTGGGGTTTCTCGGCGCCCGCCTCGGTTTTCTTGTCTTCGTTGGCCCGATGAATCACATAGTCGCGAATCTTGGCAGCATCCGCCGAGGACACTTCGTCCTTGAATGCCACCATGCCTTTATCCGCCCGCAGCCCATCGCGCACGGTTGATTCCCACAGGGCCGCGTTCTTGAGCAGCCCCGAATAGCGCAGGTCCGGCAGTACGCCGCTGCCCGTCGCGCTGTCGCCATGGCAGGTGGAGCAGTACGTGTGATAGAGCGCCTTGCCTGCCGTGACATCGGCGCTGCTCGCGGCGTCGGGCGGCGGATCAAGTACCGCAGGAGCCGCAGCGGGCAACGCAGGCAGCTGCCCGGTGGCGCCGAGCTTGAACGCCAGGACCCGCGGCAAATTCGCCGCAATATGCGAGTCTCTTGCCAGCTCCCCGGCAGCCAGTCCGAAGGCGCCGCCCCAGCCCACCTCGACCGCCACGTACTGTTCGCCATCGACCGCGTAGGAGATCGGGGCTGCCAGCACGCCGGCCTGCGTCGATGCGGACCAGAGCCGCTCGCCGGTATCGGCCCGATAAGCGATGAATTCCCCCATCGCGGTCCCCTGAAAAACCAGATTTCCCGCGGTGGACACGACGCCGCCATTCCACGGATGTCCAAGCTCGGCACGCCACACCTCTTTGCGCGCCGCGGGGTCCCAAGCGCTTAAGTGTCCCTTCAGGCCACTCTTGATCTGCGCCTTGATCTTGGGATCCTGGGGCAGACTTCCGGAATTGAAATCAACGCCCGTATTCCATGCGAGCTCACGATGCGTGTCGGAGTTGCCGGGAAAGTACGGGAACGAGAGTTCGGTGACCGGAAGGTATACGAGCCGAGTGATGGGGCTGAACGACATCGGCTGCCAGCTGTGCGCCCCGCCCGGACCGGGCATCGACACGAAGGGTTTGCCGGCCTCGCCATAACGGGCATCGTGCGCCACGTTGGGTCGTCCCGTCCTCATGTCGATGTTCGTCGCCCAAGTCGTCGTGGCGAAGGCATCGGCAGAGAGCAGTTCGCCGGTTGCGCGATCCAGCACATAGAAGAAGCCGTTCTTCGGCGCTTGCATGACGACGCTGCGCTTTTTCCCGCCCAGCTCCAGATCCGCCAAGATAAGCGGCGAACAGGCGTCGAAGTCCCATTCGTCCTCCGGCGTGGTCTGATAATGCCACGCGTACTCGCCGGTGTCGGCGTGCAGGGCGACGATCGAGGACAGGTAGAGCGCATCGCCCCGCACCTTTCCGCGGTTCCACGGCGAGCCATTGCCGACTCCGATATAGATCAGCTTGAGCTCTGGGTCGTAGGCCATGGAGTCCCACACCGGACCGCCACCCCCCAGCTTCCACCACTCGCCGCTCCAAGTCTTCACGGCCTGCTTGAGCGCTTCACTTTCAAACGGCTGCTTGGGATCACCGGGCACGGTGTAGAAACGCCAAATCTGCCTGCCGGTTTCGGCATCGTAGGCGGTCAGATAGCCGCGCATGCCCATTTCGCCGCCGCCGTTGCCGATCAGCACCATGCCGTTCACGACGCGCGGCGCGCCGGTGATGGTATAGCGCCCGCCGGCGGGTACTGTCATCTCTTCCCATGCGAGCTTGCCGGTGGCGGCATCCAACGAGATCAAGCGCCCATCAAGCGTGCCTAGAAAAACGTGGCCCTTCCAAGCGGCGACGCCGCGATTCACCACGTCGCAACAGGCGTTGACGGCGGATTGACCCGGCACTTTCGGATCAAAGGTCCACAGCGGCGCACCGCTCCTGGCATCGAGCGCGAATACCTTGCTCCAAGCGCTCGTGACGTACATGACTCCGTCAATGACCAGCGGCGTCGATTCCTGGCCGCGGTGCGCGGTGTCCAGATCGTAACTCCAGGCCAGTCCGAGTTGCTTCACGTTCCCGGCGTCGATGCTCTTCAGTGGACTGAAATGCTGTTCGCTGTAGGTACGCCCCGGCGCCATCCAATTGCCCGGCTCAGAATCCGCGGCGAGCAGTCGTGCTGCGTCAACCGCGGCAGCCGCCTTAGCTGCCGGCGGCACGGGGGGCGGCGCCGCGGCCGGGGGACTACAGGCGCCGAGAAGCGCGCTGAGCGCACCGAGAGCGATGGCGGCAGGAGCTGCGCTGATTTTTTTGTTCACGGATCTCTCCATGCTCCACAGCGGATTTTCGCCATCAGGCGCCACTCCCGGATGCACAGGCTCTACCGATGAAGATCTGTAATTCGATCAACAGAGAACGTGATCCCCGCTTACGCCAGCGCCGGCTCCGCCGCTACCGTGGTGGGTCGCTTCGCGAAGAACAAGGCGACCGCGCCCGCGAAGCACCACGCCGCCAAGAAGTAGAAGGTGTTTGCATAGCCGATGCCCTCATCAAACAGCCGGCCGGCGACCTTCGGCGCAATTGCGGACAGCGTTGTGTTGATCGCGATCGCCAGACCGGCCAGCGAGGCAAAGGCGCGCGTGCCGTAGTAATTGCTGAGCACGGCCATGAGACACACAATGCCGCCGCCGAAACCGATGCCGAGGCAGGTGGCGAAAAGAAACACTTGCCAGAGAGAGCGCGCGTCGACGATGACTACCAGCCCCACCGCGAACACGCCCATGAACAGCGCGAAGATATAGCGCGGGTCGAGGCGATCGCCCAAGATCGCGAGTATTGCTTTGCCGAGAAGGCCGCTCACGGTCATGATGCCGATCGCCCAGGCCCCGATAGCGGCGGTGTGACCGAGATCTTTCAAATGCACGACGCCGTGGGCGAGAAACAAGGTGTAGCCGCCGCTGCAGCCGAGCATGGCGACCAGCAGCAGCCAATACGCCGGATTGCGAACGGCCGCCGCAAAGGTCCATTCCCTGCGGCTGACGAATGATGGCCGTGTGTCGGGAGCAGGTTTCCCATCGGACCCGGTGGCCGCAAATCCGTCCGCGACCTGATCGACATCCTCCGGACGCTCGCGCACGAACATCAGGGCCAAGACTGCGGCCGCGGTCGAGAGGCTCGCGAGCAGCCACCAGCCCGACCGCCAGGATCCGGTTGCCTCGATCAAATGATTGAGCAGCGGTGCTGCGACAAATCCGCCGATGGCCCCGGCGGAATACAGCACGGCCAGCGCGAGCGAACGGTGGCGTACGAACCAGCGCGCCAGACCCGCCTGCGATGCGATCGTCGCACCGGTCGCCACACCCGTACCGACCAACAAGCCGTGGCACAGCATTCCGCCGACGCCGCCCGTGACAACGGTCGCCATCAGTACGGCGCCTACGATGATGAAGGAACTGCCCAATATCAGCGTCTTGCGCACGCCAAAATGATTGACGCTCATCGCGACCAAGGGCCCGGGCAGCCCGGACATGATCATGTACACGGAGAACATATTGCCCAGCGTTTCCCGGGGCAAACCCAGCGCGCCCGCCATGGCAGCGTTGATGACCGCGGGCCCATAGGCGGGGAAGCCGAGATTCAAGAACACAACGCCCCACAGCGTCGCAAGCAAAGTCCACCCGTAGAATCGTTTGTTAGCCACGTTGGCGCTCCAATGTCGCAACCGGCCGCTATTTTGCGCTCGAACCCGGGCGAATGCCCGCCCCTCAGCAGGGGCCGTAATCTGGTAAAATGCGCGACCTTTCCGATCAGCGTCATGCATGCAGTTCCAGCGTTTTGACCTCAATTTATTGATTGCGCTCGACATGCTGCTGCATGAGAAGAACATCACACGCGCGGCTGAGAAGGTATTCGTGTCGCAGCCTGCGATGAGCGCGGCGCTGCACCGGCTGCGCGACTATTTCGGCGACCCCCTATTGATTCGTGTCGGCCGCGACATGGAACTCTCGCCGCGCGGCCAATCGCTGGCCGAACCGGTGCGCGAGGCGCTGCTTCTCATCCAGGCCACGCTCGGCACGCAACCTAGTTTCACCGCCGCGTCGACGCAACGCGAGTTCACGCTCATCGTCTCGGAAGAGGCGGTGCCGAGCCTGCTCCCGGCGATCCTGCAGCGCGCCTCCGCATTCGCACCCGGGATCCGGATCAAAATCGACCTGGTCTCGGTGACCTCGCTGAGCCGGCTCGAATACGGGGATGCTGACTTGTGTTTGTGCCTGGATAGCCTGCGGCTGTTCGAGGTGCGCTCATATCCGGACACCTTGTCGAGTGTTCAACTGCGCCCCGTGCGCTGGATCTGCGCTGTCGATCGCGACCATCCTACCGTTGGCGACAGCATCACGGCCGAACAATATTTTTCGCTGCCGCATGTCTTCGGACGGCCGAGCGGGCACACGGCATCTGCCGAGGAATTAGCCCGCCGGATCTTGGACGTCGATCTGACGGTGCATTACTCGGTACCGAGCCTGTTGCATTTGCCCCTGGTATTGCCAGGCACGCGCCTGGTGGCCACCATGCCCGAGCGGATTACACAGATGCTTCCACCCTCCATCCATATCAAGACGTTCCCGCTGCCCTTTGCCACGCCCCCCTCGCATGAGATTCTGCTGTGGCACAAGCGTCACGATGCGGATCCGGCGCACGCCTGGTTGCGCGAGCTCGTGGTTGGACTCGCGCAAGAGATCAATGACCCATGCCTCCCCTGATTCAGCTCGAGCACTATCTGGTCCTGACGGACGATCTGGATCGGACACGAGATTTCTACGATCTTGCACTTGGACTGCGTCCGGGCCCAAGACCTCCCCTCGGGTTTCCGGGTTATTGGCTGTACGCCGGCGATGTGCCCTGTATCCACATCGCCGAGTGGAACAGCTATCGCGCGCACTCGGACCTGGCAGGCATACCGGTATCGGACCGTGCTCCAGGCACCGGACCGCTGGATCACATCGCATTCAACGCCGTCGATTGCGAGGCAGTGAAGTCGAAGCTCACCGCCCATGGGGTCGAGTTCGCGGAAAATCTCGTGCCGGGCGCTCGATTGATCCAGCTGTTTCTCAAGGATCCGAACGGCGTGAAGATCGAGATCAACGTGCGCACGGGCTAGTTTGCCGTAACCCGAGTCGCCGCCGCTTCACTACGAGTACACTGCAGCTTCCGCGGCAGTCGATCTTCAGATCGACCTTTCGGGTGCAATCTAACGTTAATTCGGGAGGACACGCGATGCGCGCGTTTGAACTGATCGCCGGGTCCAATTCACTCGCTGGATTGCGTCGCTGCGAGCGGCCCGATCCCAAGCCGCAAGCGACGCAGATACTGGTGCGGCTCAAAGCCGCGTCCTTGAACTACCGTGATCTCATGATCGCGCGCGGCCATTACATGGGGGGGCCGGTCGCGGCCGATACCATTCCCCTGTCCGACGGCGCCGGTGAGATCGTCGCGGTCGGCGCATCGGTGACGCGCTTTCGCGTCGGCGCGCGTGTTGCCGGTACCTTCTTTCGCGGCTGGATCGACGGCGCGCCCCCGCAGGGACCCTTGGTTGCGCTCGGCGTGCCGCCCGCTGATGGCGTGCTCGCCGAATATGCCGTGTTCGACGAACAAGATGCGGTCGTCGCGCCCCCACACCTTTCGCATGAAGCCGCCGCGACTCTGCCCTGTGCCGCGGTCACGGCATGGCGCGCCCTCGCCGACATCGGCCGCATCGTGCCGGGCGACACGGTGCTGCTGATCGGCACCGGCGGAGTCTCCATCTTCGCGCTGCAGTTCGCGCGCCTGGCCGGTGCCCGTGTGCTGATCCTGTCTTCCAGCGACACCAAGCTCGAGTACGCGCGCAAGCTCGGCGCAGAGGGCTGCGTCAACTATCGAACCACACCCGAGTGGGAAGGCGAGGTCTTGAAGCTCACCGGCGGCCGCGGCGTTGATTGCGTGCTGGAGGTGGGCGGCGCCGGCACGCTCGGCCGCTCCATAGCATGCCTGGCGGTCGGCGGCAGAATCGCGCTGATCGGCGTGCTGACCGGTCCCGTTGCGGCAGGCAGCCCTTATGGCTTGCTCGGCAAACAGGCTAGTGTGCACGGTGTGTTCGTGGGTTCGCGCGGCCAATTCGAGCGCATGAATGCCGCTATCGCGTTGCATCGGCTCGAACCCATCATCGATCGAGTTTATGATTTTGACGATGCGCCCGCGGCCTACGGTCACCTGCAGACCGCGGCACATGTCGGCAAAGTAGTGCTGCGTATTTGAGCGCGGAAATCACCGTGCGCGAGGCAGTCTTCGCGCTGCTGCGCGAGTTCGGGCTGACCACGGTATTCGGCAATCCCGGTTCCACCGAGCTGCCGATGTTCCGCAATTTTCCCTCGGATTTTCGCTACGTGCTCGGCCTGCAGGAGTCGGTGGTGGTCGCGACGGCCGACGGCTTTGCGCAGGCGCGGCACGGCGCTGCGCTGGTCAATCTGCATTCCGCCATCGGCGTCGGCCATGCCCTGGGAAGCATCTTCACCGCGTTTCGCAATCAAACACCGCTGGTCATCACCGCCGGTCAGCAGGCGCGCGCCATTCTGCCCTATGAGCCGTTTTTATTTTCCGAACAAGCGGCGCAACTGCCGAAACCGTACGTCAAGTGGAGCTGCGAGCCGGCGCGCGCCGCGGACGTGCCTGCCGCCATCGCCCGCGCTTACTACGTCGCCATGCAACCGCCGCGCGGACCCACCTTCGTATCGGTGCCCGTGGATGATTGGGACAGGCCTTGCGGCGCATTGGCCGCGCGTCAAGCGAGTCAAATCATCGCGGGCGATCCCGCCTTGCTGTCACTGGCGGCTGCGGCGCTCAGCGGTGCGCGGCGGCCGGTCATCGTGGTCGGCGCATCGGTGGCGCGCGACGATGCATGGGATGAGACCATCGCGCTCGCCGAGGCGCATCGAGCCGCGGTCTGGGTGAGTCCCATGTCGGCTCGCAACAGCTTTCCCGAGCGCCATCCCCTGTTCGCCGGTTTCCTGCCCGCCGATCGCGCGCAAATCGTCGAACGCCTCGACGGAGCCGATTTCATTTTGGTGCTCGGCGCGCCGGTATTCACCTATCACGTGGAAGGACAGGGTCCGCACATACCGGCCGGCGCGGCCCTGGTACAGCTCACCGATGATCCCAGCGCGGCAGCCTGGTGCCCAGTCGGTACCTCCATCGTCACCCATTTGAAACTGGGCGTGGCGGCGCTGCTCGACTCTGTGCCCAAGGCAACGCGAGATCCGCCGGTGATTCCACCCCGCGCGCCCCGGGTAGGCGCCGACGTTTTAAGCGATCGATATCTTATGCAGCAGATCGCCTCCCTCCGCCCCGCCGATAGCATCATCGTCGAGGAAGCGCCGAGCAGCCGCGGCCCCATGCACGATCACTTGCCGATTCTGGAACGCGATACCTTTCATACCTGCGCCAGCGGCGGATTAGGACATGGGCTTCCCGCGGCCGTGGGCGTTGCTCTGGCGCGTCCCGATGCCAAGGTGATCAGCCTGCTCGGCGACGGCTCAGCCATGTACTCCATCCAAGGACTGTGGAGTGCCGCGCAGCTCAAGCTGCCGGTGGCATTCATCATCGTGAACAACGGAAGTTATCGCGCGCTCGAGGAATTCGGCCGCCGCTTCCGAATCGATTCACTGCCCGGCGTACACCTGCCGGATCTGGATTTTTGCAAGCTGGCGCAAGCTCAAGGCGTCAAGGCCATCCTCGTGACCCGCTGCGATCAGCTCGATCAGGCGCTGCACACCCTGTTAGCGGCCACCGTGCCCATGCTGCTGGAAGTGCGCGTCAAGTAAATCGGGCCTCAAATGAACGAACGCACCGGGTCTTCGCCGTCCCAGCCGATGCTGGCGCGATAGAAACGGCTGAATACGGGCTCGAAGCCCGCGCCGAGTTCGATCAGTTCCACGTAGCCCGGCATAACGCTGGTGGTGTCCATATACGCCACACGGCCGCCGCTCGGGACCGAGCAGATAAAGGCCAGGTCGTGCCCCGCCGCTTGATAGTGCGCGACGTCGCGGTCGAAATTATTCGTGGCCCGCCCCCAGTGATGAAAGCCATAGCCGCGGCGGTCTATCCATTCGCGATACACCGACGGTGCATCGTTGTTGGGCTGGATGAGCTCGATGTTCATGTGGCCGGCAAAACTCATGGCGAGCGCCGAATCCGCGGTCGAGTCGCGGCCGCGAAACTTGGGGTCGACGCCCGTGAAGTGATCGAGCAAGAACCAAGGTCCGACCTTGAGCTTCTCGACCCACATGCTCATGGCCGCACGAATGTCCGGCACCACATAGCACATCTGAATGATGCCATCGTCCGGTTGACCAAAGACTACGAGACCCATTGCACTCTCCTCTCAGTCCGCGGCGCCTGTGGACTTCATCTCGACCAAAATCTTCAGGGCCTCCTGCCGGCGCAAACGCTCGAGCCCCTGGTCCACCAAGTTCTCGAAAGGAATCGTCTCGACCCAACCGTCAATCGGGTAGCAGCCGCGCGCCATGCCCTCGATCACGCTCGGAAAGGCGTGCACCGACATCGCCACGC
>DASXNX010000139.1:0-36858 GCA_036494725.1 Steroidobacteraceae bacterium
GGATCCACCCAAAAATGCGTGCCGTAGACTCCGCCCCAATTCCAGGCGCCCGGATTGAGCGGGCTCTGCGCTTGCGCGGGGTCCTTGAGCACTTGCACTCCCAGTCCAAAGCCGTATCCCGGCGCTGATGCAATGCTACCGATGGAATTGCTCGTCATGGTTGCTGCCGTCTCCGGCCGCACCACGCCGGCGCCGCCGGTGCGAATCGCCTCAATGAATCGCAGGTAATCATGAGCTGTGCCGACCATCCCCGTACCGCCCGAGGGGAATGCACGAGGATCGAGCACGCGGCCGGGCGAATACTGGATATCGTTGCCGAAGAAGGAAAGCTTGAAAAACTCGCTCATGGCAATCGGCTGTACCGCGCCATCGCCATAAGGAGTTGCCAGCGAGGCCGCCGCGGGCGCCAGAAATTTCAAGCTGGATAAATTGAGAGGTCCCGTCACGATATTGCGAATGAGCTGCGGCAAAGTGGAGCCCGTCACCTTCTCGAGCACGGCACCGAGCACATCGATTGCAATCGAGTAATGCCAGTTGCTGCCCGGCTCAAACAAGAGCGGAGCTGCCGCAATCCTTCGCAGATTTTCCTCGAGCGAGATGCCGGAGTTGTCCAGGCCGTCAGATACTGCAAGGCGGTGATAGGGCCCATCGGCCGATTCCAAAAATCCGTAGTTGAGCCCGGCGGTGTGAGTGAGCAGGTGCCGAATGGTGATGAGCGGCTCCCGACCATCCGCAAGCTTTGGGCGAAACGACGGCAGCGAACGCGTTACTGGATCGTCCAGCCCCAGCTGGCCGTGGTCCACCAGGGCAAGCGCCGCGACGGCAACGATTGCCTTCGTCATGGACGCCAAACGAAACACCTCATTCTCGCGCATAGGCCGTTTTGTTTCGCGATCGGCATACCCGGCAGCATGTTGATAAATGACCTCCCCATGACGCGCGGCCATCACCACGGTGCCGACGATTCGACCGGAATCGACTGTTTCGTCGATCACCTGATCGACCGCATCCGTTCGTTCCCATCGCGCGAGCGCTCCATCGGTGATGGCTCGCGCGGGCGCCTTCGATTCATTGTGATTTAACGATTCCATAACCCTTCTCCATTGGTTGAATTGTTAACGCCCAGCCAATGTACATCTCACACCTATAGATGATAATCTGCGATATATGAAATTCAGTTTCTACTGATAGTGAGAAATAGATGCTCGATCGAATCACCAGCATGCAGATTTTTGCCCGAACTGCGCTATTCGGATCGATTTCGGCCGCGGCCCGTCAGTCGGGGCTCTCCGCAGCGATGGCCACGAAGCATCTCGATAGTTTGGAGAAGCGACTCGGAGTTCGCCTGTTCCAAAGAAGCACACGAAAAATCAGCCTGACCGAACCCGGTCAACAGTATCTGCAGGCGATGAATCGGCTTCTGCCGGCGATTGAAGAATCGGAAGCGATGATCAGCTCGCAGCGCATCGAAGCTACGGGAACCTTGCGTCTGAACGCGCCCCTTTCGATCGGCATCCGCTATGTGGCGCCGCTCATTCCTGCCTTCACGGCGAAGCATCCAAACGTGACCGTTGAACTCGGGCTCAACGATCGCTTCGTTGACTTGATTGACGAAGGGTGGGATTTGACCCTGCGCGTCGGCTACTTAAAGGATAGCCGTTTAACGGCGCGCAAATTAAGCGACGCAGTCATGCTGATTTGCGCCGCGCCGGACTATTGGAAACGGCGCGGCAAACCAAATCGCGTGCACGAATTAGGGAAACACAATTGCTTGGGCTTCACCATCCCGACCTTTGCGGGACCCGACCAGTGGCTGTTTGGGACGGATCGCGACACCAAAGTCGCCATCAAGGGATCGCTTCGCGCCAACAGCGGCGATGCCCTCATGGCCGCCGGCGTCGCGGGACTGGGCGTTTTGTACCAACCGGAATTCATCGTCGCCGATGCAATCCGCCGCAATGACTTGGAGCCGGTGTCGCTGGATGTGCCGACCAGCGATCTTGGCGGCGTGCACATTGTCTATTCCCGGGACCACTCCCCGCCGGCGAAAGTCCGAGCCATGATCGACTTTCTGATCGATGCATTTTCCAATGGCGCTCCTTGGGCCACTCGATAGTCTTGGTAGACTAGTCCGAACGCCGGCAATGCGTGATGAGGGAGGTCGCAAGAAAGTTGTACGAGGGTAGCGGGCAATCCGCCGAGAATTTCAACGTGATAAGGGAAGGCGAATGGGCCGGGTGGTACCTCCCGGACAGCGATCCATTCGAAACCCAAGCCGGACCGTTCTATTGCCGAGTGTCTTCCGATGGGGTTCGACAATGCGCGTTCCGCGCATCGCGTGTTCAGATGAATGTCGGCAGCGCCCTGCATGGTGGGTGTTTGATGACGTTTGCCGATTTCGCGCTCTTTTGGATTGCTTATGATGAACTACAAGGCACGGGCGCGGTGACCGCGTCGTTCAGCAGCGAATTCATAGACAGCGCACGAGAGGGCGAGCTCATCGAGGCGGCCGGCGAGGTCCTTCGCTCCACGCGATCGATGATATTCGCGCGCGGCTTGATTTCCAGCGGAAATCGCCCGCTGCTCAGCTTCTCTGCCATTTTGAAGAAGCTGACTCCCAAGGGCGCACGCGTCTAGCGGCAGGCGTAATTCTTTGCCTCGTCCGTCGAATCCTTGCCGTTCCAATACGCCACTTTCGGATAGGCGCAAAGCGGCCGAGTCGCCAACGCCGGCCCCGTGTCCCCGGTCAGCGCGGCCGCTGGGTTAGGCGCATACCGCGAGGCAATCATCGTCTCGGGGGCCTGATTCTTCTCACGCCACTGCTCCATCGCGGCGATTGAGTCGAAATCGCTGGGGCCAGGGCCTCCGCCACAATGCATCATCCCGGGCGCCATAAAGAGACGCACGAAGCGGTGCGCCTCATCGGTACCCATTTTCCGCTGGATGCTGTGATAGTACTGAATGGTTCCCAACGGCGTGATCGCAGCATCGGCCCAGCCCTGGTAGAGAATGAGCTTTCCGCCATGCTTGGCGAAGGCGCCGAGATCGGGGTCATTGGAGTTGATGATCGGACCCCACACAGCATCCGTCTTCGCGGGATCCTTGGCAAAATCGAAGGTGCGGTAATCCCATTTCGCATCGCCCAACACGAAGGCACCGTAGAATTGATTGCCGAACAGGCTTTGCGCCGCGTTTTGATTGGTAATCCACGTATCCCAATTACTCGGCAACCCTTCCGAGCCCGGTGGAAATCCGGGATAGAGGCTTTTGTGCGTGCTGGGATCAATGGGACCGACGTAAATCTTGCTGAGCGCGTCGACTTGCGGCTGAGTCAGGCACTCGGGGGTGTCGCCCGATTTGCACAAGAGTTCCTTGGGGTCGAATTGACACTTGGCGGGGTCGTTGACGACCCCGTCCTTGACCCCGTCGAGTGCATCGCATTTGGCCAACACGGCGTTCTGGATCGATGCCAGCTTCTCGTGCGGGATCTGGCTTCCCGGCGTGGCGAACAGCGCGGTCTCATTCCACAAAAAGCCCACCATGATATGGGTCCATGAATTCGCCGGCGCGCCGGCGATGATGCCGTCGTAGTCGGTGGGATATTTCTGCGCTTCCATCAACGCCTCGTGCCCGCCGTTCGAGCAGCCGCGAAAATAGGAGAGCTGAGGAGCACGGCCGTAGTAGGCGGCGATCAGCTTCTTGGCAAACTCAGCGGTCACATGATCGGCGCGATAGGCGAAATCCTTCACCTTCTCCGGATGGCCGATCACCCAGGTCCCGTCGGGGATAATGGAGGTGACCTCATGGCCGAGATCGTTGCCCGCCGTCGCGTAGCCTTTGACAAGTCCTCTGCGCATATCAAGCATGGGTCCGATGACGGTTCCGCCGAAACCACCATTGCCGACGCCGAAGAATTTTCCATTCCATTTCGCAGGATCCGGCAGCCAAACCTCTGCCATGATCTCGGAATCGGAACTGGGTGTGAGCGTGGCTGAAATGCGGCAAAAATCCGCAGGCGCGACCAGCGCGGCATGCAGCAAGGCCAGCGGCACCGTGGACTTCTCCGCGACGGTTACCGCGCCGGTTATCTTGGCGTCCGTCAACGGCAATTTTGCGAGGTCTTCGCACGAGGCTCTGGCTCCCGTCGCGAAGGAAAACGAGAAGAGAGCCATCAGCCCCGTGAAAACTGATCCGCGTAAACCCATGACCTATCCCCTCACTTTGATCCAACCGCTCGTAGTGTATGAAAAGTAGCCGCGATTCGCTCAAAAAGTCCAGTTGGCGCGAATTCCAAATTGCCGCGGCGGACCCGCAAACCCGAGATTGCCGAGGAATGCCGTCGCCACATAGTGAAGATCGAACACATTGGTTGCGTACGCAGTAATCTTCCAAGTGTCGTTGGGAGAATAAAGCAACTGCGCATTGAATACATTTTGCGAAGGCAAGTAGTCCTGCGGATACACCTGAAACACGGTACTCCAGCGCTGCCCCACCAAGCCGTAATCCACGCGCGGCGTCAGTGTTTGTCGATTTGGCAAGTTGAAGGTGTATTGGACCCCCGCCTGTGCCGTCCACGTCGGCCCATTGGGTAGCTGATTGCCGGTGACATCTTGCGGGCCGGCCGCGACATTGCGTGAATCAATCGGCATAAATGTGCCGAGTGCCGAATGCACGTACGAGCCGCCGAGATCGAAGGACCAGCCGCCGAGCGCCGCCTGCATCTGCGCCTCGATACCCTTGATCACCGTGGTGCCGGCCGCGTTTTGATCCAACGACATACCCAGTGTCGGAACGAAGATCGGAATCTGGAAATCGTGGTAATTCGAATAGAAGCCGCCAATCTGGGTACGAATGCGATCGCCCAGAAAATTGGCCTTCCAGCCCAATTCATAGTCGACAACATCCTCCGGCCCGAATACTGGGCCGGACGCGTTGATGCCGCCGCCCTTGTGGCCCGTGGCGACGAAGGCGTACAGAAAGTTCTGCGGATCCAGCGCGTAGTCGAAATTAACCTTGCCGGTGATCTTGGAATCGCTTTGCTTCGCATTGAGCAGGGACGACGACGCGATCGGCGTGCCGAAAAAGAGAACTTCGGAGATGGCGTTGGCGGTGAAGGTGGTCTCTGAGTAGCGCAATCCCGCTTGCATTTTGAACTTATCGTTGAAGGCATAGCCGCCCTGGGCGAAAACGCCCCAAGTATCTCGGACCGCTAGGTCCCAAAGCGCGTTCAGCGCAATGCTGTTGGTAAGGTTACCGCCCGGCGCCAGCGACAGGATGAATTGCGGCGTATTGAGATTGTCATTTTGGTAGACCGCTCCGGTGATCCAGGTAAACGGCCCCTTGTCGGAGGAAACCAGATTGATTTCCTCTGACGTCGTAATATCTCGCGCCTGCGCGACAAAAACCTCGGGGCTTACGCCGGCCGGAGGCGGGGTCGCGGTTCCGTCGGCATCGAGCGCATAGGAGAGACGCCCGTCCTGATAGCCCGTGATGGATTTGAGCGTAATGTCGCCCGCGAACTTATAGTCCAAGTGCAGCACGATGCGGTATTGCTTCTCGTAACCCGCTTGGTACGAATCCGACGCCACGTCAAAAATGTGATCTGTCACGCCATTGAAAGGCGCCGCCGGCGATCCGCCATGATTGATGTAGTTGTAGTCCGCCTTGAGGACCGCGGTGAAGTCGTCATTCGGTTGAAACAGCGCGCTCAGGCGCCAGTTGGTCGAACGTAAATTGCCGGGATTGCCGGTATATGGCCCGGACATATTGAAATAGGTGTCGCGAGTCTCGCTGTCGGTCGCCAAACGGATGGCGAGCGTTTCGGACAGCGGAATGTTCACCGCGCCGCGAATCCGAAAATCGTTGTAATTCCCGTACTGAGCTTCGAGCCAGCCGCCAAATCGATCGAGGGTCGGATTGGCTTCGTTGATGTAGATCGCGCCGCCCGTGGCATTCTGGCCTGCAAAGGTGCCTTGGGGGCCGCGATACACTTCGACGCTGGCAATGTCGTAGTAAGGCTCATCCGAGATCAAACCATTGGGCGTGGTCGACACGCCGTCTCGATAGATCAATACGCCTGAAGAGACTTGCGCTCCAGCGTCGCTCTTGCCAATACCGCGGATATTAATCATCGAATTCACGCCGGAGCTTTGGATGGTCAAGGACGGGCTGAAGTATTGCAACTGGTCGACGGTATTGATGTTGCGGACGCTGAGATCTTCGCCGGTCAGCACGGTTGCCTGCACCGGGGCTACCTGTAGATCGACCGAGCGTCTTTCGGCGGTCACGACGATGGTTTCAAGCTCCTTATCGACCGGGGATGCACTGGACGACGCGTCGGCGCCCTCTCCAAATGCGGGCAAACAGATCAGCGTTGGCACAACGGCGACCAGCGCGTATAGCAAGAGGCTCGAGGCGCTGCATGACCGAACCTGGCGATGGATTTGCATCTATGTCACTCCCCTTTCGTTTTTTTGGAGCGTGAAACCGCTCCGATCCGGGCGCTTCCGGTCACGCCTAGATCAGATCATTTCAGAATCGATAGAAATGTCAACACTTGTGATCAATTGTAATCAATTTCAACCTTTGCGAGCCGACAGTGATCGAGAACTCAGGGGCTTTGCGCGCCCGCCGAGTAGGCGTAACTAAAGACATAGTGGCCGGAGCCAACTTCAATCACGGTGTCGCCTTCCTGCTGATTAACCGACTTAATGCCGTCGCCGACGCTGACGGTCTTGGCTCCTTCCCCAAGAACCGGCGATTGCACGCCGGGCAGGCGGAGAGTTGCGCCGGCATTCGAAGGAACCGTCACGGACAATCGCAATCTGCCCCCGCGTATGAGCCAATCAGTACTCACGCGCCCATACGGCGTGTCGTGCGCACTATGCGCCTGAGTGAATCCTCCGCCGGGTTGCACTTGAATCAGCACATGCTTATAGGCCGGCGCATTCGGATCAATATTGATTCCGCCTAACACCTCGTACATCCATTCGCCGACGGCCCCGTACGCATAGTGGTTGAACGAGTTCATGCGATTGTCTTGAAAGCTGCCGTCGGGTTTTATCCCGTCCCAACGCTCCCAAATTGTGGTCGCTCCATGCTTGATTGGGTACAGCCATGACGGAAATTCTTCGCGATTAATCAGCAAATAGGCTTCGGAGAGATAGCCGAAGCGGCTCAGCACATTGAGCAGGTGAGGCGTGCCCAGAAAGCCTGTGGTGAGATGCCTGCGTTCGCGCACATCTTGCGCCAGCTTCCGCGCGGCGATGGTTTGCAGCGATTCGGGGAGCAGATCAAAATCGAGCGCGAGCACATACGCAGTTTGCGTGCCTTCACCCACGGTCCCGTCGGCGGCGACGAAGCGCTGTTGAAATGCTTCTTTGATTTTCCCCAAGGATTCGGCATACCGTGCCGCGTCCGCGCTCTTGCCCAGAACCCGCGCCGCTTGCTGCAAGATCTGGGTGGAGCGTGCGAAGTAGGCCGTCGCGATCAGATCAGTCGAAGTTGATCCATAACTGGTATTCTTCGAGGCGCTGAAGAAGTCGAGCCAGTCGCCAAAATGCACATCGCCGTCCCAGATATTGTCCGCACCGGCGCGCGCTTGTTCATAGGCCACCCATTTCTGCATGCTGTCGTACTGCGTGGCAAGAATGCGCGTATCGCCGTACGCGAGATACATCTGCCAAGGGATTATCGTCGCGGCGTCTCCCCAGCCGGCTGCACCCGCCAGCGGCTTATCCGGAGTACTGAATGCGTCTGGAATGACAAACGGAACGCTTCCGCTGCTGAGCTGGTCCGCGGCCAGATCCTTGAGCCATTTGGTGAAAAACCCGGCCACCTCCATGTTGAATGCCGCGGTCGGGGCGAACACCTGTGCATCGCCGGTCCAGCCGAGGCGTTCGTCGCGCTGCGGACAATCAGTCGGCACATCGAGGAAGTTTCCCTTCTGTCCCCATTGAATGTTGTGCTGCAGCTGGTTGATCAGCGGATTCGATGTGGAAAATTCGCCGGCGACCGGCATATCCGAATGAACGACGATGCCGGTGAGGCTGGCTAGAGACAATTTTCCGGGATAGCCGCTCACGGCCACGTAGCGAAACCCCTGGAAAGTAAAATGCGGCTCGTAGGTTTCCGTTCCTCTCCCGCGCAAGGTGTAACGCACTGTTTGCTTGGCGGTTCGTAGGTTGTCGCTGTAGAAATTGCCATTCCGATCGAGCACCTCCGCATGCCGGAGCGTCACGACCGCGCCCCTGGGACCCGCCACCTTCAAGCGAATCCAACCCACCATGTTTTGGCCGAGATCGACGACCGTGTCGCCTCCGGGCGTTTTGAAAATCCGTTTCGGCGCCAATTCCTCGATCCGCCGCACCGGCGGACCTTGCGGTGCGATCAGCCCGTCCTTGGGTGCCTCGAGGCTTTGTACCGCCGCCCAACCGCGATCGTCGTACCGGGAGGAATCCCAGCCGATTTTCTCGAGGCGCGCATCGTACGATTCGCCGTCGTATATCTGGGAGTTCAAGATTGGACCGCCGGCGGACTTCCATTGCGAATCAGAGCCGAGGATGTCGCGATGACCGTCGGCATAGGTCACTTCCAGTTGGCAGAGCAGGGCCAACTGCGCTTTGTCGGCGTTGCGCCAAGCCTCGAAACCCTTCCCCTCCCGATACCATCCCTGGGCCAGGTATGCGCCCATCGCATTGTCGCCCGTTCTGAGAAGCGCCGTGACATCGTAGGTTTGGTATTGCAAGCGACGCCCATAGCTGGTCCAGCCGGGCGTCAAGACCTGATCGCCGACCCGCTTGCCGTTGAGGAAGAATTCGTAGAGACCATGACTGGTGATGTAAATGCGCGCGCTCCTAATGGCACCGCGCAATTGAAATTCGCGCCGTAACGCCGGCAGAGAATCGGCTTCACTTGTACTGTTGGGAGCTGGTGAGATCCAGTTCGCGCTCCAGTCCGGCGGCGTCAGCAAACCCATTTCCCAGTGGGCGACACCGCTCCACCCTAGATCGCTCTGTTGCTCGTCCCAAACCCGCACTTGCCAGAAGTAGCGTTGCCGGCTTTGCAGCGCCGGCCCCGCATAAGGGTTCTGAATCGACTGATCGGAGATGACTCTGCCCGAGTCCCACAGTACGCCTAAACCACCGCGCAGCGCTTGCTCGTCGTTTCCCACGCGAATTTCGTAGCTGCTCTGCGCTCTGCCGCGTCCTGCCAAATGCAATTGCCAGCTAAATCGCGGCTGAGCGACGTCCAGCCCCAACGGATTTTCAAAGTACTCGGTGCGCAGATTTCGAATCGGATCATCGCTGCCGAAAGCGCTGCTCGCGCCTGCCAACACCGCGGAAATCCCCGCCAACGCCAGTACGAAGTTGCGCATCGTTTTCCCTGATTCGAGAGTGATCGATTATGACTGATAAGGATGCTTTATGCTTGACTTCGATCATTTTCATGAGTCATTCTCGATAGAATTCCGGGCGGCAGACACCAAAGAAACGGGGATTTAAATATGACGGGCTTCTACAGGCGAGCATTGACGACCTCGGCCGCGCTCATGATCGTGCTGGCAATACCAGCGCATGCTCAAGCGCCGGCCGCGCCGCCGACGCCGGATCCGTTGCGCGCCTTCATTCCGTCCACCCTCTCACCTGAGGCTGCAGCGGTGTACGCCGGCTATCGAGCGTACATCCTGGCGCTGCCGGCGCCGCCGCCGAAAACCCTTGCCGACTTCGATGCCCTGTACCAAAAGTCCGAGGAGAGAAGCAACGCCGTTTCCGACGCCGCCGTCAAGCGTCTGCAACCCATGGTCATTCAGCGCACCCTCGCCGGTGTCACCGTCTACGAAGTTCACCCCAAGGATTACCGCGACGACGGTACGTTGATCATCGATGTGCACGGCGGCGGATTTGTGCTCGGCAGTGCGAAAAGCAGTGTCGGAGGCGCGGCCGAGACTGCCACCGCAACGGGCAAGCGCGTGCTCACAGTCGACTATACGGTGGCGCCCCGCGGCCGCTGGCAGTTGGTGACCGATCAAGTGACCGGCGTGTACAAGGCGTTGCTCGATGAAGGGATCGCGGCAAAGCACATCGGCATGACCGGCGGATCGGCCGGCGGAAATATCGTCGCGGCGAGTGTGCTGAAGATTCGCGACCGTGGGCTGCCGATGCCGGCGGCGTTGCTATTGGTCTCGCCGATGACCGATTTTACCCCCGGCGGCGATACACGTAAGACATTGGCGGAAGCGGATCCCGCACTACACGAGGATCAAGTCCGCCCCGGACTTGACGCCTATGCGGATCCCGCCGATCAGAAAAATCCGTACGTCTCGCCGGTGTACGGCGATTTCACCAAGGGCTATCCACCCGTGCTGATCCAGGGCGGCACCAAGGAAATCCTATTGAGCGACATGGTTCGCTTGAACCGCGCGATCAAGGCTGCCGGCGGCAATTGCGATCTTGAAATCTACGAGGGCATGCCGCACGGATTTCCCGGTCTGTTTCAGAGCGCCCCTGAGGGGAAAGAGGCAAAGGCCGAGGAAATCGCGTTCTGGCACCGGTATCTGCCCTCCGCTACTCGCTGAGCATCAAGGCTTGACGAGGAGAACATGCTCGAGCTTTAAGGTTCCGGTCAGCGCGATCTGAGCGCTGGAATCGCCGATGAGGATCCGATATGCGCCCGGATCCGCGCGCCACTGGCGGCCTTTAACTTGAAAGTACGACAGAGACCGTGCATCGAGCGGCACAACCACCTGCCGCGACTCGCCCGGCTGCAACATGATCTTGGTAAAGCCTTTCAATTCTTTTCGGGGTCGCGGCACCTTGCTGGTCGGCGCCGCGACATATAGTTGCGGCACTACTGCTCCGGCACGCGCTCCGACATTTTTCACGGTAAATGCAGCCTCGAACAGCGCCGGGGCGCCGCTGGCCTTCCGAATCTCCAAGTCAGCATAGCTGAATGAGGTGTAGGAAAGCCCGAAGCCGAAGGGAAACTGCGGTTTGATCTCGCGCGCCTCGTAGCCGCGGTAACCGACAAACACGCCCTCCTTGTAGCTCACCTCATGGCTGCCCGGCGCCGGGTAATAACTATCATGGACAGGGTTGTCTTCCCAACGCCGCTCAAAGGTCGCGGGAAGATGCCCGGACGGATTCGAGTTGCCGAGCAAAATTTTGGCGAGCGCGGTGCCCCCTTCCTGGCCCAGATACCAGGCCTCGAGCAATGCCGGCACGCGATCCACCCATCCGGACATGTCCACCGCGCCGCCCGAGTTGACCACGACAATGCAGTGCGGATTGGCTACGCAGATCCTTTGCACCAATTCCTCCTGTCCGGGGGGCAATTGGAAGGTACGATCCCACGCCTCAGCTTCGCTCGCGTAGTCGAACCCCACGGCGATAATCACCGCATCGGATTGCGCCGCAAACTGCTCGGCACTCTGCTCGACCCATGCGCCGCGTTGCACGATGCCGAGCCTGACAAAGGGCACGCGTCCGTCGAGACCGCCGGCCACGGCGCGATGCTCCAGCACAACCTTGTGAGCGCGCGCGTCGAGGGCGAGCTTGATGGCGATCACGGCTGCCTTCTTCCATTCCCAATGATCGAGCAAGAGCTTGTCATCGATGAACACTCGGTAGCCGATGTCCTTGTCGAACCCGCCCACTTGGACGAACAGGTCGTGATCGCCGCCGGCGGCGGGCGTGAAGTAGCCTGTCCAGCGCGTCGAGGTCGGGTGCGTCGCCGCGAAGGACGCCAGATCCAGTTCCTTGTCGCCCGATGCCAGTGGGCCCAAATCCAAAGTTTCGCCCTGATCGATATAGCGCACGACCTTGGTGCGCGCCGGCGCCGCGAGTTCCAGGTTGTCGAATTCCTCCATTTGTAGACCGGGATGGTCGCCGCCCGCATCCGTCGACCACTTTATACTCCGCGCAATGCGCTGCATGTCGCGCACGCCCCGCGAGTAACGGATCTCCACGTCGTGGTGAAGCTCCTCGTTCAGGCCCTCGAGCAAGCTGGTGGCGTAAAACGGCGCGACCGTGGAGCTGCCGCCGCCGTTGAGCACCACCGGATAGGCGTTGGGTCCGATGACCGCGAGGGAACGGATCCGGCTGCGCTCGAGCGGCAAGGCATTCGCGGAATTCTTGAGCAGCACGATGCCTTCGAGCGCCCCTTGCAACGATGCGGCGCGTCCCGCCGTATTGAAGCGCGAAATCGTCGGGTCGAGTTGCGGGCGGTCGAGCCACCCTAAGCGCACCGCGGTGCGCAGGATTCGCCGCACCTTATCGTCCAATTCCGCCATCGGCAGCTTGCCGCCCTGAAGTAGAGGTTTGAGCGCACTCTCGTTAAAAAACTTGGCGGAGGGCATTTCGAGATCCAATCCGCCGTGAGCTGCCGTCAGCGTGCCGTAGGTCGCGTCCCAGTCCGACATCAGCACGCCTGCGAAACCCCATTCCTGCTTGAGGATCTCGACGTTGAAGCGGCGATTCTCGGTCATGTGCTCGCCGTTCACGAGATTGTACGAATCCATGACTGCGGCGACCTGGGCCGCCTTGACCGCCGTCTCGAAGGCCGGCAAATAAATCTCGCGTGCGGTGCGTTCATCGATCAGCACGTCCGTGGTGTGCCGCGCGAACTCGGAGTTGTCGCCGATAAAATGCTTCACGGTGGCGGCCACGCCTTGGCTCTGCACTCCTTCGATCAGCGCTGCTGCTGTTTGGGCCGCGAGAAAGGGATCTTCGCCGAAATACTCGAAATTGCGGCCGTTCAGCGGAGCACGATAAATGTTGACGCCCGGCGCAAGATAAAAATGCACGCCCACCGCGCGCGCGTCGCGTCCCACTTGCGAGCCGATGCGCCGCGCCAGCTCGGTGTTCCAGCTGGCAGCCAGTGCGATGCCGCCCGCATAGACATTGGTGCGGGTGAAATTACGGACGCCGAAAGGACCATCCGCAGCAGTCATCGGCGGGACATTGAGCCGCGGCACACCCCGTATATTGAACAGGCCCGCGCCGCCGCCGATCAACGCGATCTTCTCCTCGAGCGTCATTTGCTTAAGGAGCGCGTCCGCGCGCTGTTCGATGTCGGGGGTCTGCGCGCAGGCCGCACTCATGGCGCCGCTCAGCACGCTCAAGCCGAATATCAGGCTGATGTATGATCGGCAAGCGGCCGGCACATTTTTCAAATTAATCTCCCGATTTTGTCGCGGCAATGAATCATGATCGCTCAAGGACTTTCTGCGAATATTGTTACCGGCCCCAGTAGGCCGGAGGGCATCAGCGAAGAGCTGGCCGTATAAGGCGATTGCGGCGCGAACGCGATGCGTGTCGCGCCCGGCTGTTGATCGCCTATGAGCCTGTTCACCCACAGTGTGTCGACGCGGACTTCGAGCTCGTGCCGGCCGGCGGCAACACCCACCGGCAGCGGGATCTCAAACGGCGCATGCCACGTGGTGCCCAGTATTTTTCCATCAAGCCGCACCACGGCGAGCTCGTGGACGGCGCCAAGCGCCAGCATCAGGCGGCGCCGGCTCCCGTTGCGCGACGACGGCAGCACGAAGCTCGCCCGGTAGTTTGCCGCTCCCGAGAAATACTTGATGCCAGGATCCGATGAAGTGCTCAAATCGAGAAGCTTGGAAAGCTCAGCCCTCGCGGGCGCGCCGCGTCCGGACTGAAAATCCACCTGCCAGGGACCCTTGATGCGGAGGAGAAATTCGCGTCGGCTCGCCGGCGGCTGCGCTTGTGCGCCGCGCGAACCACGGCGACACACCACGAAGAAGGCATCGCGCGCAGCGAATGGGAGTTGCGCCTCGATTCCTTGTGGCGTTTCGCGATATACGAGCCGCTGCGTCTCCCCGGTCTCGGCGCGCCACAGTTCAGGTATTCCATGCTTGAGACGAAACGTCACGCGTAACAGCCGAGCTGCCGAGTCACTATTGGTGAGAAAGAAAATGTCGGCATCGGAAGTGCGGCGATGGACCGACATGAGATGGCAGTCCGGTGCACAGGGCTCATTCACCGACACATCGGCTGAAAGATGTTCGGCAGCGAGCGCGGCCGGCAAATTCGGCTCGATGTACACTCGGCCGCGCCCATAGGTGCGCACGTCCTGAAGGGCCTCCGCCCTGCCCCATAGCTCATCGGCAATGGCCCGCACCTCTGCGTCGCTGGATTGAAGTCCCAGTGCGCCTCGTGGCCGCGCCGCGACTAACACCGCGCCATTCCGAACCAATTCGCGCAGCTTGCGCAATGTGGGCAGCGTGTATCGCGTGACGAAGGACGGCACGAACAGCACGCGATACTCAAGACCGCCCGGGGCGACTATGGACCCGTCGCGCACGCTCAATGCCTGCAGCGCCTCGGCGTTCGTGTAATCGTATCCATACCCCTCTGGAACCTCACGCTCGAAACGATTCAAGTAGATCTCGGTGAGACTGCGCTCCTCGCCGTAGTAGTAGAGGACGTCGGCGGCGAATGCCCCCTGCTGCAGCAGGTACGAGGTCCGCGACAAATATTCGATCCAGGCACCGGCGTCCTCGGCCCAGGTATCGTTGCGATTGAAGAATTGGCCGAAGAATCCCAAAGTCAGCCCCGGCGCCTCGTGCAGCAGCGGTTGATGATGCGATTCATGCAGCAATATGCGATTGATGCCGCTTGCGAAAATTTCATCGACCACGGGCTTGAGCATGGCGGGCGAAAACGCCCACGGATCGGTGCCCGCCGCCACGGTAAGAGATTCGGCTGCCGCCAGCGGTTTCCCATACAGATGCGCAGCCGATGCCGCCTCGCGCAAGTCGGCCAGAAGCGAGGGCTGTCCGGGCGCGGTGGCAAAGGCGCGATACCAGAACTCCGCGGTGGGGATGTCAGCGCGTGCCTTGACGGCCAAGCCGTCGGCCATGGCGCGCGGCGTATCGCCCTGCGCCTCGGTGTAGTAGTGCATGCCCTGTTCATGCAGCACCTTGGCGATCACGCCATAATGATTGTCTGCCAGCGCCTCCTCAAGCGTGCGATGAAAGTCCCAGAGAAAGCGCTCGCTGGTATCGGCATCCTCTACCACTCGGCCGATCAGCACTGGTAGGTAAGGTAATGGGCTGTAGCCTCGGCGCGCGTTGAATTGCGCGAGCAACGTGGGGGTCCAGTTTTGCACGCCCGCTTCCCAGCTGTCCGTTAGCAGACTCTGCACGCTGCCTGCACCCAGCGGTTCCTGCATGGCATCACGATAGATGGCCAGATAGTGCTCGAGATAGCCGCGAACCGCGTCGGGGTCGAGCTTGTCGACTTCCAGGCCCGTGTCCTTGGCTTGCGCCGGACCGTTGGTCTGGCCGGTCAGCGACCAGCCGAGGCGCACTATGGTCCATAGGCCGGGCGGCGCTACCCATTGCAATCTGTCTCCAGCGACCTTGTCGGTGACATCGATGACGCTTCCCGGCGCGATCACGGCGTCGCGCTCGGCCGCCGGCGTCGGCGGCAATTGTGCATCAATGGAAGGCTGAAATCCGGCCTTGCTCTCGAAGCGGCTGACACGGGCGCCGCCGCTCAAGTCAAGCCGCGTCAGCAGAAATTCGCTCGGCGGAGCCTGCGGTTTTGAAAGCCTCGGCGGGAGGTTGGGAAAAGGAGGTTTTGGCGCCGGCCGGGTGAGGACAATGCGAAAGATCTTGGCGCGCGTGGCCGCAAACGAGTAAGTCTGTTCGGGTGCAGGCGTTTCCGAAGGGTCGGCAGCCGCCTTGAGCAGCGTGTGCAATGCGTTCGCATCATCGCCGGCCTTTATTTCCACATCCGCGACCCGCGCGAGTCCCAGGGTCAGCGCAGCGATGCGAGCCGGCTTCTCGAACAAGGCGTCGATGACGACGCTGGACTGTCCCGGGGAAATGGGCAGCGCGACCGATACGGATAGATCGTCCGCGAGCAACGTTGAGAGGTCCAAGGCAGCGCCGTCCGCGCGGAATGTTGGCTTGGCGTCGATGAGCTCTGCCGCGGGAGTTGGGAACGCCACCACCAGGCTGTCCCGATAAAAATCGCCGCCTAGCTCCAGGGCTGGCGGGTTGAAACTGCGCTTGACCCCGAGGAACGGCCCGGTAGTCCCAGGCGGCCGCGCGAGCATCACATCCACCGGCTTTCCGCCGGTAACTTGCGCTTCGCTCCACACATATTTTTTCATGCCGCTTTCGGGCGTCACCCAGATGCCGCCCGTTTCGCTCCAACCCGGCGAGCCAGCGATGGTCACCTCCATGCCGGCGGCGTGCGCACGGCGCGTGGTGTCGCGGAAGGCCGCGCGCCACTGCTCGCTCAAAAAGTCGACCGGCGGCTCCACCACATGGGGTTCGCCGAGACCGCCGCCGGTAAAGGTATGAACGCCGCCGATCCCGATGCGCTGCATCCACTCCAAATCAAGCTTGGCGCCCTCGAGATTGACGTTGCCGTTCATCCAGTGCCACCACAGTTGCGGTCGCGCTTCGGGCGGCGGTTGCCGAAACCCTTCGAGCAATGCGTCGGGGTCAGACGACGCCGCAAAGGCGGCGCCAAACCAGAAACAGGCGCTGAAACTGAAGGCCAGCCTTCGCCCGGGGTGAGATCGCGCTGGGTGCATTCGTCACGCGTGATGATTAAATTTGATCTATGATGATCATTCGTCCGAACGCCGTCAAACCAACGAAATGAATCCCAACCCCCTCATCGGCGTTCTTTTTCATTGGCTGGGCGGCCTCTCATCGGCGAGCTTCTACGTGCCGTACCGTCGAATTCGCGGTTGGTCGTGGGAGATCTTCTGGCTGACCGGCGGCCTTTTCTCATGGCTGATCGCCCCGTGGCTAGTCGCGTGGCTGCAAACGCGCCACTTGCTTGATGTGCTCGGCAGCATCGACCTTAAGACGCTTTTTTGGTGTTGGTTCTGGGGCGCGCTATGGGGACTGGGCGGCCTCAGTTTTGGGCTGACCATGCGTTATCTTGGGCTTTCGCTCGGCATGGCCATCGCGCTGGGATTGACCACCATCATCGGAACTTTGGGGCCGCCATTGTTTCATGGCACCTTGGGCGCGCTCTCTGCGACCGCGAACGGCAAGGTCACATTGTTTGGCATCGCGATAACGATCATCGGCATCGTGGTCGTGGCCCTGGCGGGCCGCGCCAAGGAACGCGAAGCAACGCGCAGCGGCGAGACGGCGATCGCCGAATTTGATTTGCGCAAGGGCTTTTTCATCGCACTTTTTTCGGGCGTCATGTCAGGTTGCTTTGCCTGGGGACTCGATGCGGGTCAACCCATTCGCACCGCGTCCCTCGCCGCGGGGACACCTCCCTTGTGGCAGGGACTGCCCGTGCTTTGCGTGGTCTTAAGCGGCGGATTGACCACCAACGTGATCTGGTGCGCCATCCTGATCCGGAGCAATCGCTCCGCCGGACAATGGTTGCGAACCGGCACCACGAGTTTGATGGGCGGCTGCTTGTTGTTCAACTATGCGCTGGCCGCGTTGGGCGGCACGCTGTGGTATTTGCAATTCTTTTTCTACACCATGGGCGAAAGTCAGATGGGGCGTTATGCGTTTTCTTCCTGGTCGCTGCACATGGCGAGCATCATCCTGTTCTCGACATTATGGGGATTTGCCCTGCGCGAGTGGGCGGGCAGCAGCGCCCGCACCCGCGCGCTGATCTGGACCGGCATCGGGTTGCTGGTCTCCTCGACGGTGGTGATCGGCATCGGCAATTATTTGTCGATGCGCGTGGGTCCGTAGGAATTGCATTCCTCACGCCAGCGTCGCCGATAGGCCTCGAGGGAAAGCGGCAGCGCGCGCGCCCGGGCAAGCGGCTGGGTCGGCGAGAACGAAGGAGAAATCAGCTTCAGTGCACCCAATGCCACATTGTGCTCCGCCGGTGCCGCATACACGGCCATCTCGGGACGCAATGCTGCCAGCGCCGCGACCAAGAGCTGCGCCGCGGCAAAGCGACCCTCGATGATTAGGCAATCCTTGGCGCCAATGAGATCCAGCGCGGCATCCGTTACCAACGCGGCATACAGGTAGACTGCTGCCGCGCGCTCGACGGGGTCAGCGGGCATCGACAGCCAGCGG
The DNA here is from genome assembly GCA_036494725.1 of Steroidobacteraceae bacterium. Lineage (GTDB taxonomy): Bacteria > Pseudomonadota > Gammaproteobacteria > Steroidobacterales > Steroidobacteraceae > Bog-1198. The sequence continues at coordinate 18,047 of DASXNX010000139.1, forward strand.
CCGCGAGATTTGCCGAAGGGCCCCGTGCCGGCGACCCAGCTTGGCAACACCATAGCCGAATTAGCGAGCACCGCCTGCGCGGCGGCCATTTGCGCGTGCGCGTCGCGATTGAGATCGACGTGCCGTGCATCCGATCCCAGCAACAGGTCGATCTCGCGCCCTCCCATGAATCGCGCCGACGGTACCGGATTGCCGTCGATGTCCACGTTGATCAAGCAATCCCGTTCTGGCGGCAGAGACGATGCTTCGACGTGGGATGCGCAGGAGCGCATCGCGACGAACCAAGTGCCCGTGGAAAGAACCGTGAAATCCGCGTGCTGCGCGTGGGTGCTGGCGGCAATTAATGCGGCATTCGAGTCGTGCAATCCGCACCAGACCTTTACATCGCCCGGCAAGCCGCTGCGCGCCATCCATTCCTTCGAGATGGTGCCCACCATTCGGTCCGCACGGTTGAGGGGTGCAAAGCGTGCGGCCCACCGGCGTTCAATTGCGAGACGCGAAAAGCCGGCCGCGGCCGGATACCACAAGTCGGTATGACACCCCAGGCTCGTGACCTCGGACGACGGTTGCCCGGATAACCGCCAACTCCAGTACTGCGGCCACGGCAGCACGGTGGGATCCCCCGCCCACAGATCCGGGTACAGCTGCTCCAGAAAATGCAACTGTGTGCCTAGATTCAATCCGTCAGGTAATGCAGGCGATCCGGTGAGCGCAAATGGTTCTCGGCTTGCGTCATAATCGCGGTGTATCGACGCAGGGATGGCGTGCTCGTAGTCCACGGGTGCAAGCTTGAGTTCTGCGTCGCGAATCAACGCAGCGGCAGCACCATGGGCCACCGGAAAAATATGTGCAATCCTCTCGATCCGCGCTAACTCGCGCAGGGTCGATTCCAACCAAGTCTCGATTCCGACGGCATCCAGCGCCAAAAAATCGCCGGCATCAACTTGTGCATTGGGACGGCTGCGCCGCTCGATCAGCCCCCCTGACTCGGTCCACAGGCTGGCCTTCGTCAGCGTCTTGCCGATATCCACAATCACCGTCGCGCGGGTCGACATGTACCCTCAAGCATATGATCGAAAAGTATTATTTATGATTACAAATTCCGCCGTTACTAGCCAGCCCGGCGTCCGCCCAAGAATACCGTGCGGGCAATTTGGCTGGCCGGCCGCTGCCCTCGATCAATTTTAGGCATCTGATGTAAAATGATCGATTCTGATTGCAAACGGGGCTTGCTTTAGCTACAAAGGGCGACGGGCGCGATTAAAATGGAAAGCAGGGAACCAATGCGATGACGAATTTACTGCAAGTCGCCGCCGAGACGCGTTCCGCGCTGCCTTTCAAAATCCCCTTATCACGCTGGTCCGAGGCCGAAGCGTCCTCCAAGACCGATGCAGAGCTATTGCTGTACCGCTCGAATCTCCTAGGATCCGATCTCACGGTCACCAATTTTGGAGGCGGAAACACCTCGGCAAAATTGATCGGCCGGGATCCTCTGACTCGTCAATCCGTGCCTGTCCTTTGGGTCAAAGGCTCTGGTGGGGATCTAGGATCGATGAAACTCGATGGTTTCTCGACGCTGTATCTGGATCGCCTACTGCAGCTCGAATCTCTTTACTTGGGCGCCGAACATGAAGATGACATGGTCGCAATGCTGCCGCATTGCGCCTTCGACTTGAATTCCCGCGCCGCCTCGATCGACACGCCGTTGCACGGCTTTCTACCCTTCGCGCATGTGGATCACGTGCACCCCGACGCGATCATCGCCTTGGCCGCCTCGTCATCGGGCGAAAGCGCGGCCAACGAGGTGTGGCGCGGCACGGTCGGTTGGCTGCCCTGGCAAAGGCCGGGTTTCGATCTAGGATTGCGCCTTCGCGATTACGTAGCCAATCATCCCGGACTCAAAGGCGTGGTGCTGGCCGGGCACGGGCTCATTTGCTGGGGTGAATCCTCGCGTTCGTGCTACGACAATTCCATTCAACTCATCGGCGATGCGGTGCGCTACCTAAACGAGCGACTGGCGCGGCGCCCGGCCTTCGGCGGCGCACGCTTGGCGCCGCTGCCGTCCGAGGATCGGATGCGGATTGCCGCCGAGTTGATGCCGCGGCTGCGTGGAATGATGTCCGGCGAGCGCTTCAAAGTAGGGCACTTCTCCCAGGACGCGGAGACGCTGGAATTCGTGTGTTCGCAAGATCTTGCTCCGCTGGCGGCGCAGGGTACTTCCTGTCCGGATCATTTCTTGCGAACCAAGATTTGGCCGATGACGCTGGATGAAAGCCGCCTCTCCGACGGCGCCTACCTGGAGCAATCCGTCGCCGAGTATCGCGCCCAATATGCCGCCTACTACGGGCGTTGCGCGACCTCATCGGATCCGGCCATGCGCGATCCGAATCCAGTCATTGTGCTGGTCCCCGGTCTCGGCAGAATCGCATTCGCGCTCGACAAGACCACGGCGCGCTTGGCGGGCGAGTTCTATGGGAATGCGATCAACGTGATGCGTGGCGCACAATCCATCGGACGCTATGTGGGACTCGATGAGCGCGAGGCCTTTCGCATCGAGTATTGGGCGCTTGAGGAGGCGAAGCTGCGCCGCCTGCCCAAACCGAAGCCGCTTGCCGGCAGGATCGCGCTCATTACCGGCGGCGCCGGCGGCATCGGCGCCGCAACTGCGGACAAGCTGCTCTCCGAGGGCGCCTGCGTCTTGCTGGTCGACCGCGACGCCGATGCGCTGAAGCAGGCGCACAAGATTTTGGATGCGAAGGCCGGCGCTGATTATGTGCGCGCCGCGCTGTGCGACGTCACCGATGAAAATCAGGTGCGCGCGGCATTCGCCTCCTGCGCGCGCGAGTTTGCCGGGTTGGACATTCTCATCGCCAATGCCGGTATCGCGAGCTCGGCGCCCGTCGAGGAAACCACCGTGGAACTGTGGCGCAAGAACTACGACGTGCTCGCGCAAGGCTACTTCCTGGCGGCGCGCTCCGCTTTTCCTTTGATGAAGCAACAGCGCGGCGGTTCCATTATTTTCATCGGCTCGAAGAACGGCATCGCCGCGGCGGTCGACGCCTCGGCCTATGCATCCGCGAAGGCCGCGGCCCTGCACCTGGCCCGCTGCCTCGCACTGGAAGGCGCGCCGTTCGGCATTCGCGTCAACACCGTGAACCCGGATGCGGTTATCAAGGGCTCGAGAATCTGGGACGGGGAATGGCGCCGCGAGCGCGCCGGCGCCCACGGCATCGATTCGGGGGAAGCGCTCGAGGCGCACTACCGCAACCGGTCCATGCTGAAAGTCGACGTGTTGCCGAGCGATATTGCCGACGCCGTTTATTTTTTCGCCTCCGACATGTCGGTGAAGTCCACCGGCAATATGATCAACGTGGACGCAGGCAATGCCCAGGCGTTCACCCGATAGCGTGACCTGACTTAGGAGCGCTCCCATGCCGCTACAATTACCGTTGCCGGAAAGCCTCATTCGCGACCACAACGCGCGCCTCGGCGCCGATGGCCTGCAAGACGACTATCAATCCCTGACCCGGCAGCTCAAGCGCCGCGGCATCGACATCGAGCCAATTCGCGCCAAGGTGGCGGCGTTCTCCGTGGCGTTGCCGAGTTGGGGCGCGGGCCGCGGCGGTACGCGCTTCGCGAAGTTTCCTATCGACGGGGCGCCCACCTCCATTCACGAGAAACTGGAGGATTGCGCCGTCGTGCAACAGCTGTGCAGGATCGCGCCGCGAGTTTCACCGCATTTTCCCTGGGATTTTGTTGATGACTACATTGGGCTGCGGGAACAGGCAGCGAATCTCGGCTTAGGGTTCGACGCCGTCAATTCCAACACCTTTCAGGATCAACCGGATCAAAAGCACAGCTATTCGGGCGGATCATTGAGCTCCGCCCATGCTGCCGTCCGCGATCAGGCGGTGGCACACAACATCGAGTGCATTCGCATCGGCCAACTGCTGGGATCTCAAGCAATCACGGTTTGGGTGGGTGATGGCAGCAATTTTCCCGGACAGCAGGATTTCACGCGCGCCTTCGACCGTTACCTGGATTCCGCGTCGCGGATTTATGCAGCCCTGCCCGGCGACTGGAGAATGCTGCTCGAGCACAAGCTTTTCGAACCCGCCTTCTACAGCACAGTGCTGCAAGATTGGGGATCCTCAATCCTGGCCGCTCAGCAGCTGGGGCAGCAAGCCTATTGTCTCGTAGATCTCGGTCATCATGCGCCGACCACGAACATTGAACAGATCGTGGCGCGGCTGCATCGCTTCGGCAAGCTCGGCGGCTTTCACTTCAACGACAGCAAGTACGGCGACGATGACCTCGATTCCGGCTCCATCAACCCTCACCAGCTCTTCCTGGTCTTTAATGAGCTCGTGGAAGCGGAGACGAACGCCCGCGGATCCTTTGCACCGGCCTATCTCATCGATCAATCGCACAATGTGACCGATCCAATCGAGAGCATGCTGGCCTCCGCCGAAGCCATCATCGGCGCCTTTGCCAAAGCCTTGCTCGTCGATCGCGAAGCACTACTGTACGCACAAGAATCCAACGACGTGATGATGGCGTTTCAGACGCTGCGCCAGGCCTATCGCACCGACGTATCGTCGCTCATCGCCCAAGCGAGGGTCGATTCGGGCGGCGCGATCGACGCCTTGGGCGCCTTTCGCGCCAGCGGCTGGCGCAGGACCCAGGCGCGGCACCGCCGCAAACTGGCGCCCGGCACCGGCATTGTTTGAAGAGACAATCTCATGAAAGCACTTCTCGCGGCTGCCTGCATCGCATTCTTTACAATTGCACAGAGCATTGCAGCGGGGGCTGACTCTTCCCATCCGGTCATCAACATTTGGCCGGGCGTCGCGCCGGGTTCCGAGGGCTCGACCCAGCAGGAAATCGACTCCCTGTTGCCCGCCCCTGGAAATCAGACCACGCACCTGATTCGCAATGTCGTTGTGCCGACGTTGACGGTCTACGCTCCAGCAAAACCCAACGGCGCGGCGCTCATCGTGTGTCCCGGCGGTGGCTTTTACGGACTGATGTTCAACTACGAAGGCACCGACTTGGCGGAATGGCTGAACGTTCGCGGCATCACCGGGTTTGTCTTGAAATACCGCTTGCTGCCGAGCGCTGTGAACTTGGCCGAGCAGATCGCTTCGACCAAGGAGCTGTCAGCCGCTTTGCAGGCCGACTTCGACGGGAACTATCACAAGCTCGACGCCGGCCGCAGCCTGGCCGTGGCTGACGGCAAGCAGGCCATGCGCTACGTGCGCCAACACGCGGCTCAGTGGGGTATTGCGCCGGATCGAATCGGACTGATGGGATTTTCGGCGGGAGCGGCGCTGACCATGGGCGTGGTCCTCAATAGCGATCCGGAGACCCGGCCTGATTTCGCCGCGCCGATTTACGGCTACATGGACGATGTGCCGCCGCCGGCAAACGCGCCGCCGGTCTTTATCGTCGCCACCCAAGAAGACAATCTCGTGCCCTCGGCTCGCAGTGTCATGATCTATCAGCGCTGGACTTCGGCTCACCTACCTGCCGAGCTGCACCTTTTTCAGAAAGGAGCGCACGGCTTTGGGGCGCGCCACACGGGTCTGCCGGTGGACCAGTGGGAAGATCTATTCGATGCCTGGCTGCGATCTCGAGGACTGATTGCCGCACACGTTGAAGATGATCGACATTGATTGAATTGGCCACCACTTCAGTCCAAAGTACGCGCTAGGCGGGAAACTCCGCCGCATCAGGACTGTCATGCATTCAGCCGAGCGCGAAAAGCTAATTCTGGATTGCGTCAATCAGAAGGGATTCATCTCCTTTCAGGATCTGGAGCAGCGCATCGAGGCATCGCCGGCCACCATTCGCCGCGACCTGGAACGCATGATGAGCGCCGGATTGCTGACGCGCGTGCGCGGCGGTGCCAAACGCTTTGAATCCAAGAGCTCGAAGCGCCGTACACCTGACGCAGGACCCCATCTGACGGGTGTGCCGTTCGAAGAGAACGTCAATCTGCATCGGCAGGAGAAAGAGGCGATCGGCCGCGCCGCGGCGAAGCTGTGCAATGCCGGCGAGGCGGTCATGATCGATGGCGGCTCGACTACCCTGCAGATGTGCCAGCACGTCCGCGGCCTTAATCTACAAGCGCTCACGAATTCCTTGCGCATCGTGAGCGCGCTGCTGCAGCAGCCGGGCACTCGCGTTTTGGTGCCCTCCGGCCAGGTGTTTCCCGAGCAAAACATCATCCTGGCGGCTTCGGCCGACGACGGCATGCAGCGTTTCCACGCTCCAAAACTGTTCATGAGTGCCGCTGCCGTGGGCAGCGCCGGTCTCATGCAGGCGGATATCATCTTGGTTGCCGCCGAACGGCGCCTCATTGACCGCGCCGATGAGATTATCGTGCTCTTGGACAGTTCGAAATTCGACGGGCCTTCGGGGCACATCGTCTGCGGACTCAATGAGATCGATGTTTTGATTACCGATCAAGGTGTCTCAACGCGTCATGCCCAGATGGTGCAAGACGCCGGCGTGAAGCTCATCGTCGCTCCGCTCTGAGCGATTGATTGTTTTTGATCTAATACGATTGATATTCATTGACGGCGCGGGCAGTGATGCGCGAAAGTATTCGAGTGGATCTCGACATCAGCTACGTACGCGGCGCGGATTCGCCGCCGCTGCTTGAAAGCACGCTGGGGCAGGCCCTAGAGCTGGCCCTGAAATGCTGGCCGGAACGCGAGGCCATCGTGGCATGCGAATCCGGTGTGCGCATGAGTTACGCGCAGCTCAATGCGGCTGTGGATGAATTTGGCGCAGGGCTCTTATCTCTCGGCCTTAAGCCCGGTCAGCGCATCGGCATCTGGTCGCCAAATTGCGCCGAGTGGGCCGTCACTCAGTACGCCGCTGCCAAAGCCGGACTGATTCTGGTGAATATCAATCCCGCCTACCGCAAGCACGAACTGGAATTCGTATTGAACAAGGTGGGCTGTTCCGCCTTGGTCAGTGCCGCGCGATTCAAGACCAGCGACTACCTGAGTATGCTGTGCGAGTTGGCTCCGGAACTGGCGAGTTGCGAGCCCGGCACCCTGTCGGCACGAAAGCTGCCCATGCTGAAATTGGTGATCGGCATTGAGGCGGCGGAGCTGCGCGGACTGGTGCCATTCGCCACTGTCGCGAATCGCGCGCGGGAGTCCGATCGCAAGGCGCTGCGGGAAATTGCATCGCATCTTCGTCCCCGCGATCCCGTGAACATTCAGTTCACCAGCGGCACGACCGGATCGCCCAAGGGCGCCACACTGACTCACCACAATGTCCTCAATAACAGCCTTTTCGTGGGCGAGGCCATCGGCACGGCATTGGGCGACCGAATCTGCATACCGGTGCCGCTGTATCACTGCTTCGGCATGTGCATGGGCAATCTGAATTGCCTGACCCATGGTGCCGCCGCCGTATATCCGAGCCCTGGATTTGACCCCCTGGCCACGTTGAGCTCCGTCCAGCAAGAGAAGTGCACGGCGCTGTACGGCGTGCCCACCATGTTCATTGCCATGCTCGATCATCCTCGATTCAAGGAGTTCGACCTGTCCAGCCTGCGCGGCGGGATAATGGCGGGCTCCCCCTGCCCCATCGCAATCATGCAACGGGTTGTCGACGAGATGCACATGCCCGAGGTGACGATTGCCTACGGGATGACCGAAACCAGCCCAGTCAGTTTTCAATCGAGCGTGGATGACTCTTTGGAATTGCGCGTCCGCACCGTCGGGCGGATCCAGCCGCATTTGGAGGTGAAGCTCATTGATGCCCTAGGCAACACGGTTCCGCGCGGCAGCAGCGGCGAGCTGTGCACGCGCGGCTACTCCGTGATGCAAGGCTACTGGGAGGATGCCGCGCGCACCGCCGAGGTGCTCGACTCGGAAGGGTGGATGCACACCGGCGATCTCGCGGTCCTCGATGAAGCGGGCTACTGCAATATTGTCGGGAGGATCAAGGACATGATCATTCGCGGTGGCGAGAACATTTATCCGCGTGAGGTAGAAGAGTTTCTCTTCACCCACCCCAAGGTGCTGGGCGTGTCCTGCTTCGGCGTTCCCGATGCGCGTTACGGCGAAGCGCTCTGTGCCTGGATTGTGCTGCGACCGGGCGATCGAGCAAGCGCAGAGGAGATTCGGCAGCACTGCGAAGGTGAAATCGCCCACTACAAGGTTCCCCGTTACATCGTTTTTGTCGACGAATTCCCGATGACCGTTACCGGCAAGATTCAGAAATTCATCATGCGCGATGTCATGATCGAGCGCCTGGGGTTGACGGTCGAAAGGACGGCATAAGGCCGGATGTCAGCGCAACAGGTCGTTATTGACGAATCCAAATTTCTTCAAGCCGCCACGCTGCAAATCCGCCATTGTCTGCGCCACGATTTGATACCTGGCGAACCGATCGACGGTAATGTGCACTTCCGGTTGCGGCATGAGCGCCGCCTCCTGGCCGATGTACCGCTGCAGTTTGGCGCGATCAACTGGCTGATAGTTCCACAGGATCGTGCCATCGAAGTCGATCGACAGATCGATTACTTCGTGAGGCATCGGCGGATTGATACTGGATAAGGGATTATCAACCTTAATGGCGTGCGTCTGGCTCGGTAACGTAATGATGAAAATTACCAGCAGCACCAGCATGACGTCGATCAACGGCGTCATGTTGATCTCTGAGTTCGATTGGCCGTCGCTTCGGCCTATCGCCATTGCCATTATCGTCTTCCTAGTTTCGCAATTGGAAACGAATGCGAAGGGAATAGCAGGAGTCGACCGGCTTCCCGTCTTCGGTGCTGGCTCGATAGCGCCCGGAGCCGGCCGTTGCGAGTCTGACCGCCGCCTCGTCGAGACGCCTAAACCCGGCCGATTGGATCATCGTCGGCTCTGAGATGAGGCGTCCCTTGGCGTCGACGCACGCCCTGACCGTGGCAATCCCTTGTTCTTCGCGACGAATGGAAGCATCCGGATAGAAATCCCGGGTGCTCGGAAATCCTACTCCGGGCCCACCTTCAACGCGGCGCACAGGGATGGGTTGCGGCTGGGGCAACCCGGCAACCGCCGGTTCGCTCGGCGTTGCTTCATTCGGTGTTCCGGTCATCACATCCCTCTGAACCGGTTCGAGCGGGGACATATCATGCGACGTCGGTAGATCTATCCTTGTCGGTATATTGGGGAGGGGCAGCGGCGGCGGGTTGATGCGCGGTGCCGGCGGAATTTCCCGCGACTCGAATGGACCGGCGATGGTTCTGATGAATGTCGGACCGAGGCCTATCGCGAGTCCGTAGAGCACGGCTAAGTGCAGCGAAACGACCAGCATGAAGGTAATCGTCCGGCCCGTAAAGAAAGGGGAATCGGCCTCGCGCATGCGGATGAAATACCGATGCGGCGTGGGAGAGACGGTCGCAGCAAGGGGTGCTGCGGCGACATGCTCCCGAGCGATCACGTTTGTCGCCCAGCAACAACCAATTCCAAAGCGCAACCGCGCTAGAGATCCGCGCCGTTCGGACATGTCCGCCAGCCACTCCTCCTCGAGACGATCTGCCAGCGAATCAGGAGCGTGCTTGGCGGCGCGACGAATCAACTGATGGACGATCCCATCTACCCAATCTTGTGTTCGCTCGGAAGTCATAGAGCCTCCTGGCGCGGACGTTACGCCCGCTTATGCAAGAACACCGCGATTGAAACCCGCAAAGACTTCGCTCGCGCGCCTTAAGCCCATCGGCGTCAATCGATATTGACGACGCCGCGGACGGCCGGCTTTCGAAGGATCGATGGCCTCCCATCGACTGACAAACCATCCCGCTGTCTCGAGTCGAATAAGAATGGGATACAAGGTGCCGGACGCGAGGTGGCAACGCTGATGCACGTCGGCGCCCGAGAGCTGATCGGCAGGGTTCTCCAGAAATGCCTCCAACACCTTCAGGGTCTGGAGCGACATTCGTACTTCATGACCTTCTTTACCCATAGTAGTAACTCTACATAGGGTCTAGGTCAAACGCAATAGCATCGACGTCAACTTAACTTATCGCAACGGCGGCATCGGAACCTCTATCCGTCTCCATGCGAAACGCGGCGGGTCGCGCGTCCTTACCGAGCGCGTGCTTGGCGATCGGCAGCTCCCTCACCCGGATCCCGGTGGCGGCGAATATCGCATTGGTTAGCGCAGGTGCCACCGGCGGTGTCCCCGGCTCGCCGCCCCCGCCGAGCGGCGCATCACTTTCTAGGAGGTGCACTTCGATTGCCGGGCAATCCGCGAGGCGTACCATTGGGTAGTTTGGAAAATTTTGTTGCTCGACGGCGCCTCGAGCTATCGTGATTTCACCGTACAGTGCAGCGCTCAGACCAAACACAATGCCACCCTCGATCTGCGCCTTCAATCCATCCGGATTGACTGCCAGGCCGCAATCCACCGCTGCGGTGATGCGGTGAACCTTGCAATCGCCGCCCTCTGAAACTTCCACTTCGGCCACGTGCGCAACGACAGTTCCGAAGCACGCCACCATCGCGATCCCGCGTGCGCGGCCCGGCGCCAGCGTACTTCCCCACCCCGCCTTGGCCGCCGCCAACTCGAGTGTCGCGAGGTGGCGGGGTCTGTTTTTTAGAAGCGCCTTGCGGAATTCGAATGGATCGCGCTTGGCCTGGTGCGCCAATTCGTCAACAAAGGACTCGATGAAGAACCCGTGCCAGGAAGACTCCACGCTGCGCCACGGGCCGACGGGTACCGGCGTCTCAACCTTGACCGCTCCATAGGCTTGATTGGGCACCTCGTAAGAAATGTAAGCCTCGGCATTGGAATCACTGTCGGTCGTATATTCATTGACCCAAGTATCCGGCATGCCTGCCGGGTTCGTTCTCGCCTTGAAGCGGCTCGTGACATTAGGGCGGTAATAATCGTGCCGCAGGTCCTGCTCGCGGGTGAAGATGAGCTTCAAGGCAGTGCCGGGCATGGCCATCGCGGCTTTGACGGCAAAGCCCAGAAAGTTCCACAGGCCCGGCAAGCGTCGACCGAACGCGCCGCCGCTCGGATAGTGGTGAAAGGCAACCTTATCAAGCCTGATTCCCGCGGCTTTCGCACAGAACGCCCGCGCGCCCAGCGCATCTTGAGTGCCGGCCCAGACTTCGAGCGTACCGTCGGTGCGGTAAAGCGCGGTTGCATTGACGGGTTCCATTGCCGCATGTGCAAGATAAGGCACGTGGTACACACACTCGAGGCTCGTGCCATTTTGCAGCGCCTTGTCGCCTGCGCCCACTGAGCGGTCGCGCTTGATCGGTCCTTGATTCAAGGCGGCGAGCCGGCGCTGGCGGATGGTGCTCGAGGAGAGTTGCGCATTACCCCCGTCGCCGAATACCGGCTCGAGCGCATCCATGGCCCGCTGCGCTCGCCAAAACCGATCTGCGACCACGATGACGGCATCGTCCAGCTTGATGATTTTTTTAATGCCTGTTTTCCCGGCAATCTGCTGCTCATCCACCGACACTAGTTTTCCGCCAAATATCGGTGCGATCTTGATCGCCCCGTATTGCATCCCGGGCACCGACACATCAATGCCATACCGGGTGGAGCCGTTGACCTTGGCGGGGATGTCGAAGCGGGCAACGGGCTTGCCCACCAAGGTGTAAGCGCTCCTGGGTTTCAATTTGGGTTGCGATGAGGGGGCGTATCGGGAAGCCGCGGCGGCGAGTTCGCCGAAGCGAAAACTCTGACTCGAAGGCTGGTGAATGACCCGGCCACGTTCGGTGCGAAATGCATCGCGCGGCGCATTCAATCGTTCGGCGGCCGCGGCGATGAGCATCTCGCGCGTTGCGGCGGCGGCAACCCTCACCCCATAGACGCCCGTATAGCTTACTGCCGAGGAGCCGCCGGTCACTTGGATATCCATGAATTGCGCCAGCTTATTACCTGTCGCCAACACCGATCCTTGCAGAAATGCCGGGATGGAATCGCGATTCAGGCCTTCGCGGCCAAGAGCAAACCCCTCGACCAGCGCGCCATTTGCGAATAGAGGATCCGGGAGCGCGGCTTCCGCGCGCATGTCCCCCCAATCGGCATCGAGCTCCTCCGCGGCCATCTGAGATAAGGCGGTGAAAATTCCTGTGCCCATATCGCAGTGTGGGATGACGACGGTGACGGTGTCGTCGTCGGCGACCTTGATCCAATACGCGAGGTAGCGTTCACCGGGTTTGGCTGAGAGCTGATCGGCACGCGCACGCCGCCGGCTTGGCCACAGAGCGTAGCCCACCAGCAACGTCCCCGCTGCCGCAGCACTGCCGAGGAGAACCCTTCTACGGGATATCAACTTCGAGCTCCGCTGGCCGCAAGAGAACGAACTGCGGCACGAATCCGCGGGTAAGTGCCGCAGCGGCAAATGTTGGTTACAAGGGTCTTCAGTTCATCATCCGAAGGTGTCGGGTTCTCGGCCAGCAGCGCAGTGATCGCCATGATCATGCCCGACTGGCAGTACCCGCATTGAGGCACTTGGTGTTCAATCCAAGCGGCTTGCACGGCGTTCAAGCCTTGAGCACCGATGCCCTCGATGGTGGTGATCTCTGCAGTCGCCACGGCGGCGACCGGCAGCACGCAGCTGCGCATCGGCTTGCCATTGACGTGCACGGTACAGGCGCCGCACGCACCTATCCCACATCCGAATTTCGTGCCCGTCAGACCCAGCTCATCGCGTATGACCCATAGCAGCGGGGCATCCGGTTCGATGTCGAGCTTACGGGGAGCACCGTTCACATTTAACTCAATTTGCACGAATTCTCCCTGGTCAAACAGCAGGTCGACGGCAGAACCTTCTCACACAGCCCGAAGGTTGGTCAAAGTTCCTATGGGCAGCCCCACCCTTCCGGTCATTCGCCGGGTATTGCCGCGCGTTGGCCGAATATCGCATGACCCGCGGCGAGCCCTTCGGCAGCATGCCCCCATCGATCAACCACGGGAGGAATGGCGATGGAATCTCAAGCGAAAATGGATGTGGGAACCCGGCTGATTGCGGGTACGATATTGGTCATCGCGGGAGCCGTGCTAGCCCTCGGCAATTCCGGGCTTTTCATGGCTGTCGAACTGCACCGTAGCTGGCCCTTGGCACTGATTGCCATGGGGCTCGCGGAGCTGGTAGTGACGATGCGCGGTCCGCGCCAAAGCGGATGGGGACTTCTACTGTTGGGTGACTGGCTTTTCATGAACACCATGACTGATTGGGCATATCAGCTGTATTCGTGGCCGGTGCTGCTGGCGGGCGTCGGTTCTTGGATAATTGCGAATGGTATGACCCGTGCGAAGCGTTCTTCCCTGAATATGGGCCGTCATGTCGCCTGATCCGCAACAGCCCCCAGCGCCCAGATCTGCGCCGATACCGAGATTGCTCATCGGCGCCTTTCTGGTATTCATGGGGGTGCTGCTCGCGCTCGACCAATTAGGTTGGGTGGAAGCCAATCACTTCATGCGCTTTTGGCCCGTGCTGCTGATTCTGTACGGATTGTCGATTTTGCAATGCAGGCGCAAGGCGGCCTTCGGCACCATCATCCTGCTGATTGGATGTTGGTTGCTGCTCAACACGCTGCACTGGCTGACCCTGGCGCCGTGGCAGTTCATTTGGCCCTTGATCCTGGTGGTCGTGGGCGCACAAATCTTGAGTCGAGGCGGCGCGTTTCGCCGGCCTCCCCCTCCACCCTCGCCGCCGCCGTTCTTCGGAGGCTCGGCGCCGTCCGGAAGCGCGGCCCCCTTGAGTGGCTCGCCCCCGGTGTCGGATCACATCTCCATGTTCGGCATGATGGGAGTCTCCAGACAACGCGTGTCTGGCGTGACCTTTCGCAGCGCAGACATGACTTCGTGCATGGGTGGCTGCGAGCTTGATTTGCGCGAGGCGCTGCTGGGCGTGGATGGAGCCGGGCATGTCGAGGTGTTTGCCCTCATGGGCGGCGTCCACATTTACGTGCCGCCGAGCTGGAAGGTGGTCATGCAAGTGACGCCTATCATGGGCGGCGTCGAAGATAAGAGCCGCCCCATCCTGGGCGGCAATCAGTTTCTCTACGTTCGCGGCATGGTGTTGATGGGCGGCGTCGAAATCACCAATTGATCGGCGCCGAAACTTAATACCGTCATGCATCCTATTTTCAACAATGGGAAGCAGCTGGCGCTGTATCTATTCGGCTACTTGCCCATTGGTGCGCTGCTGGTGATCGGCTTCGGCCGTGCGGGTGCCTGGGGTACCGCCGCGGCATTGTTCTTACCGCTCACCGTGCTCTACGGATTTATGGGAATGACCGCGTACTACCTGTGCCGTGCGTTCCCCATCACCCAGCAGAATCGCATTTGGCGTGCGCTGCCGGCTCATGCCACGGCCGCGGTGACGGCCGGCGGATTTTCGGTGGGCATTGCCTGGGTGTGGGCGGCGATGCTCGAGTCGCTGAACATCAACCTGCACCCCAGTGTGTATCTGGATCAAATCTGGACGTTGTTTGCGGTCGGCGTTTTGCTATTCGGCCTCGCGATCGCCTTTCACTATGCGCTCATCGCGTCCCTGGAAGTGCAGCGTAAGGAAAGTCAGATGCTGGAATCCAGCCTCTTGGTACGCGAAGCGGAACTCAAAGCCTTGCGGGCCCAGCTCAACCCGCATTTTCTGTTCAATAGTTTGAACTCGGTCAGCGCGCTAACCACGAGCGATCCCGCCGCCGCCCGACATATGTGTCTGTTGTTGGCCGACTTCCTGCGCGATACCTTGCGATTAGGTTCTGCTCAGCGACTATCTCTAAAAGAGGAGTTCACAGTGGTGCAGCGCTACCTGGCTATCGAGCAAGTGCGCCTCGGTTCACGGCTGAACGTACAATGCGAGGGCAGCGATCAGGCCTTGCAGGAAGAGATTCCGGCGTTGCTGTTGCAGCCTCTGGTGGAGAACGCCGTGGTCCACGGCATCGCACACCGCTTGGAAGGCGGGACCGTGGCGATTCACGCCGAGTGCCAGGATGCGGCACTGGTGATCAGCGTCACCAATCCAGCCGATGCGGACCGGCGCCGCAGCCAGGGCAGCGGCGTGGGCTTAAATCTCGTGCGACAGCGGCTGCAGGCCCACTACGGGGCGGCGTACCTGTTCGAGACGATCGATATCGACGGTACTTTTCGAGTGAACATCCGCCTGCCGCTCGGCGCCGGCAACAGGCACGCATGAGCGAGGCCGGCGCGTTCACCGTGATCGTGGTCGATGATGAGTCGCCGGCGCGCGGGTTGGTTCGGGAGTTTCTCGCCGGGCACGCCGACATGAGACTGGTCGCCGAATGCGCCAACGGTTTCGAGGCCGTCAAAGCTGCGAATGCCCATAATCCCGACCTGATCATCCTGGATGTGCAGATGCCGAAGCTCGACGGCTTTGAAGTGTTGGAGCTGCTCGGTCCCGAAACCCGAGCCGTCATTTTTACGACGGCCTTCGACAGTTACGCGCTT
The DNA here is from genome assembly GCA_036494725.1 of Steroidobacteraceae bacterium. GTDB lineage: Bacteria > Pseudomonadota > Gammaproteobacteria > Steroidobacterales > Steroidobacteraceae > Bog-1198. The sequence goes on from DASXNX010000139.1 coordinate 33,497, forward strand.
CGCGCCTTCAATGTGCATGCCGTCGACTACTTGCTCAAGCCTTTCAGCGCCGAACGTTTTAGCGAGGCGTTGGCGCTCGCCCGAACGCGGCTAGTCAAGTCCGAGCCTGTGCCGGCCCGCGAGCTGTTTGAGACCCGCCGTGACGGGGCTCCGCTCGATCGCCTGCTCATTCGCGACCGCTCCAATGTTCACGTCATTTCGGTCGATCAAGTGGATTTCGTCGAATCGCAGGATGACTACATCTCCATCCGCGCGGCGGGCAAGAATTATTTAAAGGAACAGGCGATAAGCGATTTGGAGCGCCAATTGCCGCCGCAAGGATTCGTGCGCATTCATCGGCGTTTCCTGCTGAATATCGCCCGGCTTGCCAAAATCGAATTGTCCGAGAAGGAAAACCGAGTCGCCATACTCCTCGATAAGACTCAATTGCCCATTTCGCGCTCGGGTTACGCGAAACTGCGGGCCGTGTTGGATGGCTAGGTACTCACATAAGCGAGGAAGACCAGGACTGTGAGCGGTCTTTGTGAGGCCGACGCACGCAGCGGGAAATGTCGCCCGTCCAGCGTCTGCAGCGATTGCGCCGGCAGTAGTTCGCCGATTTCGATGGGCGCTGCATCCGACAAGACGAATTGCGCACCGGGTCCCGCGGCCGGCGCGATCTTCACCATTTCTTGTCCTCGCGCTCTCGCCAATGCCTGATCCAGCTGCGCGTCCGCCAAATGTCCAACGTATTGGATTCGGCCGTCGCGGCCGATCACGATATGTGTCGATAGGCTTGAACCGCTTCGAGGGAGTCATTGAATCCCACGTCGATGGCGATCACCGCCAAATCCGAGCTGGCCGTTTCATAGGTATGCTCGAAATGCGGCATTTGTTGGCGGCAAGGAACGCACCAGGTAGCCCAGAATTTCAAATAGACCGCTTTCCTGCCGTAGAGACTGCCAAGATCAATGGTTTCCCCATCGATAGTCTTGAGCGCGATGCGCGGAGCCGGAGCGCCGAGGATGGCGCGCCCCGCAGTCTTTGCCAACTCCTCGCCGTTGGTATCGGCATTGACCGCCGGCACATAAAGCCCGCAGCAAATCGCCACCAGGCAAGCCATGATTGTACTGCGATGCCTTTCGCGGATCATGGCGTAGCGGGACGCGTGCTGGGCGCGCCCTTTTCTTTGAGAATGAACACCAGAAATTTAGCCGGTGCCGTCTGGCTGGCATTCGCCGATACCGCGTGTATATCGGTGGGGCTCTCATAAAAAGTGTCGCCAGGTCGCAGGGTGACCTTCGGTCCACCCTGAACTTGCATGATCAGTTCCCCCTCGAGGACATACACGAACACCTGCGCATCATGCCGATGCGACGGAGACGCGCCGCCCGGGGGATACGTTACCGTCACCATAAGCACCTCTTTGCCGGGTACCCCGGCCAATTCCTTGGTCAGCAATTGCTGCACGGCAGCCGCAGGAGTTGCCGGACTGTCTGCCGTCGCAAAAGCTCCCAGGCTGAGAAAAGCCGCCAAGGCCAAACCTGCCAGACAATAGCCGCGTTGATGCATGGAATGCTCCCAGTGATCTTGCGAGGAGAGCCATAGCATAGCGCGCTTCGATACTGTCGATTAAACTCCGACGACTCGCGAGGCCTGCAAAATGCTCACACCCGCACAAATATTCTCGGCCGCTAACATCATCGCCATGCTCTGCTGGGTGGCCCTGGCCATTTCCCTGTTCGCCGCTCCCGCCCGCGTTCAGATTCAACGCATCACGGGCTACTTCGTTCCCGGACTCTTCGCCGTCGTTTATCTTTTATGTATCTGGAAAGGGTTTAGCGAGACATCGGGCGGTGGATTCGGCACGCTCACAGAAGTGCGCGCCCTATTCGCGAACGATGCGGCACTCAGCGCCGGGTGGCTGCACTATCTGGCATTCGACTTGTTTGTCGGCACATGGATCGTAAGGCAAGGCACGCTGGACCGATTGCATCCGCTTCTCCTGTTGATCTGCCTGCCGGCTACTTTTATGTTCGGACCGATCGGATTCCTGCTTTTTTTGATCGTACGCGCGGCGTTTTCCCGCCGTGTCGCCCAGGGAACCGCGGCATGAGCGAAATCCTGCGTGAGTTCTTTCACAGGCAACGCGTGTTAACCGCCTATGGCCTGTTGCTGCTGGCGCTGACACCGTTGCTGCTCGGCCTGCAGCGGTTCGACCTTCGCACATTGGACGATGTGGATGTGTGGGCCAAACCCGCCAAATTTGTGTTTTCGGTGGCGGTGTTCGCGCTGACGACGGCGTGGTTTTTCGGCTATGTACAGCCCGCTCGTCGCAGCTCGTTGAGCTTGCGCAGCATCGTCGCCATCATCATCTTGGCAGGCAGCTTCGAGATTATTTATATCTCGTGGCAGGCCGGCCATGGTCTCGCGTCTCACTTCAACAAATCCAGCGTATTTTTCGAGGTCATGTACGGGCTGATGGGCCTGGGCGCGGTGCTTTTAGTCACTACGTCGCTGCTGCTGGCGTGGGAAATCGGGCGTCGCCCCGCTCCGGGCTTCAGTCCAGATTATTTGGCGGCGGTGGTGACAGGACTTGTGCTGTGTTGCGTTCTGGGCGGCGGATTCGGCATATACATGTCGCAACAGGCGGGGCATTCGGTAGGCGCCGTGGGGGGCCACGCGCCGATATTCGGATGGAATCGCGCCGGAGGCGATCTTCGAATCGCCCACTTCATGGGGATACACGCGCAACAAGCATTGCCCGTGCTCGGTTTGCTGATCGGCGGCTTGTCGCCGCTACTGCGGCGGCCGGCGTTGATCGGCGGATCATTGATATATAGCGCAGTCGCCCTGGCATTGTTCATCCAGGCTTTCAAGGGACATCCGTTGATGCCTAATTTGTTTTGATCCGGATAATAACTACGGGTCGGCTATTTCTGCCGGTACGCAGCCGCCAGCAAATCGCCATCGATCCCGGAGTTTTCCTTGTTGCCGGTCGCAAAGCGGTACAGCGCGGCGGTGTAAATGGTGTGCAACGTAGTACTCACCAGACCGAGCGCAATCATCGCGAGCATGACTATCGCCACTGCCAAAACGATTGATCCGGTCGCATGGGTCGATATCGCCGCGAATAGCAGGAACAAGCTGAGGATGACGACCGGAATCGCAATAACGGCCACGCCCAGACTGATGCCGCCATTGCCGATGAGATTTTCGCCCCAGTTTCGCCGCAGCAAATCCAAACTCCGCGAGATTGCCTCGATCGGACCGACATCCTCCTCGATCAGCACCGGCAGCGTCATCGCCGTCGCCACCGTCCAGCCTGCACCGATGATGGCCACGACAATACGGCCTATGAAGCCCACCCGTTCTGCAATTGC
>DASXNX010000140.1:0-12150 GCA_036494725.1 Steroidobacteraceae bacterium
CAGCACGCGAAACGCGATCAAGGACGGCAAGCTCCAGGCCAGTCCGCAGAGCAAGGAGGCCACCGTGAACATCGCCACCGACAGCACGAAGGTGCGCACCACGCCGAAGCGCTGCATCAGCCAGCCGGTGAGCGGCACCGATACGCCGTTCGCGACCGCGAAGGAGGTGATCACCCAGGTGCCTTGGTCGGTGCTGACGCCCAGGTTTCCCGAGATCGTGGGAATCGAGACATTCGCAATCGTCGTGTCGAGCACCTGCATGAAGGTGCCCAGCGCCAACGCCACCGCCGTCAAGACCTTGCGGCCTCCGGTCAGGGGCGCTGAGGCGACGATGGCGGAATTCGCGCTCACGGACGGGCGGCCAATACCGCGGTTGTGTCGCCGGCATGCGCCTTGCGGCTCAGGTGCGCAGGTTCGTGCGCCTTCGGCCCCGCATTGTCGGCAATGATGGATGCGATGCGCGCGTCCACAGCCGGGTCAGCGCCGGCGCTAGCCTGACGCGGCAGCGGCACATTGCGCACCGCCGTGGTCATGATCGGACCGGAGGTATCGTGCAAGTCCACGCGCACTGCGGCGGAAAGTCCGATGCGCAATGGGTGTGCCTTCAGCTCCTCCGGGTCCAGGAGAATGCGCACCGGTACACGCTGCACGATCTTGATCCAGTTGCCTGAGGCATTCTGCGAGGGCAACAGGGCAAAGGCGTTGCCGCTGCCGGCGGCGATGCCGGCGAGATGGCCATGATAGGTGACCTGGCGGCCGTACAGATCGGTGCGCAACGTGACCGGCTGGCCGGTCCGCATGCGCTCGAGCTGCACTTCCTTGAAGTTGGCGTCCACCCACACATTCTCGAGTGGTATCACGGCGAGCAGCGGTGTGCCCGCCGCGACCCGCTGTCCCACTTGTACCGAGCGCTTGGCGACTTCGCCGGTGACCGGCGAGATCAGCTGCGTGCGATGCAGCGCCAGTGCCGCATTACGCACGGCGGCAGCGGCGGCCAGCACCTGCGGATGATCCGCGATGGTCGTGCCGTCGATCTGCGCAACGGTTTGGCTCAGCTGTTGTTGGGCCGCGGAAACGTTGGCGTGCGTCGTCGTGACCGCGTCGCGCGCGTGCGATAGCTCCTCGGCGGAAATGGCGCCGTCCGCGATCAAGCCGCCGCGCCGTTTCAAGTCATCATCGGCGGTGCGCGCCGCCTGTTCGCGCTGCGTGATCTGCGCGCGTAATTCCTCTTGCTGTGCAAACAAGCCTCGCACCTGACGCACGGCTCGGGCCAGGTCGGCCTCCGCATTGGCTTCGGCGATCTCGGCATCCGCCGGATCCAGGCTCAAGAGCACCTGGCCGGACTTGACGAGCTGCGTGTCATCGACGTTCAAGGACAGCACGGTGCCCGGAACTTCGCTGGTGACCTGCACCACGTCGCCGTTGACATAGGCATCGTCGGTGTTCTGGTAGTACCTGCCATCGAAGAACCAGTAGCCCCCATAGCCCAAGGCGGCGATGAGCACTACGGCTCCCAGGGCCAATAAACCGAAGCGGCGCGTGCGGCCGTTGGAAACGGCCGTGACGGGCGCGGTAGCGGATGAGGCGGGGGAGGTGTCGTTAGGTTGCGAGCTCATGGAGAATTCCTCGTCAGGACTTGTGCCGGATGTTCTGGATCGAAACTGCCGCCCACGGAGAGCAGCAGGGTCACTCGTGCGATGGCCTGGCTGGCAATGATGTCGACCATCGCCTGCCGCGCGGTGAGAACCTGGGTTTCCGCGTTGAGCACGGACAAATAGCTCGCGAGGCCGGCTTCATAGCGTTCCTCGGCCAACTTGTAGGCGGCCTCGTTGGCCTCGAGCGTCTGTTGCTGGTCCACGCGTTCGCGCGCCAGGGCATCGATGCGCGTGAGTTGGTCGGCGGTCTGCTGCACGGCGTGCAACACGGTGTCGTTGTAGCTCGCAATCGCGCCGTCGAGTTGCGCCTCGCTGCCCTTGTACTCGGCACGTAAGCGGCCGCCGTCGAAGATCGGCAGCGAGATCACGGGGCCGATGCCGTAGCCGCGGGCACTCCATTGCACCAGATTGTGGAGTCCGAACGCGCCGAAGCCGGCCAGCGCCTTAAGGTTGATGTCGGGGTAAAACGCGGCCTTGTCCGCCAGGCGCTGCGCATCGGCCGCCTCCACGTTCGAGCGTGCGGAGAGCACATCGGGCCTGCGCGCCAGCAAATTGATGGGCAATGTCGCCGGCACCGGCAGCGCGGCATCCACGTTCATCACCGGGCGTTGAATCGATGAGTACGCATCGGCACCCTGAGCGCTCAACAGGGCAAGCTGGTGAATCGCCAGATCGGCCGCTGCCTGCGCCTGCTCGCGCGCGACGCGCGCCTGCGGCAGCTGACCCTCCGCCTGGCGCAGTTCGAGCTGCGTGTCGAGCCCTGCGGCGACCCGGCGGCGAGTGATGTTCACGATGTTCTCGCGCTGCGCCGCGGATCGATCGGCGATCTCGGCGAGCGCGTTCTCACGGTAGAACTCGACATAGGATTGTGTGATGGCGCCGGCGAGCATCAGCCGGGCCGTTTCAAGATCGAAGTGCGCGGATTGCGCCAGCGCCTGCGAGCTGTGCACGGCGTCGGCCTGACGGCCCCAGAAATCCAGATCCCAACCGAGGGATGCGCCGGCCTGGCCCATCCAAAAGCTGTGCCCGGCGAGCGGCGGCGGAATGATGTAATTTTCGGGTGCGCGCTGGTACAGGGCGCTGCCACTGAAGTTCGCACTCGGCAGCAGCTTCGATTGCGCCACCTGCGTTTGCGAAAGCGCTTGCGCCACGCGTGCCTGCGCCTGTGCCAACGTCGGGCTGTTCTGCAAACCGGCGCGAATCAGCCGGTCGAGCTGCGGATCTTGAAAACTGTCCCACCAGCCGCCGGCGACGGGCTCGACCGCGGCACCGGACAGGCCCACCTGCACATTCTCCATCGCCTTGGGGTGTTCCGATTCCTTCGGCGGCAGCACGCACCCCGACGCTAAAGCGACGCAGAGCAGCAATACGGATTTGAAATTCATGGTCCTACCCCACTGCGGCGGCTTTGACTGGTTCAACATGGGCCAAGAGAGTGCCGTTGAGCTTCACCAGCAATCGGGTGAGTTCGCGCACTTCGGTCTTGGTGAAGTCCGCCAAAGCTAGATTGAGCTCGGCCACCACCAGCGGAATGAGGCTCTCGACCGCGGCGCGGCCCGCCGGCGTGAGCTGCAGTTCCACCTTGCGGCGGTCGCGGTCGCGGCGCACGCGCTCCAATAAACCGCGCTCCGCCATTTGATCGATCACCCGCGTGAGCGCACCGCTGTCGTGCCGATATTGCGTGCAGATTTCCTTTGGGTTGACGGCGATGCCGTCGCGCAGCAAGCACAGGATCACGTACTGGATGAACGAGAATCCATGCTGTTCGAATATCGGTTCCAGCACATCCAACATCAAGGAGTGCGAGCGTTTGACCAGGTAGCCGATGCTCGACTGGCTCTTGTACGTGGATGCCTGATAATGCTGCCTGGACATTTATTGCCTCAACAGTTACTGCTTTGGCAGCTATTATGCGCTTTCCTGGATCATCGTCAACAGGGACCAAAATGCCATCTAATCAACGTATTACAAGGTTTTCGGGCCTATGGGTGTTCGCCGTGCCATAGAACAATTTGGCATTTTCATATAAGGCCGCTCAAAATTCTTGTATGGGAATACCGCGCGCCGCGGTGCCGTCGCCGAAGCGCCCGTGATCGCGCCGCCCCAAACCGCGCGATTCCTCTTGTAGAATGAGCCGTCGCGAGTGATAGGGAGATGACTGTGACGCAAAGAAACCTGCAGCTGGGATCACCCGCAGCTCCGACGGACGGTGCACTGGGTTCTGCACAATGGCAAGCGACGAAGCTGGTGGTGTACGGCTGCGGCCGCCAGGACCTGCCAGACCAAGATCCAGAAGTTGACCCTGCGCTCCGTCAACGGCGGCATGGATGTCGAGGAAATCGGGTTGATCGCCAATGAATCCACTCGTAAGTAAGGTTCACGGCAAGGAAAAGCGCTGGAGCGCAGAATTTGCGGCGCTCCGCAAACTCTGTCTGGCGTCCGGCCTCAACGAAGAGCTGAAATGGGGCCAGGCTTGCTACGATCTGGGCGGAAGCAACGTCGTTCTGATCCATGGCTTCAAGGATTACTGCGCGCTGCTGTTCATGAAGGGTGCTTTGCTCAAGGACCCCAAGGGCATCCTCATTCAGCAAACCAAAAATGTGCAGGCTGCGAGGCAAATCAGGTTTGCTTCTCTTGCGCAAATCAACAAGCAGAAAGCGGCGGTCGGTGCCTATATCAAAGAGGCCATGGCCGTTGAGAAGTCGGGCGCGAAAGTGCACATGAAAAGCGCGGCACAGTTTGATATGCCTGAAGAGTTTCTGCGGCGTTTGGAAGATGAGCCTGAACTGGCCGAGGCCTTCCATGCGCTCACGCCCGGAAGACAGAAAGGCTACCTGCTGCATTTCGCCGGGGCGAAACAATCGGCGACTCGAGCCGCGCGCGTTGAGAAGCATGCTCCCAGAATCCTGAGAGGACTGGGCCTCGATGACTAGCGCGAGAGCGCCCCGAGCGAGTGGGACTTTAGTCGAGTTTCACCGTGGAGCAAGCCCACGACAAGATTGCCAGCGCATCCGCATCCAAGTAGCGATTGGGTGCCCGCAACGGCTATAGTGCGGCGGTCGGCCTTGGCACCATCGATGTTACCCATCTGGCTGAGGTGACGCGCTGATCGAGAAACGCCTGAAATCCAATTCCAGTTAAGCAGGAGGGGCAATGAAAACTTCCATTATCCTGACGGTGTCGCTATTCGGGTGCGCGCTTGGTGTAGCAGATCTCTCGCTCGCCCAAGATGCGCCGAAAGAGCACAGCATGACCGGGTGTCTGGCGAAGGGTGATGACCCCGGAACGTTCATGCTGACGGATCTGGAGAAAGGACCGAAAGTGGTCGTGATTGCGGAGACGACGGCAAATCTGGCCCCGCACCTCGGCCACAAGGTCGAGATCACGGGCGTTGCCGTGCCCGGGAAAGATAAGACCCACACGATGAAGGTAACGGCCGTCAAGATGATATCCGCTACTTGTCCCTAGTTCGGCGGCGGAACTCGGCGGCTCCGGCGGCGCCTAAGTAAGCGTGGAATCGGAGTGTCCTACAATCGGCCGAATCAGGGGAGCGCCTGTCTGCTTGCTCGCGACATGGCTGCTGGTCGCCTGCGGAGGCGGAGGCGGGGGCATGGGCAGCTCCGGCGCGAGCGGGCCACCGGCGCGGGGTACCCTGCTGCAGACCCCGCCCCAGCTTCTGTCGACTTTAACCGCGTCGTCCCTGCTTGCCGAGCTCAATCTGGCGGCCAACCTGCAGTTGCTTACTTTGAGCGGCGCGCCGGTCTGCGACATCCTCACCTATCACATTGAATACGAAACGGTCGGCGGCGCCAATGAAGCCACCACGGCCTCAGCCGCGTTGCTGGTGCCCACCGGCCTGGGCGCCAACTGCACCGGCGCGCGTCCCATCGTGTTGTACGCGCATGGAACCACCACGGATCAGATGTATGACATGACCGACATGTCGAATGCGGAAACGCTGTCCCTCGCCGCGCTGTTTGCCTCAAAGGGCTACATCGTGGTGGCGCCGAACTACGCGGGCTATGACACCTCGACGCTGCCCTACACGCCCTACTTGATCGCCGATCAGCAATCGAAGGACATGATCGATGCGTTGACGGCGGCGCGCACCGCGCTGCCTTTGGCCTCGGCAACTTTGACCAAGGACAACGGCCAGCTGTTCATCACCGGTTACTCGCAGGGCGGCTATGTCGCAATGGCCACCCATCGTGCGATGCAGAGCCTGGGAATGAAGGTGACCGCCGCGGCGCCCATGTCCGGGCCTTATGCGCTGGCGGCGTTTGTCGATGCGGTGTTCTATGGCGATGTGAATGGCAGCGGCCCGATATCGGCCACGCTATTGTTCACGGCTTATCAGCATGCCTATGGGAACATTTATTCCAGCACCAATGACGTGTTCGAAGCGCAGTACGCCGCCGATATCGAGTCGTTGCTGCCGAGCACGACACCGCGCAGCCAGCTGTATGCGGAAGGGAAACTGCCCGAATACGCGCTGTTCAGCTTGACGCCGCCCGCGCCGGCGTACGCCGGCATCACGCCGCCGACCACGCCCGCCAATCTCGCGTTCGTGTTTGCGCAGGGCTTCGGGACCGGCAACTTGCTGCTGAACAGCTATCGGCTCAGTTACTTGCAAGACGCGCAAGCGAATCCCGACGGGGGGTTTCCGACAGTGACCACCGGCATCCCCGCCGCGGCTCCGCAGCTGGCGGCGCGCCAGGCACTGCGATCCAACGACCTACGCAACTGGGTTCCCACTGCGCCGGTCCAGCTCTGCGGCGGCGCCGACGATCCCATCGTTTTCTTTTTCAACACGCAGCTGATGCAAAACTACTGGGCCTCGCAGCCGGCATCTCCCGCGACGTTGAGTGTGCTCGATCTTGAAGCCGCGGTAACGGCCAACGATCCTTATTCAAACCTGAAAAATGATTTTCAGCTGGCCAAAGAAGCCATTGCAGCCGACGCGATTGCCCAGGGCGCGACCGACGGCGGGGCGTTGGCAGTGGCCGAGGCTTACCACGCCACACTGGTGGCGCCAGTCTGCTTCGCGGCCACGAAAGAGTTCTTCGACGAGCAGTAGGGGTCGCCCCCAGCGCGAGCTTCAGTCGGCGGAAACGGTTCGGCCGCTTGCCCAGGCGCGCAGCGCCGCCACTTTCTCCGCCATCACGATCGCCAGCGGCCGCGTCGTCTGCATCTCGTGCGCGATCATGGCGGCGGTCGGCGGCTGGCATGCGGCATGCGCACTGTAGAGCGCGGCGACGATGGCCTGTTCGATTTCCGCGCCCGAGAAGTTCTCGCAGCGGCTCGCGAGTGCGGCGAGCTCCGCGGGACTCAAGGTGAGACCCCGTTTCAGCGCGTGAATGGACAGTATCTCCGCGCGCGCCGCGCGGTCCGGCAGATCGACGAAGAAGATTTCATCGAACCGCCCCTTGCGGATCAACTCCGGCGGCAGGCTGGTGATGTCATTGGCCGTGGCGACAACGAATATGCGTGTCTTGTGCTCCGCCAGCCAGGTCAGAAAAGTGCCGAGCACTCGCTGTGAAACACCCCCGTCACCCTCGCCGCCGCCGCTGGCCAGCGCCTTCTCGATCTCATCCACCCAGAGCACGCAGGGCGATAGTCCCTCCGCGGATTGCAGCGACTCGCGCAGGTTTTTTTCCGCTTCGCCCTGCCACTTGGAATAGAGCGCGCCAAAATCCAGGCGCACCAGCGGCACGCCGAAAATCCCCGCGGCGGCGCGCGCGGCGAGGCTCTTGCCGCAACCTTGCACGCCCAACAGCAGCACGCCTTTCGGCGGATCCAGTTCCGGGGCCGTCCCGTCGTACGCCGGCTTGCGGCTGGTCAGCCAGTGCCTTAAGTTTTGCATGCCGCCGACATCGGTGAATTTGGCGTTGGCCGGCTCGTACGACAGGGTACCGCCGCGATTCAGCAGCTCGTACTTGGCGTTCAGCACTTCCGGAAGATCCGAGAGCGTGAAAGCGCCGTGATCGAAGATCGCGTGGCGCACCAGCCGCTCGGCGTCGGGCGCCGTGAGCCCGTTCAAGTTGTCGACCAGCTTGGTGAGCACATCGGGGTCCAGATGCGCGGGCTTGTCCGGATGCGCCGTGTTCCATTCCTTGACCACGCGCGTGATGATCATCAGCCGTTCGTTATTCGAGGGCAGCGCCAGGTGCAGCCGGGCCGCGAACTGCTCGAGTTCCTCGGGCAGCGTTACCTCATAACTCATCAACACCACGGTCCGCGCCACCTTGTCGTAGCTCTGGGCGATATCCTTCAACAGCCGCACGTTCACCGGCTCCTTGAGATAGGGATGAAAATCCAGCAGCACGTAGATTCCCGGCATGGGCGTGGCTTTCAGGTGCTTCAGAAGCTGCTCGGGATCCGCCAACATGCGTTGCGGGCCGCCGAGATCAACGTCGATGCGCTGCAGGCCTTCGGTGACGGTCCACTGAAACACCCCCCAGCCGCGTCCCTGCTGCACTTTCAGACAGGCATCGCGGACCATGCTGAGCACGCGCGATTCCTCGCGGGACTCGACCACGATGAGGGCCAGGCGCGAGGCCAGCAGGGATTGCAATTCGCGGCGCGGGTCTTGCGGTGCCGATGCGTCGTTCATGGTCGCAAGAATGTAGCAAAAGCGCGTCCCGGCCGTGTGTCACCGTCACGTTTTTGAGTTCCCGCGTGATTAGCTGAGCGCCGGCACGATTCTCCGCGGCGGCCGCAGGGTCGCAGGTCTTGCCGCCGACGGTTTCTTCAGGACGAAGGGAATGATCAGAGCGGCGATGAGCAGGAAGGCGATGGCGGGCAGCATCGCGGCGAAGGATCCGGTCACGTCCTTGACCCGGGCGACCACGATGGGCCCGATCAAGCCGGCAAAGCCCCAGGCCGACACGATCAGGCCGTAGTTCAGGCCGACGAATTTCGTGCCGAAGTACTGCGCGTTGAACGAGGGCATGGTGCCGAAGCCGCCGCCGCAGCACAGCAGCACCACCGAGATTCCGGCCAGCGCGAGCGACAGATCCTGTACCTGGGTCATGAGCAGCAGCGTGACCGCCTGAATCGCAAACATCGCCGTGTACGTGCGGTTGCAGCCGAGCCGATCCGAGATGGCACCCCAGAAGAAGCGGCCGAGCGCATTGAATACGCTCACCAGACCGAACAGCGGCGCTATGGTGGCCGCGGGGTGCTTGGTGAGATCGGCGATGATGTACACGGCATTGGAGATGATGGTGATGCCGCCGATGACGTTCACGAACAGCAACAGCCACATCAAATAGAACTGCGGCATCGCAATCAATTGCGAAGGCGAGTAGCCGACACTGGCCGCCGTCTTGAGTGAATAAGCCGCCGGCGGATTCTTGAACCTAGAGGCGGCGAGCAGACCGATGATCAGGTAGATAACTCCGGAGACGATGAAAACCCGCATGACCGCGCTCGAGTCTTGCGCGCTCATGATTTGCGAGGCTGGGAGATGGGTCGCATCGAACGGCAAGCCCGCGGCGGCGGCCGCGGACTTGGCGGCAATGAAGCCGCCGGCGTGCACCGTCGCCAAGTGAAAGCCTGAAAGACGCGGAACCAGCTGGTTGTAAATGAAGGCGCCGAGACCGAAGCCGCCGACCACGAAGCCGCCCGCGAGGCCCTTCCTGTCGGGGAACCACTTGGTGACCATGGACAAGGGCGTGATATAGGCCATGCCGGCGCCGATGCCGCCGATCACCCCGTACGTAAGATAGAGCCAGGGTGCGCCCAAGGCCGGGGTGCCGATACCGGCGAGCAAGTTGCCGGATCCCCAGAGCGCAACCCCCACCATCGCGACCCGCCGGGGACCGGCCTTGTCCTGCCAGAAGCCGCCGATGACGGCGCCGATGGCTCCCAATGAGAAATTGGCAATCGCGTACGCCCAAGTGGTCACGGTCAAGTCCCAGCCATAGGCCACCAGCAGGGGCTGGGTGAATATTGCCCAGGAATAGATCGTGCCGATGGTCAGCATCAGTACCGCGCCCGCGATCGCAATCGTCCATCGGTTGGGTGGGGCAGCGGCTGGCATCGGCATGGTCTCCCGTTAATCTCCTATACTTGAGATCGAAGTTGCCCGGCAAAAAGGGACATTGGGAGGAGCTATCGATGAACGCGGCCAATGACGCAGAGCAGGGCATCGTCAGGATTCCCGCCCACTATCCCGCGCTACAAACCTTGGATCGGCTGCAGTCGCTGCTCAAGGAACGGGGGGTCATGATCTTCGCGCGCATCGATTTCAGCGGCGATGCGCAGCGGGCGGGATTGACCATGCGCCCGCAGCAAATGCTGATCTTCGGCAATCCCAAGGCAGGCACGCCGTTGATGGTGGCGGCACCCACCGCGGGACTCGACCTACCCTTGAAGGCGCTGGTCTGGGAAGATGAGAAGGGCAGCGCGTGGATCGCCTACAACGACCCTCAGTACGTGGTGCGGCGCCACGGTCTTGCGCCTGGCATGTCCGCGAATCTCGCGGCAGTCATTCCGCTCATCGAGCGCGCCGCAAAGGAGTAAGTAGCATGATCGACGACAGACTGGAAGCGAACAAAGTGCAGGCAGCGATTGTCGCGACCCTGCATGCGCACTGGAAGTTTTTTCTGATCGAAGGGCTGGTGCTCATGGCCCTGGGCGTGATTGCCGTGTGCGTGCCGCCGCTGGCCACGGTCACGGCGGAGATCTTCGTCGGCTGGCTGGTGCTGCTGAGCGGCGTGCTCGGTCTGATCATGACATTTCGGACCCGGGGCTCCCCGGGATTCGGCTGGTCGCTCCTGTCCGCCGTCGTGGGTATTGCCGCCGGCGCGGTGCTGCTGATCTGGCCGCTGTCGGGTGTGTTTTCGCTGACGGTGATTCTCTCAATCTTTCTCGCCGCGGAAGGAATCATCTCCATCATGTACGCCTTCGCGCACCGGCGCGAAGCTTCGTCCCGATGGCAGATGATGTTGGTGAGCGGCATCGTCGATTTGCTGCTCGCGGGCATCATCATCGCCGGACTGCCCGGCACCGCCGCCTGGGCCATCGGATTGATCGTCGGCATCAATCTCTTTTTCGGCGGATTGGCGCTGCTGACCATGGCCCTGCAGGCGCGCCCCAGTGCACCGTCCTGAAGTCGCTATCGGCCCACCGGCTCTCATGGCCAACATACCGCAACTCTTGATTCACGACCGCCGCGACAACGTCGGCGTCGTGGTGGTCGAAAACCTCGCCGCGGGCACCGACATGCTATGCGTGATCACCGAAGATAACAGCGAATTCCACGCGCGCAGCAACCAGGATGTGCCCATCGGACACAAGATCGCGTTGCAGGACCTTGCCGTCGGCGACACGGTGATCAAGTACGGCGAGGACATCGGCAAGGTGGTTGCCCCGATCGCCAAAGGCGATCACGTGCACACCCATAACCTGAAAACCAAACGCTGGTAACCCATGAATCTCGCCAATCGAACCGTTTGGGCCTACCGCCGCGAAAATGGCCGGGTGGGCGTCCGCAATTACGTGGCCATCCTGCCGCTCGATGACATCTCGAACGCCGCCTGCGAAGCGGTGGCCGGTCATATTCAGGGCACGATTGCGCTGCCTCATGCCTACGGACGGCTGCAGTTCGGCGAGGATCTCGAACTGCATTTTCGCACCATGATCGGCACCGGCGCGAATCCCAATGTGGCCGCGTGCATCGTCATCGGCATCGAACCGCACTGGACGAAAACGGTGGTCGACGGCATCGCCAAGACCGGCAAGCCCGTGGCGGGCTTCTGGATCGAAGGCAACGGCGACATTGCCACCGTGGCGGCCGCCTCGCGCAAGGCCAAGGAATTCGTGCACTTCGCCACCGAAAAAGTGCGCGAGGAATGCGCGCTCACCGATGTCTGGGTCGCGGCCAAGTGCGGTGAAAGCGATACCACCACCGGCCTCGCATCCTGTCCCACCGTCGGCAGCATGTACGACAAGCTGGTTCCACTGGGTCTGTACGGCTGTTTCGGCGAAACCTCGGAATTGACCGGCGCGGAACATCTGGCCGCGAAGCGCGCCATCTCGCCCGAAATCAGCGCCAAATTCATGAAGACCTGGTCGGCTTATCAGCAGGATGTGATCGAGGCGCACAAGACCTCGGACTTGTCGGACAGCCAGCCGACCAAGGGGAACATCGCCGGGGGCTTGACCACCATCGAAGAAAAGGCGATGGGAAACCTGGAAAAAATCGGCAAGAAGATAAAGTACATCGACGTGCTGGAGCCGGCCGAAACGCCGGCCCGCGGCGCGGGGCTGTATTTCATGGATACCTCCTCGGCGGCAGCCGAATGTTGCACGCTGCAGGCCGCCGCCGGTTACGTGGTGCACGTCTTTCCGACCGGGCAGGGCAATGTCATCGGCAATCCCATCATGCCGGTGATCAAGGTCAGCGGAAATCCGCGCACCGTGCGTACCATGAGCGAACACATCGATGTGGACGTATCCGGAATCGTGCGCCGCGAAATCACCATCGACC
>DASXNX010000141.1:0-20964 GCA_036494725.1 Steroidobacteraceae bacterium
GAGCGACGACGACACTGGACGGAGCGGAACTCTGCCTCGTGCGCCCGACGTGGTCTACCGGTCCGCAGGCGACACGATGAACGAAACGAAACTCGCTACGCCTTGGCGCAGTAGACAGGAACCGCCGTATGCGGAACCGCATGTACGGTGGTGTGGGAGGGCAGCGGGCGCAAGCCCGCTCCCTACCCGATCAGATGGACTGTTACAGGCCCCAGCAGACCGCCGGCGTAGCGGCGCCCAAGGAACCTTGTGCGCCTAGCTGGTTCAGCGTAAACGAAGTGCAGGAGCCGTCGCCCACCTGTGCATTGATCGGCGTCGCCGTGATGAGGAAGGAGTTCGCCACTGCCGGCTGGTTGGGGTCCGGTACCTGCACACTGACCAGATAAAAATTGTTGAACACGGCCAGGCCGCCGGGTGGCGCCGGCCAGGCGCCGCCGGTGTATCCCACGTCGGTCGGGACATTGCTGTAGGAGTTTGCAATGCTCAAGAATCTTTCCTCGCGTCCTGCAATGTCGAGCAGCGCATTGCGCGCATCGGCTCGACGCGACTTCTGCATCTGCGCGGTGTATGCCGGCATGGCGATCGCGACAATGATGGCGAGAACTGTGAGCGTGATCATCAGTTCGGTCAGCGTGTAGCCGCGGACCCGCATGGAAAATGGATTCAAGGACTGGTATGTCATGTGATTCTCTTTAGCGACGCTGAATCCAAGTGAGGCGCTTCGATGTCAGCGACGCATGCGCGATGGGCGGGCCGCATAGACCACCCGACGATCCGGCCGGGCAGGGACCCCCCATACCGGAAATTTGCCCAACCATGCTGGTTGATCCGTCTCCAAGCGTCTGTGTGAGGAGAAAGGTGTTGCCTCCGGCCTGGGTGATGAAGGGCGTGCCGGTTCCGTTAATTTGTGATCCCGCGGCATTGGTGTCGGTGGTATTCAGGAAGAATCCCTTGCCTGCGCTGCCGAGCGAGCCGCCCGACACCAGGGATATGGCAATCGTATCGCCCGTGTCATGCGCGATCGTGCAGCTCGATGGCGAATTTACCGCCGGTATCGAAGTATTCACGATGAGCGCATTCTGATAGACCAGCGGGTTGAATACGATCTGTTCCTGTACGCCGGGCAGTGCCACTGCAAATCCATACTTGTTGTTGCCGCTGCCGCAGGCGCTGGAGCCCTGCCAGCATACGGCGTTGGAAGTAACGTCGAGTCCAGCATTGCCGGCCGCAACCGAACCCACCTGCGTCAATGTCTGCGACTGCAGGTTCGATGGCGTCAGCGCCGCACCCGGGCCGCTCGCAAGGCTCAAATACTGTGTGCCCGAGCGGCTGTCCCAATTTGAAACATTCCAGTCCCAGATGCCATACAAGTACTGCGTGCCGGTCTGGTAGGACGTCGGCAGGAGATTGGTCGGCGGAAATTTCCGGCCCGTGCCGAAGTCGATCATGATCCGGGGCGGCCCGGACGTTTGCGGAACGCTGATCGCCAGGACTTTGGTTGTAATCGGTTGCCCGGCCGGCGCGGTGAAGAGCGGAGTGCTCGAGGCAGCCCACGCGCTCTCAGCGGCATTGGTCAAGTCGAAGCGCCACAGGTTGCCGTTCAGGTCCCCGGCGTAAACGAAGTCCGTGATGTGATCGCCGTCCAGGTCTGCGGAGGTCACGTACGCGATGCCATTGTTGGTACCGGCCGTATTGGTGGACAGATAGTAAGTATTGGCGGTCTGGGTGTGACCGCTCGCATCAAGCAGCATCACGAAAATTCCGGCATCCCCGGTTGTGCTGCCGAAGCCGTTGCCGAAGATGATGGCCCAGTTGCCGTCGTGCAGGCGGCGAATCATCGGTGTGCCGTAGGTATTTCCCATGCTATTGCCGCAATTGGAGACATTGGTGCAGCCGATGCTGGCCGAGGACCACTCGCCCATGACCAGGTTGGCCGCATTGGTCTCGGCGAAATTGTTGGCGTCGGTGATGTCGAGTGCGTAGATCGCCGCGCCGCCGGCGCCCAGCCCGCCCACCAACCAGGTGTGCCAGGTACCGTTATAGAACAGATCGTCGGACTCCGGCGTCGCATCCACATAGAAATTATGCGAGTACTGGGGTCCCGAAAAGTCCATGGTCCCATCAACCGCGTTGTGAATCGTGTTCAGAACGGCGGCCGGCATATAGGCCAGGACCTCCTTGCCGTCGTTGGGAGTCGTCGCGTTGTTCACGTACAGGCCATTGACGTCGAACGATCCGCTTTCGAATCCGTGCATGAATCCATCATTGGCACCCGTGAATACCACGTTGAGGCGCGTCTGTTCTGCCGTGATGAATTGCGTAAAGGTCTGTGTGCCGGAGTTTTCGGGAGTCGGATCCGTCGAGATCAGTCGGTCGGCCCAAACCGTGGAGTAGTGCGAAGTGGGGGGTCCCACCCAGGTGGGGCTCGAATCGACGATGTCGGCCAATATTCCGTCGCGAGCGCGGAACAAGCCGACGCCCGAGGTGTTGATCTCGTTGCTGGTATCGCCACGCAGGTAGTGGAGGCGCGCATTGTTGATTGGGCCGGCGTACAGCGGCGGAACGCTAGTGATATCGCCCAGGTCAAGCGTGTTCTGCTGAGCGGCCGTGATGTTGCTGCCACTCACCTCCCCGAACCAACGAAATGCGACGCCTGACGATACGCCATCCCACGTCAGCATGGTGCGGCTATTCCACCCAACTTGCGGCGCGCCCGTTCCTGCTGCGCCCGTGGTGAGGCAGGTCGAACCGAGTGCGACTCCGGTCAAGTTGCACGATGCGTCCCAGTTGGCGGTCGCGTTGATGGTGATCGACTGCGTGGTTGCGTCATAAAGCAGGTCGTTTGCAGTCAAGCGCCCGGTATTATTTCCAGGGTAGTAGTAGGCCAGGTAAGCCTGCGTACCGCTGGCAATCTTGGCGGCTTCCTGCTCGTTGACGCCGACCGATGTGCCTGCCACGTCCGAGGGCGCCGCCTGAAAGCAAAGAATCTCGTGCACGTTGCGGCTGCCGCCGGTCGAGCCGGTGAAGCCGAATCGAAAACTGGCGGGCAGCGGACCGTTGGCGGCAGTGATGTCCTGCTTGGTTATCACCGGCTGATAGTTGCCGCCGTTATAGCTGATGTTCAAGCTCAGAATGCCGTTTTGCGTGATCTTCAACGCGTAAGTAATCGGAGCGGCAGCACCGCGCGTCGCCGCCCCTTCGTTCGCGATCTGCACGCCCGGCAAAATGCTGTTGAGAATGACGGGAGCGCCCACGGGGGCGTAGTCGGCGACCGGAATCAAAGTCTGCACGGGAGCAGCCGCATTCGAGAAGTCCCAGAGGAAACCCGTGGCGCAGGTGTTGTGCACGGCGCGGCGCGCCGCCGTGACGGTGCCGCCATCAGGGGTCGTCAACAGGCTCGTGGGATACAGCAAGGGAAATTTCTGATTGAGCCAGCCGAAGGCAATGCTGCCGGCACCGCGCACGCCGATGCGTCCTGGCTGATATCCGGGACCGGTCGCCGTGTTGTCGCCCGGATTTAAAAAGTTGCCGTATTCATCGATGCCTAGACCGATGTAGCCGCCGATGAGGCCGTCGAATCCGCGCACCGTGCCATCGGAACGCAAGGTGCCGTCGTTGTTGCCGAACTCATTCGTGCAGGTGTATCCCAAGCTGCCGCCGAACGCGCCCGTGTCGTAAGGAGGCAGGGTGCCATCCATCAGAAAGAAAGCCATGCCGTCGGCACCGTCGCCTCCCGCACCGCCCCGATCGCCGTCGTAGGTAATGGTCTTGAAGACCACCTGAATTCCCGAGCCGGTCGGAAACGGCGTACCGCTGGAGATGATGCTGCCGGCCTGCCCATACCAATTGGTAAAACGCAATGCACCCTGACCAACAGGGTCGGGAGTCTGGGTAGGACCGCTCGAGGGCGATGCCGCGTTGCCCAAGTAGCCGTGGGCGCCGCCGATTTGGATTTGGCCGTTATAGTAGGGTAGCCCTACGCAGGAAGGAATGCTGCCTGTGCCGTCGCCGGCAGTGAGGCAGGCGCCGTCGAAGGTCTGCCAGCTGTTGGTGTCATTGCCCAGCGTAAAATCGTCATTCGACGTGCTGGTCGGGGTCGTGGCGGCTTGCGCGATGAGTACGCCACCGGGCAGCCCTGCCGTCAACGCGCAGGCGAGGATCGTGGCAGGTATGAATGAATGAAGGTGCTTCATGGGTTGTTTCCCCCCGGTTTGTCGGGGTGTTGGTGCAATTACAACGGTGTCGGAGTGCTGGTGCCGATTACAAACGTGCTTTCAACGACCGCGACGGTATTCGAGCTGCCGCCGTAGCCGACCGCGTCAACTTGGTATACCTCGCCTTGAGGTACCGCTCCCAACGCGTTGGGGCCTAGATCGGTGATGTAAAAAATCGGAGCTTGTACATACGAAGCCGACGCCGCGGCCGTGTCGAAGGTGCCTGTGGCCCTGATGATATTGCTCACGCCATTGATCGGACTGTTCGTGAATTGGGTGTAGGTCACGCCGGCAACCCATGGCAGGACGGTGAAGTCGATCGCAGGCAGAGGCAGGAGGGGCGCCTTGCACACCTCGATTCCGGTCGGCAGTATCCCAGGCGCGCAGGTGCCGGAAATCGGCGCCGTGCCGCTCGCCAGCGAAAATTCTGCGTACTGCTGCGCGCTCACCGCAGCGTTGATCGCGCGCTGCTTATCGCGCGTGTTGCCAGCGAGCCGTTCCTCGACGCCGTAGCTGCGAAACATGCTCAAGGCCATGATGGTGACGACAATGAGCAACAGCATCGCGGTGATCAGCACTACGCCGCGCTGCTTCTGCCGGGCGGCCTGAATCGAGAGAATCATGAGTTGACCCCCGCCGCATTCATGGTGGCGATGACCCGCTGGATGATGATGGGCGGCCCGGCGGGATTGAGCGGATTGACGAACGACATGCTCACGTTGATCGCGCAGACGTTGCTCCAGTCGGGCCCCGCCATTTGGGTAGCGTTCAAGTAGGTGTCGGCGCAGCTGCCGGTGTCGGCGGCGGTGTTTTTCTTGATGCCATACAGGATGGTCAAGTTCTGAACACCGTTTACCAAAGGTATGTCGACTTGAGGGATGGCCGTGCTGCTGACCCGACAGGTCAAAACGGGATTGGCGGCGACGGCGGTGTTGACCCAGAATTCGTTGACGAACACATCATAGGGCGCAACCGTCGTGTTGGTGAGGCCCTTGCAATTGAAGATAGAGGCATCGTTTTGTGCCGCGGCATAGCGGATCCAAATTTTGTCGCCCCCCAGACCCACGGTATGCGTGCCCCACACCGCCTGGCCCGTTGAGGCTGCGAACGTGCCGGTCAAAGGGAATACGCCGGTGTTCGTGTTGTGCACGGGATCCGGGAAGTAGCCGGTCGACTCCACCACTTCCGCCATGAAGGTCATCACCAGGCGCTGATTGTCCTGCAGCTGTGCCAGCAGCTGCTGATTGCCGAAGGCATTGCGCGTGCTTTGCACCATCATGAGCAGGCCGCCGGCGAGGAATACGGAGATCGTGATGGCGACCATCATCTCGACCAGCGTGAAGCCGCGTTGGCTCATGCCGGTCGCATGTTGAATTTGAGTGGTCATGTGCTTCATGGCTCCACGTACAAGGTATAGCTGGGTCCCTGCAGCACGCCGGTTTCCTGGGTGCCCAGGTTGACGGCGTTCTCGGCCCACTGAATATTGATCATGCAGCTGATCGGCGTTGTAGTGCCGCAGTTGATGGTTGCAACGACGTTAGGCGAGACCGATGCCAGGGCCGTCCCCGGCGCGCCGGTCGGCGCCGCCCATTGCTGCAGGTCGTAGAGCGCCATGTTGAGGGGCGCGCAGGGAGCGCCGATAACGGTGCAGGTTTGAGGAGTGTTCGCCAGAGCTGCCAGCAGAGGGGCGGTCGAGGTCACTTGGCCGGCGGGTAGCGCCGAGGGTGTGACGACAAAGGAGGCACCCGAGGTGTCAGGCGTTGTCCAGTAGCCGCGGTTGACGTGCATCGATGCCGCCAGACTGGCGGCTTCGAGCGCTGCGATCGAGCGTTTGCTGGCAATGTTGGTGCTGGAATAAGCCAGGGCCTCCAGCTTCACCACGCCGAGCAATCCCACCGATAGTACGAAGAGCGCGACCATGACCTCGAGCAGCGTGAAGCCTTGCTGTTGAGACTTGTTCAGCATGGGTTGTTTTCCGCCGTGAGCTTGCCGCCGATCTGGGTCGAGAGCGCACCGACGATGGTCGCCGACAGGCAGCGGGTGAACTGAGGGTTGGCTGTCGAATCATGCAGCGTAAAGGTGACCGCGCCCGGAAGACTCGCGGTGAATCCCTCGCGGCTGAAGACCACTTGCTTGATTGCGTTGTCGGCCGTCAGGGTATCGGTGGTCGAAAAGCCGGGCTGAATTTTCTGGATGGAGCCGACCGCCGGCCCGGGGGGAGAGGTACCCGAGAACACGATCCAACCGTCGTGCCAGTTGATGGTTCCGTTGCAGGTCGCGCCATTGGAGCTGGCGCAAATGGTCACGTTCTGACCTTCCCTGATCGCTTCGCCGCGCGCGAATTGCATATCGCCCAGCAAGCCGTTGATTTCAGCGGACGAGTGGTTTGACTTGGTCACGTACCGGAATGACGGCACTCCAATCGTCAGCAAGATCGCTGCGACGCCGACGCTTATCATCAGTTCCAGCAAGGTAAACCCTGCCGTCCGTCTTGCGGGCCAATAACGCTGACTTGTGCGCTTGAACAGGATCATGGGTGTCACCTTACCGATTGAAGCCTTCGTGAAACTGACAGGGGGACAGGGGGCTCGAAAAGTGAGACGCAGTTCGCGGAAAGGATGGATATTCCATAACCTCACGCGGCCGTGGACTCGATTTCGGCGAATTGAATCAGCACTTTGGTGCCGCGGCCATCGCTGCCCTCGCCGATGGAAACTCGGGCGCCGTAGAGCCGGGCGATTTCATCGACAATGGCCAACCCCAAGCCGCTGCCGTGGCCGGGCGAATTCGGCAGCCGGTAAAATCTCTGTCGCACGCGTTGACGCTCCGACTCAGGGATGCCGGGTCCGGTATCCTCGACCGCCAGAAACGGCTTGCCGTTGAGCGCGCCGGCGCTGACCGTCACGCTGCCGCGTGCCGCGGTGTACTTCAAGGCGTTGTCGACCAGGTTGCTGAGTAGATCGTCCAGCAGCGAAGGATCGGCGAGCACGTGCACGGGTTTGATGTCGACGCCCAAATCGATGTCGTTCTGCAGCGCACGGTCAAAGAATTTTGCGACCACTTCGCCGACCAGCGCCGCCAGATCCACCGTTTGATTCTTGATCGCGATATTGGCGGTCGGGTCGGCGCGCGCCAGTGTCAGCAATTGATTCGCGGCGCGCGCCAGTTGCCTGATGCCTTCCTGGAGAATCAGCAGCCGGTCCTTGACCGGCAACGCCGCCGGTTCGGCGGCCAGAAGATCGAGCTGCGCCTGCATGCCGGTGATCGGCGTGCGCAATTGATGCGCGGTATTGGCAATGAATTGCTGCTGCGACTGCGCCGCCGAGCGCAGCGTCGCGAACAGTCGATTCAACGTGACCGCGATGGGGGCAATTTCGCGGGGCACCGAGGATTCGGCGATAGGGCGTAAATCGAGAGGCGATCGTTCGGCGATCTCGTCGCGCAACTTTTTGACGGGACGAAGCCCCAGCTGGATGCCCACCCAGACCAAGACCAGGGTCACGTCGAGCTGCACAAAGTCCCATAGCAGCGTGCTCATGAATCCATAGCGCGCGGCGGAATCTGCCGCCGGACGCGCGTCCGCCGCCGTGATGAATATGACTCCGGCGCGAGTATCGAATCGGGTTGTCAGCGTGCGCAAGCTGCGCTGATCCACTTGCGACATGGCGAACAGCTGGCTGGTCTCATTGTTCAGCGGCACAAACGGCAGCTGCGCGTCGCCGGCAAGCAGCCCTCCCCGAATATCGCGCAGCGCGTACTTGATCGATTCGGGCGCGGGCAACGGCGGCTTGCCGCTCGAATCGGCATCGAGAGTGATGCGGCCATCCTTGATCAGAACATGCGCCATCAACGAGTTCGCCGCTTGCCGCAAGCGACGATCGCTGCTGATGACGCCCGGTGCGATGCTGTTGAAGTAATGCACCAAGGCGCCGCACAGCGCCATCAACAAGAGCGGTATCGCGAGCCAAAAGATCAGGCGGCGGCTGATGGAGGAAGTCACGTGGGTTTGGCTTCTTCCAGACGATACCCCAAACCGCGCAAGCTACGGATGATCGCCGCGTCGCCAAGCTTGGCGCGCAGCCGCGAAATGTGCACTTCGACCGCGTTGGCGGTGATGTCATGATCGGGGTTGGCCACCGCTTGCTGCAAGCGATCCTTGGAGACGATCAGGCCCATGCGCCGCACCAGGCATTCGAGCACGGCCCATTCGCGGGCGGTCAAGTCGATTTCCGATTCATCGATGCAGAGGCGCTTTCCCCCGAGATCGACGCTCAATCGATTGAGCCGGATGAGGCCGTTCAACGCGCCGCTCGAACGGCGCATCAAGGCCCGGCAGCGAGCGGCCAGTTCCGCGGCCTCGAAAGGCTTGCTCATGAAATCGTCCGCGCCGAGATCGAGCGCCTTGACCTTGTCGGCCAGTGTGCAGCGGGCCGTGAGAATGAGAGTAGGCAGCGTCTTGCCGGTGCTCCGTAGGCGTCTTACCAAGCTCAGGCCGTCGGTGCCGGGCAATCCGACATCGATCACGGCGAGCGCGAACTCCTCATCTGCCAAGGCGGCTTGAGCGGACTCGGCGCTGGTGACCCGGTGAACGATGTAGTTGGCGGCCGTCAATCCGCGGGTTATGGCGTCTGCGACGATGTCATCGTCCTCAACGACTAGGAGCCGCACCGGTCCCTCTTAAGAATCGCCGACCGATTGACCGGCATCGGCCGCCGCGGCCGGATCGGGCGCGGCACCCAATCGCCGCGGCTGCATCAACGCCTTCAATTTAGCCTCATAGGCTCGGGCAAAGGTTTCGATGAATAGATGCGGGAACCCGTCGGCCGGACGTTGCGCGATCCCGACGAACATTTCACTGTAGAAATCCCAATTCTTGGCTTTGCTTTGGCCGCCGAACACGCCGCGCTTGCCCGCCCGCTCGATTCGCTCCTCCAATTCCTTTGGATCGACGCGGTTCAAGAATTCTTCGAATGCGGCACGCATCGCGGACACGATGGCGCTGTTTTGCGCCTTGAGTTCCCGGAAAGCATCGCGCAGCGCTTCAACCGATCCGGCGCGCGTCGACAAGGTGGTCAACAGCCGCACCAGCGCCTCGTCGACTCCGCGCGACAGGTTGAGCGGCGACTCGGGGCCTTCCGCCGGCGGCGGCGAGATTCGAAATCGATTACGGAACTCGCCGCGGACTTGATTCAGCTCCAGCAATCCCGTCACCGCTTCGCGCAGCAATTGTCCGGCGAGCTGCAGCGCCGTAGCTCGGGCCTCAGAGGTGACTGAGCGTGGGTCGATGCCCGCGCCGCGGCAAAATGCGGTCAAGCCGACGTCGAAATCGCTGTCGTACAACGTGGGAGGCTGCGAACGGATCGAGGCATGCAGCGACTCCCGTTCGGTTTTGGCTTCGATCTTGGGCTCGCTCTTGGGCGCCTCGACTTTCAGAGGCCGCGTCATCATGTGCCAGGGCGTGGCCGGAGCATCGTCAAGCACTTGCGAGCGCTCCAGCCGCGGCATCGATTGCCCGTAAAGATCGCGCGGGCGCGATCCGGATTCGGAGATCGACAGGCCGCTGGGTTCCAGTAGTTCGCTCAGGTCGAGATCCGCTCCCAGGTCATTGGCAGTGGACTTCTTAACTGCGGAGGAGGGCGACCGACCGTCGTAAGCGACAATCGCGCTATCTTCGGGCGGAAAGTCGTTGGTCTTGTCGATACTGACCAGAAGCTCATACTCGCCCAAGCGGATGTAGTCGCCGTCCTTGAGCGGGTAATCGTGATACTTGCCCAGGGGCACCTGCGCGCCGTTGACGTATGTCCCGTTGGAACTGGTATCGACCAGTACATAGGTTCCGGCCCGGAAATCCACGCGCGCATGTTTCCCGGACAGGTAACGCTCCGGGTCGGGTAGAATCCATTCATTGTCGGTCGCGCGGCCAATGGTGCCGCCATGCACGCCGAAGACCTTCGTGGATTGCGGCCCGAGGCGGGTTGAGTGCTCGCTAACGACGCGTAAGCGCAAGGCCATATTCAATCCCTCCGGCGCTTAAGGGTTTTTCCTAAGTGCCGGTATAATATGGTGAAATACTAACAATGTCGGAGCCTTCTAAATGGCAGCGAGTCACATTTTCAAAGTTCAGTTCGTGAATCAAGGCAAGGTCTACGAGATCTACGCCCGCAAGGTAAGCCACGGCAGCTTATTCGGCTTCATTGAGGTCGAGGAACTGGTGTTCGGGGAGCGCTCAACCGTGGTCGTCGACCCAGGCGAGGAGAAGATAAAGGCGGAATTCACCGATGTAAAGCGAACCTATCTGCCCCTGCATTCGGTGCTGCGCATCGATGAAGTCAAGAAACAAGGGGTTAGCAAGGTCGTCGCGCTGGAAGGATCCAACGTAGCGCAATTTCCCGTGCCCATCTATACCCCCGGCGGAGATACCGGCGCACGAAAGTAGGCTCGTTCTAGTAAAATGATTCATGTTTAGCCTGTTTGGCGCGCCGGCGCTGTCGCCATTTCGTCTCGATCAGCTGCTGCGCGCGCTAAAACTGCAGGAACCACGGGTCCACTCCGTCGCCTCCTGCTGGATCCACTTCGTCGAAACCTGCCGCGACTTGAACGCGCCGGAAACCCAGGTACTGGAAAAACTGCTGACCTACGGGCCGCGCGCGGAACGCCCGGCAATCGCCGGTCAACAAATCTTGGTCACACCCCGAGTCGGTACCGAGTCGCCCTGGTCGAGCAAGGCTACGGACATTGCGCATGTCTGCGGTCTGAACGCGGTGACTCGCATCGAACGAGGTACCTTGTTTTTCATCGGCTCGCCCGTACTCACCGAGGACGAACTGAAACGCCTGGCCGTCGTCCTGCACGATCGCATGACCGAGTCGGTGTGGGTTGATTCTCGCGAGCCCATGGGTCTGTTCCATTCGGCCGCGCCGCGTGCCTTGCGCACGGTTGCATTGGGAGCCAATGGCCACGAGGCGCTGGCGTGCGCCAATCGAGAGTGGGGCTTGGCCTTGTCCGGCGACGAGATCGACTACCTGGTGCAGGCCTTCAGCGTGCTCAGGCGCGATCCCACGGATGCCGAACTGATGATGTTCGCGCAGGCGAATTCCGAACACTGCCGCCACAAAATCTTCAACGCCGAGTACATCATCGACGGCGAGCCGATGCGGCAGTCTTTGTTCGCCATGATTCGCGCCACCTACGCCAATAATTCCGCCGGAGTCCTGTCCGCCTACCGCGACAACGCGGCGGTGATCGAAGGAGCCCGGGCCACGCGATTTTTTGCCGATCCGCGAACGCAGCGTTACGCGGGTGTGGTTGAACCGCTCGATATTCTGCTGAAGGTGGAGACCCACAATCACCCCACGGCGATATCGCCATTTCCCGGCGCGGCGACGGGATCCGGCGGGGAGATCCGTGACGAAGGCGCCACGGGAGTCGGCGCCAAGCCTAAGGCCGGATTGACCGGTTTCTCGGTGTCCAACCTGAAGCTTCCCGGCATGCGCCAGCCCTGGGAAATCGAGTACGGCAAGCCGGAGCGAATCGCCTCCGCGCTCGACATCATGCTTGCCGCGCCCGTGGGCGCGGCTTCATTCAACAACGAATTTGGACGGCCGAACACCTGCGGGTATTTCCGAGTCTACGAGCAGCGCTCGCAAGAAGCCGGCGGCCCGGTGATTCGCGGCTATCACAAACCCATCATGATCGCCGGCGGCTTAGGGTCAATCAGGCGGCAAAACGTCGAAAAGAAGGACGTCACGGTGGGTGCCGCGCTGATTGTGCTCGGCGGACCATCGATGTTGATCGGCCTCGGCGGCGGCGCCGCATCCTCCGTCGGCAGCGGCCAGAGCTCCAGCGATCTGGATTTCGCGTCGGTGCAGCGCGGCAACGCTGAGATCCAAAGACGTGCCCAGGAGGTCATCGACCGGTGCATTGCCTTGGGGGATGAGAATCCGATCCTGTTGATTCACGACGTGGGCGCGGGCGGCCTCTCGAACGCGTTGCCCGAGGCAATTGCGCACAGCCATCGGGGCGGCCGGATCGACTTGCGCAAGATTCCCAGCGCGGAGTCGGAACTCTCGCCCATGGAGATCTGGTGCAATGAAGCGCAGGAGCGCTACGTGCTGGCGCTGGTCCCCGGAAGAGTCGAACAATTCGCGGCGCTATGCGCACGCGAGCGCTGTCCCTTCGGCGTGGTGGGCGAGATAACCGCGGACGGACTGCTGCGGGTCGACGATCCGCTGCTTCATGGCACGCCCGTGGCAATGCCGATCGACGTGCTGCTGGGCAAGCCGCCCCGCATGACGCGCGATGTGAGTTCAATGCCCAGGATTTCCTCGAATCTCTCGACCGAGGGTTCGAGCGTTGCCGAGTCGTTGGACCGATTGCTGTGCCTGCCCACGATTGCCGACAAGTCATTCCTGATCACCATCGGCGATCGCACCGTGAGCGGCTTGATCAGCCGCGATCAAATGGTCGGACCCTGGCAAGTTCCGGTCGCCGATGTGGCGGTTTCCTTGAGTAGCTATCATGAATACAGCGGTGAAGCCATGGCGATGGGCGAACGCGCGCCGGCGGCGGTGCTGGATGCGCCCGCATCGGGCCGCCTGGCAGTCGGCGAAGCGATCACCAATATTCTCGCCGCCGATATACGCCGTTTGACCGACATTCGCTTGTCCGCAAACTGGATGGCCGCCTGCGGCGAGCCGGGGGAGGACGCCGATTTGTACGCCACCGTGCGTGCGGTCGGTGTCGAATTGTGTACAGCCCTTGGAATAACGATTCCCGTGGGCAAGGATTCCCTGTCGATGAAGACAGCATGGCAGGATGAACGCGGCACGCACGCCGTGGTGGCGCCGGTGTCGTTGATCATCTCAGCGTTTGCCCCTGTTGAAGATGCGCGCGCCACCCTGACGCCGCAGCTGGACCTGTCGCAGCCGACCAGGCTGCTGCTGATCGATCTGGGCGCGGGCAAGAATCGCCTGGGCGGCTCGTGCTGGGCGCAGGTGCAGATGCAGGGCGGCGGAACGCCCGCCGACCTGGATGACCCGAACCTGTTGCTCGCGTTTTTTGGGGCCATTCGCGAGCTGAAAGATCAGGGACTGATTCTCGCCTACCATGACCGTTCGGACGGCGGCACGCTCCTCACGGTGCTGGAGATGGCATTCGCGGCGCACTGCGGACTGCGCATAGAATTGGCCTCGGAACCGGATATCATCGGGGCCTGCTTTGCGGAAGAGCTCGGCGCGGTCATCCAAGTGTCTGCGGCGCGGATCGAGGCGGCGCGCGCCGTCTTGGCGCGCCACGGATTGGCTCGCTTGACTCGCGATATCGGCAAGCCGGTCAAGGGATCCGAGATCAGTATTCGCGCCAATGGTGCCGTCATCCATTCGGCATCGCGCGCAGATTTACATCGCCGCTGGAGCGAAGTTTCATTTCGCATGCAGCAACTGCGCGACAATCCCGATTGCGCGCTGGAGGAATATTCGCGGCTCGGGGATGCGGACGACCCGGGCCTGCATTGCAACTTGAGCTACGATCCGAAGGACGATGTCGCCGCGCCTTTTGTCTCGAGCGGCGCGCGACCCGCGATCGCCGTGTTGCGCGAACAGGGAGTCAACAGCCATACCGAGATGGCCGCGGTCTTCACGCGCGCCGGTTTCGACGCGTACGACTTGCATATGACCGACATCCTGTCGGGCCGCATCAGCCTGGCGCGGTTTCATGGCCTGGTCGCCTGCGGCGGATTTTCCTACGGCGACGTGCTGGGCGCCGGCGAGGGCTGGGCCAAGTCGATCCTGTTCAATACGCGTGCCCGCGACGAATTCACCGCCTTCTTTGCCCGCTCGGCGACTTTTACGCTGGGCGTGTGCAACGGCTGCCAGATGCTGTCGGCGCTCAAAGATCTGATCCCCGGCGCCGAACGTTGGCCGCGTTTCGTGCGCAACCGGTCGGAACAATATGAAGCGCGGCTGGCGCTGGTGCGCGTGCCGCAGTCCCATTCCGTCGTGTTCAGCGGCATGCACGGTTCGGTTCTGCCGATCGCGGTGGCGCACGGCGAGGGGCGCGCCGATTTCGACTCCCATTCGAACGCGGGCTTGCTGATCGATCGGAGGCTGGTAACGCTGCAGTATGTGGACCATCGCGATCAGCCCACGGAAAAGTATCCCTGCAACCCAAACGGATCCGCGTTGGGCCTGGCCGGTCTATGCACTGCCGACGGCCGCGTCACCTCATTGATGCCGCATCCGGAAAGGGTATTTCGCAGCGTTCAAAACTCCTGGGCGCCCAAGGAGTGGTCGGAAGACGGTGGGTGGATGCGGCTGTTTCGAAATGCGCGGGTGTTTGTCGGCTAGTTTGTGTCGGCTTGTTTTGTGTCGGCCAGGTTGCTAGCCGGCCTCAGCCTGATTGGGTGCGACGAATCGTCGAAACGTCATGGCTTGCACCAAGCGCGCTTTGCGCACGAAGGTCTGGTACAGCAGATCGCGCATGACTTCCAAGAGAATGCCGGCGCGCTCCGCGTTCAGGCTGGGGTGATTGGGCCAGGGATCGCTGTCGCTGCCGAACAGTACCGTACGCAGCACCGCAAAGGTATCGTCGTCGAGCTCCGCCAATACCCGGGTCTCCTGCAGGGTGTCGAACATTTCCAATTTGCCGCGCTCGCCCAGCTCGCGAAATAGCGATTGCGCGGTGCGGCGGCTCATCGAGCCGAACGCGTTGAAGCAGGAATTCGCGTAGCAATTGAGCGCTTCCTTGAACAAACCCTCCGCTTCGTCCGGCAGGTAGGTCAGCGGGAAATTTTCGCGCGCGCGCTCGATTTCGATGTAATTCGCGCCGAGCTCCACGCGCAATGCCGTATAGGCTTTCGCGGCGAACTTGAGGAACACCGGCTCGCCGCAGGTATCGCAACGAAACACGACGCCGATGTGCTTCGGTTTGCGCCGGCTCAACTCCTCGAATTTGGGCACCGCCACGGCGGTCAGGTGAGTCAGAGTCTGGCAATGCGGGCAGCTCAAGGCGATGCCCTGATACTCGACGTGCAGTTCATCTTGAGGCGTGATGTACATGCTCATAGTGCTCAGCCTGTGAGTGGTTTGTAGCGGATACGATGCGGTTGGCTCGCATCCTCGCCTTTGCGCTTCTTGTAGTCCTCGACGTATTCCTGGTAGTTGCCCTCAAACCAGAAGACCTGGGAATCGCCCTCGAATGCCAAGATATGTGTTGCGATGCGATCGAGGAACCAGCGATCGTGCGATATGACCACGGCGCAACCGGGAAACGCCGCCAGCGCATCTTCCAAAGCGCGCAGCGTCTCGATATCCAGGTCATTGGTGGGCTCGTCCAGCAACAAGACATTGCCGCCGGCCTTCAGCACCTTCGCAAGATGCACGCGGTTGCGTTCGCCGCCGGACAGCTCGCCGATCATCTGTCCCTGCTGCACGCCCTTGAAATTGAAGCGGCCGACATAGCCGCGGGACGAAGTTTCGTAATTCCCCACCTTGATCAAATCGAGGCCGCCGGAAATCTCCTGCCATACGGTGTTCTTGTCGTTGAGCGCCTGGCGCGATTGATCGACGTAGGCCAGCTTGACGCTCGGACCCAGGCGGATCTCGCCGCTGTCGGGTTTCTCGATCCCCGAAAGCATGCGAAACAATGTGGTCTTGCCGGCGCCATTGGGCCCGATGATGCCGACAATGCCTCCCGCGGGCAGGTTGAAGCTCAACGAGTCGATCAACAACCGATCGCCGTAAGCCTTGCGAACCTTCGTGCATTCGACGACCAGGTCGCCCAAGCGATCGCCGGGAGGAATGTAGATTTCATTCGTCTCGTTGCGCTTTTGGAATTCTTGCGAGGCCAGTTCCTCGTAGCGCTGCAGGCGCGCCTTGGATTTTGCCTGCCGGGCCTTGGGATTGGTGCGTACCCACTCCAATTCGCGCTTCAGGGTCTTGGCCAGCGCATCTTGCTGGCGCTCTTCCTGCGCCAGACGTTGCCCCTTCTGTTCCAGCCAGGACGAGTAATTTCCCTGCCACGGTATGCCGTGGCCGCGATCCAGTTCCAGAATCCATTCCGCCACATTGTCCAGAAAGTAGCGATCGTGGGTAACCGCGATCACCGTGCTCGGATACTCTTCCAGAAAATGTTCCAGCCACGCCACCGATTCGGCATCAAGGTGGTTGGTCGGCTCGTCGAGCAGCAGCATGTCGGGCTTGGACAGCAGCAACCGGCAGAGCGCGACGCGCCGCTTCTCGCCGCCGGACAGCTTGCCGACTAGGGCCTCCCAGGGGGGCAGACGCAGCGAATCCGCGGCTATCTCCAGCTTGCGCTCCAACTCCCAGCCGCCGACGGCATCAATCGCATCCTGCAGCTTGGCCTGCTCTTCCAGGGCCTTGTTCATTTCATCATCGGACATCGGCTCGGCGAACTTGTCGCTGATCGTGTTGAAGCGATCGATCAAGCTCTGCACCTCGCCGACGCCTTCGCCGACCACCTCGCGCACGCTCTTGGACTCATCGAGTATCGGTTCCTGGGGCAGGTAGCCCACCTTGATGCCGGCCTGTGCCCGCGCCTCGCCCTCGATGTCCTTATCGACGCCGGACATGATTTTCAAAAGCGTCGATTTACCGGAACCATTCAGTCCCAGCACGCCGATCTTGGCGCCGGGAAAGAAACTCAAGCTGATATCGCGCAAAATAATGCGCTTGGGTGGCACGACCTTGCCAACCCGGTTCATGGTGTAAATGAACTGAGCCATCTATTGCCTGTGTAGAAGCACGCGTGAATTCGCGGGGAACCGGCGAATTATCCGCGACTCGCCAAGGCTTGTCACGGTGCGGTTGCCGCGCTAGGGAACCCAACTCCTATGAGCTACAATTACCGGCTATCCTCGGAGACTTGTTCATGTTTAGCGCCCAAATGGCCATTGCCGGCTTCGATCCTGAACTTAGCGAAGCTATCGCAGGCGAGGGTAAGCGCCAAGAGGATCATATCGAACTCATCGCATCGGAGAACTACGCCAGTCCGCGCGTTCTGGAGGCGCAGGGCTCCGTGCTGACCAACAAGTATGCTGAAGGCTATCCCGGCAGGCGTTACTACGGGGGCTGCGAGTTCGTCGATATCGCGGAGAATCTGGCGATCGAGCGCGCCAAGCAGCTGTTCGGCGCCGCTTATGCGAATGTACAGCCCCACTCGGGATCTCAGGCCAATGCCGCCGTTTATTTCGCGCTGCTGAATCCCGGCGACACCATCCTCGGCATGAGCCTCGATCATGGCGGGCACTTGACGCACGGCGCCAAGGTCAATTTCTCCGGCAAGCTCTTCAAGGGGGTTCAATACGGAATCGTCGCCGAGACTGGCCTGATCGACTACGACCAAGTGGAACGCCTTGCCGCTGAACATAAGCCGAAGGTGATCGTCGCCGGATTTTCGGCTTATTCGCGGGTCATCGACTGGGCCCGTTTTCGCGCCATCGCCGATTCGGTGGGCGCGTACTTCTTCGTGGACATGGCACATGTCGCGGGTCTGGTGGCCTGCGGCCTGTATCCCAATCCGGTGCCGATCGCGGACGTCGTGACCACCACCACCCACAAAACCCTGCGTGGTCCGCGCGGCGGCCTGATCCTGGCGCGCCCGCATGCGGATCTGCATAAGAAGTTCAATTCGATGGTGTTTCCGGGTATTCAGGGCGGTCCGCTCATGCACGTGATCGCCGCCAAGGCGGTGGCTTTTCTCGAAGCGCTGCAGCCCGAATTCAAGAGCTATTCTGCGCAGGTCATCGCCAATGCCCGGGAGATGAGCAAGGTGCTGCAGCAGCGGGGCTACAAGATCGTTTCCGGCGGCACGGACAATCATCTGTTTCTTCTCGACTTGATCGACAAGGGCATCACCGGCAAGGATGCCGACGCCGCGCTGGGACTTGCGCACATGACGGTCAACAAGAACGCGGTTCCCAATGATCCGCGTCCCCCGTCCATCAGCAGCGGACTGCGCCTGGGCACGCCCGCGGTGACGACGCGCGGCTGCAAGGAACCCGAGATGCAGCAGCTTTCCAATTTAATTGCCGACGTGCTCGATCACATGGGCGATGAGCGCGCGATTGAACGCGCCCGCGCCGAAGCCGTTGCGATTTGTAAGCGATTCCCGGTGTATCAATAACGATGAGTGGTCCCGATGCACTGCCCGTTTTGCGGCCACACGGAGACTAAGGTCATCGATTCGCGCCTCGCCGGCGAAGGACGGCAGATTCGCCGTCGCCGCGAGTGCCTCGCATGTGCCGAAAGATTCACGACCTTTGAGACTGCGGAACTTCTGCTGCCCATCGTGGTGAAGGGCGATCGCAGCCGCGAGCCCTTCGATGAGAAGAAAATGCTCGCGGGAATGGCGAAGGCCCTGGAAAAGCGGCCCGTTTCCCGCGAAGCAATCGAAGCCGCCGCTGCGCGAATTTGCCACAAGTTGCGCAGCTTGGGAGAGCGCGAGATCGCGTCGCGTAAAATCGGCGAGATGGTGATGGAGGAATTACGGCATCTGGATGAAGTGGGCTATGTGCGCTTCGCGTCGGTCTACCGCAGCTTCCAGGATCTCGATGCCTTCAGAACGGAAATCGATCAACTGCGGCGTCATCGACGGCGCCGTGAGCCCAGCAAGGATCAGCTTCCGCTGCTGCCGACCGACGCCGCGAGCGACGAGGAAGAATGAGCGAGCATCTCTCAGCGCAGGACCGGGCGCACATGGCGCGTGCGCTGGAGTTGGCGGCGCGCGGTTTGTACACCACGGATCCGAATCCGCGCGTGGGCTGCGTGGTGGCGGACTCGAAGCAGGTGCTCGGCGAGGGCTGGCATGAGCGCGCCGGCGAGCCGCACGCGGAGGCGTTGGCGCTGCGCGCGGCAGGATCGCGCGCGCGGGGCGCCACCCTCTATGTCACCCTCGAGCCATGCAGCCACACCGGCCGCACACCTCCCTGCGCCGACGCCTTGATCGCCGCCGGCGTGGCGCGCGTCGTTTGCAGCAGTGCCGACCCCAATCCGCTGGTTGCGGGCAACGGCCTTAGGCGGTTGCGCGCGGCCGGAATCGCCGTGATCGTGGGCGAGTTGGCGCCGCAGGCCCGCCGGCTCAACATTGGATTTTTCTCGCGCTTCGAGCGAGGCCGGCCCTTTGTACGCTTGAAGCTGGCGATGAGCCTCGATGCGCGGACGGCCAGCGCCACCGGCGCAAAGGAGTGGATCAGCGGCGAGGAATCCCGCGCCGACGTGCAGACCTGGCGCGCTCGCAGTTCGGCTGTTCTCACGGGGGCCGGTACCGTGCGGGCGGATGATCCGCGGCTTAACGTGAGATTGTCGTATGGCCCTTGGATACGGCAACCGCTGCGCGTGGTGCTCGATACCATGCTCACATGTGCGCGCGACGCAAAGGTATTCAACGGCGACGGCGCGCTGGTATTCGCGGCTGAAGACGCGCCGCGCGACTCACTGAAGGACCTCAAGATCGAGCGGGTAGCGCGCGCCGCGGGCGGTCTGGATTTGGACATCGTGATGCAGCGCTTGGCCGAAGCGGAGGTCAACGAATTGCTGCTGGAGTGCGGACCGACGCTGGCAGGTGCGTTTATCGCCAAGGGACTGGTCGATGAGTTCGTTTTGTACGTCGCACCCAAACTGCTGGGGAGCAGTGCGGCGCCCCTGCTGCATCTGCGGCTGGGCAAGCAATCGCAACCGCTGCCCGAATTCGAATTTCACGAAGTACAATGTATCGGACACGATGTGCGGCTCATTCTGAATCCGAAGAAGACCTAAATGTTCACGGGAATCATACTCAGCATGGGCCGGGTGGCGTCTCTGACCCATAAGGGCGGCGATCTGGAAATGGCGGTGGACGCCGCGGGTCTTGATCCGGCGCGCTTAGGCGTGGGCGACAGCGTCTGCGTGCAAGGAGTCTGTCTCACGGTGACCAGCCGGGAAGGCGCCGTGTTTCGCGCGGACGTATCGCGCGAGACCTTGAACAAGACGACGCTGGGAACGTTGAGCGTCGGCTCGCAGGTGAATTTGGAACCCAGCTTGCGCGCCGGCGATCCGCTCGGCGGCCACATGGTCAGCGGCCACGTCGACGCCGTGGCGAGTCTCACGCGGGTCGAGCCGGAAGCGCGCTCCAGACGGCTGCAGTTCGAGCTGCCGCAGTCGTTGACGCGCTTCGTGGCGCCGAAGGGTTCGGTCTGCATCAACGGCGTCAGTTTGACGGTGAACAACGTCGACGGACCGCGCTTCGACGTCAACATCATTCCGCACACGCTTAGCGTGACCACCCTGGGCGGGATCCGGGCGGGCGATCAAGTCAACATCGAAATCGACGTGGTGGCGCGATACCTTGAAAGACTCATGGCCAAGACTGAAAATTGAGGGTACATGGCTGCATTCAATTCGATCGATGAAATTCTCGAGGATCTGCGTCGCGGAAAGATGGCGGTCATCATGGACGATGAGGACCGCGAGAACGAGGGCGATTTGATCATGGCCGCTGAGTGCGTGCGGCCCGAGGATGTGAATTTCATGGCCCGCTACGGCCGCGGGCTCATCTGCCTGACGCTGACGCGCGAGCGCTGCCGTCAGCTGCGACTGCCGCTGATGGTGAGCGACACCGATACCACGCATCGCACGAATTTCACGCTGTCGATCGAAGCGGCCGAGGGCGTTACCACCGGCATCTCCGCCCATGATCGCGCGCACACCATCAAGACGGCCGTGGCAGCGAGCGCCCGGCCGGAGGACTTGCGTCAGCC
>DASXNX010000142.1:0-23776 GCA_036494725.1 Steroidobacteraceae bacterium
TTTTTTCCTTGGGCGGCGCATTGGCCCCCTCGAAGGGGCTGGTGGAGCGCGTGAGCTCTTCCAGCTTCGGCGACAGAGTTTTGGCCACGGCCTGTCCGTATCCGGTCCCGATGCGCCCCGCATACACGAAGCGCTCGTCGCGATAGACGCCGGCCAGAAGCGAGCGAACGCTGCCGCCCTCGGACGTCCAGCCGCCCAAGACCACTTCCTGTCCGGCGCGGCACTTGGTCTTGGCCCAGCTATCGCCGCGCCCGGAACGATACGGCGCGTCGAGCCGTTTCGAGACGATGCCCTCCAGTCCCATCTTGCAGGCCGACGCCAGCACGGCCTCGGCATTGGATTGAATATGCGCGACGAAGCGAATGCGCGTGGAGTCTCGGGCGCCCAGAAGCTTTTCAAGGCGCGCCTTGCGTTCTCGCAGCGGCAGCGCGCGCAAGTCCTCCTTGTTCTGGAACAAAAGATCGAACGCATAGAGGGCGAGGTCCTCGGAATTCTCGGCCGCCAGCGCCGCCTGCAGTGCGCCGAAGCTCGGCAGTTGGCGCTCATCCAGCGCCACGATTTCCCCATCGATGAGGCAGTCGGGCAGGCTCGCCGCATCCTGGGCGATTGACGCGAAGCGCGTCGTCCAGTCCAGGCCGCGGCGGGTGCGAATCGTCGCGCGGCCATTTTCAATCCGTAGCTGCGCACGATAGCCGTCGAGCTTGATCTCGTGCCCCCAACCTTGGAGATCCGGCGGCCGGGACAACAGCTTGGCCAACTGCGGCTCGACAAATGAAGGCATGGTCCGCACGATCGCTGGCTTCGCGGCGGCGGATTTGGCCGGCTTGCGAGGCTGAGGCGTTTCGGTGACATCCGCGGAATCTTGGGATTCGGCCAGCTTGAATTCGCCTTCGCTCTTGCCGGTCCACACGGCATCGGCACGGGCGGGCTCGCCGGCGGCCAGCATGAAGGGCTCAGGTCCCTTGCCCTTCCCCTGGGCAATTTGCTGCATGGTGCGCCCCGATGCGACGGAGCGGTCCTTCTTGAGCAGCGCATCCTCGTCGCCGTCCTTCGACGCCGCATCTTTGTGCTTGATCAACAGCCAGTTGATGCGCTTGCCGCCGAACTTGTCGCCGCGCATGCGCACCAAGACCCAGCTACCATGAAGCTTCTCGCCCTCCAGCGCGAACTTCAGATCGCCTGCCTCAAGTGCCGCTTCCGTGGTCTTGTTGCCTTCCGGGGTCCAGAAACCGCGATCCCAAAGCTGCACGGTGCCGCCGCCGTACTGCCCCGCCGGAATCGTGCCTTCAAAATCTCCGTAGTCGAGCGGGTGATCCTCCACTTCCACGGCGAGCCGTTTTTCCGCAGGGTTGAGCGAGGGTCCGCGCGTCACGGCCCAGGATAAGAACACGCCGTTCCACTCCAGCCGCAGGTCGTAATGCAATGCCCTGGCCGCGTGCTTTTGCACCACGAAGCGCAGGCGCGGGGAGGGCGCCACTTTGAGTTCGCCGGAGGGTTCCGCGGTCTTGGAAAAATCGCGCTTGGCTCGGTAATCCTTGAGCGCAGGTTTCATGATCAGGCGCCTGAGGCATCCATCATGCGCCGGTACGCGAGCAGATGGCGCAGTGAGGCTTTGGGATCGTGCGCACGCTCATATAGGCGCGCAAGATTGAAATGCGCGTCGGCCAGCTGTGGATCCAGGGCGAGTGCGTCCCGGTACGCAAGGATGGCCTCGGACTCGCGCGCCAGATCCTCGAGCAGAACGCCCAAGTTGAACGAGAGGAAAGGCTCGGTGCGCGTGGTGCCTCGGTACGTCCGCTCGGCGTCCGCGAGACGGCCTTCCATGTGCAGAAGCCTGCCGAGGTTGATGCGCGCCTCGACGTGATCGGGATCGATTTCAAGGCAGGCCTCGTAAGCGCTCATGGCATCTTTGGCGTCCTTGTCCTCGAGCGCCATCGCGCTATCGTACATTTCGTCGGCGGATGCATCGGGGAGCGTATCGAAGGCCGCGGCCTTGGAATGACTGATCACGTGCAAACGGCCCTTCTCCTCGACGATCTCCAGGGCCAGCGCATACTGGCCCGACTCGGATTCGCGCAGCGAGGCGCCCTCGCGGATGGCGATGCGATTGCCCAGCGCCGTCAAAGAGATTTTATTCAGCGCGGATCCGGCCGGGAGCGCCGCACGCAGTTCTTGCAGGGTGCGATTGATCCGCTGCGAGGAGATCTTGGCGGTGCGCAGCGCACTGGCCGTGCGCAGCACCACAAGGTCGTGAAAGGAGTAGTGCAGCCGCCCGGCGCGGCGGATGGGTTGGATGTTGCCGGCGCGCGCTAGCGCCCGAACCGCCGAGGCCGGCAAGCCGAATAACCGTTCCAGGTCTTTCGAGTCATAGGCATGCATTTCATCGTCGAGCGGACTTGCGCGATCCGTTGCTCGCCGCGGCGCGCTTCGGCGCCTTGCGCTCCTTCAGATCGGGAGCCTTCGCGCCGCGCGCATCGATGCTCGCCCGCAACGCTTCCATCAGGTCGATGACATTGCCGCCCTTGGACGTGACCGGGCCCTCGGCGAGAGAAACTTCCTTGCCCTCTATTTTCTTCTCGATCGCCGCCTGCACGCGGGCGCGATGTTCATCGGCAAACTCATTGGGATCGAAGCGCTTCGCCGCCAGGTGATCGATGAGCTGCGCCGCCAGCTTCAATTCCGGCTCCGACACCGTCGCCGGCTCGATTCCCAAATCCTTCAGATCGCGAACCTCCGCCTTGAAATGCAGCTGATGCATCGCAAGACCGTCTTCGATGGGACGGATGACGACGATGTGTTCCTTGCCGCGCGATATCCAGCGGCCCACGGCGCACTGGCCCGCCTTGCGCAGCGCCGTGGCCAGCAGCGTGTAGGGCTTCGCCGCACCCTTGTCCGGCGCCAAATAATAAGTGCCGTCAAAATAAAGCGGATCCACCGACTCGAGCGGCACGAACTGGCCGATGTCGATGGCGTGGCTGGTGGTATCTTCCAGCGCCTTCAATTCGTCGGGACTGAACATGACGTACTGGTCTTTGGCAAACTCATAGCCCTTGACCATTTCGGAGCGTTCCACCAGCTTGCCGTCATTGACCGCAACGTATTGCTGCTTCACGCGCGAGCCGTCCTTTTGGCGCAGCAGGTTGAACGAGATGCGCTCAGACGAGATCGTTGCCGAGTAAAGTTTGACGGGGATCGCGACGAGCCCGAAAGAGATCGTCAGCGAAGCAATTGATCGAGCCGGTGTAGCCATTGTCAGTCCCTTAAAAAGCTCTTAGGTGCGATTCTTTCCGATTCTAATGAATAAACGCGCGCAACACCTTCGATTGCTTACGCTTTGTGATGTAGCCTGATAACTAGCCTAGAAACAATAGGGCGGCGTTTCAAGTGAATTCGGCCCAGAGATGTCGTAGGACTGAAGGCAGCACACAGGCGCATTGAGAACCAAAAGTCCTTAAAATACAATAAGATATGAATCGGCGTTTCCGCCTTGAACGGTATTGAGAGGTTCGCATGGGCACTGCAAAAGCCAAGACGAAGACCGCTAAGGCACGTACCGGGGGCGCCATGAAGCGAAGCCGCGGGAAATTGGCGCCGGCGCGCGGTGCACGCGGACTGGAGGCCGCCGAGGTCGCCATTGCCTTGGACAGCACCGAAATTGCCGGCGTGGTCGCTCTGGTTCGGAACGCGGGCGGCGCGCCCATCGGCGCGTATCGCGACCCTTTGGGCGGCAGAGCGCTCGTTCTCGCATCGCTCCCCTTGAGCGCCGTGCAGCCCACACCTTTTCAGCGCGACCTCTCGCCGACGCACGCGAAGCGCCTGGCGCTGAAAATCGATGAGACCGCGGCGTTTCTAGATCCGCTCATTGTGGTGCGCGGAGAGGACGGACGCCTATGGACACCCAATGGTCGGCACCGCCTGGCGGCGGGAAAGATGCTCGGCTTGAAGCAAATCACCGCGCTGATCTCGCCCGACGAAACGCTGGCTTATCGCATCCTGGCGCTCAACACCGAGAAGGCGCACAACCTGCGCGACCGCAGCCTGGAAGTCATACGCATGGCGCGCAGCCTGGCCAAGCGGCAGGGGACGGCGAAGGAATCACAGTTTAACGCGGAGTTCGAATCCGCCGAACTGTTGACGCTCGGTATCGTCTACGAGAAATCATCGCGTTTCGCGGGAGGCGCTTATAATTCCTTCTTGAAGAAAGTGGACCGCTTCAGCGACCGCACGCTGGCCGCGAGCTTGCGCGAACGCGAAGGGTATGCGGCACGCCTGCTGCAGATCGATGCCGGGACCAAGCGCATCATCGAGACCCTGCAGAAGCGCGGTTTCAAATCGCCCTACCTGCGCAATTACGTGGTGGCGCGCATCAATCCGGTGCGATTTCACAAAGCGAAAAAGGGCGATACCAAACCGCCCATGCCGCTGGCGCAAGCGCTGACGCGCATGGCGGCCGCCGTCAAGAATTTCAAAGTCGAATCCGTATCGAACTCGGATCTCGCCTGGGTCGCCGTCGGCGCCGGCGGGCAGGAGTAGGGTTGCCATGATCGAGCGGCAAATCGAAATCGTCACCCAGGACGGGAAGATGAGCACTTTCATCTGCCATCCCGAACGCCACGGTCCGCATCCCGTGATTCTATTTTTCATGGACGCCCCCGGCATACGCGAAGGGCTGCGCGATATGGCGCGCCGCTTGAGTTGCGTGGGCTACTACGTGATGCTGCCGAATCTCTACTACCGCTCCGGAGTCGAAGAACTCGGCTCGGTGGTGGGCGAGGCGAACATCGCCACCCGGCAAAAGGCCTTGGCGCTCATGACGACTCTACGCATACCCATGGTGATGCAGGACACCGAAGCGTTGCTGGCCTTTGCAACCCAGGATCCCGCCGCATCAACGGACTCCATTGGCTGTGTCGGTTACTGCATGAGCGGACAGTACGCCATCAACGCGGCCATGCTTGATCCGAGGGTGCATGCCGCGGCCTCCATCTACGGCGTGGCCCTGGTGACGGACAAGCCTGACAGCCCGCACTTAGGCCCGCAGCAAACGGATGCGCGCCTGTATTTCGCCTGCGCCGAGACCGATCCGTACGCACCCATGGAGATGGTCGATGTGCTGCGCGAGGCACTCAAAAAA
This sequence comes from Steroidobacteraceae bacterium, assembly GCA_036494725.1. Taxonomy (GTDB): domain Bacteria; phylum Pseudomonadota; class Gammaproteobacteria; order Steroidobacterales; family Steroidobacteraceae; genus Bog-1198. The sequence goes on from DASXNX010000142.1 coordinate 5,135, forward strand.
ACGGACGCCGACGCAGAAGTCGAGATCTATCCCGGCACGCACCACGGCTTCGCTTTTCCCGAGCGTCCCGTGTACAACAAGGCCGCGGCGGAAAGGCACTGGGAACGCTTGTTCGAATTATTCGCCGATACGCTGAACTAGGCCGGAGCCGTCGCCATGGTATCGAACCCCGCGATTTTCCTCTCTGCGGCCGCCCTGTGCGCGGCCGGCTTGGGCGGCGCTTCCCGCGTGTGCGAGGCGCAGCCTGCGAACGAAGCGCTCAAGCTGAATCAGATTCAGCTCATCGGTACGCATAACAGCTATCACGCGGGATTGGCGCCGAGCGAAGCAAAGCTGATGAGCGAGAACAATCCGAAGCTATATCAAGCGCTCGAGTACCGGCACCGCCCTTTGGATCAGCAGCTGAGCGCCGGCGTGCGCCAGATCGAGCTCGACATCTACGCCGACAGCGAGGGCGGCCGCTACGCGTATCCCGCGGGGCCGGATAACGTCACGGCGGCGAATTTGCCGAAGGATCCGGATTTCGATCCCCAGGGGCTGATGAAGCGGCCGGGCTTCAAGGTGATGCACGTCCAGGATATCGACTACCGCAGCACCTGCCAGCAACTCATTGCCTGCCTGCAAATCGTGCGCGCCTGGTCGCGCGCGCATCCGAAACACATTCCCATCTTCATTCTGCTCGAGACCAAGCAAGACGATCTGCCCCCGAAGTACCACGCGCGCAGCCCCGAGAAATACACCACCACGACCTTCGATGCCCTGGACGCGGAGATTCGCGGCGTATTCAAGGAAAGCGAGATGATCACGCCCGACCAGGTGCGGGGAAAGCATGCAACGCTCGAAGAAGCGGTGCTCGCGGGCGAATGGCCGACGCTGGCCGCGGCGCGCGGCAAAGTCCTATTTCTCATGGATCAACGACCGGTGGGTCCTGTGTATCTCGAGGGCCACCCCGCGCTGCGCGGCCGGCTCATTTTCACCAATGCCGAACCGGGTCAGGCCGACGCTGCGTTCACCGAGGAAAATGACGGATCCCAGGAAGAAATCGCGGCGCTGGTGCGCAAGGGCTACCTGGTCCGCACACGCACCGATGCGGATACCAAGCAAGGGCGAAGCAACGACACGAGTCGGCGCGACTTGGCCTTGGCCAGCGGCGCGCAATTCTTGAGCACCGACTACCCGGCGTCGGAGCCCGCGGAATGGTCGGGATATTCGGTCAGTCTGCCGAAGGGAGCCGTAGCCCGGTGCAATCCGGTGAATGCGCCGGCTGGCTGCTCCGACGAGGCATTGGCTGAAAAAGCGGCGCGCTAGGGCGATCGATCAGCGCCGCGCGAGAAGGATCTCGCGCACGATGAATTACATCTGCTTGAACAGGTGCGCAAACTGACGGCTCACCGGGATCTCGTCCTTGCGGCCTTTCATGCACAAGGCGAGATGCCCGAGATCGTCGCGCCGGGCATGCAGGATGTGCTGCGAGTTCACCACGGTACCGCGGTGCACCTGCCAGAACACTTCCGCGTCGAGTTCTTCCAGCAACTCTCTTAAGGGCATGCGGATGATGCTGTCACCCTCGCGGGTCGCCACAGTGATGTACTTGTCCTCGGCTTCGAACCACAGAATCTCGCCCACCGGGATCAGCTTGACCGTCGTGCCCGCGCCGGCGCGCACGAAGCGCATCTTCTCCTTGCGTCCGGCCCCCGGTCCGCCCAGCAACTCCGCGATGCGGCTGGCCATGTCACCGGCCGAGGGGTCGCCCGCGCCGCGGTTCAGCTGATTCGATAGCCGCTCGATGCACTTGGCCAGGCGCGCGACCTCCACCGGCTTCAGCAGGTAGTCCAGCGCCGCGGTGTCGAAGGCATCGAGTGCATAGGCATCGTAGGCCGTGACGAACACGATGATCGGCGGTTTTTCTTTCAGGCAAAGCTGGCGCGCGGTCTCGAGCCCGTCGAGCTGCGGCATGCGCACGTCCAGAAACGCCACATCGGGCGAGAAATGCTCCGCCAGCTTCAGTGCTTCAATGCCATTGGCGGCTAAGCCTAAGCAGCGCGCGCCAGGCCAATGTGTTGCGAGCTGGTCAGCAAGTGTGCGCGCCAGCAGCGGTTCGTCTTCGGCAATGATGAAGCTATGCTGTTCCGTCACGCGGGTCTGGACAGCAAATCCAGCGGCACTTCGATTCCGGCGTGAGTTCCGTGCGGTCCGCGCGATTCGAGCGTCAGTCGGGCGGATTCGCCGAACAGGGACTTCAAGCGCGCCCGAATATTCTGTATGCCCGCGCCGGTGCCCGCGGTATGCGCATTGCCGAGACCGATCCCGGTATCGTCGACCGCCAGCATCAGCATGTTGCCGGCGCAGCGCACGCTGACCTTGATGGTGCCGCCCTCGCACGCCGGCTCGATGCCGTGGGTGATGGCGTTTTCCACCAGCGGCTGCAGCAGCATCGCGGGAAATTTGAGCCGCAGGCAATCCGGATCGCAATCGAATTCCGTGGTCAGCCGATTCGGCAGGCGCAGTCCCATGATGGCGAGGTAGGCCTTGAGCAGCTCGACCTCGGTTTGCAAGGTCGCCGCCTCGCTGCGCGCATGCGTCAACGCGGCTCTGAGGTAGCGAATCAGGTTGGCCAGCAAGGCCCGGGCCTGCGCGGCATCCACGGCGATGAGCGCATCGAGATTGGCGAGGGTGTTGAATAGAAAATGCGGTTCGATCTGCGCCTGCAGGGCGCGCAGCTGCGCTTCAATCGCGGCGCGTTCGGCGCGCTCCACATCGCGCCTGCTTTGCGCCAGCTTGACCCAGCTGAAGTTGATGAAAAGAGCGATGCTGCCCGCGACCAGCGAAAAGACCACTGCCACGATCCAGATGTAGCTTTCGTGCAGATTCATGGTGGCGCCCGGACCGCCGCGCAAGAAAAGTCGCGACAGGGATTCGCCGCCGATGGCGCCGGCCACGATCAGCGCAAAGTAGATGATGAAACGCATTTGCACCCGGCCGCGGAAGCGCTGCATCACGGTGCAGCGCACGGAAGCGACCAGTGCGAGTATGGTGAGGCCGATGCAGTAGGCAACGACCAGATTCGGGATGACCTCATCCCAGGAATGCAGCAATAACGCGATGAGCAGCGCGATCACCGTATTGATCGCCAGCGTCATCGGCAACCGGCGCCTCAGGAAATCGATCACCGAGTCGTTGGTGCCGTCGAACGGCGAGAAGGAGCTGTCAGCCCCCGCGGGCCCCTTCTCGAAGCTTACTTTATGCATTGCGCGAGTTTATCGCTGTTCCGTGCCAAGTGCATCGTGCAGTACAACTACTGGGCCTGCACGATTGCGGGCTGCGCGGCGACATAATCATCGGCCGCGATAATGGCAAAGGGAATCAAGCCCAGGACCAAAGAGAGGGTCAGGGCTGCCAAGTTGCTAAGGGTTTTCATGGATGTCTCCCGTTAAGTTCAAGAACCGGAGCACACTGTAGATAATGGCCTGGCGGGCCGGGAGAAATGCGCCAAATAGGCTGTGCGGCGGCGCGGATTGCCGCCCGAGGTCGCGAACGGCAGGCGCCCTAAACGGCCAGCAAGGTCACCGTCATTTGCGAATGAAGGGCCTCCCCGGCCCGCAGGTTGGCCATGCCCGGTTTATCCGCGAATTGACCCGAAAAGCCCACCGGGTCCGTGATGCCATGCCAGGGCTCGATGCAGATGAACGGCGCTCCGGGTTTGGTCCATAGCCCTAAATAGGGCGAATCGGGGTAATTCACCCTAAGACGCGGTCCTTGATCGGCACCGTAGACGACGGATCGGCTTTTGATTTGATCGAAGATCAGCACGTCCTCCTGAAACAGGGCATCGGTCAGCGGGAGCCGCCGCCGCACGATGGGCGTATCGAAGCGCTCGGGCTTGAGCAGCCCGGCGGAATCGATGCGCCGATAGGGAGCGGGCTCATCCGCCTCGAACTGGATGAAATGCGCCGCTCGCGGCTGGCCGAACGGTAACGGCCAGCGAAAGGCGGGGTGGTAGCCGAAACTCGCCGGCATCTCTTCGTCGCCTTGGTTGCGCACCAGGGTATCCACCGACAGGGTGGGGCCGATGATCTCGAAGCGCACCGTCAACTCGAAGCGGAAGGGATAGACCTGCAGCGTGGATTCGTCGGCGCTCAATTTGAAGACGGCGCTGGTGGGATTGGTGCTCTCGACGGCAAACAACTTGCCGCGCGCAAAGCCGTGTCTCGGAAGATGATAGACATTCGAACCAATCCGGTAGCTGCCGCCCGCCAGTACCCCGATGATGGGAAACAGCAGCGGCGCGCGCCCCGCCCACACAGCAGGATCACCATCCCACAGAAGATCGCGCGCGGCGCCATCTTTGAGCGAATAAAGCTGCGCACCTTGGCTGTCGATCTCGGCGGCGAGCTCCGCGGACTTGAGCGATACCAATGGACGCGCTTGATCTGTCATGCCGCTACTTGATCATATTTTAATTGCGATGGCCATCGCTGCGGTTGCGTACGGCATGCAACCTCCGCATGATCGATGCGATGCGTGCATCCGCAGCCCGGTCGATCGTCCGCGTCTCCAGCGGAAATTTCCTGGAGATGTACGACTTCATGATCTTCGGCTACTACGCATCGGCCATCGGCAACGCCTTCTTTCCCAGCGGCAATCGCTTCGTATCGCTGATGCTGTCGCTGATGACCTTCGGCGCCGGATTCCTCATGCGCCCCTTGGGCGCCATTGTGCTCGGTGCCTACACCGATCGGCATGGGCGGCGCGCCGGCCTGCTGCTGACCTTGGCACTGATGTCGATCGGCATGATCTCCATCGCCTTGACGCCGGGCTACGCCAGCATCGGTCTGCTCGCGCCGCTGCTGGTGCTGCTCGGCCGGCTGCTGCAGGGATTTTCGGCGGGCATGGAACTCGGTGGAGTTTCGGTCTACCTGTCGGAGATCGCCCCACCCGGACGCAAGGGCTTCTTCGTGAGCTGGCAGTCCGGCAGCCAGCAAGTCGCCGTCATGTTCGCCGCGCTCGTGGGCGTGGTTTTGGGCCGCGCCCTGTTGCCCGAACAGATGGCGGCGTGGGGGTGGCGAGTGCCGCTCTTGATCGGCTGCGCCATCATTCCCTTGATCTTCTGGCTCAGGTACTCGCTTAAGGAGACCGACGAATTTCTCGCGCGCCGGCACCGGCCCAGCACCGCCCAAATCTTCGGCTCGCTCAAGGAACACGGCAAGATTGTGTTGATCGGGACCCTGATGGTGACGACCACCACGGTCTCCTTCTACATGATCACGGCCTACACGCCGACCTTCGGCAGTGAAGTCCTGCACTTGAAGGGCTCCGACAGCTTGCTCATCACCCTGTGCGTGGGTGCATCGAATCTATTCTGGCTGCCCGTCATGGGTGCCCTGTCCGACCGAGTCGGACGGCGTCCCTTGCTCTTTGCCTGCACGCTGCTCATGCTGGTCACAGCCTATCCGGCCATGCTGTGGTTGGTTGCTTCGCCGTCCTTCGGCCGGCTGCTGGCGGTGCTGCTGTGGATGTCCTTCATCTATGGAAGCTACAACGGCGCCATGGTCGTCTTTCTCACCGAGATCATGCCCGCCGACATACGGACCACGGGATTCGCGTTGGCCTACAGCCTGGCCACGGCCGTGTTCGGCGGCTTCACACCGGCGATCTGTCACTACTTGATCCATGCCACCGGCAATCAAGCCGTTCCCGGATTATGGCTGGCCGCCGCGGCCACGCTCGGACTCATGGGTACTTCCTTGGCCTCGCCTCGCAGGGTGGTCTCATGAACCGGCGGCGTATTGCGCAAAACCGGTCGCAAGGTGATCGAACATCGAGCGCATGTGTGAGCTACGCCTCAAGTCGTTGTGCATCACGATCCAGATTTCTATTTCGATCTTGATCTGTTTGTGCAGCAGCGGCATCAAGTCAGGATTGCGTTTGGCGAGTTGAGTCTGGCACATACCGATGCCGAAGCCGGAACGCAGTGCTGCGAGTTGCGCCAGATCGTTGTCGCAGCGAAAGGCGAACCATTCCCGCGAGACCGGTACCGGCAGCGCCTTGAGCAGGTTGGCGAACGGCAGCGCGCGATCGAAGCCGATCAGCGCATGGCGCCGGAGGTCTTCCAAGCTCTCCGGGTATCCATGGCGCTCGAGATACTGGCGATGCGCATAAAACCCGAGGGCAACCTTGCCCGCGCGTTTCGCCAGCAGCGCTTTTTGCTGGGGACGCACCATGCGAACCGCGATGTCGGCATCCCGCCGCAGCAGGTCGGCTATTTCATTGGAGGTTGTCAGTTCGATGACCGTCGAGGGATTATTCGAGCGAAATTCGCTCAAGATGGCGGGTAGGATCTCAACCCCCACGATATCCGCCGCCGCGATGCGTACCACGCCGGCCCCTTCCTCCGGGTTGGCGGATCCCGTGCGCATGAACGCCGCTGCCGCCGCCGCCATGGCTTCCGCATGAGGCCGGAGCTCGAGCGCGGCCGCAGTGGGCAGCAGACCTGATGGTGAACGGGTGAAGAGCACGCGGCCGCCCATGGATTCCTGCAGCAGCGCGATATGTCTGCCGACCGTCGGTTGGGTCAACCCCATGGATCGGCCGGCGGCCGACAGGCTTCGCAAACGCAGCACTGCCAGAAATGAGCGGTACAAGTCCCAGCCGGGCTCGACGATAGCCATGCATTTATTTATAGCAGATCTTTGCGAATACACAATTTTCTTTAGCGCCGCCCTTTGCAACAATGGCCTCCACTTAAGGAGGCGATCATGCAAAACATCTATCGAGTCGCACTGGTCATCGGAATCACCGGCAGCTTGGGCCGTGAAGTGGCGGCGGCGCTCATGGGGCGCGGCTGGGAGGTGCGGGCGCTGCATCGCAACCCCGATGCCGCCTTGAAATCGCTCTCTCTGCCCAAGACCGTTCAGTGGGTGAAGGGCGATGCCATGCAGTTGAACGATGTGATCGACGCTGCACGCGGTACGTCGCTCATCGTGCATGCTGCAAACCCACCGAACTACCGCAATTGGCGCGGCTTAGCCTTGCCCATGCTGGACAACAGCATTGCCGCGGCGAAATTCAGCAACGCGCGCATTTTGATGCCGGCCACGGTTTACAACTTCGGGCCCGACGCGCATCTGCTGCGCGAGAACTCTACGCAAATACCCAACACGCGCAAAGGCCAGGTGCGCGCCGAGATGGAATTGCGCTTGCAAAAGGCCAGCCTGTACGGCGTGCGCTCCATCGTCGTGCGCGCAGGGGATTTCTTCGGTCCCGGGGCCGGCAACAGCTGGCTCGCTCGGGGAATGCTGTTCCCCGGCAGCCGCCCGCGGATCGTCTTCAATCCGGGAACTCCCGGGGTCGGGCATTCCTGGGCCTACCTGCCGGATCTCGCCGAGACCGTGGTGCGATTGATCGAAAGCGAGCGGCCGATGAACGATTATGAGGTGTTTCATTTTCGCGGCCACTGGTTCGAGCAGGGAGAGAGACTCCCCGAACTGGTCTGCCGCTCGCGCGGCATGGACCCGCGTCGCATCAAATCCTTCCCATGGTGGGCGATTGCTCTGGCCGCGCCGTTTGTCGAGACATGCCGAGAGATGCTGGAAATGCGCTACCTCTGGCAGGTGCCGATGCAAATGGACAACGCGAAGCTTCGCGCCCACATCGGCCCGGAACCGCACACGCCGATCGAAGCGGCGCTCGATGCCACCCTCGGCAACGCGAATCGGCGCTCGATGTCGACTCGAGGCTTGCAGCATGAGAACGCTTAGTCGGCGGCACTTTCTTCTGGCCGGTGCCGGCGCGAGTGTTGCCGCGCTGAGCGCTGCTCCGTGCATCACCGCGGCGCAGGTCCTCGATGATGCCTATGAACCGTGGACTTCCTTTAGCGCCGACGCGCCACGATCTGCGCTGTCGGTCGTTCACGCTGCCGTTTTGGCAGCCAACGCTCACGACACCCAGCCCTGGAAATTTCACCCCGGCACCGATGGCATCGAGATAGGCGCCGACCTCGAGCGCAACTTAGGCGGCATGGATCCCTTCCGCCGCGAAATGCACTTAAGTTTGGGTTGCGCGCTGGAAAATGCCGCGTTGATGGCGCGATCATTGGGTTACGCCGCGCCGATCCGCATCGCCGGCGGATCGTTGCTGCAACCCTCGACGCTCGATGGGAACGCGGCAAGCATTGGATTGACGCCGGGGAGCGTTGAGATCTCGCCGCTGGTGGCGGCCATTCCTCATCGGCATACGAATCGAAGCCCTTATCAAGGCGGTCGAAGCGTTCCCAATGAAGCGCTCGCTTCGCTGCAAGCCCTGGCCGGCGATGGCGCGGCGCGTTTGGTCTGGATCACCGATCCTGGTGCACGCCGCGACTTTGCCCAAGCGACGGTGGCAGCCACGGAATCCATCGTGGCCGACGCCGCCATGATCGCCGACAGCGATCATTGGTTTCGCGGCACCGACCAGGAGATCGCGCAGCATCGCGACGGGCCGACGCTGTATTGCGCCGGGCTCTCGCCGATGGTCCTGTCTTTCGCGCGGCTCATGCCCTCGCCGTCTCCCGAGAGTTCTCACCGCCATTGGATCAGTCAGACGCGCGATGCGCAGCTCGGCACTCGGCCGGTGATCGGCTTGATCACGGTTCACGATCTATATGACCGCGATCAAAGCTTACGCGCCGGCCGATTGTGGCAACGCCTCCATCTGCAAGGGACCTTGCTGGGGCTGGGCATGCAGCCCTTGAATCAGTTGCCGGAATGCGTGGATCGGGAACTGCAGCTGGGCAAGCCTGCAGCCTCCGCCAAAACGCTCGCACGCTTCTGCGGCGATTCCGACTGGAGCGCCACCTTCGCATTTCGAATCGGCCGGCCGACTTGGCCGGCGCCCGCCAGTCCCCGCCGCAGTATCGAGTCCGCCCTGAGCAGCGCTACCACATGATCACGCGCTGCTCCGGGCTCAAGTACATTTTGTCGCCGGGCTTGACGTCGAAGGCACTGTAAAAGGCGGGTTGATTCGCCACTGTACCGTTGCCGCGAAATTCGGGCGGAGAATGCGGATCGGCCTTGATCAGCGCGACGATGTAGTTGTCGCGCCGCTTATCGCGCCAGGCCTGTGCAAAGGAGACGTAGAAGCGTTGGTCGCCGGTCATGCCGTCGAGCACGGCGGCCGGTTTGCCGCCCAGCGAGATGACATAGGCCTTGTAGGCGACGGCCAGACCTGAGTTGTCGCCGATGTTCTCGCCCAAGGTCAGCTCCCCGTTGACGTTGTACCCGGCAAGCGGGCTATACGCGTTGTACTGTGAGACGAGCGCCTTGCTCTTGGCGGCAAACTTGTCGTGATCCTCCTTGGTCCACCATTCCTTGAGGTTGCCGTCGCCATCGAACTGCGCGCCCTGATCATCGAAGGCGTGGCTGATTTCGTGACCGATAACGGCGCCAATCGCACCATAGTTTGCTGCATCGTCGGCCTGTGGATTGAAGAACGGACTCTGCAAGATCGCGGCCGGAAAGGTGATCGCATTGAGTTCAGGGTTGTAGTCGGCATTCACGGTCTGCGGCGTCATGTCCCACTCGCCGCGGTCGATCGGTTCCTTGAGCTTATTGATGTTGCGCGCGTACTCGAAGGCGCGCGCACGGCGGACGTTGCCGACGAGATCGTCCTTGGCGATCACCAGCGAAGAGTAATCGCGCCATTTATTGGGATAGCCGATTCTTACCGCGATCTTGGCGAGCTTCGCGTGGGCCTGCTTCTTTGTCTCGGGGCCCATCCAGTCCAGCGAATCGATGTTCTGCGCAAATGCACTGAGCAGGTTCTTCACCAGCTCCTCGACGCGCGCCTTGTCCTGCGGTGGAAAATACCGATCCACATAGAGTTTGCCCAGGCTCTCGCCCAGTGCATCGTCCACCACGCTGGCTGCTCGTTTCCAGCGCGCCCGGTTTTCAGGCGTACCGAGCAAGGCGGTCCCTTTGAACGCGAAGTTCTCATCCACCGCAGCTTTATTCAGCAGCGAAGCGTAGTCGTTCAGTACATGCCAGCGCAGGTAGGACTTCCAAAGCGGCAGCGGCGTGCGCGCAAAGAGTTTGGCGAAAGCGCTGAGATAGGTGGGCTGCCCGACGATGACGTAATCGGTCTTGCCGTCGATATCGGCGGCCTTGACGAAGCCGGCCCAGTCGAAGCCCGGGGCGAGCCCTGGCAGTTTCGAGAGCTCGACTTTGTTATAGGTCTTGATCGGATCGCGAAGCGCCACCTTGGTCCATTGGATTTTCGCCATGTCCGTTTCCAACGCCACAAGATCCTGCGCTTCTTTTGCAGAGTTTTTGTCTCCGGCCATGCTCATCATCTTTTCGATGTGCTGCCGATATTGATCGCGGATCTGCTTGAGCTTGGCATCGTCGTCTTTCAAGTAGTAATCCCGGTCCGGCAGTCCCAAGCCCGCTTGCTCGATGTCGGCGACATAGCGGGTGGAATCCTTATTGTCCTGATGCACGGCGACTTGAATTGGCAGGGTCGATTGAGAGACAAAAAATGAGCTCAGGTGCTTGCCCAGCGTGCCCATGAGCGCGGCGGCGGCCGCCTTGTCCTGGACGGCTTCAATGAGCGCGAATTCCTCGTTCAAGGGCTTCAGACCCAATTGTTCCAGTGTGGCCTCGTCCATGAAACTCAAGTAAAGATCGCCGATTTTGCGCCGCCCATCCGCGGCGCCATTGTCCGCCGCTGCCTTGGCTGAATCCTCGAGCAGACCTCGCAGCCGATCCTGGGTGCGCAGGTAGATCATGTAGAACGTACCGTAGTCGGAAAGGTCGGCAGGAATCTGCGTGGTCGCGAGCCACTTGCCGTTGGCGTACTTGTAGAAATCGTCCTGGGCGCGAACAGCGGTGTCCATGCCGGCAAGGTCGATTCCTGAAACCAGAGGGGCGGGCAGTGCGGGCGCCGGCGCCTGAACCGCGGGGGGTTTCTGGCAGGCGCAGAGCAGGGTCAAACAAGTTGCTGCAAAGAGCGGTGCCGCGACAGTAATGTGATTCTTCATCGCTTAATCCTTAAGGGGAGAACGACTAGGATACACTGGAGGGATTGCGAAAAGAGGATGCCGTATTGGACATTCCGGGATTCGAGTCGCAGAGCTTGGAATTCGAAGGCGAGGCGCGCTGCGTCTATAAAGCCGGCGCCGGCCCGGCGGTCATCATCATGTCGGAAATTCCCGGTATCACTCCCGCAGTGGCACGTTTTTCACAAAAGGTGATCGATTCGGGCTACACCGTGTACATGCCCTTGCTGTTCGGCGAGCCGATGCGGCCTCCGGAAGCCGGTTACGCGATACGCGTCATTTTGAAAGCGTGCATCAGCCGGGAATTTCGCGCACTGGCATCCAATCAATCGAGCCCCATCGTCGACTGGCTGCGGGCGCTGGCGCGCCATGCTCATGCAGAATGCGGTGGCCGCGGCGTCGGGGCGATCGGCATGTGCTTCACGGGTAATTTCGCCCTGGCGATGATGCTCAATGCACCTGTGCTGGCGCCGGTCCTGGCGCAACCGTCGCTGCCCTTTGCGCTCACCCGATCGCGGCGCGGCGCACTGCATGTCTCGCCAGAGGAAATTCAGGCGGCGCACGCGAAAATCGACGATGACGGCGCGCGCATTCTGGGCCTGCGATTCATCCAGGATCCCATGTGTCCGGGCGAACGATTCGCCCGCTTGCGCCGCGAATTCGGCGACGCATTCGAAGCAATCGAGATCGACGAGAAACACGCCAATCCCAAAGGCCCCAAGCCGGCGCACAGCATGCTCACCAATCACCTGATCGACGAGGCCGGACAGCCGACTCGCGAAGCGCTCGAGCGCACCCTGGCGTTTCTCAAGGAGCAACTCGAAGCCAAGCGCTGATCGAGACGCGGGATGCCGCTCAGTGAATTCGCCGCGCCAGCCAGTCGCTCATGGTCGAGGTCACGAGATCGGATGCATCCTGTTGCACGAAATGCCCGGCGCCGGGAATGGTGACCAGCGTGAAATCCTTGTCCACCCATTCCCAGGTTCCGCTGAGCGCACCCGGCAGCAGCGCCTGATCGCCGAGACCATGAAACTCCAGAACGGGCACCGAGACCTTGGGCAACGGCGGCGCGGGAGCGTCGGCGGGTGCGTCGGGCCGCGGATAGTTGGCGCGGTAGTAGTTCAGCATCGCTTCGAAATCTGACTTATTGAAGGCATCAATGTAGTGCACGCGTGCGGCATCATCCTTGACCCAGCCCGCCAACCGTTCCGCGGTCAAGTTTTTTTCCGCGCCGGGTTTCTGAAAATTGAACGCGTACTCGCTGTTTTTGCGCTGCTGCGGATTGTTTTTGATCTCCCGCTGGATGCCATTGGGATGCGGCAGGTTCAGGATCACCAAAGCCTGGATCCATTCCGGATGCGTCATCGCCAATGTCCAGGCCACGGCGCCGCCCCAATCGTGCCCGACGATCACGGCGCTTGATCGGCCTTCGGCCTTGATGACGGCGCCGATATCGCCCACCAGCAGGGGCATCGCGTACTGCTCGACGCCGCTCGGCTTATCGGAGAGGTCGTAGCCGCGCTGATCCACCGCGACGACGCGATAGTGCGCGCTCAAGGCTTCCATTTGATTGCGCCAGGTATACCAGAAGTCCGGAAAGCCATGGATCATGACGATCAAAGGACCCTTGCCCAGCGCGACGTAATGAATCTTCACGCCGTTCGAGTCGGCATAGTGATGCTCGACGCGGTCCCACAAGTCCTTGGAATTGCCGGGCTTCGCGCTCACAGGCGTCATGCTCACGAACATCAGTGCCGCCAAAGCGAAGCAAAGTGCGATATTTTTTTGCATGCCATCCCCCAAAACGCTGGGAATCAGCATAGCAGATGTAGGTAAGCCTTATACTCGGCGCGAGGAGGCGGCGATGCCGGCAGGGAATTTGGACGGCGCGGTGCAGATCGGCGAGTGGATCGTCACTCCGTCGCTCGACAGCATTTCCAGGGGCACCGAAACGCACAAGCTCGAGCCGCGCACCACGCGGCTGCTTATGTGCCTGGCAAATTCCGCCGGTGAAGTCGTCAGCGTCGACAAGCTGCTGACGGAAGTCTGGGCGGGCGTGGTCGTCGGCTCCGCCTCCGTGTACCAAGCGGTCTCTCAATTGCGCAAGCTGCTGGGCGACACCGACCCGGAACCGACCTACATCGCCACCGTTCCGCGCAGGGGCTATCGGCTCGTCGCCCCAGTCCGACGTCTCGATCCGCCGAGCGTCCCGCTGTCGGCTGTGACCGCGCCTGTTGGGGTTGCAACCGTCCCGGTTGCACCCATTGCGGCGGAGCCGACTCTTCGAATCCGCAAGCTGATCCCGATCGCCCTGCTGGCAACATTGCTGATAGGCATTGCCGTTGCGGGTGTGTTGATCTGGAAGAGTACGATTTTCACGCGTGCGCCATCCGCTAACTCGATCGTGGTGTTGCCGTTCATTGACATGACTGCCGAGAAAGCCGATCAGTCGTTCTGCGACGGCCTCACCGAGGAACTCTCCAGCTGGCTGGCGCAGATCCCCACCCTGCGCGTTGTGGCTCGCACCTCGGCGTTCGCCTTCCGCGGCAGCGAGGATGTGAGAAAGATCGGCAAGGCGCTGGACACGAGCCACATTCTTGAGGGCTCCATGCGACGCTCGGGCGATCACATGCGGGTGACCGTGCAGCTAATCGACGCCCGCAACGGCTATCACCTCTGGTCGGAGAACTTCGACCGGCCCATCGAGGACGCGATCAAAGTGCAAGAAGATATTTCGCGTTCGGTGGCGGAGACATTGCAGGTACGGCTCACGGAGGATGCCGAGCGTCAGCTTGCGGCAAGGCGCACTTCGGATTCGCAAGCGTACCAACTTTACTTGCTGGCGCGGTATTACTCCCAGCAGGTACCCGAGGGGAGCGATCGCGCAATTGACTTGTACCGCCAGGTACTGACTGCGGATCCGAAGTTCGCGCCCGCCTACACGCAACTCGCTTATGCGCTCCTCAACCAAGGGCAGTTCCATGACCTTCCGGTAGCGGACGTGGTCTCACAAGCGGAACCTCTCATCGCCGCAGCATTGCGACTCGATAACCGTATGTCGTCGGCCTACGCTGTCCGCGGAGCATTGCGAGCGTCGCAGTCCAGAACCAAAGAGGCTTTGGAAGACTTACAGCTGGCGATATCGCTGAATCCGAGCGATATGGGGGCTTTTGCGGAGATTGGCCGCATCCGGCTCTTCGAAGGGCGGCCGCGCGAGGCGCTCAAGAGCTACGATCGTGCTGCCGCTTTGGATCCGCTGAGTTTCACGTTGCAGGGAGCGCGATGCACGGTATTGGATGACCTGGCGCAATACGGCGCAGCCGCCGATGCCTGCGAACGCGCGCGCATTCTGCAGCCACGAAATGCTGCGGGGTTTGACGGAATGACCTGGCTTGCCGAATCGCAGGGACACATCGGCGAGGCGCTTCGATGGAATAGCGAAGCTCTGAAGGCGGATCCCAGCGGAGACTTCAATCTCTATTGGACGCGATCGATTCTGCTTCTTTCTGTGGGGCCGGCGGCGCCGGCGCGCGCCGCTGTCGAGGCCGGTCGCATGCTCACAAAAAATGAGGATGATGCGAATATAGCGCTCCTGCGGGTTGCTTATCGCGAGGGCGGCGCGCAAGCGCTGAGGAGTTTTCTCAATTCGGTGCCGACGGATCAGTCTCCGCACTACTATGCGCTATTCGAATCGGCGTACGCGCGGTTGCTCCTGGGCGAGGCCGCAGCCGTCAAAGTATTGATCGCACGTGCGTTGGCGGCGCCCGACCGGCCAAACGGCACAGCCGACGATGCTTGGTCTGCGAGAGGCGCTGGGCCCATAGCCAATTCCTATCGCATTGATCTCGCGGCCGCGGAAATCGCTCTTGGAGATCGCGTCTCGGCGCAACGGGAATTGGATCAAGTACTGGTGATGCTCGATGGCATGATCGCGGCGGGCGTGGAACGCAACGCGACTTACGAGTTGCGCGCGCGAGTGAAGGCGCTCGCAGGAAAGAGCGACGATGCGATGCGAGATCTCAGCAAGGCGGTCAAGCTCGGTTGGCGAAGCGCTTGGTGGGCCATGCATGAACCGTACTTTTCTTCTCTGCGCCAAAGAAGCGACTTTCAAGCGCTCATGACGCAAGTCAACCAATCCAACGATGGGCTGGTAGAAAGCCTCAAGCCCGACTAGTTTGCCCCTTTGTTATTTCGGAGGGCAAGGAACTATCAAACACACCAGGCCCGGAATGCCGCTCGGCCGATACGGCGGCGATTGACCAGGACCTGCTTGCCACTCACGTCGCGGTGGGCCAACGATGATTTCGGGGTGGCTCCTCAGGGCCCGCATTCCCACCGTATAAATTGCCTGACTAAATACGTGTTGCCATTGCTTCAAGCTGTAGCGTTTGGGAAGCTGATCGAGAAGTTTATTGAGGCCCTGAACGAAATCTTCATCTGCGGTCATGATCGGCCCTCCAGGCTTGTTCGTTGTTACTTCCGCTGCGCTGTGCGCGGTGATTTGCCCGAGGATTATGCCGCAATTTCACCGCCCGCAACTACGGGCAGCTGGTTAAATATTCACCAGTCGATTTCGGTGCACGAAGGCGCTCGAAGGGGATTGTTAGAGTTCATATATAATATATGCCATTGAAAATTCTAGAAATATCTCAGCGTTACTAAACGATCGTATAGCAGCATCCAATGATGGCCGGGGCGTGACCACTTTCTTCGAAACTTCCGATGAATTCGCCGCTTGGCTCGAGAAAAACGGCGCCAGTGCGACGGATCTCGTCGTCGGCTTTCATAAGAAAGGATCGAAGCGCCGCAGCATGAGCTGGTCCGAGTCGGTCGATGCGGCCCTGTGCCATGGTTGGATCGACGGCGTGCGCAAGCGCATCAACGAGCACGCCTATCAGATTAGGTTCACGCCGCGCAGGCCGCATTCGATCTGGAGCGCGATCAACATCGCCAAGATGGATGTCCTCAAGCGGCAGGGGCGCATGCGGGCGGAAGGCCTGAAGGCGTTCGCCAATCGCCGCGAGGAAAAATCAAAGATCTATTCCTATGAGCAACAAAAGAAGGCGCAGCTCGCGGCAGCCGACGAAGCACGATTCCGCAAGTTCAAGGCGGCATGGAAATTCTTCGAAGCACAGCCGCCGGGCTATCGGCAGCTCGTCGTCTGGCGAATCGTGAGCGCCAAGCGTCCCGAGACCAAGGAGGCTCGTCTTGCCGCGCTCATCGAAGCCTGCCGCGAGCGTCGGCGGCTATGAAACCGGCTATCGAGATACCGCCGCGGCCATACTCCCTGCTACAGTGCCGCGACTTAAGGGGGGAACGAAATGAAGGGTAAAGTCGTCGTCATCACGGGAGCGACTTCGGGGATAGGCGAGATCGCCGCGCAGCGGCTGGCGGCCATGGGCGCGAGGCTGGTGCTCATTGCGCGCGATCCTGAGCGCGGCGCCGCGGCCCTGTCGCGATTGCCCGGCGGTGGCAGCGGCGCGCATACCATTCACTACGGCGATCTGTCGCGCAATTCGGAAATGAAGCGAGTGGCGTCGCAAGTCGCCGCCGCGGAGCCGCGAATCGATGTGCTCATCAACAACGCGGGCGCCTTGTTCAACTCCCGCCGGATGACCGAGGACAATCTGGAATCGACCTTCGCGACCAACCACATGGCCTATTTCGTGCTGACGCTCATGCTGCGGGCGCCGCTGACGGCCGGTGCGCCGGCTCGGGTGGTGAGCACGGCCTCGGACGCTCATCGTGGTAGCACTCTGGATTTCGACGATCTGCAAGCCGCTAAAGGATATTCGGGCTTCAGGGTGTACGGGCGTTCCAAACTCTGCAACATTCTATTCACGCGGGAGCTGGCGCGCCGCTGGAAGGACTTGGGTATCACCGCAAACTGCCTGCATCCGGGATTCGTTGCCACGCGCTTTGGCGATGGCAGCGGTGGAATTTTCTCGCGCGTCGTCCGTGTGGCAAAGCTCTTTGCGATTTCGCCGGAAAAAGGAGCTGAGACCATCGTCTATCTGGCCGCCTCTCCCGAGGTGGCCGGCCATAGCGGCGAATACTTCTATAAGTGTCGTCCCGCGACCCCGACAGCCGAGGGGCGCGACGATGCCGCGGCCGCACGACTGTGGACGGCGTCGGAAAAGATCGCGGAAATCCAGGCCTAAAGAAAAGCAACGGGAGCCTCAAATGTTCAAATACCTATTCGGTGCGGTCGGCACCGCGATGGCGATGCAGTGCGCGGCAATCGCCCAGGAAGCGCCGATGCCGCCGTTGCGGCCCGACCAGGTCGCCTTTCGCGCCCTATATAAAGAACTGGTCGAAACCAACACCACGCTCTCGGCAGGCAGCTGCACGCTGGCTGCCGCGCGGATCGCCGCGCACCTCAAGGCGGCGGGGTTTTCCGACAAGGACATCACGTTGTTTTCGGCGCCCGATCACCCGAAGGAAGGCGGTCTGGTCGCCATCCTGCCGGGGAACTCGAAGACGGCCAAGCCGATGCTGCTTCTCGGCCACCTCGATGTGGTCGAAGCCAAACGCGAGGACTGGACCCGTGATCCCTTCACCTTGATCGAGGAAAACGGCTACTTCTTTGGCCGCGGCGCGGCCGACATGAAGGCAATGGACGCGACCTGGGTCGATGCACTGATGCGCTTCAAGAAAGAGGGCTACGTTCCAAAACGCACCATCAAGCTGGCGCTGACCTGCGGCGAGGAGACCACGTACGCCTTCAACGGCGCGCAGTGGCTGGCCAAGAATCGGCCCGAGCTCATCGCCGCGGCCTTTGCGCTGAACGAGGGCGGGGGCGGGCGCACCGATGGGCACGGAAAAGTAGTGGTGCAGGCCATGCAGGTGGGCGAGAAGGCATCGCAGAATTACCACCTGGAAACCATCAACGCCGGCGGCCACAGCTCGGTTCCCATCCGCGACAATGCCATCTACGAGCTTGCCGATGCGCTCGTGAAGGTCCGCGATCACGAATTTCCCGCAAAGCTCTCCGACACGACGCGGATCTTCTTTGCCAAGGCAGGTGCCGCGCGCGGCGACGATCTGGGCCGCGCCATGGTGGCGCTGTCGCAAAATCCTGCAGATCAGGCCGCCGAGGCCACCGTCTCAAAAGATCGCCAGTACCACAGCATGTTGCGCACCACCTGCGTCGCGACCTTGCTGGAGGGTGGGCATGCGAATAACGCGCTGCCGCAGCGCGCTGCGGCCAACGTCAACTGCCGCATTTTCCCCGGCGAAACCGTGGAGGGCACCCAGGCCGCTCTCGTCGCCGCCATCAATGATTCCGGCGTAAAGGTTAGCGCGGTTCCGCCGATCCGGCCCATTGCAGTGCCGCCGCCGCTCGATCCCAATATCTTGGGTCCCGCCGAAGCGCTGGTCGGGAAATACTTTCCCGGCGTGCCCTTGATTCCCTCGATGTCGACGGGCGCCACCGACGGAATCTTTCTCGAGGCCATCGGCATACCGGTCTACGGCGTGCCCGGCGGCTGGGGCGATCCCGACGGCAATGGGGTGCATGGACTGAATGAACGCAGAAGCGTGCGCTCGGTATACGTCGGCAGGGATTTTCTCACCGAGCTCGTGAAGCTGTACGCCGACGCCGGCTAGCGCGC
>DASXNX010000143.1:0-1778 GCA_036494725.1 Steroidobacteraceae bacterium
TGACGAAGGCGATTGCGGCAGCACCTGCGATCAGGAACGCCACCGTTTCTCCAGGCGTGAGGGTAAGGAGGATTGGCTCCATATGGCGGACATAGGGTAATGTTGCGGGTGGCCGCAACCCCGTGCGCTGGTATTCGCGCCGCTTGCGCCTGCGCGTCAAACGGAACGGCCGGTACGTAGCGGCGGCCGGCCCGTCCCGCCTAGTACCTCGGCGCAGTGATTATGACTCTTTGAGTTGGGCGTCGCGGGTGGCCGCCGCTGGATCGGGATAGGCACGGCCCATTTTGGCGCGGGCTTTGTCGGTTGTGAACATCCATTTGACGCGGGCTCCGGATGCATTTCGCTGTCGCTGCCAAGCGGCGATTTCCGACACCAGGCGTTCGCGATTGTCGATGCGTCGATCGAGGCATTGGCCGCGCAGCACGCCGATTTCGATCTCGACCATATTCAACCAGCTGGCATGCTTGGGAACGTAGTGGAATTCCAGGCGCTGCAGCACCCGGCGTGACTCGCGGGCCGGAAAGGCTTGGTAGAGCGCACCGGCTGTATGCGTCGACAGATTGTCCATGACGACGCGGATGCGCTCGGCCTCGGGAAAGTCAACATCGGTGAGTTCGCGCATGCAGGCGGCGAAATCCACGGCGGTACGGCTGTCGGTAACTTTGACCTTGCGCCATGACCGATGGGCGTTGAGGAAGACGAACAGGTTGGCGGTGCCGTTGCGCTTGTACTCGCAGTCGTAGCGCTCGATCTGCCCCGGCTCGGCAGGGATCGGCTGGCGCACCTCGCCGATGAGTTGGGCCGGGCTCTCATCGAAGCAGACGACCGGGCGTTTCGGATCGGGCGCTTCGGCGTAGAGGTCGAGGACATCCTCCATGCGGGCGACATATTCGGCGTCCACCTGTGGAATGCACCACATGTCCTTGCGCCACGGCTTGATCTCGTTCTCAGCCAGCCGCCGGCGCACGGTATCGCGCGAGATGCCGTCGTGTTCGGTGAGCCGGACCATCTCGCCAGCCAGCAGATCGAGGGTCCAGCGCGCGCGGCCCTCGGGCGGGCTTGAACAGGCCGTCGCGACTAACAGAGCTTCCTCTTTGCCCGAGAGCTTGCGCTCCGCGCCGGGGCGCGGCTCCTCGCGCAGTGCCAGCTCCAGGTTGCCGAGTACAAAGCGGCGCTTGGTTCGGTAGATGGTCGAGCCGCCCACCCCAACACTGGTTGCGATCTCTTCATCGCTCGCTCCCGCGTCGGCCGCCAGCAAAATCTGCGCGCGCTTGACCTTGCGTACCGCGTGTCTACCTCCGCTCAAAAGCCCCTTGAGTTCGTCACGATCGGCTTGGCTGAGTTCAACCCGATAGCGTAGATTCATTCGCGTTGCCTCCTAATTGGAGGCACCGCTTCAATTGAGTTGGATGTCCGAAGTGAGTCGCGCTGCCAAAACCTTCACGCCAAAGCAGGGCCAGTACCTCGCATTCATCCGCGCCTACACGCGCCTGCACCGCCGGCCTCCGGCCGAAGCCGACATGCAGCAATATTTTGGCGTCAGCCCGCCCTCGGTTCACCAGATGGTGTTAACGCTTGAACGCGCAGGCTTCATCGCAAGACGGCCAGGCGTTCCCCGCAGCATCGAAATGCTCGTTGATCCACAACACCTGCCGGCGCTACGCTGATACCCGGTTCAACCGGTCAAAATCACTGCGCCGAGGTACTAGCTCCTGTCCTCAGTTAGGTCGATCTCGAGCTGGGGCGGGATGATATCTGAATCGAAAGGGGAACGGATC
>DASXNX010000144.1:0-9401 GCA_036494725.1 Steroidobacteraceae bacterium
CCCCCCACCCCCCGCGGCGAAATCATCATCAGTACGTTACCGTCACCGTGATGGTGTCCGAGTAATTGCCGGGAATGGCGGCTTGATTGGTCGCGTTGTCCGGGAGCTGCCCGAACACGGTCACGGCGACCGCGGTCGCAACCCCCGCGCCCGTCCCGCCCACCGTAGAGGTGCTGCTGGTGCCATCGCCGAAAACCGTGCTCAGCGCAGCCGTGGTGTACAGGTTGTATTGCAATGTGTTGGTGCCCGAGGCCATCAGGCGCTGAGCATAGACGTCGCCCGTGGTGCTGCCGGCATTCAGCGCAACCGTGAACGGCGTGTTTTTCGTGCACTTGACATTAATATTGGTGTTCCCAGTCAGCGTACCGGTCCCCGGGGTGTAGTTGGGGAATGCCAATGCTGTGGCTGTCGCGGAACAGGTCGACTGTACCGTCGCAGTAACCGCAAAAGTCGTTGTGGTGGTCGCAGCCTGCGCAATGCCAGCGGCCATTACTCCGGCTGCGAGGGTCGCGGTGAGAATCTTGTGCATGAAAACTCCTGAAAATGGCCGGTTGATAGACTTCATTTCGGGGCAATTCCCGAGCTGGCGGCTATTCTTGCGGGATAAACCGAAGTCCCTTGTGACCTTCTTCGCAGATCAGCCAGCGGAGACTCAAGTTTTGGAGCAA
The DNA here is from genome assembly GCA_036494725.1 of Steroidobacteraceae bacterium. Lineage (GTDB taxonomy): Bacteria > Pseudomonadota > Gammaproteobacteria > Steroidobacterales > Steroidobacteraceae > Bog-1198. Next base: position 669 of record DASXNX010000144.1, read on the forward strand.
TCTGCCGGTCCCATCTCAATTTTGGGGGCAAAGCGGCGGTTCGCCGCCCGGCGGTTCGCCGCCCGGCGGTTCGCCGCCCGGCAATTTGGCGCCGCGGAGGGGCCGACGCTAGACCTTCTCGAGCGCCGCGCTCAAATCGGCGATGAGGTCATCGGCGTCCTCGATTCCGACTGAGATCCTTATCAATGCGTCTGTGATCCCCAAGCGATCGCGCGTGGCCTTCGCCACGCCCGAATGCGTGGTACTGGCCGGGTGCGACATCAAGGTCTCGGTTCCTCCCAGGCTCACGGCGAGCTTGATCACTTGCAAAGCGTCAAGCAGGCGAAACGCCTCGGCTTCTCCGCCTTTGACGGCAAAACCAAAGGTGGACCCGGCACTCTCGCACTGCTGGCGGAATACGGCTGCGCGCGGGTCGTCCGCGCTCAGAAAGCCCAGATAGTTTACCGACGCGATCTTAGGATGCTGGCGAAGAAAGTTCGCAACCAGCGCGGCATTGTCCGCCGATTTGGCCATGCGCAATGACAGCGTCTCCATCGATCGCATGATCATCCAGGCCGTGTTCGGATCCAGCTGGGTGCCGAGCGCGCCCCGCAAACGCTTGACCGGGCCCACGGCTTCGCGCGAACCGACCACTCCGCCGGCAACCAAGTCCGAATGGCCGCCCACATACTTGGTCAACGAATACATGACGAGATCGACTCCGTGCAGCAATGGCCGTTGGAACACCGGCCCGAGAAAGGTGTTGTCGACCGCCACCGGAGGCCGGCCGCCTTTCTGCCGCGATCCGATGAGTTCGGATACCTCGCGCATCAATCTGAGGTCGACCAGACTATTGGTCGGATTCGCCGGCGTCTCGGTCACGATGAGGCAGACGCGGCCGCCGGACTCGGCGGCTTTTTTCGACGCTTGCGCGGCCGCCTCGATGACGGATTTGCGATCATGTCCCAAATTGAATCCCACTGCGCTCACCCCAAAGCCGGGCAATGTTTTTTCGATGAGCGTTTCCGTTCCGCCGTACAGGGGCTGGCTCATCAAAATGACGTCGCCGGGCCGCACGTGAGTCCAGAGTACCGTCGATATCGCCGACATGCCGCTGGAGAACACGGCGGCGGCTTCACCCTCCTCCCACAAAGCCAACCGATCCTCGAGCACCTCCAAATTGGGATTGTTGAATCGCGAGTAAACGAGGCCGGATGATTGGCCTGCGACCGGCTCGCGCCTTCCTGAGGTATAGTCAAAAAAATCCTTGCCGTCCTGCGCGGTTTTGAAGACAAAGGTCGAGGTTAGAAAAATGGGCGGCTTCAGCGAGCCCTCCGACAAACTTGGATCAAAGCCGTATCCCATCATCTGGGTCTCGGGCTTGAGAACGTGTTTGCCTATTTTGCGTTTATGATAGGTGTCGTAACTCACTTAGCCCCCGGTGAAAAAATTATCGTGCTTCCCAATATTACACCGTGCTGCTGTTAATCATTGCAACAGCGGCGTTCTTCAGCACGCTCGCGGGCGGCTTGTTGGCGCTGCGCCTCCGCGACAAGCTGCACCTGATATTGGGTTTCAGCGCGGGCGCCGTCATCGGTGTGGCGTTTTTCGACTTGTTGCCCGAGGCGGTCAATTTCGGAGGGCAATTTCACGCGCCGGCGGCGATTTTTTCCTGGACGGCGCTTGGCTTCCTGCTTTACCTGGTGCTGGACCGAATACTGAGAATTCACGGCGACGATGCTCCGCGCGGGCGATTCGCCGCCGGCGTGCTGTGCCTGCACAGCGTGATGGACGGAGTCGCCATTGGACTCGCATTCCAGGCGTCGCATGAGATAGGCGTTGTGGTCGCGGTGGCGGTGCTGACCCATGATTTCTCGGACGGCATCAACACCATGAACGTGGTTCTCAAGAACCGCGGCGATCGAGCGCAGGGCTTGCGCTGGCTGACGCTGGATGCGGCCGCTCCCGTGCTGGGCGTGGTGCTGACGCGTTTTTTCACATTGCCGGCTGCGGCCATCGGCACCGCGCTGGCGCTGTTCGCCGGATTTTTCCTGTACATCGGTGCCAGCGATCTCATCCCCGAGAGCTACCACGCACACCCGAAGTTTCTCACCACCGCCATGACCCTGCTGGGCGCCGGCGTTCTCTACTTGGCCATCGCGCTAATTGGGCAGTAAATCCCGAGTTGCGGTGCTGCCGGCCGAGGCCAGCATGATGCAGGCGATGGCGGCCCATTGAATCAGCGTGAGACTCTCGCCGAGGAAAATCAGGCCCGCCAGCGCGCCGAGCGCGGGATCCAAGCTCATGAGCACGCCGAAGGTGCGGGTCGGCAGGCGCGGCATGGCGAACATTTCGAGTGAATAGGGCAGCGCGCTCGAGAGTATCGCCACCGCGATGCCGGTGGGCAGAACGGCCGCGGAGAAAAGCTGCAGGCCGCTGCTTGCAAGTCCGATGGGCACGATGACGACCGCACCGATCAGCGTGCCGAGGGCGGTGATTTGACTGCCGTGCGCGACGCCTGCTCTGCGGCCGAACACGATATAAAGCGCCCAGCAGACCCCGGCCCCCAATGCGCAAGCGGTGCCGAACGAGGATAGTGGTTTTGCGCCGAACCCCAGCGGCAACAGGGCCGCCAGCCCCAGGGCGGCGAGCAAAATCCACAAGAAATCGATTGCGCGCCGCGACGCCAGCGCCGCGAGGGCGAGCGGGCCGCTGAATTCCAGCGCCACGGCGATGCCCAGTGGAATGTAGTGCAGCGAGAGATAGAAGAGGTAGTTCATGCAGCCCATGGCGACGCCGTATCCGATAACCACGCGCAGTTGCCGTGCGGTGAATCGAATGGGCCACGGACGCCATACAGCGAGCAGGATGGGGGAAGCAAGCGCCAGCCGCAGGGCCGCGGTACCACCGGCCCCTATGATGGGAAACAGTCCCTTGGCGAAGGAAGCGCCCAGCTGAAAGCAGATCATCGCGACAATGAGGGCGGCGAGCGGCGCGAAGCCCGGGACGATTTTTGAAGTACCGGCCAATTTTAGGAGGCGTCGTCCTGCGGATTTTCCGACAGATGCAAATGCTTCATCACACGCCGCAAGTTTTGGCGAATCTCGTTCAAGTGTCCGATGCTGACCGCCGTACGCAGCGCCTCCTTCAACGGCTGCAGGGGGTAGCCGCCGTAAGCGCCCGGATTCAACACGTCATTGGTGACCGAGGATCTGCCGGAGAGCACGACGTTGTCGGCCACCGTGACATGCGCGGTGACCACGGTATTGCCGCCGGTGACGAACTGCCGCCCGATCTTGGTGGACCCGCCCATCATGAACCCTGCGGTAAAGAAGCCGTTCTCGCCGAGGTCGCAGTTGTGCGCGATATGGCAGATGTTATCCAGCTTGGTTCCGGTTCGAATGTAGGTCGAGGTCAAGGTGGCGCGGTCGATCGCGCAGTTGCTTCCTATCTCGACGCAATCGCCGATTTTCACGTTTCCAAGATGAGAGATTTTTCGCGGCTTGCCGTCAGGGTCGACGGCATAGCCGAATCCATCGCTGCCGATGCTGGTATGGGGATGAATCTCACAGTCTTGTCCGATTTGACAATCCGCGCCGATGAAAACATGCGCGTGCAATATGCTGCGCGCCCCGATCTTTACCCTGTTCTCCACGACCGCATGTGCGCCTATCAGGCACCCGTCGCCGATCTGCGCGCCCGCGCCGACCACGCAATAAGGCCCAAGGAATACGTCCTGGCCGATGATTGCCTCGCAGTGGACCACCGCCGTCGGATGCCGCTCTCCCCACTGGGTAAACCGGCAGCGCTTGCTGTCGAAGTACTTGAGCAGTGTGGCCATGCCCATCGAGATATTTTTGACGGCAAACAGACAGCCGCCCGCGGCTTCCAGCGTCTTGGCGCAATCGGCGAGTTTTGCGGGTACGATGAGAATGGCGGCTTTGCGGCGCTGGGCCTCTGCAAGTTGCGCAGCGTCACTGACATAGACCAAGCTGTCCGGCGAGGCTTCTTCCGGCACATGGCAATGGTTCGCCGCGGCCGCCAGGTTTCCCTGAAGGAAGGTAAAGACATCCGAATGTTGATTCTTGATGACCTGAGCGGTGAGCATGCCGGGAGACTACCATCGTAAGCGCGGCTTGGCGCGAACTTAAGACCGGGATCGCGCGGATTCCGCGTGATTCAGTGCCTGCCGACACCGTACGGCTGGCGCGATTCCTGCTCGGCAAGGTCTTGGTGCGCGAAACCAAAGGAACCTTTGCGGCGGGGCGAATCGTGGAAACGGAGGCCTATTTGCACGACGATCCGGCCTGTCACGCCTTCCGCGGCGTGACGCAGCGCAATCGTTCGCTGTTTCTCGATCATGGGCATGCGTACGTGTACCTGTGTTATGGAACCTCGCTGATGCTGAATGTGTCGAGTGAAGCGCAGGGCATCGGCGCCGGCGTGCTGCTGCGGTCCATCGAGCCCCTGCACGGTATCGAGCAGATGCAGCGCAATGCGCGTCCTGCAAGATTGGGCGATCTGGGTCGCGGTCCCGGGCGCTTGGCCACCGCGCTCAAGGTGAACCGGCGCCATGACGGGCTGGACATATTCTCGGCCAGGGAACTTTGGATCGGGACGGACGGACTCGACGGCTTCAAAGTAGGACAGAGCGTGCGCATCGGGCTTACCAAGGGTGCCGACAAGCGCTTGCGCTACTTCATCGCCGGCAGCCGGCATTTGAGCGGGCCGCGCCGGCTCAACGATTCCGAGGAAGCGCCATGCGTATCCGCCTGATCGCCTTGAGCCTCATGCTCTGGTCGGCGCTCGGCGCGAGGGCGTACGGCACCTGCCCCGAGCACGTTGCGATGAACATCGAAATTGGCGGTGGAACTCTTTGTGTATTCATCGAAGACAACTCCCTGTCAAAGCAGCAGCCTTTGCTGCGTGCGTGGATCGAACGCTCGGCGCATATTGTCGCCGACTACTACGGTCGCTTTCCCGCGCCGCTGCTGACGCTCAAAGTGCAAGGAATGGATGGCACCGGAGTCGGCGGCGGCCGCACCACCAATGATGCGGGCCTGGTGATTCAGGTGCGTGCGGGCCGTCAAGCGACGAGCGAAACCTTGGCGGCGGACTGGGTTCTGGTGCACGAAATGGTTCATTTGGCGTTGCCGGAAGTCGGCCGTTCGCATGACTGGCTGGCGGAGGGTCTCGCCGTTTATGTCGAGGGAGTCGCCAGGGCTCAATTCGGTAACCGCGATGTCGCGGATGTCTGGGCCGAGGCTCGGCATTCCATGCCGATGGGGCTGCCGCGCGAGGGTGAAGGCGGAATGGATCAGACGCACACCTGGGGACGCACTTATTGGGGCGGAGCACTCTACTGTCTGCAATCCGAGATTGCGATACGCGAGCAGACCGGCAACCGGGTGGGTTTGCAAACGGCGCTGCGCGCCATCCTTCGAGAGACCGGCGGCTACGCGTTCGACCGCGACCTCGGCGAGGTGCTGCGCATCGGCGATGCGGCAACCGGCACGAACGTGCTGCTCGGCTTATACGGCCAGATCAGAGCAGCGGCGGTGACGCCAAATCTGGACTTGCTGTGGACCTTGCTCGGTGTCCCAAGCGACCCCAAAACCGAGCCATTCGACGACCGCGCGCCGCTCGCGGCCATCCGGATCGCCATCACCGCGCGCCACCCCTGAAGGTCGTATGGGGACCGCCTCAATGCTCTGAAAAATTCGGCTCGCGCTTCTCGAAGAAGGCGCGGACACCTTCGACGCAATCCTGGGTTTCGAGAGTCATCTCCTGCGCGCTGCGCTCGGCTCGCAATTGCTCCTGCAGCGAATTGTCGAAGGTCGTCGCGTGCAAAGTGCGAATCTGGCCCAACACCGCGCAAGGACCGGTGGCCAAGCGGTGCGCCACCGCTTGTGCGCGTTGCACCACCTCGGCGGCCGGCACGACCGCATAGGCCAACCCCCATTCGAGGGCTGTCTTGGCGTCGATTCTCTCCGCCAACATGAGCGAGGATAGTGAACGGCCGGCGCCGATCCGGCGAGCCAGGTGAAACGTGATGCCGGCGTCCGGCACCAATCCCAGGCGCGCGAATGACGGCAGAAAATAGGCGCTGTCGGCGGCAATGATGATGTCGCTGGCCAGCGCAAGACTCATGCCGGCGCCGACCGCCGCACCGTTGACCGCCGCGACGATCGGGAATCGAAATCCGCTCAAGCGCAGAATCAGAGGATCCATGAAACGGCGCATCTCGAAATGCGCGCGCTGGCGCGCTTCTTGGGTTTTCAGATCGATGGAATGCAGGTCGAGCCCGCTGCAGAAGACGTCGTTGCTGCCGGTGATGACCACGGCCTTGGCGCCGCTTTCACCTTTTTGAATTTGATCGAGCGCCAGGTGTACGGCGCGAATGACGCTGATGTCGATCGCATTGCTGCAAGCGGAGCGCTGCAACGCCAAAGTCGCAACACCGTCGGATACCGTGAACGACAATGAATTCATGCCACTACCCTCCCCGCGTATTCCTCTGGAATCATGCCCCCTGGCAACCGTCACCGCAAGCTGATTCAATATCGCACCCTTCCCTCCCGGAGCCTCATTATGTCGATACGTCTCGGGCGCTTTGGCGCACGTTTCACGCAGCGCTGCGCGGTGCTGTTGCTGGCCGCCTCGCTGCCGGCAATCTCAGATGAACCACTGCCCGGTGAAACACCCGCGACTTTCATACCGCGGGTCGAGAGCTTCGACTACATCAAGCGCGAGGCGATGATTCCCATGCGCGATGGCGTGAAGCTGCAAACAGTCATCCTCGTGCCACGCGGCGCCCGCCGGGCACCCATATTGCTGTCGCGCACGCCCTACGGCGCGAGCTCGCGGATCGGGAGAATTTCGAGCGTGCATCTCGACGCAGTGCTGGACAGCAGCGATGTGGCGGATGACGCCATCCTGAACAGCGGCTATATCCGAGTCGTGCAGGATGTCCGGGGCAAGCACGGCTCAGAGGGCGATTACGTGATGACGCGGCCGTTGACCGGGCCCTTGAACTCCACGGGCATCGATCACGCCACGGATACCTACGACACCATCGATTGGCTGATCAAGAACATTCCGGAGACCAACGGCAAGGTCGGCATTCTCGGCATCTCGTACGACGGATTCACCTCGTTGATGGCGCTGGTTCATCCGCATCCGGCCTTGCGCGCGGCGATTCCGATCAATGCGATGGTCGACGGCTGGATGGGCGACGACTGGTTTCATAAAGGCGCCTTTCGCCTGGATTCCTTGACCTACATTCATGATCAGGAAGCTACCCGGGGAAGCGATCTTCCGTGGTGGACGGATCACTACGATGACTACGACACCTGGCTCTCCGCAGGATCGGCGGGCGAGATGGCGCGCCGCCACGGCCTGGAACAAACGGGATTCGCCGCCAAGGTCATGAATCATCCGGCGTACGATGCATTCTGGCAGGGTCAGGCGCTGGATAAGATCCTTGCGAAGCAAGGCGTGAGCGTGCCCGTCATGCTGGTTCACAGCCTGTGGGACCAGGAAGATATCTACGGCAACATCGCGCTCTACAAGGCACTCAAGGCGCAACAATCGGACACCTCGAACCTCTACCTGGTGATCGGCCCCTGGTTCCACCATCAGCAGCGGCTCGATGGCAGCGCGATCGGACAAATCCGTTTCGGCAGCGACACGGCGGAGTATTTCCGCAAGAATCTAGCGCGGCCATTCTTCGATCACTATCTCAAGGATGACGCGCCTCCGCTCAAAATCTCGCATGTCACGGCCTTCGAAACCGGCACCAATCGCTGGGAAGCCTTAAGCACGTGGCCGAGCGGTTGCGACTCGGGGTGCGCAATCCGCAGCCAGAAGCTGTACCTGCAAAGCGGCGGCAATTTGCGATTGGGCGAGGATTCGGGCGGCGCCGCACGCTCAGGTGCGGCTGACTTCGAATCCTACGTCTCGGATCCGGCCAAGCCCGTGCCCTACATCCCCAGGCCGGTGCATACCGGCGGTGATGAGGGGTGGCGCTGGCAGACTTGGCTGGTCAGCGATCAGCGCGACGTCGCGTCGCGAACCGACGTCTTGAGTTTCGCCACGCCGGTATTGAAACAACCCTTGAAAGTCAGCGGCGAACCCATCGCAAACCTGATCGCTTCGACCAGCGGCTCGGACGGCGACTTCGTCGTAAAGTTGATCGATGTCTATCCTGATGAAATGGGCCGCGAACCGAAGATGGGCGGCTATCAGTTGATGGTGTCGGCCGACATCCTGCGCGGCCGCTACCGAGATTCGTTCAGCAATCCGACGCCGATACCCGCGGATCAGCAGCAGGTATTTCGCTTCGCCCTGCCCACCGCGAACCATGTATTCCTGCCGGGACATCGTGTCATGGTGCAGGTGCAATCGAGCTGGTTCCCGCTGTACGACAGAAATCCGCAGCGCTATGTGGACAACATTTTTTTCGCGAAACCCGGCGACTATCAGAAGGCGACGATCAAGATATTTGACGGGGGTTCGAGCGTGAGCTTCGTCGAATTGCCGGTGGTGCAATAAAGCCGTGGCGATCGGGTAGGGAGCGGGCTTGCGCCCGCTGCCCTCCCACACCACCGTACTTGCGGTTCCGCATACGGCGGTTCCTGTCTACTGCGCCAAGGCGTAGCGAGTTTCGTTTCGTTCATCGTGTCGCCTGCGGACCGGTAGACCACGTCGGGCGCACGAGGCAGAGTTCCGCTCCGTCCAGTGTCGTCGTCGCTC
>DASXNX010000145.1:0-43386 GCA_036494725.1 Steroidobacteraceae bacterium
GGTGTTTATCCGTCCGAGCATCATGCGCGACGCGGATGCGACCGAAAACTTCAGCGAATCGACCTACAACGGAGTGCGCCAATCCCAGCATGACCTGAACGGCGGGCACATCACCCTGTTGCCGGGACAGAAGCAGCCGGTTATACCGGCGATCCCTTCGGGGATCGCGCTGCCGCCGCCACCGCCGCCGGCGGATACCAATCCTCAAGGCGCGACTCCCAATCCGCTGCCGGCGCCATCGCCGCCATGAACGCGGAGCTCCAGGACCCGGACTCGCGGAAATTATCGTTTCCTTTCGCGAAGCGCCACGGCGTCTTGGTGCGCGGAATCTCCGATGGCATGGCGGATACCGTCTGCCGACCCGGCGTGACGCCGCAGAGTCTCGCGGAAGTTCGCCGTTTCGTTGGGGTCCCCTTGAAGCTTCAGCGAGTTTCGGTCGAGATCTTCGATTCCATGCTGCGCATAGCCTATGAAGCCGGGTCCGGCGCGGCCATGCAGATGTTGGAAGGCCTTGATGACAATACGGATCTCGCGCACCTGGCCGAGGACATACCCGAATCTTCCGACTTGCTCGAGAGCGATGACGAAGCGCCTATCATCCGCCTCATCAATGCGCTGCTCACGCAGGCAGTCAAAGAGAACGCCTCGGACATTCACATCGAGCCGTTCGAGAACCGTCTGGTGATCCGCTTCCGAGTGGACGGGGTGTTGCGCGAGGTGTTGCAAACCAAACGCGCCGTGGCGCCGCTCGTAGTCTCGCGCATCAAGGTCATGTCCAAGCTCGATATCGCTGAACGCCGCTTACCGCAGGATGGCAGAATTTCGCTGCGCATCGCCGGCCGTGCGGTGGATGTGCGCGTCTCAACCCTGCCCTCGGGGCATGGCGAACGCGTGGTGCTGCGCCTGCTCGACAAGCAAGCCGGCAGGATCGAGCTGACCTCCCTCGGGATGGATAAGCGCACGCAGGACACGATGGATGAAATCATCCACAAGCCGCACGGCATCATCCTGGTGACGGGTCCCACCGGCTCGGGCAAGACCACCACGCTATATGCCGGCCTCGAGCGCATCAACGACAACATGCGCAATATCATGACGGTTGAGGATCCCATCGAGTACTACATCGACGGCATCGGTCAAACGCAGGTAAACACCAAGGTCGAAATGACCTTTGCCAGGGGATTGCGCGCGATTCTGCGGCAAGACCCCGATGTGGTCATGGTCGGCGAAATTCGTGACTTGGAAACGGCGCAAATCGCCGTGCAGGCCAGCTTGACGGGCCATTTGGTGCTCTCGACGCTGCATACCAACACTGCGGTCGGCGCCGTCACGCGATTACGGGACATGGGTGTTGAGCCGTTCCTGCTCTCTTCGAGCTTGATCGGCGTTCTGGCGCAGCGCCTGGTGCGGGTGTTGAATCCCACGAACCGCATCAAGTTCGTGGCCGGAGAATACGAGCGGCGCTTACTGAATCTCGACCCCAAGGGGCCGCCCATGGAGCTGTATCGGCCCAGCAACGAGGCCGGCAACGGGTATCGCGGGCGCACCGGAATCTATGAACTCATCGCCGTCGACGATCACATGCGCACCATGATCCACGACGGCGCTTCCGAGCAGGAACTGGAGCGCTATGCGCGCACTTCGAGCCCGGGCATCCGCGATGACGGCCGCCGCAAGGTCATGGCCGGCGAGACCACCCTGGAAGAAGTACTGCGCGTGACCCGCGAGGACTAGGAAGGAGCTTATGGGCGCGTTCGAATATACGGCGCTCGACGCCCAGGGCCGGGAACGCAAGGGCCTCATCGAGGGCGACACGCCGAAGCATGTCCGGCAACTGCTTCGTGAAAAGCAGCTCTTGCCCTTGGATATCCAGGAAACCGCCAAGCAGGAGGCAAAACAAGGCCGCCGCCGCCGTTTCATGCGCCGCGGCCTGTCAGCCTTGGATTTGGCGCTTCTGACGCGCCAATTGGCCACACTGCTCCGGTCCGGTCTGCCTTTGGAGGAGACCCTGCAAGCGGTGGCCGAGCAAACCGAAAAACCTCGCGTGCAGCGCATCGTGCTGGGCGTGCGCAGCAAAGTGGTCGAAGGCCACCCGCTGGCGGACGGATTGCGGGACTTTCCGCAGGCGTTTCCTGAGATCTACCGCGCCACGGTTTCAGCCGGCGAGCAATCGGGCAAACTGGATCAGGTGCTCGAGCGGCTGTCCGACTACACCGAATCGCGCCAAGTCATGGGCCAGCAAGTCAGCAACGCCCTGGTCTATCCCATCGTCCTGTTGGTGTTATCGTTTGGGATCGTGTCCTTTCTGCTGGCCTACGTCGTCCCGCAGGTGGTGGCCGTGTTCGAATCCAGCAATCAGGAATTGCCGGTGGCCACCCGGGTTCTGATTGGTATGAGCGATTTGATACGCCACTATTGGTTCTACGCGCTGATCGTGATCGGCGCGGTGGTCTGGGGATTCATGCGGTGGCTCAAGTCCCCCGAGGCGCGCTTAAAGTTCGATCGATTCCTGCTGCGCGTACCGGTGGTGGGCAAACTCATCCGCGGACTCAATACCGGACGTTTTGCGCGCACTTTCAGCATCTTGACCGCCAGCGCGGTGCCGGTACTGGAGGCGCTCCGGATCTCCGCCGAGGTGGTAACCAATACCCCTATGAAAAGAGCGGTCGAAGAAGCGGCGCTGCGGGTACGTGAAGGCGCTCCGATCGGCCGCTCCCTGGCCGCCCGCAAGCTGTTTCCGCCCATGATGATCCACTTGATCAGCAGCGGGGAGAGCAGCGGCGAGCTGGAGAAGATGCTGGAGCGGGCAGCCACCAATCAGGAACGCGAAATGGACGGCTTGCTCGCCAATATGACCAACCTGTTGGGCCCGATGATGGTGGTCTTCATGGGAGGGGTGGTCATGTTCATCGTGGTTGCGCTTCTTTTGCCAATATTTCAGCTTAACGACCTGGTCAAGTAGGCAACTGTGCGCCGGGGTATTGCACGAGGGCGGCGTTTCCGTTTATAACGCGCGCGTGTCACTTCATTGTGAAGCAAGCGCTGCTTAAGGCATGAGCGAAAAGCCCGAATCCGACGAGTTCGAGGAAGAGGACGCAGAGGACACCGCGCCGGGCGGCGATGATGTTGACGTGGATCACATCATGCGCGATGTGGATTCGCAAAGGCGACGCGCGCCGAAGGGAGCGGAGCCCGCGTGGCGGCGCCTGGAGCGCGTCATGGAAGAGCGCCGCACCGCCGAGCTCATGAGCGATTTCGACGACTACGAGATAGCCGGCGTGGATCCGGACTCCGACGACTCCAATGGCGCCGATGCATCATCAGAGCCCACCGACAAGAGCAGCCGGAAGAAAAAGAAGACCCGTTAGCGCATTTCCACGAGGTCTAGATCTCGTTGCGCTTCGCGAATTGCCCGATATGGTCCGCCGCACGAAAGGCCAGGGCTTGAATGGTCATGGTCGGCTGGCCCCTTCCGGAGGTCACGAAACTGGATCCATCGCACAGAAATAGATTCGGCACATCATGCGTCCGGTGGAATTTGTCGACCACCGAGGTCTTGGGATCGTTGCCCATGCGCGCCGTCCCTAAAAGATGTACCCCGGCCACATTCTCCTCGACTGCGTCGCGCCAGATCTTTTGAGCCCCCGCGGCTTCCAGAATCTCGTATGAGCGGTCCTGAAAAAATCGTGCCGTGGCCATATCGTCCGGATGATCCTTGTACGTCACGCGAATGGCAGGAATGCCCCACGCATCCTTGAGCGTTGGGTCGATGCTGACGCTGTTGGCCTCCACCGGCAGCGAAGTGGTATGCCCGGTCGAGGCCATGGCCCGCGGGAATGCCTCGAGCCGCGCCTTGAATTCGCTGCCCCACCGCGGCAGATCGCCGCCGGAAGCCAAGGCCCACAGCGCGGGCTGCGGATTGATGCGTGCATCGATGCCGCCGCCGCCGTAAAAGCCGCGTTTCGGATCGGAATTGTAATAGTCGTGCAGGATTCGGGTCACCTGCACGCTTTTGTACTCATTCAGTTCATGCTCGAAGATGCCCTGCGCGCCCGATCCTTGGTTGAACATGAGGTACTTGCCCACCAGGCCGCTCGAGTTCGCGAGACCCTGGGCAAACCGATTGCTGGTGGAATTCAACAACAGCCGGGCGGTCTCCGCGCCATTGGCGGACAGCACCACCGTGCGCGCGGGTTGAAAATGTTCCTTTTTGTCGGCATCGAAATAATGCACGCCCGTGGTGCGGCCCTGCGCATTGACTTCGACGCGAAACACGTAGCTCTGCGCGCGAATTTCGCAGCGTCCGGTCGCTTCGGCCTCGGGAATCATGTTGTACAAGCTGGAAGACTTCGCGCGCGCCTCGCAGCCGAAACCCATGCAGAAACCGCAGTGCACACAGGGACCGCGGCCTCGGTAGGCTTGAGAGGCGATCGCCATCGGTGCCGGAAATGGATGCAGTCCGAGCTTTCGCGCGCCGCGTTCCAGCAGCACGCCGGAAGATTTCACCGGCAAGGGCGGCATCGGGTAGGGCTTGCTGCGCGGCGGATCGAAGGGGCTGGCACCGGCCAATCCTGATACGCCAACTTCCCAGTCGACCATGGTGTAGTAGGGCTCGAGATCTTGATAGGTGATGGGCCAATCGGCGAAGCCGGTGCCCGGAATGCTTCCCAACACACTTTTTTCGTTGAAGTCTATTTCATGGAATCGCCAAAAATTCGCGGTGTAGTGGGTGCTGCTTCCGCCCACGATGCGTGCGTACGTCGCAGGCAAAAAACCGCCGAACACCGGGTGCGCTGTCTCGGTCGGCAGCTTGCGGAACGTCTGCGGACCGTGTTTCGCATCGTTGGTGATGCCGTTTAGAAAAAAGTACTTCAGCTCATCGTGCTCGAAATCGGTTGCGGATAGCCGCGGGCCCTGCTCAAACACCAACACGCTGAATCCGGCCCGCGACAACTCGCGCGCGATGACGCCGCCCGCCGCGCCGGAACCGACAACGACGAAGTCGACCGTCTCGTTCGATTTGAACTTGCGGCCGCTCACGCGTGTTTTTCCGCGGCATAAGGGACAAAGCCTTTGTATTCGGCGTCGTAGTATCCGAACGGCGGCGCAAATGCGTGCTGGTCGACGAAGCCCAACAGCTTCCAGCCCTGACCTTGATAGTTGCCGCCATACTTCGGAGAGGAAAACATACCCAGCACCGTGAGCATCCGGGTGGTTTCAAAGAACGGCGTACGGTCATGGGCCTTCAGGAAAGCCTCTTGAGCGTCGGGGCTCGTCGCCGCAAAGGATGCGACGCCCTGATTGGCGGAACGAAACTGGGCCTGAAACTCGGCCAGGCCTTTCAAGTAATCCGGTGCCATCCCCGCAAAGTAGGTCGACAGCGACTTGTCGATGAAATGCACCGCATGTGCCTCGCGGGCACCCGGCGTCGCACCGCTGGGCACGATCTGTGCGCAAACCGCCTCGATGTCGGCGGCGTTGGCAGCGCTCAAGAATTGCAATGCCGCCGGCTTTGTATCGAGAGGCATCTGCTCGGCGTGATGCGCCGCAGCCGCGATGGAAGGCCATTGCGATGCAATCCAAGCACCGGTGAGCCAGCTGCCGCCGGAAAGCAAGAAGGAGCGGCGCGAATTGTCGTCTTGATTGCCGTCGGATGAGTTCATTGATTGTTCCCTTCGGGTTGTCCCTTTCGGTGGAATTTTAGATTTCGCCGCGCTTCGCGAACTGCCCCATGTGGTCGGCGGCGCGAAACGCCAGCGCTTGAATGGTCATGGTCGGTTGGCCCCGGCCCGAGGTCACGAAGCTCGATCCATCACAGAGAAAAAGGTTGGGCACATCATGGGTGCGGTGGTACTTATCGACTACCGAGCTCTTGGGATCGTTCCCCATGCGGCAGGTGCCGAGCAGGTGCACACCGCCGCGAGCCAGGCGCGGCGCAGCGCGCCAGGTCTTTTGCGCACCCGCGGCCTGCATGATCTCCAGGGCACGATCCTGCAGAAACCTGGCCGTGGCCAAATCGTCGGCATGATCTTTGTACGTGACCCTGATGGCGGGGATGCCCCAGGCGTCCTTCAGTTTCGGATCCAAGCTCACGCTGTTGTTTTCCTGCGCCAGGGACGTACAGTGTCCCGCCGCCACCATCGAACGCGGAAAAGCTTCGAGCCTTGCCTTGTAATCCACGCCCCAGCGCGGCAACTCTCCGCCGCCCCCCAAGGCCCAGCCGAGCGGCTCGGAACCGATGCGCGCATCAATGCCGCCGCCACCATAAAACCCCCGCTTCGGGTCGGCGTCGTAGAAGTCATGCAGGATGCGCGTCACTTGAACGCTCTTGAACTCATTGAGCTCATGCTCAAACTGCGCGTGCACGCCCGACCCCTGATTGAACATCAAATACTTGCCGACCATGCCGCTTGAATTCGCCAACCCCTGCGGGAAGCGATCGTTGGCCGAATTCAGCAATAGTCGCGAGGTCTCCGCACCATTGGCCGACAGCACCACCGCCCGCGCCTTTTGAAATTCACCCTGCTTGCGCTTGTTGAAGTAATGCACCCCGGTGGTGCGCCCGCGCTTGTCGAGTGCCACCTGGTAGGCGTAGCTCTCGGATCGAATCTCGCAGCGTCCGGTCGCTTCGGCCTCCGGGATCATGGTGTAGAGCGTGGAGGACTTGGCCATGACCTCGCAGCCGAACCCGATACAGAATCCGCAGTGCGCGCAGCCCGGCCTCCCTCGGTACGGCTGCGACACGATGGCCATGGGCGCAGGGAAGGCATGCAGTCCGAGTTTGCGGGCGCCGCGCTCGAGCAACACACCCGAGGACTTAACAGGCAGCGGCGGCATGGGATAGGGTTTGGTGCGCGGCGGATCGAATGGACTCGCGTTCGCGAGACCCGACACCCCCACCTCCCACTCCACCTTGGTGTAGTAAGGTTCGAGCTCGGAGTAGCTGATCGGCCAGTCGGCAAACCCCGTGCCCGGGATGGCGCCGAGCAGGCTGCGCTCATTGAAATCATTTTCGTGGAAGCGCCAGTAGTTGGCGGTAAAGTGCGCGCTGCTGCCGCCGACGATGCGCGCATAGATCAGTGAATTGCCCATGCTCGGCCGAACCGCGATTTGCGTGGGATCGTCTCTGAATGTCTGGGGACTGGTGGCCGGACTGTTGGTGATGCCGCTCAAGTAGTTGTACTTCAGCTCGTCATGCTCAAAGTCGCGAGTGCCAAGACGTGGGCCCTGTTCCAGCACCACGACGCTAAAGCCGGCCTGCGATAGCTCTCGTGCGATCACCCCGCCGGCCGCGCCGGAGCCCACGACGACAAAATCCACGGTCTCGCTGGGCTTGAAGATACGGCTGGGCAATAAGCTCTCCGAGGGGGAGGGATATTGTGCCACACTCAATCGGTGTCGCCAGTAGAAGAATATTCGCAGCGGCTTGCCGAACGCGAATCGCGCTTAGGTCCGCTGGACAATTTGAATGCACGCATAGGGAGCATTCGGCTCGGCATCGGTGCCTCATTTTTGATCATTGCCTGGATGTGTTTCGGTCCATGGAAGATCGAGGCGTGGTGGCTGGGTGTTCCGGTCGCCGCATTCATCCTGGCGCTCATCTATCACCAGAGAATACGAACCCTCCGTATCCAGGCGCAGCGCGCGGTGGCGCTCTACCAGGATGGGTTGGCGCGTCTGCAAGATCGGTGGAACGGCACGGGCGAGACGGGCCGGCGCTTCGAATTGCCGCACCATATCTACGCGGAGGACCTGGATCTGTTCGGCAGCGGCAGCCTTTATCAGCTGCTCTGCGCCGGTCGCACCCAGATGGGGGAGAATGCCCTGGCGCAGTGGCTGCTCGCTCCCGCGGATATCGACATCATTCGTGCGCGGCACGCCGCAATCGCCGATCTTCGCAACCGCGTCAGCCTGAGGGAATCCTTGGCGATCGAAGGCGACACACTGCGGATTGAATTGCACCCGAACACGCTCACCGCCTGGGGCTCATCACCCAATCGCCTAAAGGGATTGTGGATGCGCATCGCCGCTTTCGCCCTGGCGCTGCTGGGGGTCGCATCGCTCGCGTCGTGGGCGGCATGGGGACTGCTGTATCCCCTGCTCGCCATTATTCTGATCGAGGCTGCGGTGGCCTCCGCCTTGCGCAGACCCATCCGCGCTGCGATTACGACCGTGGAGAGCGCGTTCGAGGATCTGAAGGGATTGTCGGTGCTGTTCCGCCGCATCGAAAGCGAGCCCTTCCAAGCGGCATCCTTGATTGCGCTGCAGCTCAAGATGTCGTCGCACTCGCGGCCCGCCTCCGCTGCGATTGCCCGACTGGCCACCATCGTCAATTTTGTCGAGGCGCGGCGCAATCCGATTCTCGCGCCGTTCCTGCTGCTGTTGATGTATCCCTTGCAAGCGGCGCTGGCCGCGGAAGCGTGGCGCAGCGCACATGGCGCCGGTATCGCTACCTGGCTCGAGGCGTTGGGAGAGTTCGAGGCGCTCAATTCGCTCGCGCGTTATGCTTTCGAACATCCCGAGGATCCTTTCCCGGAGTTCGTGCAGGGCGCTCCCGCCTTCAAGGCCGTGGCGCTCGGCCATCCCTTGATCCCCGCCGCGGCTCGCGTTTGCAACGACGTCGACATCGGCGGCCGGACGCGGGTGCTGTTGGTAAGCGGCTCGAACATGTCGGGCAAGAGCACGTTGCTGCGCACCATCGGGATCAACACCGTGCTTGCCATGGCCGGAGCTCCGGTGCGCGCCGGGTCTCTGCAATTGACGCCCCTGCAAGTCGGCGCCAGCATCCGCATCAACGATTCGCTGCACGAGGGCAGCTCGCGTTTCTATGCGGAGATCACGCGCCTGCGTCAGCTGTTCGAACCCATGCAATTGCCGCTGTTGTTCCTGCTGGATGAGCTGCTGCAGGGAACGAATTCGGCCGACCGGCGCGTCGGCGCTCAAGGCCTCATCCGGGCGCTGATAAAGCGCGGGGCCATTGGCCTGATCAGCACTCATGACCTGGCACTCACGGACATTGAAGGTCTGCAACCGGGTGCAATCGAGAATGTGCACTTTCAAGACGAGCTGGTCGACGGCGCGCTCAAGTTCGATTTCAAGTTGCACTCAGGCATCGTCACCAAGAGCAATGGCATCGAACTGATGCGCTCAATTGGACTGGATGTGTGAACCTCCGCTCGCTTCCCCACTCAATGAAAATTGCGCGAAGCCACCACCAGGTCGCCGAGCATCGGCGATAGATTCGTCAGGCGCTGCGCAATCACATGCTGCACATCGCCCTCGCGTTGCAGCGTGCCCTGCACCTCGAGCAGGCGCGACTCGAGCAGCGCCGCACGCTGCTCCACGGCGACCTGGTTCCATACGATGAGATTCACGTAGCCGGTTTCATCTTCCATGGTGACGAAGGTCACGCCGCCCGCACTGCCCGGCCGCTGGCGTGTGATCACCAGCCCCGCCGTGATCACCAGTTTGCCGTTGGGCTGCTCCCACAGTTGCTGCGTGGGCACGATGCCCCGCTTTTGTAATTTCTCGCGCAACAGCGCCAAAGGATGACGACGCAACGTCAACCCGGTGCTGCCGTAGTCGGCGACGATATCTTGGCCTTCGCGCGGCGCACGCAACAGCGGAATGCCCTCATCGACGGCGGTCGCAGCAGGTAATAAAGGCAGCGCGCGCTCGACGCCCGTGACTTGCCATACCGCGCGGTGCCGATGCCCCGTGAGTCTGGCCAGGGCATCCGCCGCCGCCAGGGCCTCGAGATCCCGCCGATCGAGCGCGGCACGTTCCGCAAGATCTGCGATGCCGGCGAAAGCACTCGTGGCGCGCGCGGCCAGCAGCCGCTCGGCGCCCTCCTGCGACAAATGCTTCACCAGGCGCAGTCCTAAGCGCAATGCCGCGCGGCCATCCTCGCGCCGTTCGAGCGTGCAATCCCAGGCACTGCGCGTCACATCCACGGCCCGCACTTCGACGCCGTGAACTCGCGCATCCCGCACCAATTGCGCCGGCGCGTAGAAACCCATCGGCTGGCTGTTGATCAGCGCAGCGCAGAACGCGGCCGGCTCGTAATGCTTCAGCCACGCGGAGGTGTACACCAGCAAGGCGAAGCTGGCGGAATGCGAGTTGTGCACGACAAAATGATTGGCTAAGAAATTGTGATCGCCCTCGATCTGCAGATCGTAAGTCTCTCTCTTGCCGATGTGCTCGATCTCGACAATCCGGTCCCAATCGACATGGGATCCGCATAAATCTGCCGAGGACAAAGCCGCTGCAGTCGCCACGTGATCGCCGACTTTCAGTTTCCCGAGTTGCCGCCATCCAGCCAGGGTCATGAAGGGATGTTCGGCCGTCGCCGTAATTTCATGGCCAAGGGCGGTGCGTAGCCGCCACACCGCCTTCACGCCGCTTTGTATGACGCGAAGCACCCTGCGCTTTCTCAAATGCAATTCATCGTCGCACGCCAACGTATGGTCAAGGCGCACCTGACCACTAATAATCTCATCAATGGTCAGCCATTTCCCGGTGTCGGCATCGACCACTCGTGTTTCGCCAACGACGCATTCCGGAAATCCATATTCGCCAAACCCCAGGATCTGCTTGAAGATCTGCTGCGCGAAGCTGTCCGCGTAGCCCTTCGCGCGCATGCCCTCGATCAGCTGCTTTTGAAAAGGCTCCAATCCGCCCTTGCGTTTCCACGCCGCCATCGCGCGGCGCAGCCGATCGGCCTCGCCGGGCGAGAATCCCGCCGCGACGATGGCCAGCTGCATGACCTGCTCCTGAAAAATGGGCACGCCCAGCGTGCGTTTGAGCACGGCTTCCACTTCGGCACTGGGGTAACTCACCGGTTCCTCGCCGTTACGGCGGCGCAAGTACGGATGCACCATCTCGCCTTGAATGGGCCCGGGGCGCACGATGGCCACTTCGATCACCAGATCATAGAAATTGCGCGGCCGCAGACGCGGCAGCATGGACATTTGCGCGCGCGATTCGACCTGGAACACGCCGGTGGTGTCGGCGCGGCAAATCATGTCGTATACGGCCGGATCCTCGCTCGGCACGCTTGCCAGATCGAGTTGTCCGGCCACGGCGGAGGAACCGCCGAATTCATTGACCAGGTGGAAGGCGCGCCGTATCGCGGAGAGCATGCCCAAGCCCAGCACATCCACCTTCAAGAGCCCCAAGGCATCGAGATCGTCCTTGTCCCATTGGATCACCGTGCGCTCGGGCATGGCCGCGTTCTCGATGGGTACGAGTTCATCCAAACGCTGGCGCGCAATCACGAACCCGCCCACATGCTGCGACAAGTGGCGCGGGAAGCCCAAGATTTCCGCTGTCATCGTAATGAGCCGCGCGATCACCGGATCTTCGGGATCGAACCCCGAGGCCCGGATACGTTCCGGATCGATGCGCTGGCCGTCCCACCATTGCATGCCGCGCGCGAGCTTGTCGACCTGCGCAAGATCGAGACCCAATGCCTTGCCCACGTCCCTGAGCGCGCTGCGCGGCCGGTAGCAGATCACGGTGGCGGCCAGCGCCGCGCGTTCGCGCCCGTATTTCCCGTAAATATACTGGATCACTTCCTCGCGCCGTTCATGCTCGAAATCCACATCGATATCGGGCGGCTCATTGCGTTCCTTGGAGATGAAGCGCTCGAACAGCATGGCCATGCGCGATGGATCCACCTCGGTGATCCGCAAGCAATAACAAACCGCGGAGTTGGCGGCGGAGCCGCGTCCCTGACAGAGTATTTTTTTCGACCGTGCATGTTCGACCACGTCATGCACAGTGAGAAAAAACGGTTCGAATTTGAGTTCCGCGATCAGGCGCAGCTCATGTTCGATATTCTCGAGTACCGCAGGCGATGCCCCGTTGGGCCATCGGTACGCGCAGCCTCGCATGGTCAGTGCGCGCAGGTGACTCGCGGGGGTTTCTCCCGCCGGCACGATTTCTTCGGGATATTCGTAGCGCAATTCATCGAGCTTGAAACTGCAACGCTCGGCTATGGCGAGGGTTTGCGCCAATAGCGGTCTTGGATACAGTTCGCCCAATCTGGCCAAGGGCCGCAGACAGCGCTCGCCGTTCGGATACAGAGCGAAGCCCGCGGCTTGCAGCGGCAGTCCGATACGAATCGCCGTCAGCACATCTTGCAGAGCGCGGCGGCTGCGACGATGCATGTGGACATCGCCGGCGGCCACGCACGGCAGCTCGAGCCTCTTGCCCAGCGCCTCGAGTGCTTCCAAACGCCGCACATCGCAGCCGCCGGTCAAAAGTTCCACGCCGATCCATAAGCGGCCCGCAAACCGCTCGCGCAGCCAGCGGCCGTCTTGTTCCTGGCGCTGCAATGCGGTCTTATCGGCTCGCGGCAGCCACAGAACCAAGCATCCGGCGAGCGCATCCTCAAGATCAGCGCGCGCCAGCGCATAGCTGCCCTTGGGGGAAGCGCGGCGCGCTTTGCTGATCAAGCGGCTCAAGGCACCATAGCTCGCCCGATCGGTGGCCAATACCACTATTTTGAGCGCATCGATGCAGTTGAGTTCGGCGCCGATGATCAAGGGCAGCTCGAGCTCTTTGGCGGCTAGATGGGCGCGTACCACGCCCGCCAGCGAGCATTCATCGGTCAGCGCCAGCGCGCGGTAATTCAAGGACTTTGCCTGCGCGACGAGCTCTTCAGGCTGCGAAGCGCCGCGCAAGAAAGAGAAATTGCTCAAGCAGTGCAGTTCGGCGTACACGGCGGCTCTTCAAGCGAACACGCCGTGCAAATACCAGCGCTTGGACTGACGCTCCTGAAACACCCATAGCCGCGCGCCGGGAGAATGCCGCGCGCCTACGCGTTGACGCGCGACGTAGTAATCACGCGCCACACCCTTGCCATCCCACCAACCACTTTCGATACGTTCCGGGCCCTGCAGTATTTCCGGCGGCGGCAAGGACAACGGTTCGTCGAGCAGCCACAACGGGCGCGGCATCCCCTGATCGATCATCCCCTCGCTCACTCCCGGCGCATCGTTCAGGTGCAGTTCATGGACCCGCCGCCACGCCGCTTCGGGCCTGTGCTCCGGGATTAAACAGACCCCATACACCGCCTTCTCGCCCAGGCGCGCGCGCAAACGCTCCACCAATTGCGGCGCGCTGTCGCGAACAGCGCCCGTCAAGCCGCCGGCAAAGGCATCGAGCGAGCTCGCAGAGAGTCCCCGCAAGGGACCGGAGATGAGCGTCATGCCTCGGACCGGCGCTTCGAGGGTGAGCCGCGCCAGCTTTTGGCAGAGCACATCGGTTAAGCGCCGGCGTTCACTCGTGATGCTGGCGAGCCCCAGCCGCACTCGAGTGGCCGGCCCTTCCCGATGCCTCAGTTTCAACTCCAGTGCCTGTACGCCGGCCTGACGGCGGCGCAAGAACTGTGCGCAGCGCTCGATGACAGGTTCGAGCGCTTTCTCCAAGTACGCGACGTGCTCGATCTCCGTCTCGAAATCACAACGTTCGCCAAAGCGTTCGCGCGGCACAAACACTCTTCGCGGTGCAAAGCTTCGCGCCAGCGCGATGTCCAGATCCTGCACTCTGGCAGGACTCAAACGGCGTGCGAGACCCGCGCGCGGCAGACGCAGCAGTTCGCCTAAGCGCGTGACGCCCATGGCGCGCAAGGTTTGCAACTGCTCGCCATCCCATGCGGTGCACTCAATGGGCACCTTTGCCAGGTGGCCCGGCAACATCGCGGCATCTTCAATCTGCTTAAGATCACCGGCGCGTGCCAACCACAACGCCGCCAAAGTCGAAGGTGCCGTGGCACTCAAAACCGGCAACGTCAGCCGGCGCCAGCAAGCCTCGAGGTCCGCATGCAGTCGTTCAAGCGAGCCAAACAACTTCACGCTGCCCTTGATTTCCAGCAACAAGGCGTTGGGCGGCTCCATGCTGACGAAGGAAGTGAATTGCAGTGCATGCAGACAGAGTCTTTGCAGCGCCGCGGGCTCGCTTTGCGCCAATTCCGGAAATACCGCGGCATACCACAGTTGCCTGGAGTGCAGCCCTGGACTCGGCTGCGCGGTCGGCGGCGTCGATATCGCGGGTGCCGGCCGTTCGGGGCGACTCGTAGCTTCGGCAAATAAATCTGCCGTCCGTGATTTCGCGGAACGAGATTTCAAGGGCCGCTCAGATCGACGGGCCCGGGTCGGCCGCCTTGTACTTTGAGCAAATCGAGGCAGGTCTCGTTCTCACCCTGGGTCATGGCGATACGCAGACAGGCGGGTGAGGATTCGAAGCGATGCCTTTCGGGACGAAACAGCACACCGAGCGCGCCGCCCGCCTCCGCAGCCAGCTTCAAACGCCGCAGCCAGCGATCATCGGTCCCTTTCAACCAAAGCAAGACCGCGGCACAGACGCCTGAGCTCAAAGCCTGTTCAGCGGCCCACAAAGCCTCGGTTGCCGTGGCAGGGCGAACGATCAGCAAACGCCCCAGTTCGATCCCCTGCTGCGCCAAGGCAGGCGCGTAGGGTTCATGTGGAGGTGCAATCCACACCAGCCACGGTGCATCACCGCCATGCGCCGCACGTTGGCAGGCCACCAGAGCGGGTAGGAAAAGCTGGACCTCGCCTAAGCCGGTATCGTCCAGCAACACCTCGATGAGCGACGCCGTCGGCCACCCACCTCCCGGCAAGCGGGCATCCAGCGAGCCACAACCCGTGGACCAAACCGGACGAGCGGCGGCGGCCGAGGCGTCTTTTAACTTCCAGACACGCGCATCAGCCAAGATATCCGCAAGTGCCGATCCCTCACGCGGCATCCACGTCTTTACCACGACGCAGCACACCGACAACCACCCCTTCGATAATCATGGGTTGTTCTTTGAGATCGACGCGAATGGGTTCGAAGTCGGCGTTTTCGGGTAGCAGCCACACGATCGCGCCTTCCTGCCGATAGCGTTTGACCGTGACCTCATTTTCCAAACGTGCGACCACGATTTGGCGATTGCGCACTTCGGGGGTGCGATGCACGGCAACCAGATCGCCATCGAGAATGCCGGCATTTTTCATGCTCATGCCCTGCACTTTCAATAAGTAATGGGGTTGCGGTTGAAATAAACTGGGATCGATTTGATAACGCTTTTCAATATGTTCCTCGGCCAGGATGGGACGGCCGGCAGCCACACGACCGATGAGCGGCAAACCCAGTTGTTCGCGCAGAATGTCTTTGAGTTGAATGCCGCGAGAAGCGCCGGGGATCAGGTCAATCACGCCTTTACGCTGCAACGCGCGTAAATGCTCTTCGGCCGCATTCGGCGATTTAAACCCGAGCGTGCGGGCGATTTCCGCCCGAGTGGGTGGCATCCCGCTTTCGGAAATGGCATTTTGGATCAGTCTTAAGATCTGCGTTTGACGGGGAGTAAGGTCCGACATGCATCACCTGGATATGTAGACAGTGACTGTTATTATATACAGTCTCTGCCTCCTGGCAAGTATCAATGAGCCCGCTTAGTCCGCAAGACCGCCTTCTCGGGATGGACCAATCCATCACCCGGCGCGATTTCCTGAACGGCATGGCCTTAGGGCTAGGCGCCCTGCTACCGCTGCCCGGCACAGCAGCTGGAGAATCCTCAGACACGGCCGGCGCCGCGGCACAAGACGCGCCTGGCTACTATCCGCCGTTGCTGACCGGAATGCGCGGCAGCCCCGCCGGGTCATTCGAGGCCGCCCATGCGCTGCGTGATGGACAATCCTGGCCTCCTGCAACGGACACCGGCGAGGAATATGACCTGATCGTCGTCGGCGCAGGCATCAGCGGCCTGGCCGCCGCCCACTTCTATCGCGCCGGCACCTCGCCTTCGAGCCGAATCTTGCTCCTCGACAACCACGACGATTTCGGCGGTCATGCCAAACGCAACGAATTTCACTTGGCAAACCGGCTGCACTTGATGAACGGTGGCACCCTGGACATCGACAGCCCCCGGCCCTACGGACCTCATGCCGCGGGCCTGCTCACCGCACTCGGGATCGATGTCGCCGCACTTGCAAAAAAAACTCAACACCTGCATTTCTATGAGCAACTCGGATTGCAACGAGGCGTGTTCTTCGATCAAGAGACCTTCGGCGCCGATAAGCTGATCGTCGGGTTCGGACAGATCCCGCTAAAGCAATTGCTGGCAGCGGCCCCGCTATCGGCAAAGGCCCGCGAGCAAATCATTCAAATACAAGAGCAGCGCATCGACTATCTCCCCGGGCTGACCTCCGCGGAAAAGAAGCAGCGCCTGTCCCGCATCAGCTACGAGGCATTTCTGCGCGACCTGGTGCACGTCGAACCGGCAGTACTGCGCTTCTATCAGGCGCACACGAAGGGCGAATGGGGGGTGGGCAGCGACGCGGTATCGGCGCTCGATTGCTGGGGATTTGGTCTGCCCGGATTTCAAGGCATGCAGCTGGCCAAGGGTTCAATTCGGCGTATGGGTTACACGCCGTCAGGATACGAAGACACCGGTGGTTCGTTGCGCCTGCACTTCCCGGATGGCAACGCCACGATCGCGCGCCTGCTGGTGAGAGACCTGATCCCGCAGGCCGTGCCTGGAGACGGGGCGGAAGACGTCATCACTGCGCAAGTCAATTACGAACAGCTCGATCGCGCCGGAAAATCCGTCAGATTGCGTCTCAACAGCACAGCCGTGAACGTGCGCCAGATGGGGAATCCCGATGCCGGCGGCCGCGTCCGGGTGACCTATTTGCGCGGCGGGCGCGCTTATAGCGCGCAGGCGCGGGGCGCAGTGCTCGCCTGCTACAACATGATGATCCCCTATTTGTGCCCGGAACTGCCGGAGGGGCAAAAGAAGGCTCTGCACGCCCTTGTCAAAACGCCGTTGGTCTATACCAGCGTCGCCCTGCGCGACTGGCGGGCGTTTGAAAAACTAAAAATCCACAACGTGCACGCGCCCGGGAGCTATCACAGCTCCGTGCGCCTGAATCCCAACGTCGACATCGGCGCTTATCGCAGTCCGAGATCACCGGACGATCCCATCCTATTGCATATGATGCGAACGCCCTGCAAGCCCGGTCTCTCCGAGCATGAACAGAACCGTGCCGGGCGCGAAGAGCTGCTCACGACCTCGTTTGAAACCTTCGAGCGCAACATTCGCGAGCAATTGAATCGCACGTTGGCCGATGGCGGATTCGACGCCGCCCGCGATATTACCGCCATTACCGTCAATCGCTGGCCGCATGGGTATGCTCCGGAGTACAACCCGTTATTCGACGATGATGTGCCGGAATCGCAGCGGCCGAATGTTTTGGGGCGAGCCCAATTCGGCCGAATTACCATTGCGAACTCCGATGCCGGTGGGGCAGCGTATACCGATTCGGCGATCAATCAGGGCTATCGCGCGGTATCCGAACTGTTGGGCATTGGACTTTAGGCCAATGTAATTTGCACCTAGATGGCGCATTCTTAATAATGTGGCGGGTTGTCGGAAATGAACTACGTGAAAAAGCGCCCTTCAACACCGACAAATCGCGATTTTCAGTTGCAATCGAGGCTCGAATTTGGCTTTATGTAGCACTGTGCTGCGACGCGGGCAGGTCCGAAAGCGTGACTCACCCTTGTGTGGCAGCACTTCGGACTTTTTCCGACACGAATGAATTAACCCTAGGGGAATATTTTTATGAATTTGACAACCACACTAAAGGCCTCAATCGCAGCGGCTTGCGTTATCGCGTTCGCAGGTTGCACCGACCTGAAGCCGATTCAAGCGCAAATTGACGACCTGAAGTCGCAAGTCAGCAAGCTGCAAAGCGACACGGCAAAAGCGTCGGCTGATGCGGCGGCTGCCAAAGCTGCGGCTGCCAGCGCCTCGTCGGCGGCTGCCGGTGCGCAAAGCACGGCGAATCAGGCTCTGTCGACTGCACAGGCCAATTCAACCGCCATCGAAGCGATCAACGAGAAGATCGATCGCATGTTCAAGAAGTCCGTTTCCAAGTAATCGGATTTTTGATCGTAGATCTGAACGCCGCGGTAACCCCGCGGCGTTTTTTTTCGCTGCGCGCTAGCGAGCCAGGGAGATGCGCGCGGGTGTTCCGCTTGCTTCGTGAAAAATTCGCTCGGCTGCGTCCCAGTCGACTCTCACACGGTGTTTCGCCGTCGCAGCAACGATCGTGCGCGTCAATGCAGTCGCATCCTCCGCGTCTTGAGGGCTCGTGCCATCCAACGGGTGATGAACCTCCAGATACAACTCCCCGTCCACCCAGCCGGTCTTGATGCGCTGATTGACGATGCGCACCTCAGCGCCGGCCGCCACCTCGCGGAATAGAAACTCGATGTCTTCCGGGTACAGCCGGATGCAGCCGTGAGTGATCTGCATCCCGACGCCGACCGGATTGTTGGTGCCGTGAATCAGGTACGAGCCTCCAGGAATTCCCAGGCGCAAGGCAAAGTCGCCAAGCGGATTGTCCGGCCCCGTGGCCGCGCCTACCAACAGTGCCGGCCAGCACCACTTCGCCGTTATTGGGTTTACGCACCCCATCAATAACGTATCAGCGCCGATCCCCAGGTGAAGCCGCCGCCGAACGCCTCCAGCAACAACAGCTGCCCGCGCTGCACGCGCCCATCACGAATCCCGGCATCAAGCGCCAGCGGCACGGAGGCGGCCGAGGTATTGCCATGCTTGTCGATCGTGACGATGACGCGATCCATGGACAGTTCGAGACGCTTGGCGATCGCTTCGATGATGCGGATATTCGCTTGGTGAGGTATCAGCCAGTCGAGTTGCTGCTTGGGTACATTATTGGCGTTCAATGTCTCGGTAACCAGCTGGCCCAAGGTGTTGACCGCCACCTTGTAGACCTCGTTGCCCTTCATTTGCACGCCCGCTTTTCCCTCGCGGATCAACTTGAAGCCTTTGGAAACGCCGTCCGGGTAGGTGAGCAGATCTTTGTACTTGCCGTCGGAATGCAATCGCGTGCTGATGATGCCGGGCTCATCGGCGGGTTTCAGGATCACGGCGCCGGCGCCGTCCGCAAACAACACCGCGGTGCCCCGGTCGCTCCAGTCGATGATTCGCGAAAGAGTTTCTGCGCCGACCACCAGTGCGCACTTGGCTTCGCCGACTCTGATGAATTTATCCGCCACGCTCAAGGCGTAGACAAATCCGGTGCAGGCCGCTTCCAGGCTGAACGCCGGGCAGCCGTGGATTCCGAGCCGATCTTGCAGCAGCGTTCCCGTGTTCGGAAAAACCAGATCCGGCGTCGTGGTGCCCACGCAGATCAAATCGATGTCCGCGGCGCTGACGCCGGCCGCATCCATTGCGCGGCGCGCCGCCTGTTCTGCAAGATCGGTCGTGGTCTCGCCCTCCGCTGCCACATGGCGCTGCGCGATGCCGGTGCGGGTGCGAATCCATTCATCGCTGGTGTCGACGAGTTTTTCCAAATCCGCGTTGGTTATTATTTTTTTCGGCAGATAGCTGCCGGTGCCGGCGATTCTTGAGTACATTAATATCCTTCAAACACCGCCTGAACCGCCCAGCAACTGGGCGATTTGCTCGGGCACGCCGTTGCGCGCCTCGAGGACTGCAACTTCGATGGCGCGCTGAAATCCTGGTACGTCGGTACCGCCGTGACTCTTGACCACGATACCGTTGAGGCCGACCATCGTGGCGCCATTGTAGCGGCCGGGATCGAGGCGCGTGCGTAAAGCGTCAAGCGATGGTTTGGCCATCAGGGCGCCAAGCTTGCGTCCTGAGTTGCGCGTGAATTCCTCGCGCAATATCCCTGCGATGAAGCGGGCCGCGCCCTCCATCGCCTTCAAGGCCACATTCCCCGTGAATCCGTCGGTGACGACCACATCGACCTTGTCGGAGAAAATGTCATGCCCCTCGACGAAGCCGACATAGTTGATCGGCGCCGCGCTCAGAAGATTGTGCGCGGCCTGGACTGTTTCGTTGCCCTTGATCTCCTCGGCGCCGATGTTCAGCAGGCCCACCCGCGGGCGCTCGTGCGCGCCCTCGAGATCCGCGGCCAGCACCGACCCCATCACCGCGAACTGGCATAACTGCGCCGGCGTGCAGGAAGCATTCGCGCCCAGATCCAGCATGTAGGTGTGACCACCGCGCGAAGGTATCAGCGATACGATCGCGGGACGTTCCACGCCCGGCAGCATTTTCAATACGAAATGCGCGGTCGCCATCAATGCACCGGTGTTGCCGGCACTGACGCAGGCGTGCGCATCGTGGGCTTTCACCAGATCGATGGCGCGGCGCATCGATGAATCCTTCTTGCGCCGCAGCGCCTCGCGCGGCTGGTCGGTCATTTCCACCACGTCGTTCGCGAACAGACAGGCAACATTGGGCGGAGCGCTGCCTGATAATTCGCGATCCAGGTCGGCCTTGCGGCCGATCAAGGTAAAGCGTACGTCGGCGAATTCACGGGCGACGGCAAGGGCCGCCGGCACGGAAACGGACACGCCTTTATCGCCGCTCATGGCGTCGATGGCAATGTGGAGCGGCGCAGACACGGTGCGTTGAGGAGGCTTTAAGCGACGAGCAGCTCGCCGAACTTAAGTGAGCGCCCTATTCTTCCGCGGCTGCCGCGTCTGCTTTGGTCTGCAATACCTTTTTGCCGCGATAGAAACCGTCGCGCGAGATGCGGTGACGTGAATGCGTCTCGCCACTCTTCGCGTCGACGGACACCGCGGGTGCCGACAGCGCTGAATGGGAGCGGTGCATGCCGCGCTTTGAAGGGGTCTTTCTGCTTTTCTGAACTGCCATGGGATAGTCCTATCAAGTTTTCTTCAACAAATCCTGCAAACCGGCAAAGGGCCGGGTCTTGGGCTCCTGGATGGGCGATGGCGTGCGGCCGCAAGTCTCCGGCGTACTGCATGCAGTGACGATCGGCAACGCCAACAGCAATTCTTCCTCCGCCATTTCGCGCAACGATACCGACCCCTCATCCATCAAATAAATCTCGCGTGGCGAATCCGCCGGCGCCTCGGCTTCACTCGCCGCAAATTCGATCTCGCTTTCGCTCGCCACCGAAAATTCAAAGCCTTGCGTACAGCGTTGGCAAACCAGGTGCGGCGTTGCCTGCACGGAAACCGTGGCACCCGCGCTTCCTGAGTCCAACAAGGCAAATGCGAATTGTGCTCGCAACGAGCCGCGCGTATCCGCCAATAAGTCCTGCAACCGATCCAACTCGCTCAAGCGATATACGCGCTCCAACACCACCGCGTCTTCCGCCAGGGGCGCGCACTCAACTCGGTCAGGCAAGCCCGATGCCATGGGCCGCGTATAATAGGGTGCGTTACCACCCCTGTCAAAACGAATCCGGTGCAAGTCTTTGTTTTTGAAGTCTCCGCCGCCGCTTATTTTAGCTTCCACCTCACGTTACCGGAAGGAACTCCTGGAAAGGCTTGCTTTGACCTTTACCTGTGTTGCGCCGGGAGTCGATGAAGCGCCGCTGCCGGGGGAGTCGGCCAAGGCGTTGGTCGCACGGCTGGCAAGCGCAAAAGCGACCGCGGTGGCATCGCAATACCCGGAAGCCTGGGTCATCGGCTGCGACCAGGTTGCCGTTCGAGTCGACGAGGCAAAAAAGGAATGGGTCCTGGGGAAGCCCAAGACCGCAGCGCACTGCGAGGAGCAGCTGCAAGCCTGCTCGGGTCGCATCCTGTCCTTCCTCACGGCGGTAGCCGTGATGCATGAGGAAAGCGGCGCGCTGATCGAATTCATCGACACGACCCGTGTGTTGTTTCGCGCGCTCGACCCCGCCGCCATCAAGCGCTATGTGGCCAAGGAGCAGCCACTGGATTGCGCCGGCGGCTTCAAGAGCGAGGGACTCGGCATCACCTTGTGCGAATCAATCGACAGCAGCGATCCCAGCGCCCTGATCGGGCTGCCCTTGATGCGATTGGGCGCGGTGCTGCGCGACGCCGGCTACGAGCTCCCTTAGAGCCAATACCTAGGAGCGCCCCGAAATTTTCGCTCTCCGACCCGCGCTCCGCTTCTTGACCGGCACAATGGCATCGAGCACGGCGGCCAGCTCGCCGGGCAACGGTGCGCTGACATGAAAGGGTACGCCTGAACCAGGCCATTCGAACGCCACGGATTGGGCGTGCAAAAAGGTGCGCTTGAGCCCCAGGCCCTTGAGTTCCGCGTTGCGAGTGCGATCGCCGTACTTGTCATCTCCCAGCAAAGGATGCCCGGCGAAGGATGCGTGAACGCGAATTTGATGGGTGCGTCCCGTCGGTATGTCCACTTCCATCAAGGTCGCCAGCGATCCGAAAAACTGCACCGGCTTGAACACACTGACGGACTGCTTGCCGGCCGCGGCCACGCGCACATGGCGCTCCCCATGTTGGCGATTGTCGGTCGCCAGCGGCGCATCGATTCGCTTGGTCCCCAACTGCCAGCTGCCCGCGACCAGTGCCAGGTAGGTCTTGTGCATGCCCCCGTTTCGAATCAAGGCGTGCAAGGCGCTCAAGGTGCTGCGATCGCGCGCCACGAGCAGGCAGCCGCTGGTATCGCGATCCAGTCGATGCACCAACTCGAGCGTCTCCTTCGGCCTGGATGCGCGCAATGCCTCGATCACACCGAAGCTCATGCCGCTGCCCCCGTGCACCGCCACTCCGGCCGGCTTGTCGATCACCAACAAGTGACGGTCCTGAAATATGACCGCGCTCTCCATGAGCTCCAGCAGGCTGCTCGAGGGCCGGCCAGGCTCGCCCTGCGCATCGATCCGTACCGGCGGCAGGCGCACTTCGTCGCCTTCTTGAATTCGATACTCGGCTTCCACGCGCTTGCGATTGACCCGCACCTCGCCCTTGCGCAGCAACCGATAGACGCGGCTGCGGGGCACGGTTTTAAAGTGCCGCATGAGAAAATTATCGATACGTTGGCCCGCTTCGTCCACGGTCACCGTGCGCAGCATGAGCGGGCTCTTGGTGCCGCCGGCGGGCAACGAATCGCTACCTATGGGTTTCATTTTTAGTGGGCATCTCGCCTGTTGATTCTAAGGTATTGATTACATTGACCCTGAGGCCGTCTCGTGATAGTGTCTCAAAACCTTGTCAGGCGCGATACATCGCATAGACACAGGTTTCGGTGGCGCCCCCGACCGTTAGGGAGCGCCGCATATTAGTTGGTTCTGGAATTCCAGACCATCGCTCGGCCGATGAGACAGCACGCGAAGAACCTGGATTTGGGTTCGGCGGCTGATAAAGCGGTTATCCGAGAACAAGAGCCCCGGGCTTGCCGTATACGTTTTGGCTTAAAGTAGTAGAGATCATGCAGGCCGCGCACTTCGCGCTCGGCGCATCGTATTGCTTTGCCGCATCCATCATTGCGACCCCGTCTTTTATTCTCCAGCTCTCCTCGGCCCCTACCACATTAGTTGGGGCACATGAAAAGAATGCTCGTCAACGCAGTTCAAGAAGAAGAACTGCGAGTTGCACTCGTCGACGGTCAGAAACTATACGACTTATCGATTGAGATCCCGTCTCGGGAACAGAAAAAATCCAATATCTACAAGGGGCGGATCACCCGCGTAGAGCCCAGCCTCGAAGCGGCGTTCGTAGAATATGGCGCGCAGCGCCATGGTTTCCTGCCGCTTAAAGAGGTCTCCAAGGAATACTTCCGCGCTCAGCCCGGAAATGGCGGCCGGCTCAATATCAAAGATCTGCTGCAGGAAGGCCAGGAGCTGATCGTCCAAGTCGAGAAAGAG
This sequence comes from Steroidobacteraceae bacterium, assembly GCA_036494725.1. Taxonomy (GTDB): domain Bacteria; phylum Pseudomonadota; class Gammaproteobacteria; order Steroidobacterales; family Steroidobacteraceae; genus Bog-1198. The sequence continues at coordinate 23,673 of DASXNX010000145.1, forward strand.
GAACGCGGCAACAAAGGTGCCGCCCTCACGACCTTCATCAGTCTCGCCGGCCGATTCCTGGTGTTGATGCCGAATAATCCGCGCGCGGGCGGCGTGTCGCGCCGCATCGAAGGCGAAGACCGCGAGCAGATGCGCGATGCCATGAACGGCCTCGTGATTCCGGATGGCATGGGCGCCATCGTGCGCACCGCCGGCGTGGGCCGCAGCACCGAGGAATTGCAATGGGATTTGAACAATCTTAAGTCAGCGTGGGACGCCATCGTCGCGGCCAATGACGGCCGGCCCGCGCCGTTTCTGATTTTTCAGGAAAGCGATGCGGTCACGCGCGGCCTGCGCGATTACTTTTCCGATGATGTCGGCGAATGCTTGATCGATCAGCCCGAGGCCTTTCAAAAGGCCCAGGAATACATGCAGCGGTTCATGCCGCCGGACGCGCAACGCAAGCTGAAGCTGTATCAGGATCCGGTACCGTTGTTCACGCGCTATCAGATCGAGAGCCAGATCGAATCCGCCTACTCGCACAAGGTCACCCTCCCCTCGGGAGGCAGCCTGGTGATCGACCATACCGAGGCGCTGGTCTCGATCGACATCAATTCCGCGCGCAGCACGCGCGGCGGCGACATCGAAGCCACCGCCCGCAATACCAATCTGGAAGCCGCCGAGGAGATCGCGAGGCAACTGCGCCTTCGGGATATCGGCGGCCTCATCGTGATCGATTTCATCGATATGGAGTCGCAGGTCAACCAGCGCGCCGTGGAGGACATGCTGCGTGACGCGGTCAAGATGGATCGCGCCCGCATTCAACTGGGCAGACTGTCGCGCTTCGGCTTGCTGGAGTTATCCCGCCAGCGCTTGCGTCCCGCCTTGAGCGAAACGACACATATCAACTGCCCGCGCTGCGGGGGCATGGGCACCATACGCGGCGTGGAATCCATGTCGCTGGCATTGCTACGGCTGATCGGTGAAGAGGCGCGCAAGGAGCGCACCGGACGGGTCATCGCGCAGGTGCCGGTGGACGTCGCGACCTATCTCATGAACGAAAAGCGCGATTGGCTCAACCAGATTGAATCGCGCGACAAAGTATCACTGGTGATCGTGCCCAATCCTCATATGCAGACGCCCGCCTATGCGCTGCGCCGCATTCGCGATGACGAAAAGGAACTGCCTGAGAATGCCACGGTCAGCTACCAGCTTGCGGATCAACCGGCCATTGATGATTCGAACATCGGAAACCGGGACAAGAAACCCCCTGGCGAGGCGCCGCTGGTCCCCAGCATTGTCACAACAGCGACAGCGCCGCCGGTACCTATGCCTGCCGCACCGCCAAAAGCGGCCGAAGAGGTAGTGCATGTCGGCATATTTGTAAGAATGTGGCGATGGCTGTTTGGCAGCGGCACGAGCCAAACCAGCACCAAATCCTCGATCACGCCCCAACACAGCCAGCGTCCGGCGCAGCACCGCGATGCCCGCCACGATAGGTATCGAAGCTCAGGGGACCGCGACCGTAACCGTGATCGTGCTGATCGTGATCGCGGAGACCGAAATCGCGACGTCCGGCGCGACGGACAGCGAGATCCGCGCCGTGACCGGCCTCGTGGCGATCAACCCGAGCGCGGTCAAAGCGCACCGCGCAGCGAAGCGCCTCGGCAGGAACCGGCGCCGCGCCCGGAGGCGGCGCGTCAAAACCAAGCGCCGCGGACCGAGCAAGGCCCGCGGCCGGAGTCGGTTCGCAACGAAGGTGAACGCCCGGCGGGCGAACGCGGAGATCGAGGCGGACGAAGCCGGCGCAGGCGCGGCCGCGGTAGACGCGATGGCGGTGAACACGCGGGTAATGGCTCTAATCAAGCCTCGGCACCGAGTGCCGGTGACGGCCCCCAAAGCGATTCAGCGGCGCCTCCACAATCGGCGCCTCTTCAATCTGTGCCTCCTCAGGTTGCGGAGTCTGCCCCGAACCCGTCGTTCAGTGCACCGATCCCGGTTCGGCCACCCGAGCCCTCCCCGACGGGTACCCCCACGGGTACCCCGACGGGTACCCCGACGGGGACCCCCACGGGCGGCGAGGGTAAGTACGTGGTCTGGTCCTCTGCGCCGACTGACGCTCAGCGTGGCTCGGAGGATCGATAGCCTAAGCGCCGCAGCCTGATCTGCAGACCCAAGCTCACCAGCAGGAGCGCGGCCGCAAGGCCGCGCAACGCGGCCACCGCAATTTCGTTGGCGACAGCGATGATTGAATGAGGTGAGGGTAGGCCGATCCGGGCAAAGAAATGGGCTGCAATGCTCAAGCCTATGGCTGTGATGGCGTAGGCAAGCACCCACCATCGACGTTCGGGGGCTGACAGGGGACGGTTCGGGATGGCCGCATCAGCGCCGGGGCGCAGGCCAAACGCAACGAGCGCCAATACGAGCGCTAATCCCACCAGCGATCCTAGGTCCTGCATTACCCGCACAGCGTCATAGTGACGCTTGCCGAATTCAAGAAACGGATCGTCAAGCCAGGGAAGCATGCGCACGCCGCGGGCTCCCTCATGGGTGAACGCGTCCCAGATCAGGTGCGTCACGGCGCCGACTAGCAAGCCGCAGGCCGCCCGAACCCATTGTATGAGGTTCCGTATGTCGGCCGGCGCGGCAGTGGCGCGAGAACGGGCGTAGGCGCCCTCAGGCAGCACCTCCAAGACCGGAGTCCTGATAAGGATCTGGAATATCCAGTAAGTCACCAGGCCCGCAGGCAAACAGAACGTAATCAATGCGATGGCGCTATGTGTTTCCAGCCGGCCTAGGCGCCACGGGAAGAAGAGGCCGAAGTCCGGAACCATGGCGCCAATCACGCAGGCGGACAGCAGTCGCCAGCGGCTTAAAGGGCGTGCAAACGGAAGGATGGCAGCGGCATGGGATATGGTAAAGGGCATTGGCTCTAACGCGGGTGTGAGTAGCTGGGTGTCATCTCGTTGTCACAATGCCAACCTATAAATGGAAAGCTGCGCCTCATTAACTGGATACGACAATGGCCAATATGTCCGCGGTAGAAACTGCACCGGCAAGCATTAGCCCTTCGGCTTCGTCGAAGCTCCAAGAGCACAAAACCGGTCCATGGTTCAATCTGCTCGCCGGTGCGGTCATTCTGTTTGGGATCATATACGCCGGCTACCACTTAGCGGATGACTTATCGGTGGTCCGCGAAACCCGCGCCTATCCCTACATCCTATTGGGCATCGCTCTGGCAATCGCATTGGGATTCGAATTCGTCAACGGATTCCACGACACCGCCAATGCCGTCGCGACCGTGATCTACACCAATTCGATGCAACCCAATCTTGCCGTCGTGTGGTCCGGAACCTTCAACTTTTTGGGCGTGCTGTTCTCCACCGGAGCGGTCGCATTCGGCATTGTTTCCTTGCTGCCGGTAGAGCTCATTCTGCAGGTGGGCAGCGGCGCCGGGTTCGCCATGGTATTTGCCTTGCTGCTGGCGGCGATACTGTGGAATCTGGGCACCTGGTATTTTGGTCTGCCCTCCTCGAGTTCGCACACGCTCATCGGTTCAATCATCGGTGTCGGTCTCATGAATCAGCTCATGGCGGCCAACCCCTCCGGCACCAGCGGCGTGGATTGGGCACAGGCCACCAAGATCGGCCAAACGTTGTTGATCTCGCCGTTGATCGGCTTCAGCGCCGCGTTCTTGCTGTTGAGCATCCTGAAGGCGACGATCAGAATTCCGGCGCTGTACAAGGAGCCCGAGGGCAACAAACCGCCGCCATTGTGGATCCGCGGACTCTTGATTCTGACCTGCACCGGCGTGAGCTTCTTCCACGGCGGCAACGATGGTCAAAAAGGCATGGGACTCATCATGCTGATTCTGATCGGCACCGTTCCGACCGCCTACGCCCTCAACCGCACCATGCATGAGAAGGATGTCAGCACGTTCATGGCGGCGTCTGCGCAGGCGCAAACCGCACTGTCGCATTACAGCGGAGGCCCCGCGCCGGCCGACGCGCGCGAAAGCGCAATGGAGGTGGTACGCCACCGGGCGGTGAATCCCCAGGGCGTGGCGGCGATTGCGGCGTTGACGGACAAAATCGCAACGGACGTCGGCCAGTATCATTCCATGGACAAGGTACCACCCGAGAACATGGTCAACATCCGCAATGAGATGTACTTGGTCAGTGAAGGACTGCGTTTCATGGCCAAAGACAAGACCATGAACGTATCGGCCACCGATCAAAAATCCCTGGCTGCCTACAAGAGCCAGTTGGATCACTCCACGAAGTTCATCCCCACCTGGGTGAAGGTGGCCGTGGCCATCGCTCTGGGCCTGGGCACCATGATCGGCTGGAAGCGCATCGTGGTGACGGTCGGAGAAAAGATCGGTAAGACACATTTGACCTATGCGCAGGGCGCGTCAGCCGAGATCGTGGCCATGGCCACCATCGGGGCCGCCGAGATGTACGGACTGCCCGTCAGTACCACGCACGTGTTGTCCTCCGGCGTCGCCGGAACCATGGTGGCCAACAAGTCAGGATTGCAGTGGTCGACGGTTCGAAACCTATTGATGGCCTGGGTGCTGACGTTGCCCGCATCCATCGCCATTGCCGGCGGACTGTACTGGCTGCTACGCACCTTCCTGTAAGGCGGCGAGCAGGCCGCGCGCGGCGGCGGTGGTGAGGTTGAGGACCTTTTCGAAGGCCACGTTCTCGCCATAGTAGGGATCGGGCACTTCGTCAATTTTCAATTTCGGCGCGTACTCCAGGAATAGAGCCAGGCGCGCGCGCGAGTGCTTTGGGCGCATGGCGTTGAGCGCCTTCAAGTTCTGCCGATCCATCGCGAGAATCAAGTCGAAGCGCGAGAAATCTGCGCCATTGACCTGGCGCGCGCGCAGATCGCTGATGTCAATGCCGCGCAGCAGAGCTGCATGCTGGCTGCGCGCATCGGGTGGCGCACCGATGTGGTAATCGGCCGTGCCCGCGGAATCGATCTCGAGCGCCAGGGACGGCGCTTCCAGTTTGGCAAAATGCCGCAGCACGCCCTCGGCAGTGGGACTGCGGCAGATGTTGCCGAGGCAGACGAAGAGCACCGAAACCATGATGATGGAGCTTGGGCCTAAGACTTTGTCAATGCGGCCCGCACTCGCTCCAAGTCTTCCGGCGTATCCACGCCCGCCGGCGGCGGCGGCCCGGTCACCAAGTGGATGTGCATGCCATGTTCCAGGGCGCGAAGCTGTTCAAGCCTTTCGGTGGTCTCGAGCGCCGTCGGCGGCCAAGCGGCGAATTGCAGCAAACTGCGCACTCGGTACGCATAGATGCCGATGTGGCGCCAGGCGCCCTCGAACGACGCTGGTTTATCGGCCGTCACGTTGTCGCGCGGCCAGGGCACGGGTGCGCGGCTGAAGTACAGGGCCCGTCCGTCGATCGCACGCAACGCCTTCACGCAATTTGGATCGAGAAATTCCCGCAACGATTCGATGGGTGCGACTGCGGTCGCAATATCGACGCTGGGCGCGGACTCCAGGGCGGCCGCAACTCCCGCGATCACCGTCCCGGGCATCATGGGTTCGTCGCCTTGCAGGTTGACCACGATCTCTTCGCTGCCAAAACCCCGCGAGCGGATCACCTCGGCGATCCGGTCCGTGCCGGATGCGTGATGCGCCGACGTCATCTGGCAATCCGCGCCAAATTTCAATGCAGCCGCACGAATTCGTTCATCGTCAGTGGCCACTATCACCGATTGCGCACCGCTCGCGAGAGCGCGCTGCCAGACCCATTGAACGACCGGCTTGTCGCCGAGCATCAGCAGAGGCTTGCCGGGCAAACGCGATGCCCCGAAGCGCGCCGGAATGATCACGTGAAAACCCATCGCGCGAGCTTAGGATTCCAGAAGCGGATCGTCGGCGCCCAGCGAGCGCGCTTCTTCCGGCAACATCAGGGGGATGCCGTCGCGCACGGCGTACGCCAGCCTATCGGGACGGCAAATCAGTTCGAGCGAATTGCCCGCGCCGGCGCTGCGCAAAGGACCCTTGCAAATCGGACAAACCAAGAGTTCGAGCAATCGCTTATCCATAGATCCTCACGCGCGCGGCGCGCCCTCCTCGATCGACTTCGCCGCGATGGCTCGCAGCTTCTCGGCGTCGCCCGGGGCGAACACCACGCTGACGGGCACATACCAATGATGAGGGCCCGAAATCTCCCGGCATTTTACGGCATCCTTCTCGGTCATGAGCACCGCAAGATCGTCTTCAAAGGAGATATCGTCGATTTTCAGCCGCGCATGGTCCGGCAGCGGATGCTCTATCACGGTGAGGCCGGCGGCACGCAGCGTGGCAAAAAATCGCTGCGGATTGCCGATGGCCGCCACGGCGTGCACCGGCTGGGCGGAAAACTCGCGCAACGGCTTGGCGGTGCCGAACTTCATGGCGACGGCGTTGGTTGCCAGCAATCGCATGCGCAGACCTGCCTCGCCCGGCGCATCTCCTCCGTTGAACACCACGGCACTCGCTTGCTTCAGCCTGGTCGGTGCTTCACGCAGCGGTCCGGCGGGAAGCAATCGGCCGTTGCCGAATCGGCGATCACCGTCGATCACGACTATTTCGCAGTTTCTGGCGAGGGCGTAGTGCTGCAGCCCGTCATCGCTGACAACGACGTTGCAACCGGCATAGATCAATAATCGCGCCGCCTCGGAGCGATTGCGCCCGGTCGCGACCGGTACATGGCAACGGCGTGCCAGGAGAATGGCTTCGTCGCCGACGAGCGCGGGTTGGTCGGACTCATGAACCAGACGCGCCCTCCGGGATGACCCACCATACCCGCGCGATACGATTCCGGGCTTATGGCCCAGTTCCGTCAGTTGTCCGGCCAACCAGCACACCAAGGGAGTTTTGCCCGTCCCGCCGGCGGTCAGGTTGCCAACGACGATGACGGGACACGGCAATTGACTGGCGCGCGCCAAATGCATGGCGTACGCAAGCCGGCGCAAGCCCGAGACCACGCCATAGACTCTCGACAGCAGCCGCAGCCACAATGGAGGAGGCGTAGCGCCGTACCAGATTGCGTTGAGCCAGGAGTGTGCGGACATTCGCGTACCTGAGCCTATGCGTTGAACTGCATTCCATGCAGTGCCGCGTACAGACCGCCGCGAGCCAACAGCTCCTGGTGACTGCCCATCTCGGCGATCCGGCCCCGATCCAGCACGATGATCCGATCCGCGTTTTCCACGGTCGACAGGCGGTGCGCAATGACCAGGGTGGTGCGCCCGCGCATCAGAACTGCGAGTTCGTGCTGCACGCGCCGTTCCGACTCGTTGTCGAGCGCCGCGGTGGCTTCATCGAGTATCAGCACCGGCGAGTCCTTGAGCAGCGCTCGCGCGATCGAGATGCGCTGACGCTGGCCGCCGGAGAAATTCTGGCCACGATCCGTCAGCAAGCTGTCGAACCCTTCCGGCTGTTGATCCACGAATTCCATGACATTCGCCGCGCGCGCCGCTTCCTCGACCTGCGCATCGGTCTTGCCGACCGCATTGAATGCGATGTTATTGCGAATGGTATCGTTGAACAGCACCACTTCCTGGCTGACCAGGCTCACCTGCGAACGCAGATCGGTCAATCGATATTCGCGAACATCGATGCCATCCAAGAGCACCGCACCTTGCAGCACATCGTAGAAGCGCGGCACCAGGCCCACCAACGTGGTCTTCCCGCTGCCCGAGCGGCCGACGATGGCCACGGTCTCACCCGGCCGTACATGGAAGCTCACCTCTTGCAGTACATCGCCTTTCTCGGAGTCGTACCCAAAGCATACATTTCGAAATTCGATCTCGCCGCGCGCGCGCGCGATCGTCAGCTGGCCACCGGCGCCCTCGGTGGGCTGATCCAAGACCTCGAACACGCTTTGACCGGCGGCGATACCCTGCTGCAGCGGGCCGCTCATATTGACCAGGCTGCGCAGCGGCGACGGAATGAGGAACAGCGCGGTCAAAAAACCGAAGAAATCATCCAGCTTCAGATCCCCGGCTTGAACTTGGTGAATCGACACGAATAGCACGCTGCCCAGCGCAATCGCGGCGATGCATTGCACCACGGGATTGCTGATGGATTTGGCCCGGACCAACTTCATGTTCGATGCCCGGTTGTGTTCGTTGACCTGCTCGAAACGCTTGGTTTGATGATCCTCGGCATTGAAGATCTTGATCAAGCGCAAGGCGTCGATGGCTTCCTTCGCCACGCGCGTGATGTCGCCCATGGAGTTTTGAATGCGCTGGCTGTAGCGGCGGAAACTTCGATTTGCTACCTGCATGAGCGATGCGATCACCGGGGCCGCGGCGATACAAAACGCAGCCAGATGCCAATTCAAATAAAACAAATATCCCACCAGAATCACGATGCTCAGGGAGTCGCTGATCAGGGAAATGGCCGCATTCGTGGCGGCCGCCGCCACCAGTTCGATGTTGTTCGTCAACTTGGAGAGCAAATGGCCGGATTGCTGCCGATCCGAATAGGCGATCGGCAAACGCATGTAGTGCTGGAATAGATCGTGGCGCAACGTCTTGATGACTTGCCTTCCTACCCAGCTTGGAAAGTAATTGGCGATGTAGTCGCCGATGCCGCGCACCGTGAACAGCACGATCACCCCGATCGGCACTTCCCAGATCACCTTCGGATCCTGCATCACGAAAGTGCCTTTCATGAATTGCTTCACCAGGTAGGCCAGTGATGCGTTGGATACGGCGAACAGGATTGCGCCGACGACGCCGATCAGGAACATTCCGGCGTGCGGCCGGGCGTACTTGAGCAGGCGGCGATAAATAGACCAGCCGTCGAGGGCGGGCTTCAGTTCCGCCGCTGCGGCGTTCAACGGACCGTATCCTCATGGACGGTGGCGATGTTCAGTTGAGCAAAGCCCAAGTGCCCGGCAACGTCCATGGCCGTCACCACCGCTTGATGCGTGGTGCGTGCGTCGGCCCGAATTGTGATGGGACCCCGATCCGCACCCGCTTCCTTCAGCAAAGCAGCACGCAAGGTGTCCGGGCTGGAATTGATCAAGGTCTTCTCATTGACCCGGTAGCCGCCTTCGGCCGTGACGGTGATCACCAGCGGATCGTGCGTGCCTCGGGGCAGAGGCGCATCGCTGGACTGGGGCAGATTGACTTTGACGCGTCCCTCTTGATTGAAGGTTGTGGAGACCATGAAGAAAATGAGCAGCACCAAGAGCACATCGATCATGTTGATCAGATTGATCTCCGGGTCCTCCTGGCGGCGCGGGCGTAGGTTCATCGCTGCGCGATGCCGCGGGCAGAACCGCCGCGTTCATCCAATGCGTCCACCAGCTTCATCGCCTCTTTCTCCATCCGGATCACCAAGCGCTCGACTTTACCCCTCAGGTATCGGTAAGCGATGAGCGAGGGAATCGCCACCGCCAAGCCTGCCCCGGTATTGATGAGCGCCTCGCCGATACCGCCCGACAGGATTCTTGGATCCCCAAGCCCAGTCGCCGTGATGCCGTTGAATGCGTGAATGATACCGGCAACCGTTCCTAGGAGCCCCAGCAGCGGCGCCACCGCCGCGATGGTGCCGAGGGTGTTGAGGAAACGCTCAAGGTCGTGGATGACGTGGCGGCCGCCGTCTTCCAGGCGCTCCATCATCACCGCGCGCGGCCTGTTGCGATTGGCCAGTCCGATGGCCAGCAGCTTGCCCAAGGGCGAGTTTTGCTCCAAGGCCGCGACCAGCTTGTCGCTCAACTGATCCGCTTCGATCCAGTTCCAGACCTTTTGCGCCAGATCACGCGGAATGACCCGGTTACTCTGCAAGGTCCAGAGGCGCTCCAAAATGATGGCAACCGATACGATGGAACAAAAGATGATCGGCCACATGAAGCCGCCGCCGGCGCGGATGATCTCCCACATTGCATCCTCGTTTAAGTCAAATAAAAAGCTGCGGGCATGATACTTGACCGCCGACTGTTCAGACAGCGCTTTTGGCACCCGCTTCAAGCCATTGATTTGCCAAGTAGTTGTACAGACTCCTATGAGCGCCTCGAAAACGGCATAATGCGGCAAGGCAGGAGTACAACAAAGTTCATGCGGCGCTGGCTCAAACGCGTTACACCAGACCGCCAAGTGCTGGAACAGCACTGGTGCTTGAAGCATTTCACTTCCTTGCTGCTGGACCGCGGCTGTTGGACATTCAATCGATCGGGAGTGACTCGCGCGTTTGCCCTGGGATTGTTCATCGCCTTCATCCCGCCGACTCCCGTGTTGCCGCTGCATCTGCTGGTGTGCACCCTGCTTGGGGTGCTCTTCGGTCTGAATCTGCCGGTGCTTTTCACCACGGTATTCATCAGCAATCCCTTCACCTGGCTGCCGCAGGTCGCGGGTTCGATTTGGGTGGGCGCAAAGCTAATGGGATGGGATCTGATGCCGTTTCTGCATGTCGTCAGCCACCAAACATTTTGGACCAACCTGAGCGAACTGTGGGCGCCGTTGCTGCTGGGGGCATTGGTGCTCGGATTGACGGCCGCCGCTGCCGGCTATGCGCTGGCGCAGTTCGCGTGGCGCGTGCACGTCATCTATCAGCTGCGAAGGCGCCGCGCGCGCTCAAACGGCCGCAGCGTCGCGCTCGACTAGGACTCCATCCGTCAGGGTCAGAACGCGGTCGAGGCGCGCCGCCAACCGTTCATCGTGCGTGACGATGACCAGGCTGGTTCCGAGCTCGCGATTCAGTTCCAGCATCAACTCGAACACCTGAGCCGCGTTCTTCCCGTCAAGATTGCCGGTGGGCTCATCCGCCAATACCAGTTTCGGCCGCGTGACCAGAGCGCGCGCAACCGCAGCGCGCTGACGCTCGCCGCCGGAGAGCTGCGAAGGGCGGTGCTCGAGCCGTTCGCCCAATCCGACCCGCGACAATAAAGCGCCCGCCTCGGCCTTCGCCTGCCGCGGGTTCATGCGTCTGACCAACAACGGCATCGCCACATTCTCCAGAGCGGTGAATTCGGGCAGCAAATGGTGAAACTGGTAGACGAAACCGACGGCATGATTGCGCAGTCGACCGCGCTCCGTGTCGCTCAGCTGATTCATCGCGGATCCGGCGATGTGCACGGTGCCGCGAGTCGGCAAATCCAATCCGCCCAAGAGCTGCAGCAGCGTGGTCTTGCCGGATCCTGAAGCACCGACAATGGCGATGCGTTCGCCGGCCGCCACCCTGATGCTCGCCCCGCGCAGCACTTGAAGGGTCACGGCGCCCTGCACAAAGTCCTTGGCCAGATCCACACCCTCGAGCACTACGGCTGAATTCGACATCTCTTCCCTCAATCGTTGCGCAAGGATTCGGCCGGCAACAAACGCGCTGCGCGAACCGCCGGATAGACAGTGGACAAGCAAGCGAGCACGAAGGCGAAACCGCATATGCGCAGTACATCACCCGCCCGCACGTGCGCCGGCAGGTCGCTCATGAAATACACCCGTGCATCGAGAAACTTGAAGCCGACGACGCTCTCGAGGCCATGAACCAATTCTTGCAGGTTCACGGCCAGCAGCACCCCCAGCAGCACGCCCACTCCGATGCCGAGCATGCCGATGAGACTGCCTTGCACGACGAACACGGACAGAATGCTGCCGGGAGAGGAGCCGAACGTTCGTAGGATGGCGATGTCGCGGCGCTTGTCTTTTACGACCATCACCATGGTGGACACGATATTGAAGGCCGCGACCGCCACCATCAGCGATAGAATCACGAACAAAATGCGCTTGGTGATGGCGATCGAGCGGAAGAAATTCACATGTTCGCCGGTCCAATCCTGGATCTCGACGCCGCCGCCGATCGCAATCGCGGCCGCGCGCGACAGGCGCGGCGCGGCGTACATGTCGGCGAAGCTCAGTCGAATGCCCGTGACATCATCGCCCATGCGCAATAGCTTGGCTGCATCCGGCATGGCGACGATCGCAATGCGCCGATCATATTCGTACATGCCGACCGAGAGAATGCCCGCAACTTCGAACGCGCGCATCCGCGGAATCACGCCGAGCGGCGTGACATCGCCCAGCGCCACGATCAACACCACGCGATCGCCCACCTTGACGCCGAGTTCCTCGGCCAACGCCTTGCCCAGTATCACCCGGTAGCTGCCGGCGCTCAGACTCTCCAACCGCCCGCTCACAAGATGCGAATTCAAATCGATCACGTGCTGCTCGGCTTGCGGCATGATGCCGCGCAACAGCACTCCGGATGATTTGTCGCCGTGCGTCATCAACGCCTGCTCCTCGATATACGGTGCAGTGCCGACCACCCCTTTGAAATTAGCAAGCTTCGCGACATCCTCGCGCCAGTTAGGTATCCGTCCTTCGAGGCCCGTGATCGTGGCGTGCGCCGTCAAGCTTAAAATCCGCGTACGCAGCACCTCCTCGAATCCGTTCATCACGGACAGAACGACGATCAATACCGCCACGCCCAACGCCAATCCGACGATGGCGATGCCCGCGATCAACGACACAAAACCACGCCTCGGCGATGCACGCAGATAACGCACCCCCAGGAAGCCCTCGTACCAGCGGCGCATCATTCGTATCGCAGCGCCTCGGCGGGTTGAGTGCGCGCCGCCTGACGCGCAGGATAGATCGTGGCGGCGAATGTGAGCAGCAGCGCCGCCACGGCGATTCTCACCACATCCGGCGGATGCAATTCGCTCGGGATTCCCGAAATGTAATAGACGTCGGGATCCATGATGTGAAATCCGAAGTGAGATTCGAGAAATGGCACGATGACATCCACGTTCAGCGCGAGTGCCAATCCCAGGCCGACACCGAGCGCCGTGCCGATCCAGCCGATGAGCACGCCTTGCGTCATGAACACCGCGAGCACGCCGCGCGGACTCAAACCCAGCGTTCGCAAAATGGCGATGTCGGTACGCTTGTCGTTCACCACCATGACCAGCGTCGCCACGATGTTGAACACCGCGACCGCCACGATCAGCAACAGAATCAACCCCATCATGGTCTTTTCGATGCGGATCGCGCGAAAGTAAGCTTCGTTCTCCTGAGTCCAGTCACGCACCTGCAGCTTGGGCGACAAGCGCTCCGCTGCGACCCGCGCCAACTGCGGCGCTTTCAGCACATCGTCGAATTTGAGTCTGATCCCGGTGGGCCCCGCCAGACCTCGCAAGGCTTGCGCATCCTGCAAGTCGATCAACGCCAGCACACTGTCGTGCTCCTGCAGGCCGACCTCGAAGATGCCCACCACCTCGAATTCCTGCAGACGGGGCACAAATGTTCCGGCGCTGGAGGAGCCGGGTATCATGACGAGCACGGTGTCGCCGACGCCCACCTGTAATTGGTAGGCCAGCATTCGGCCCAGAATGATTCGGTTCAAGCCTGCCTTGAGATCGGAAAGCTTCCCCTCGCGCATGGCCTCGTCGATCGAAGAAACGCTGGGCTCGAGCTCCGGGTCGACACCGCGTACGATGGCCCCGCTCATCGAGGGTTGCCGGCTCAGCATGGCATCGGAATCCAAGAATGGCGCCGCGCCGAGCAGGCCCGGCGCACCCTGAAGCTGCCGCAAGTGGTCCCGCCAATCCGCTATGGGGGCCCCGCCGGCGCTTAACGTGGCATGCGCCGATAGGCTCAGCAGTCTGCCCCGCAGCTCCGACTCGAAGCCGTTCATGACCGACAGCACCGTGATCAAGGCGGCCACGCCCACGGCGACGCCAAGCAGCGACACCCAGGTGATGAAGGACACGAAAAAGCTGTGTTCCCGGGCCACCGAATAGCGCAAACCTACGAAAATCGGCAGGGGCTTAAACATGTAGGGGCAGGATTGCTCTAGGTACCTGGGTAAATGGCAATGCAATCAGAGTGTTAATTGAGTCAAGGATCGGCCCCGAAAGGCGGTGTTATAGTTGACAGGGGCACATTGATCATAGGATATCGGTAACAAATGAGGTATGCCATGAGGTATCGAATTCTGCTGCTTGCCGCGGTACTTGCGAGCGGCGTCGCGGGAGCCGAAACCATTGCGGTCGATAACGGTATCGCCGTGAAACAGTCCGATGTTGCCATGCCCACGCGCGGCATGAGCATGGATCAGGTCGCCAGCAAGTTCGGCGCACCTGCAAACAAGATCCCCGCGGTGGGAAAGCCGCCGATCTCCAGGTGGGAATACCCTGGCTACGTTGTGTATTTCCAGGACTCCTTCGTCATCGACAGCGTGATCGTCAGTTCGTAAGTTCGTGATCGCGCGACCAGTCGCTTCGCGTAAAATTATCTAGCTTGAAATCTTAAGGCCCCGCCGCGATATCGTCGCGGCGGGCGTTTTTTTATTTTTTTTCCGCATCAATGCCGCTACTTAAACCGATTCTTCCGCGAGAAACGAGCCGCCAAGTCAAATGGGGCAAGTTGTACGGCGCCGCCGCGTCCTTGGCGATCGCGGAAGCCGCCGCGGAAGCCGGCGGCCCCCTCATTGTGATCGCGCAAAGCGCGCGCGACGCCGAGACCTTGAGCGAAGAAGTTCGATTCTTCGGCGGCCCGAATTTAAGCGTGCGCGTGTTTGCCGATTTGGAAACCCTGCCGTACGACGGCTTTTCCGCCCACCCCGATATCACCTCGGCGCGTCTGGCCACGCTGGCGGAGCTGCCGCGCGCGCGTCATGGAGTGTGGCTGGTTGCCGTCGACACCCTGCTGCAACGCCTGGCGCCGCGCAGCTACATCGAGGCTTACTCGCTCAAGGTGCACGTCAACGAAATCCTGGATCTGGATGCGCTGCGCGCGCAGCTGGCGCTGGCCGGATATGCCGCCGTAACGCAAGTCGTGGCGCACGGTGAATTCGCGGTGCGGGGCTCCCTGCTCGACGTATTTCCCATGGGCTCGGACACCCCATTCAGGATCGATATGCTGGATCGGGAGGTCGACAGCATCCGCCGCTTCGACCCTGATACGCAGCGCTCGCTCGACAAATTGGAGCGCGTCCAACTGCTGCCGGCGCGCGAGACCCCCTTGAACCCGGAAGCCGTGCGCGAGTTCCGCCGCCGTTATCGGCTGCGCTTCACAGGCGACTTGTCGGAACAGCCCGTTTATCGCGACGTCAGCGCGGGCGCAGCGCCCGGCGGAATCGAATTCTTCCTGCCGCTGTTTTTCGAGCGCACCTCGCATCTCTTTGAATACCTGCCGCCGCAAAGCGTGCTGGTGGACATGAACGATGCCACCACGGCCGTGGAAGGCTTGTGGAACGGCATCGTTGAACGGCACGAGCAGCTGCGGCACGACCGGCAGCGCCCCATCCTGGATCCGGCCGAGGTTTACCTGACACCGGGCGAGTTTCTCGAAGCGTGTGCTGCGTGGCCCAAAGTCCAGCTGCACACCTTTGAGTGGCCGCCCGAAACCGAAGGCCCCGTGCAAAACTTTCCGAGCACGGCGCCGGCCATGGTACGCATCGATGCGCGCGCCGAGCAACCCGCCGGCGAATTGGCCTCGCATCTCGAGCGCAGCGGCGCGCGCATCTTGCTTGCGGCGGAGTCCGCGGGCCGCCGCGAACTCATCCTGGATTTACTGCGCGGCCGGGGCATCGAAGCGAAGATATTCGATGGCTTTGCGAGCTTCCTCGCCGGCGGACTGAAGCTTGGCATCACGGTCTCGCCCGCCGCCTCGGGCCTCACACTGGAATCCCCGCCGCTGGAGATTCTCACCGAGTCGCAATTATTCGGCGACCGGGCGGGACAGGAGCGCCGCCGCCGTAAAGCCGAACGCGACCCCGCGAAAATACTCAAGGAGTTGACCGACCTTCGAATCGGCGCGCCGGTGGTGCATGAGACCTACGGGGTGGGCCGCTACGTTGGACTGCAGACCATGGATGTCGCCGGCTATACCGGTGAATTCCTGGTGCTCGAGTACGCGGACGGCGACAAGCTCTACGTTCCGGTACAAGCCCTGCACTTGGTATCGCGCTACACGGGTGCGCCGGCGGAAACGGCACCCCTGCACAAGCTCGGCGGCGATCAGTGGCTGAAGGCCCGGCGCAAAGCGGCACAACGCATACGCGATGTGGCCGCGGAATTGCTGGATCTGTACTCGCGCCGCGCCGCCCGGCAAGGCACGCGCATGCTGGCGGGCGAGGCCGAGTATCGAGCATTCCAGGCCGGATTTCCTTTCGAGGAAACCGCCGATCAGGCCGCCGCCATCGAGCAGGTGATCACGGATCTGAAATCCGACAAGCCGATGGACCGCGTTATTTGCGGAGACGTCGGATTCGGCAAGACCGAGGTGGCGTTGCGGGCCGCGTTCATCGCCGTTCAAGCCGGCAAGCAGGTCGCGGTGCTGGTGCCCACCACCCTTCTCGCCCAACAGCATTACACGACCTTTACCGATCGCTTCGCCGACTGGCCGGTGCGCATCGAAAGCCTGTCGCGGTTTCGCACCAACAAGGAAGCCGAGGGCGTAATCAATGGCGTCGCGGAGGGCAAAATCGACATCGTCATCGCCACGCAGCGATTGCTGCAGGGGAAAGTGCGCTTCAAGGATCTAGGATTGGTGGTCATCGACGAGGAACATCGCTTCGGCGTGCGCGACAAAGAGAAACTGAAGGCCCTGCGCACCGAGGTCGATGTGCTCACCCTGACCGCGACGCCCATACCCCGCACGTTGAACATGGCCATGGGCGGGCTGCGCGACCTGTCGCTCATTACCACGCCGCCGGCCGAACGTTTGGCGGTGAAGACTTTCGTTTTGGAGTGGAACGAGACGGTGATCCGCGAGGCGGCGCTGCGCGAAATTCGACGCGGCGGACAGATCTACTATGTCCACAATACGATAGAGACCATCGAGAAGACCGCGCAGGCCATTCGTGAGCTGGTGCCGCAGGCCAACGTCGCCGTCGGGCACGGCCAGATGCGCGAACGCGAACTCGAGCAGCTGATGCTGGATTTTTATCACCGCCGCTTCAACGTGCTGGTCTGCACCACCATCATCGAGAGCGGCATCGATGTGCCGACCGCGAACACCATCGTCATCGACCGCGCGGATCGATTTGGGTTGGCGCAGATCCATCAATTGCGCGGCCGCGTCGGGCGATCGCATCACCGCGCGTACGCCTACCTGATAACGCCGCCGCGCAAGGCGATGACGGCCGACGCGATAAAGCGTCTGGAGGCCTTGGAATCGCTCGAGGAACTTGGCGCCGGCTTCACCCTGGCGACGCATGATTTGGAAATTCGGGGAGCGGGCGAACTCCTGGGCGATGAGCAAAGCGGTCAGATTCAGGAGATCGGCTACAACTTGTACATGGATCTGTTGGAACGCGCGGTAACCGCGCTCAAGTCCGGAAAGCAAGCCGATCTGGAAGCGCCGCTGCAGGCCGGGCCCGAGGTGGAACTGCATCTACCGGCGCTCATACCCGAGGACTACGTGCCGGACGTGCACCTGCGGTTGATGCTGTACAAGCGCATTGCCGGCACGCCGACTCGCGAGGAACTGGACGAATTGAAGGCCGAAATGATCGACCGATTCGGCCCGATACCGCCGTTTGCGCAGTCATTGTTCAGGGGCACCTACCTTAAGTTGCGGGCGGCCGCACTCGGTATCCGCAAGATCGATGCCGGTGCGAGCAACGGCTATATCCTGTTTGACGAAACCAACAAGATCGACCCGCGCCGGGTGCTGAAGCTCATTCAAGGCAAGCCGAAGGAATATCGCCTCGATGGACCGCTCAAACTGCGCTTCGCGCACATTGCGCGCACCGAAGAGGCGCTGTTCACGCGGGTCGAGCAGCTGGTCGAACAGTTGACGTAGGCGCGACCTAGCCGCGCCTCGCAAGAACGTTCCGCTACTTCGGGCCCAGAAAATCTCGCTTGCCGATCTCGACGCCGCCTTTGCGCAACAATGCGTACACCATGCTGGCGTGGAAATAGAAATTGGGCAGCACGAAGCCGTCAACGTAGTCGACGGCAGTGAATGTCTGTGAGCCGCTCGGGAATTTCAGTTCGATGGCGCGGGAGTCATCGCCGGCCACTTTCGCTGCGGTTATCGTCTTCAGAAAATCCACCGTCTTCGCGATGCGCGCCTTCAGTTCCGGCAGCGTGCTCTCGGTATCCTCATGCTTCGGCGCCTCGATTCCCGCCAGCCGCGCCGCGGCGCCTTTCGAGGTATCGCAGGCAATTTGCACCTGGCGGCTGAGCGGATGCATGTCGGGGAACAGTCTCAATTGCGCGAGGACCGCGGAATCGATTTTTTTCGCCTCGGCATGCGCGGCGGCCTTGTCGAGGATCGCGGACATATTGGTCAAGCCGCGGATCAAGGGGGGAATGGAAACATCGTACAGTGAAATCGCCATCGGGCTCTCCTAGCTGAGGATCTAAAGCGGGGGCGTCACTTTAGCAAAACTGCGCTAGCATTTGCCCATGCTGCCCTCTTCCGAAGCATGCGAGCGCAACAAGGGACCGATCCTCGAGGTGCTGCGCAGCGCGTTCGCGGCGCGCACGCAGGTTTTGGAAATCGGCAGCGGCACCGGCCAGCATGCGGTGCATTTCGCCGCGCAGCTGCCGCACCTCACCTGGCATCCGACCGAGCAACTCGCTTATCTGCCTGATTTGGCGGCTCGGGTGAAACTTCAAGGCACACCCAATTTGCGGCCGCCCACGGTGCTCGATGTGAAGCAGCCGCGATGGCCGCTGCGCGCCGTGGATGCCATTTTCACCGCCAATACACTGCACATCATGTCCTGGAGCGAGGTGACGCTGATGTTTCACGGCTTTGATGCCGTGCTCAAGCCGGGCGGCGTCCTGTGCATCTACGGGCCCTTCCGCTATGGCGGGCGCTACACCTCGGAAAGCAACCAGGATTTTGACCGCATGCTGCAAGAGCGGGATCCGAAATCCGGCATGCGCGATTTTCAGGACGTGACGGCACTCGGGCAACAGCAGGGGCTACAGCTGCGCGCCGATCACGACTTGCCGGCCAATAATCGGCTGCTGGAATTCGTCAAGGACTGAGCCGGCCGAGCAGGCGCAATACCCCTTACCGAATCAATCGCTTAGCAGCGCAGCGCCGGGCCTTAGCGGCGGCCCAATCGCCTTTTTAGAGAGTGGCGTGGTCCTACATTCGGTGGCATAATGACACCGGAACGTTGATTCCGCGCAGTGCAGCGCGCGTTTGTACCATGGCGAACCAGAGGGGAAGGTTGACTATGAAGACTACTCGCACAACTGTCGCTGCGGCCGCGCTTGTCGCGCTCGCGGGCCTGGGGCTAGCTGCCTCGAGCGGAGCGACCACCACCACGGCGGCCAAAGCGCCGGCCGAAGTCGTGCTGCCGACCACGGTAGACGACTTCCGACTCTCCGACCAGAATCTGCACTCGCATCAGCTGCGTCTGCTCGGCGACGCCAGCGCGATCGTGCTGATCACGCAGGCCAACATGTGTCCGGTGAGCCGCAACACCAGTGCTGCGGTCAAAGCACTGCAGGACGAATACAGCGCCAAGGGCGTTGAGATCTTCATGCTCAACTCCACGCCATCGGACAAGCGCGACGCGATCGTCGCCGAGGCGGCCGCGTACGGATACAACCTGCCCATCCTGATGGATAGCAATCAGCTGGTCGGCGAGCAACTCGGCGTGACACGTACCGCCGAAGCCATCGTCATCGATCCTAAGACCTGGAAAATCGTGTATCGCGGTCCGATCGACGACAAGGTGACCTACGAGCGCCAGAAGGCCGCCGCGGATCACACCTGGGCCAAGGACGCGCTCGACTCCCTCATCGCC
>DASXNX010000146.1:0-20828 GCA_036494725.1 Steroidobacteraceae bacterium
GATCCGAACTCATTCTGCAGGGACTGCATCGTCGCCTTGAGCTGCGGGGACTCTTCCATGAGTTGCTGAAAATTCACATAGCCTATCTTGATTTCGGCACTCGCTTGCTGCGCCACGAGAAGTCCGCACAGGCCCAGCGCCACCAAAGGAATGCTGCGAAGATAAGTCGACATATTGATCTCTAAGACCTCAAATAAGGGTCAAAACGCTTGACCGATTGAAAACTGAAAACGCTCCGTCTCGTCGCCGAAATGCACTGTGTCGCCGGGAAACGGATTCAAAGGAATTCCGTAAGAGAAACGGAAGAGACCCAAGGGCGCCAGCCACTGCACTGCGATGCCGGTTGATTGTTTTAGATTAGCATAACTGAAGTGGTAATCGACCGGTGTTATGTCATCGACGCCCAGGAATTTGACCTTGCTGCCGGTCTGAAACACGTTGCCGATGTCGTAGAACCAGCTGACGCGGGCCGCGCTCTTCCACTTATCCGGCACGGGGAAAATCAGCTCGTAGCGGTTGACCACCCGGAAGTTTCCGCCGTAGGGATTGCCCGCCCCGATGTTGTCCTTGGGCCCCAAGCGGCTCTCGCGATAGCCTCGGACGCTGTCGGGTCCGCCGGCGAAATAATTGAGGTACGGCGGCAGCGAGGTGGTGTGGCCCAGCGCTGATCCATAGTCCACCGATCCTTGAATCGAACCTATGAACTTGCCCCAGATCGGAATGTACGTGATGAAATCGAAGTTGGTCTGATAATACCGAACGTCGCTCAACGGCAACGCCATGCGGGCGGACAGCGTCACCTTGGTGCCGCGGTCGGGGAATATGGCGCGATTGCGTCCCTCGTACGACCAACCGCCCGTCAGTTCATACGTGTAGAAATCCGTTCCATACACGACGTAGGGGTTGTCCAACGAATTGAGCACGCCGTCGCCATTGGTGTCGGTCAGATCGCGCTGGAAGGTATTGCCGTTGTTCTGCACCCAATCGACCGACTGCTGTGCACTGTAGCCCTGCGAAACCACCAGGGTGTTCTTGTTGGCCGCCGTGCCGATGCTCAAGAACTGGTACTCGGTGATCGGATACGCCCATTGCACCGCGAGCGTCAGCTGTTTGGTCGAGAACGCCGATGAGGCGGCGACGAATTGCGTGATGTCGCGATAGGTGAATGAAGTGGTGCGCGCCACGCCGTCGACGGTCGTGTACGGATCGGTGTGCGCGAACGTATAGGTCTTGCTGTACTTGCCGGCGTTGATTTCAAGGGCGATGCGATCGCCGGTGCCCATGAAGTTGCTATGCACGAAATTGCCGTTCAGGCTGAATTTTTGCGCTTCCGAATAGCCGATGCCGCCGCCGAACTGGCCCGGCAGGCCTTCCTTGATGTTGAAATCGACATCGACCAGATCGGCGCTGCCGGCGACCGGCTTGTTCTCGAATTCCACCTTCTCCACATACGGCAATCGCTGCAGTCGTTCCTTGGAACGCTCGACCGCCGAATTCGACAGCCAGCCGCCCTCCAGCTGGCGCATCTCGCGGCGCAGCGTTTCGTCGTTGATTGCGGTCGTGTTGTTGAAATTGATATGGCGCACGTAGACACGATTGCCCGGCTCGATGAAGAAGGTGATCGCAACCGTTTTCTTGTCGTTGTCCGGCGTGGGGACGGGATCGATCTTCGCGAATGAATAACCGTCGGCGCCCAATCGATAGCTCATCAATTCCTGGCTGCTGGTCACGAGCTTGCGCGAATAGGTTTCGCCCGGTTTGATGAGCAGCAACTTGCGCAGCTGCGCTTCGGGCACCACCATCGTTCCCGCCAGCTTGACGTCGCTGACCTTGAATACGTCGCCCTCGTTGACGTTGATGGTGATGTACATGTCGTCTTTTTCAGGCGCGATCGTGACTTGCGTCGACTCGATCTGGAAATTCGCGTAGCCGCGATCCATATAATAGGAGCGCAATTTCTCCAGATCGCCGGTCAAGGTCTCGCGCGCGTAGCGGTCGTCCTGCTTGTACCAGGACAGCCAGTTCGGCGTTTTCAGCTCGAAACTCTCGAGAACATCCTTTTCCTTGAATCTCGTGTTGCCGACCAGGTTGATCTGTTCGATCTTGGCGCGCTTGCCTTCCTTGATGTCGACCACGATGTCGACCTTGTTGCCGGGCAAATCGGTGATCTTGGTGTCGACGCGCACGGCGTATTTGCCGCGGCTGAAATATTGATCGGTGAGGTATTGCTTCACCTCATCGAGCACGGATCGATCGAAGGTCTTTCCGGTCGCAAGACCCACATTGCGCAAGCTCTTCTGCAGATCTTCGGTCTTGATGTCCTTGTTGCCCTTGATATCGAACTTGGCGATCGAGGGACGCTCGACCACCACGACCAGCAGGGTATTGCCGTCGCGCCGCAGCTCCACGTCGCGGAAGAAGCCGGTCGCGTACAGCGCCCGCATCGCCTCGCCGACGCGCTGTTGATCCAGGTGATCGCCGATGTTCACCGGCAGGTAGTTGAATACCGTGCCCTCGGAAATTCGCTGCAGGCCCTCGATGCGCACGTCGCCGACGATGAAGACGTCCGAGTCCGCCGGCGCTTGCGCTTGTGCAGTCGTGTAGACCGATTGGCAGGCGAGCGCCACCAACCCGGCTAGCCAAAATTCAAGCCGCACGCGGCAAAAACCGAATGCAATTGTGATGCGCGGCGCTGCGCGGGCAACGCCGCACGCGCGGCAGGAACTTCGGTGTGCTCATGATTTCCCGTTAATTCAAATGTCTTGATATATCGTTATAGAAGGCCAAACTCATCAATACCACCAACAAAGCGATGCCAATCTGCTGCCCGAAGAGCTGCGTGCGCTCGGATATCGGGCTTCCCTTGATTGCCTCCACCGCCTGATAAACCACCTGGCCGCCATCCAGCAGCGGCACGGGCATCAGATTGAGCACTCCCAAGCTCACGCTGATTATCGCCAGAAATGCCAGGTATGCGGTGACCCCAAGGTAGGCGCTGATCCCGGCGAATTCGGCGATGCTCACCACGCCGCTGATGTTCTTCGCTGAAACCTGGCCGGTCAGCATGCGCCACAGCATTTGCACCGTGAGCGCCGACATTTCCCAGGTCTTGGCGACCCCGCTGACCGCGGCGTCCAGGGGTCCCAGACGGTGTGTTTCAACCAGTCCCGGCGGCCACTTTTGCGCGCCCTCGCTGAGCGAAATCCCCAAGCGCCCTATCGCCCTGCCATGGTCGATCACCCGGGGAACCGGCGCTACGATGCGCAAGCGATCGGCGCCGCGCTGTACTTCGATTGAAATGGTGCGCCCGGGCGCGCCGCTCACTATGGCCACGAACTCGCTGCTGTTGCCGATAGGTTGACCGTCGACGGCGAGCAACCTGTCGCCGGCGCGCAGACCCGCACGCGCGCCGGCGCTATCTTCCGCCGCCTCGTGCACGCTGGTGTCGGCTGTCCAGGTCGCCAGGTCGAAGCCGAGGCCCGGCAATAACCTGCCCGGTTCGGTCAAAGCCCGCCGGTCTCCCGAGACTCGCAAGGTAACCGCCCGCTCAACGCCGTCGCGCCGCACATGCAGCGGCACCACGCCGTCGTCGGTGAATTGGCGGATGAGCGCAATCTGCAGCTCCTCCGTATCCTCGACGCGGCGGTCGCCGACTCGTACGATCTGATCGCCGTTTTGCAGACCGGCAACAGCTGCCGCGCTCTCGGGGAACACATGACCCACCACGGGCTTGATGATTTCAGAGCCCACCATGGCCAAAATTGCATATAGCAGCGACGCGAACACCAGGTTCATCGCGGGACCGGCCAGGAGCACGGCGATTCGATGCACGATGGGGCGCCGGGTGAAGGACCGATGCAGTTCATCGGCGGCAACGTCGCCTTCACGCTCGTCCAGCAGCTTGACGTAGCCGCCCAAGGGAATGGCGGCCAGGCAGTATTCGGTGCGGTCGGCGTCCCGGCCGACCCGAGTCAGGAGCGGCTTGCCGAATCCAATGCTGAAGCGCAATACCTTGAAGCCCAGCTTCTTGGCAACCCAGTAATGCCCAAATTCATGGACCGCCACCAAGATGCTTATCGCCACCAGAAAGGCGGGGACAAATATCAAAAACTTCATGCGAAGGCTCCCGCGCTAAGCTCTATTAATGACTCGGCCAAGCGTCGCGCCGCAGCGTCGGCATCCAATACATCACCCAGAGCCTTGACGGGAGACGAATCGAGCCGCTGCAGTACCTTGTCAATGACCGTGGCAATGCCCACAAAGTTCAAGCGCCGGTCAAGAAACGCCTGTACCGCGACCTCGTTGGCCGCGTTCAGCACCGTCGGAGCGGTGCCGCCGTCGCGCGCCGCGGCTCTGGCCAGCGCGAGACTCGGGAATCGTACGTGGTCCGGCGGTTCGAATTCCAGCGGGCCCATGCCGATGAGATCCAAACATTGTACACCGGAAGCAAACCGCTCGGGCCATGCCAGGGCCTGCGCGATGGGCGTACGCATATCCGGTGCACCGAGCTGCGCCAGCATCGAGCCGTCCGCATATTCGACCAATGAATGCACCACGCTTTGCGGATGCACCACCACCTCCACTTGCGACTCCGGCAGTCCGAACAGCAGCGTCGCTTCGATGACTTCCAAGCCTTTGTTCATCAGCGTGGCCGAATCAACGGAAATCTTGCGGCCCATTTTCCATTTCGGGTGCGCGCAAGCTTCATCCGGCGTTGCCTGCGCCATTTTCGCGGCGGAGGAAAGCCTGAACGGTCCGCCGGAAGCGGTCAGGATGATCCGCGTCACGCCCTTGGCCTCATCGCCCGGCAGGTAGCCCGCCGGCATGCACTGGAATATCGCGTTGTGCTCACTGTCGATGGGTATGAGCTGGGCTCCGGCGCGGCGCGCCTCGTCCATCAGCAGCGGTCCCGTCATCACCAACGATTCTTTGTTGGCGAGCAAAACGCGCTTGCCGGCACGCACCGCCGCCAAGGTCGGCTGCAACCCCGCCGCACCGACGATGGCCGCCATCACCATGTGTACGTTGTCGGCGGCGACTGCGGCGGCGAGCGCGTCCTCGCCGCTTTCAACTTGCGTCGTCGACCCGCAATCGCGCAACGCGGCGCGCGCCTTCGCGGCGGCTTCCTCATCCACCAGCACCACGGTGGCAGGCCGAAATTGCAGCGCTTGTTCGACCACCGCCTGCCAGCTGCGATGCGCGCCCAGCATGCTCACTCTGAATCGCTCCGGGTGCAGGGCGATGACGGCCAGCGTGCTGCGCCCCACGCTACCCGTTGAACCGAGGATTGCGATGCCCTGCTCGGCCGTCATGGAATCACGCCCCAGCCGAATAGTCCGAGCGCATACAGGGGTGCTGCGGCCGTCACGCTGTCGATGCGATCGAGCAGTCCCCCATGTCCCGGCAACAAGCCGCCGCTGTCTTTGAGCGCCGCGGCCCGCTTGAACATGCTTTCTGTCAGATCGCCGATGATTGAATAAATACCCACCGCGCAGCCAAATGGTACGGCCACGAGCGCAGGCAACCCGAAATAGACAGCTCCTCCCCAGGCGATCAGCGCGACCATCGCCAATCCGCCCACGGCCCCCTCGAGGGTCTTGCCGGGACTGACACGCGGCGCGAGCTTGTGCCGGCCGAATGCGCGGCCGGCGGAGTACGCGCCGATGTCGGCGGCACAGACCATCAGCACCAGCCACAGCACAATGACCGGCCCGCGCGCAAACCCTCCCGTGGAAATTTGCAGCCGGGTAATCGCCACGAACGCCGGGACCAGCGCGGCCACACCGCAAATCAGCACGAGCGCCGGGCGCTGGCGGTTCGGAGCGAGCCATAGCCAGCACAAGGCCACCAGCCACCATGCGCAGGCCGCGCCGAGCAGCACCTGCAGATGCACCGGGGACTCGGTCCAACGCCAGCCCAGCAGCAGCAGCAACGCCATGCCGAGCGCATACGCCGTACGGGCCGCGCCTTCGCGCAAAGCGCCGAAGCCCGCCCACTCCCAGGCTCCAAGGGTGAAGACCACGCCGAACGCCAGCACCGCGCCCAGCGGCGGCAGCAGAAACAAGCCCAGCAGCAGCAACGCGCCCAGAACGCAGCCGGTGATTATTCGGGTCCTAAGCATGGTGAACCCTACGCATTGACCTGCGCCGAGGTCCTGCCGAAACGCCGCTCGCGCTGCGCATAGTGCTCAAACGCCGCCTGCAAATGCTCGGGCGAGAATTCCGGCCACAACACGTCCGGAAAATACAACTCGGTGTAGGCGAGGTTCCACAGCAGAAAATTGCTGATGCGCTGCTCGCCGCCGGTGCGAATCAGCAGATCCGGATCCGGCACATCGCGCAGCGCGAGACGCGCTGCGATGCGCCCCTCGTTGATTTCCGACGCAGCCAATTTGCCGGCGGCGACATCCGCGGCGAGCGAGCGGCACGCCTGGGTGATATCCCAGCGCCCCCCATAGGCCACGGCCACCATCAATCCCAAACCGGTATTCGAAGCGGTCAAGCTTTCCGAGTCGAGCATGCGCGATTTGAGCTCCTGCCCGAGTTCATCCCGATCGCCGATGAAGCGCAGGCGCACCCGATTGCGGTGCAGGTCCGCCACTTCGCGCACCAGCGCATCGAGAAACAGTCCCATGAGCACGCCCACTTCATCCGGAGGCCGCCGCCAATTCTCGCTGCTGAAGGCGAATAGCGTGAGATATTGCACGCCGCGCGCGGCGCATTCCTCGACCACCTTGCGCACCACCTTGACGCTGGCGCGATGCCCGGCGACGCGCGGCATGCCGCGCGAACGGGCCCAGCGGCCGTTGCCGTCCATAATGATTGCGACATGCTGCGGCGAGTCGGCCATGGGAATCCTGAGAGTGCGGGTCTAATCCGGTCAGACCTGCATCAGCTCCTTTTCCTTGTCGGCCATCGCGTGGTCGATATCGGCGATGTGCTTATCCGTCAATTTCTGAACGTCATCCTGGGCGCGGCGATCGTCGTCTTGCGCGATGAGTTTTTCCTTGAGCATTTCCTTCAGTTCGGTCATGACTTCACGGCGCACGCCGCGCACCGCGACCCGCGCGTTCTCCGCCTCGCCCTTCACCATCTTGATGATGTCGCGGCGGCGCTCTTCGGTCAGGGCGGGCATGTGAATGCGGATGATTTGTCCGGCGGTATTCGGCGTGAGCCCGAGATCGGACTTGTAGATGGCCTTCTCGATGACCGGCACCATGGCTTTTTCCCAGGGGCTGACGGTGAGCGTGCGGGCGTCTTCGGTGGCGATGTTAGCCACCTGATTCAGCGGCATCTCCGCCCCGTAGTAGTCGACCTTGATGTGCTCGATGAGACTGGTATGGGCGCGGCCGGTGCGCAGCTTTTTCAACTGGTCCTTGAAAGCCACGACGCATTTCTGCATGCGCGCGGTCGCATCCTTTTTTAGGTCCTCGAGCATGTATCCCCCTTAAGGTTCAGCCGAAACGACGGTGCCGACGTCTTCGCCCTGGACGATGCGCAGCAAATCGCCGGCGTTGAACAGATTGAAGACCTGCAGCGGCAGATTATTTTCGCGGCACATGACGATGGCCGTGGCGTCCATGACATTGAGGCGGTCGGCCAGGACTTTGTCGAAAGTCAGGCGCGTGTAGCGCTTGGCATTGGGATTGATGAGCGGATCGGAATCGTAGATGCCGTTGACTTTGGTGGCCTTCAGCAGGATATCCGCGTTGATCTCGATAGCGCGCAAGCTGGCGGCGGTATCGGTGGTGAAGAAGGGATTACCGGTGCCGGCACCGAAAATCGCCACCCGGCCCTTCTCGAGGTGGCGCACGGCCCTGCGCCGGATGTAGTCCTCGCATACCTCGTTGATGCGCAGCGCCGACATGACCCGCGCATAAGCCCCGAGGCTCTCGAGCGCGTCCTGCAGCGCCAGCGCATTGATCACGGTGGCGAGCATGCCCATATGATCGGCGGTCACCCGATCCATGCCGGCTCGCGCCAAACCGGCGCCGCGAAAAATATTTCCGCCACCCAAGACGACGGCCACCTGCACGCCCATCAAGGTCAGCTCGCGAATCTCGCCGGCGATGCGTTTGAGCATCACCGGGTCAATGCCGTAATCCTCATCCCCCAGCAGCGCCTCACCGGACAGTTTGACCAAAATTCTTCGATAACGAGCCGTGCCGGTTTGGGTGGTCATGTTGCCGTCAGTTCTTTTTTTGCGCCTTTACCTGAGCCATCACTTCGCCGACGAAATCGCCCTGTTGCTTCTCGATGCCGGCGCCGACTTCATAGCGTACGAATTGGACCACTCTCGCGCCGGCCTTCTTGACCAGTTTTTCCACCGTCACGTCCGGATCCTTGACGAAAGGCTGGCCCATCAAGGTGATTTCCGCCAGATACTTGCGCAGGCGTCCCTCCACCATCTTGGCGATGATC
This sequence comes from Steroidobacteraceae bacterium, assembly GCA_036494725.1. Taxonomy (GTDB): domain Bacteria; phylum Pseudomonadota; class Gammaproteobacteria; order Steroidobacterales; family Steroidobacteraceae; genus Bog-1198. Next base: position 8,421 of record DASXNX010000146.1, read on the forward strand.
TCGGGCGGCTTCTTCTCGCCCTGGGTCTGCTCGGTCAAAATGGCGCGCTCTTTGGCAAGAACGTCGGCAGGCACATCGCCCGCATCGATGTAGGTTGGATTCACCGCAGCCACATGCATGGCAAGATCGCGCGCCAACGCTTCATCGCCGCCCTGCAACGCCACCACGCTGCCGATGCGTGCACCGTGGGTGTAGGTACCGAGCGGTCCGGGCGAACTGACACGGACGAATCGGCGCACGTCGATCTTCTCGCCGAGCTTGGCGACCAAGGCGCGCCGCCGGTCATCCAGGCTGGAGGCTTGCGCGTCGGACCACGCCAGCAACGCCTCCAATCCGGAGGGGGATTTTTCCAAAGCAGTCCGCGCCACGTCTTTCGCGAAGGACTGAAACTCGTCGCTGCGGGCCACGAAGTCGGTCTCGCAGTTCACCTCGACCAGCACCGCATGTGCGCCTGATCGCTCGATGGCGACGGTGCCTTCGGCGGCCACCCGCGCGGCCTTCTTATCGGCTTTTGCGAGGCCGGTCTTGCGCATCAGTTCGGCCGCGGCGTCCAAATCACCCTGGGTCTCGACCAGCGCTTTCTTGCACTCCATCATGCCCGCGCCGGTGCGCTCGCGAAGCTGCTTCACTGTCTCTGCCGTGATATTCATTGGTTCCTACCACCGCCGCGCGGGCGGTTCTCAGTTTTAAGCACCCCGCGTCGGGGCGCGTCTTCCCACGGGGCGACGCCGCGGCGCGCTGGCCGGCCGCGTCTCGGCCGGAGGCGTGTCCACCGCGTCGACGTCGTCGACTTCGGTTTCCGCTTCGACTTCGACCCCGTTGAGCGAGGCGGCTGCGGCGGCGGCGACGCTCGGCACCACGGTGACGGGAACCTTGCGACGCGGCGGCGGCTTCTTGTGACCGCCGCGCGACGGCGCGGCAGGACGCCGGCCTCCGGCGCTGCGCTTCTTCGGATTGCCTTCCTCGTCCAATTCCACGAATTCGTCCTCGCCGACGGGAACCTCGGGCAAGGAGGCCTTTCCTTCCAGTACCGAATCCGCGATGCCGCCGGCATACAGCAGAATGGCGCGCATGGCGTCGTCATTACCGGGAATGACATAGTCGATGCCGTCGGGCGAGCAGTTCGTATCCACCACGGCGACCACCGGAATGCCGAGTTTTTGCGCCTCGTGAATGGCGATTTGCTCGTGGCCCACGTCGATGACGAAGAGCGCGTCGGGCAATGCCGTCATCTCGCGGATACCGCCCAGGCTGCGCAGCAGCTTGTCCATTTCCCGCCGCAGCATCTGCGCTTCTTTCTTGCCGCGCCGATCCAAAGCACCGCTTTGCGCCATCTCGTCGAGCTCGTTCAATCGTTTGATCGACTGGCGTATGGTCTTGAAGTTGGTGAGCATGCCGCCCAGCCAGCGCTGGTTCACATAGGGCATCGCGCAGCGCGCCGCTTCTTTTTGTACGGCGTCGCGCGCCGAGCGCTTGGTGCCGACGAACAGCACCTTGCCGCCTTCCGCGGCCACGCCCTTGATAAACGCCGATGCCTGGGCATACAGGGGCTGCGTCTTTTCCAAATTGATGATATGGATTTTGTTACGTTCGCCGAAAATGAACGGAGCCATCTTCGGGTTCCAGAAGCGGGTTTGATGTCCAAAATGGACGCCCGCTTCCAGCATTTGTCGCATGGACACGCTGGTCATAAAACACTCCTGGTTGGGTTGAGCCTCCGCGTATCCCAATCGGCAACCCGGAACCTTGAAAATGAAGCTAAGGCCTTCATTTCATGGAGCCGGGCACCCAGTCGATTGTGACGACACGCGTGCGGGGTTGTTAAAAATAGCCGCGCTTTATACCATGAACCCCTATCTGATACAAAGCCCGCCGTCCCTATGAATGTGACCATCAAAACTACCGTCGAGCAGGACAAGATGCGCGCCGCCGGCCGCCTGGCCGCAAGCGTGCTGGATATGATCGAACCGTACGTCCAGCCGGGGGTCAGCACCGACGAACTCGATAAGCGCTGCCACGACTTTATCGTGGACGAGCTCAAGTCGATTCCGGCCAACCTCAATTACCGCGGGTTCCCGAAAACCATTTGCACGTCCGTCAATCATGTCGTATGCCATGGAATTCCCGGAGATAAGCGCCTGAAAAGCGGCGATATCATCAATATCGACGTGACGGTGATCCGCGACGGGTTTCATGGGGATACCAGCCGTATGTACTTCGTCGGCAACGCCGCCATCCTCGCCCGCCGGCTCACCGCGGCTTGCCACGAGGCCATGTGGGAAGGAATTCGGCAGGTTAAGCCCGGGGCCCATCTGGGCGATATCGGGCATGCCATCCAAACCCATGCCGAAAAGGAGGGGTTCTCCGTGGTGCGCGAATACTGCGGACATGGCATCGGCCGGATTTACCATGAGGACCCGCAAGTGCTGCACTACGGCAAGCCCGGGACCGGCCTGGAATTGGCGGCGGGAATGACCTTTACCATCGAACCCATGATCAATGCCGGAAAGCGCGACGTGCGCTTGCTGCCGGACGGTTGGACCGTGGTCACGAAGGATCAGTCCCTATCCGCACAATGGGAGCACACCATCTTGGTCACTCCCGAGGGATTCGAGGTGCTTACCTTGAGCGCCCGGGCGGGCGCACCCATGGCCGCGGAAGCGGCAGCGGCCCATTGAACGCACACGGCAAGTTTCTCGATCAAAACCCCGACTGGCCATATCTGGCTGCAGTCCCCAAAGCCCTCGAAGAGGGCGAATTCTCACCGTTGGTCTTTCGCCAGGTGCTGGATCATGGCACCGAACTCTTAAAAGACCGCTTTATTGCCGATGATGTGATTGAAGATCTGGTGCGCGATCGGGCCCGACTGGTCGATCTGGCGCTGCGCGCTGCCTGGGTGCGGCATGCGGGCAGGTTTGCCGAGGATCTGGCGCTGCTCGCCGTCGGCGGCTACGGCCGCGGCGAGCTGCATCCGAGTTCGGATATCGACATCATGGTATTGCTGCCGAAAAGCGATTCCTCGGATTGGCAGCCGGATATTGAGCGGTTTTTGACTTTTCTCTGGGACATCGGTCTCGAAGTCGGCCACAGCGTCCGCTCCATCGACGACTGCCAGCGCGAAAGCCTTGCCGACATCAGCGTCGCCACCACCTTGTTCGAAGCGCGCCTGTTGTACGGCCCGGAATCACTGTTTGCCGGCATGCGCCGCGCCTTGGCCCCCGATCGGCTGTGGTCGTCGCAGGATTTCTTCGAGGCCAAAGTACGGGAGCAGACGGAACGCCACCACCGCTACTTCGATACGGCCTACAACCTCGAACCGAACGTCAAATCAAGCCCCGGGGGCTTGCGCGACCTGCAGACCATCGGCTGGGTCGCCAAACGGCATTTTGGGACCGATACGCTCGATGAGCTGGTGGCCCACGGATTCCTCACGCGCGATGAGCTGCGCAAGCTCAAGGCCGGTCAATCCTTCCTGTGGAAGGTACGATTCGGGCTGCACATATTGACCGGCAGACGCGAGGATCGGCTGTTATTCGATTATCAGATCAAGCTGGCGAAGCTGTTCGGCTACGAGGACGCGAGTTTCACCCTGGCGGTCGAACAGCTGATGCAGAAGTACTACCGCACGGTCATGGACGTCAGTCTCATGAACGAAATGCTGCTGCAGTTGTTTCGCGAGGCCATCCTCACGCAAAGCGCGGCGCCGCAGCCGGTCAACGCCCGATTTCAGATTCGCAATGACTACCTGGAAGTGACGCATCCGGAAGTCTTTGCGCGCTATCCATCGGCGCTGCTCGAATTGTTCGTGTTGCTGCAGCAGCACCCCGAAGTGCGCGGCGTGCGCGCCGAGACCATTCGCTTGATCGGCACGCATGTCGGGTTGATCGACGAGGAGTTTCGCCAAAATCCGCGGCATCACCGGCTGTTCATGGAAATACTGTGCGCGCCGGTCGGCGTGACGCACGAACTGCGCCGGATGAACTTGTACGGGGTGCTCGGCCGCTATATTCCTGCATTCGGACGTGTCGTCGGCCGCATGCAGTACGACTTGTTCCATGCCTATACCGTGGATGCCCACACCCTGTTCGTCGTCAGCAATCTGCGCCGCTTTGCGATGCCGAAGTTCAACGATGAATTTCCGGCTTTGAGTCAAATCATGCAATCGCTGCCGCGCCAGGAAATCGCCTACCTGGCAGCCTTGTTCCACGACATCGCCAAGGGTCGTGGCGGCGATCATTCCGAATTGGGCGCGGTCGACGCGGAAGCGTTTTGTCTTGAACAAGGATTGGGCCGCTACGAAGCGCGCTTGGCCGCCTGGCTGGTGAGAAACCATCTGATCCTCTCCATCACCTCGCAGAAGAAGGACATCAGCGATCCGGACATCATCCACGATTTCGCGCGGCGGGTGGGCGACCAGGTGCACTTGGATTATTTGTATGTGCTGACCGTGGCCGACGTGCGCGGTACGAATCCAAAACTGTGGAACGCGTGGAAGGCGCGTCTGTTCGAGGAATTCTACGAACGCACCAAGCGCGCGCTGCGCCGCGGCCTGGAAACGCCGGTGGATCAGGAAGAACTGATCCGCGAAACCCAGGATCAGGCGCGCTTGAAAATGCCCGAAGTCCCGCCTGCCGAAATTACGCGCGTGTGGTCGCAATGGACCGAAGCGTATTTCCTGCGTTATACGCCCGAGGAGATCGCCTGGCACACGACGTTGCTCGCGGATCGGCAGAGCAGCGACGACGCACCGCTGGTCGCCATACGACAACTGACGGATCGCGGCGGCACCGCGGTGCTCACCTATACGCCGCGGCGCCTGCGCAGTTTCGCGCGCACCACCGGCGTGCTCGATCAAATGGGCCTGAATGTGGTCGACGCGCGTCTGATCTCGAGCGCCAACGGATTTAGTCTCGAGACGTACGTCGTGCTCGAGGATAACGGCGCCGTCATCGCCGATCCCGCGCGCATTCGCGAGATCGAGCGCGGCCTGTGGCGCGTGTTGCAACAGGTCGAGGACGCGTCGCCCGCGGTGACGCGGCGCGCACCGCGCCAGGTGCGCATGTTCTCCACCCCGACTCAGGTCAATTTCAGCGTCGACAGCCGCAACCAGCGGACCATCCTCGAACTGGTGGCGGCCGACCGGCCGGGGCTTTTGTCCGAGGTGGGCAAGGTGTTCAGGGCGGAACGGGTCGCGATCAATGGCGCCAAAATCATGACCGTGGGCGAGCGGGCGGAAGATGTGTTCTACATCACCGGCGCCGACGGCGGCTTGCTGCAAGCGGAAACCTGCCGGCGCGTGCAAGAATCGCTGGTGCGCGCGTTGGATGCGCCGCGGAGTTGATGCCTTGAGCGTACCGAAATCAGCGCAGTCGGCCCACGAGTTGCAGTCGGTCATCGAGGATGCCTACGAAGCGCGTGCGCAGTTGACGCCGCGCACGGCGCCGCGCGCGCTGCGCGAGGCGGTCGAAAACGCCATTGCGTTGCTGGACCAAGGAACGCTGCGCGTGGCGGAGCCGAGCCAAGGCGGTTGGCGCGTCAATGAGTGGCTCAAGAAAGCGGTGCTGCTGTCGTTTCGCATCAACGATAACGAAGCGATGCCGGCCGGGCCCCTGAATTTCTATGACAAGGTGCCGCTCAAGTTCGCCGGCTGGAGCGCGGCGCAGTTCGCGGCCGCCGGCGTGCGGGTGGTGCCGCCGGCGGCGGTTCGGCGCGGCGCGTTTGTCGCCGCAAACGTGGTGCTCATGCCGAGCTACGTCAACGTCGGCGCCTATGTGGACAGCGGCACCATGGTCGACACCTGGGCGACGGTGGGTTCGTGCGCGCAAATCGGCAAGAACGTGCACCTGTCCGGCGGCGTCGGGATCGGCGGCGTGCTGGAGCCGCTGCAGGCGAGTCCGACCATCATCGAGGATAATTGCTTCATCGGGGCGCGTTCGGAAATCGTCGAAGGGGTCGTGGTGGAAGCCGGCGCGGTCATTTCCATGGGTGTGTTCATCGGACAGAGCACGCGCATCTATGATCGCGAACGCGATGAAATCCTGTACGGCCGGGTTCCCTCCGGCGCGGTTGTGGTCCCGGGTACGCTGCCGGCTGCGAACGGCAAGTACGGACTGGCCTGTGCGGTGATCGTCAAGCGTGTGGATGCGCAGACCCGTGCCAAGACCTCGCTGAACGATTTACTGCGCAACACCGATTAAGATTGCAAAGGGGATGCGATGAACGACGACGAAGCGCCTTCCGCGTCTCGACGGCAACTGTTCAAGACTCTGGCCTTGGGCTCGCTCGCCGCCGCGGCGGCGGGCTGCGCCAAGGAATCGGATAGGCCGGCGGACTCGAGCGCGGCCGCCGGCGAATACAAACCCACTTTTTTCAACGCCGCGGAATGGGAATTCATCCTCGCCGCCTGCGACCGACTGATCCCCGCCGATGAGTTCGGCCCGAGCGCGCTGCAGGCCGGCGTCCCCGAATTCATTGATCGTCACATGCAGACACCGTACGCCGGCGGTGACATCTGGTACATGCAGGGGCCCTTTATCGAGGCCGCGCCGCAATTCGGTTATCAGGGGCGGCTGCCGGTACGCGACATCCTGCGTGTGGGTATGAAATCGATCGACGCGCATTGCGAGAAAACCCTTGCCGGCAAAACATTCGCGCAGCTCGCGCACTCCGACCAGGAGACGCTGCTGAAGGCGGCGGAAGCCGGCAAGCTGGAACTGGAGAACATTTCCGCCAAAGAATTCTTCAATCAACTCTTGGGCGAAACGCGCATGGGCTACTTCTGCGACCCGAAGTACGGCGGCAACAAGAACATGGCGGCCTGGAAAATGATCGGCTTTCCCGGCATGCGCGCCGACTACACCAATTGGGTTGAGGTGCGAGACCGGTCCTATCCGCTGCCCCCGGTCGATTTGGCCGGCAAGCGAGGCTGAAGTGGCTACGATAAAACCCAAGGTCGATGCCGTCATCGTCGGAATGGGATGGACGGGCGCGATCATGGCGAAGGAGCTCACCGATGCGGGCTTGACGGTGGTTGCATTGGAGCGGGGTCCGGACCGCGATACTCAGCCCGACTTCGCGTACCCGCGTGTCGTCGATGAGTTGGAAGGCTCGATACACCGCAAGTTCCTGCAAAGCCTTGCGAAGGAGACCGTCACCGCGCGCCATGGTACGAAGGACACGGCCGTACCCTACCGCCAGATCGGATCCTTCAAGCCGGGCACCGGCGTGGGCGGCGCCGGCACGCACTGGTCGGGCTGCCACTTTCGCGCACTGCGCGAGGATTTCAATCTACGCAGCAATGTGCAACATCGTTATGGCGCAAAATTCATCCCTGATGGTATGACGATCGCGGATTTTCCGGTCTCCTATGATGACCTGGAGCCGCACTTCGACCACTTCGAGCGCGTTTGCGGCACCTCGGGCAAGGCCGGCGTACTCAACGGCGCCAAGATGCCGGGCGGAAATCCCTTCGAAGCATCGCGCTCGCGCGAATTTCCGTTGCCGCCCAATCGCAACTATCTTGGCGCGGAATTGTTCTACAAGGCGGCGCGCGAAAAGGGCTACAGCCCCTACCCCATTCCCGCCTCGAATGCATCGGCTCCATACCTCAATCCTTACGGCTGTCAGATGGGACCCTGCAACTTCTGCGGATTTTGCAGCGACTACGGATGCCTCAATTATTCCAAGGCCTCGCCCAACGTCAGCATTCTGCCGGTACTGCGCTTGCGCAAAAATTTCGAGCTGCGCGCCCATGCCCAGGTGCTCAAGGTGAATCTCGATGATTCGCGCTCGCGCGCAACCGGCGTGACGTATCTGGATGCCGATGGCAAGGAGACCGAGCAGCCTGCGGATTTGGTGCTGCTGTGCGCATTCGCGCTGTACAACGTGCACCTCCTGCTGCTGTCGGGTATCGGCAAACCCTATGACCCGGTGGCGAACTCAGGCACGGTGGGCCGCAACTATTCCTATCAAAATCTCAACCGCGTCACGCTATTCTTCGACGACAGCGTGCAGGCCAACGGCTTCATCGGCATCGGCGGCGGCGGCACCACGTTCGACGATCTCAACGGCAACCAGCTGGACAACGCGAAGGCCGGCTTCATCGGCGGCGGCGTCATCTGGGCCAGGCAACCAGGCTCCGGTCCGATCCGCGGCATCAGCACAGCCCCTGGGGTTCCCAATTGGGGCAGCGCCTGGAAGAAAGGCGTCAAGGATGCGTTCCGGCATTCGTTTTATTACGAAGTGCAGGGCGCGTGCATGTCCTATCGCGGCAATTATCTGGACCTCGACCCCACTTATCGCGACGCCTTCGGGCGGCCGCTGCTGCGCTTGACCTTCGATTGGAACGACAACGAGATACGCGCTTCGCAGTTCCTGGTCGGGAAGGCGCTGGACATGTGCAAGGTGCTCAGTCCAAGGGCGCTCTCCGGCGATGCCAAGAAACCCGGGGAGCATTACAACATCACCCGCTATCAAAGCACGCACACCTGCGGCGGTGCCATCATGGGTTCGGATCCCAAGACTTCCGCGCTCAATCGCTACCTTCAGTCCTGGGACGTACCCAACGTATTCGCGCCGGGCGCCAACGCGTTCCCGCAGAACAACGGTTATAACCCGACCGGCATGGTGGGGGCGCTGACCTACTGGGCGGCGAAGGCTATTCGCGAACTCTACATCAAGAGCCCGGGCGCGCTGGTGCAGGCATAATCCATGCGAGGTTCCGCACGCCCTTGGCTCGTCTCGCTGTCGATCCTCCTGGTGATCTTGGCGGGCGCATATCTTTATGCCCGGTGGCCGACTCATACGCGCGCAATCTTGAGGCAACCAGCCGCCGGGCATCTGCTGCATGATGGGCCGGGCGGGTATCTCGCGATCGCCGCCGACTGTGCCGCCTGTCACACCGCTCCCGGCGGCAAGCCCTTTGCCGGCGGCTTGAGGCTCGAGTCTCCGGTGGGCGCCATCTACAGCACCAACATCACGCCCGATCACGAATCCGGCATCGGCAACTACACGCTGGATGATTTCGACCGGGCCGTCCGTCACGGCATTGCGAGGAATGGCGCGACGTTGTATCCGGCGATGCCCTACCCCTCCTATTCACTCATGACTGATGAAGATGTGGCCGACCTCTACGATTACTTCATGCATCATGTGGAACCCGCTGCGGCGCCGGCGCCGGTCAATGGCATTCCATGGCCGCTGTCGATGCGCTGGCCGGTAGGCGTTTGGCGCAAACTCTTTGCTCCCTCGCCGGATGCACCCCAATTCAACGCATCGCGCTTCTCGGACCCGCAAGTGGCGCGCGGCGCCTATCTGGTTGAAGGACCCGGCCACTGCGGCAGCTGTCATACGCCTCGAGCATTCACATTGCAGGAGAAAGCGCTGAACGATTCCTCCCCTGATTTCCTGGCCGGCGGACCGGTGATCGACGGTTGGGTCGCGGTCAATCTCCGCGGTAACCCGGCCGACGGACTTGGCCGCTGGACCCAGTCGGACATCGTGGCCACGCTGCGCACGGCGCGCAACAAAGAACAGACGGTGGTCGGCAGCGCCATGAGCGACGTCGTGGTGCACAGTACCTCGCAGCTGACCGATGCCGATCTTTTGGCCATCGCTTCCTACTTGAAGACATTGGGGCCTATGGCGAAAGATCAGGCTCAGTTCGCGGCAAACCCGGCCACCGCGACGGCACTGGCCGCGGGCCGCGAGAGCAACCGCGGCGCCGAACTGTATGATGATAATTGCGCCGTCTGCCACCGCACCGACGGCGCCGGCAGTCCCAATGTGCTGCCGAAGATAGCGGGCAATCCCACGGCGCTTTCCGCGAATGCCGACTCCCTGATTCGTCTGGTATTGGCCGGCAGCTCCCTGCCCGGCACCGCGGATGCTCCATCGACCTTGGGGATGCCCGGCTTCGGCTGGCGCCTGTCGAATGAGGAGGTTGCGCAACTTCTCACCTTTGTGCGCAGTGGTTGGGGAAACCAAGCCGCGGGCGTCTCCGCGCACGATGTGGCTCGTGTGCGCGCCGAGTTGGATGAGCAAGCGGCCGCCCTAAAATCGCCCAAGAATTAGTTGGACCCCTCATGTGGTCACGGCGCAAAGCGATGTTGACGCTGCTGGCTGCCACCCTGGCAAAAAGCGTGGCGGCGCAGGAAGCTGATCCGAAAGAGACACCTCTCGGGCACGCAACACTGCTCGTGACCAGCGCCGCGGACACCGCGGAATTCGAGAAATTGCTGCGCGAGTTCTGTGCGGCGGAACATCTAAAGCTGCTGCGCAACAGCCGGATTGTCAATGGCCGCCTGGTCCTCGATTTCTCGACATCGGCGGTCGAGAAAACGTTTTTTAGCGCCACCAATGATCCCGCTCCGGGATCATTCGATATCTACGTGTATTCCCGCGCGCCGCGCGAGTCGTGGGAGCCGTTTTGGAATCGATTGATTCAGCATATCCGCCAAGGGGTGGGTGCCAATCGAATCTTTGTCAGTCGCTGGTGATTGCGCGCAATCCAAATGCCGCTGTTGCACACGGGAAGCTTGCGACCTAAGCTACCGGCCGCTGCAAAATCCTTAGGAACCTCCATGCACTGTCTTCGCACTGCCATTCTCTTGAGCGCACTCTCTTGCACGGCCATGGGCCAACATTCACGCGCCGCCGATCGCGCCCAGCCGGCCTGGATCCAGCAGAGCAACACCTACACCAACATGCTGCTGGACGTGGATCTTGAACACGCTCCCGAGAGCGGCTCGCAGCAAGGGCTGGCGAAATTCGACGACCGCATTTCCGATCCCCGGCGCGCGGACGAAATCGCCGAACGGCGCGAACTGGAAGCCGGGCTGGCAAAGATCAAGAGCGCACGGGCGTCGGTAACCGATAAAAACGTGCAACAGGATATCGACATCCTCCTCAAGAGCTTCAATCTGCGCTTTCGCAACGAGGATTTCGCACTGGCTCACGAAGTGCCGTTCTACAACGCCAGCGCGCAGCTGTTTAGCGGCCTGCGCGTGCTGCTGGATGACCAGGTCGCGGCCGAGCGGCGCCCCGCTGCCGTCATCCGGCTGCGCAAGTATGCGGGCGTGGAGCCGGGATATCAGCCGTTTGCCGAACTCTTGAAGCAGCGCGAGAGCGAGCAAATCGCGAAACCGCGCGTCATCTATCCATCGAAACAGGAACTGGAGACCGAACTCGGACGTAATTCCAACTACGTCGACGGGATCGCCGACCTGTTCAAAAAGTACAAGCTGACCGGCTGGGAACCCGCGTACCAGAAACTTAAAGTGCAATTGGTCGCTTACGACGCGTGGGTCAGAATGAATATCCTGCCGAAGGCGCGCAGCGATTTTCGCCTTCCGCCGGAAAAGTACGCGCTGGCATTCGAGAGCTACGGCATCGACATTCCGCCGGCGCAGATCGCCAAACTGGCACGCGCCGCCTTCGCGCAATATCAGACCGAGATGGCGCCGCTGGCCGCGCAGATCGCGAAGGCAAACGGTTATACGTCGAGCGACTACCGGGCCGTGATTGCGGAGCTCAAGAAGAAGCAAATCACCGGCGAGGCGATATTGCCGTTCTACGAGAAGCGCCTGCACGAGATAGAAAAAATCATCGCCGAGAGGAATCTGGTCACGCTGCCGAGCCGCCCTGCCATCATCCGACTCGCCACACCGGCCGAGACCGCGCAACAGCCGGCGCCGCACATGTCGCCGCCGCCCTTCCTCAACAATACCGGGCAGCGCGGCGAATTCGTGCTGCCGCTCAATATTCCCTCGGCGACCGGCGGTGCGGAAGACAAGTATGACGACTTCACCTTCGACGCCGTTGCCTGGACGTTGACGGCGCATGAGGCGCGGCCGGGCCACGAACTGCAGTTCGACTCCATGGTCGAGCACGGGGTCAGCCTGGCGCGTGCGCTGTTCGCCTTCAACTCCACCAATGTCGAGGGCTGGGGCCTGTACTCCGAGTACATCATGCAGCCCTATGAGCCGCTCGAAGGCCAGCTGCTGACGCTGCAATTGCGCCTGCTGCGGGCGGCGCGAGCCTTCCTGGACCCCGAGCTGCAAAGCGGTGCCGTCACCGAGGATCAAGCCTACGCGGTTCTGGAGAAGGAGGTCCTGCTGAGCCACGCCTTCGCCAAGGAAGAGGTCGAGCGCTTCACTTTCCGCAGTCCTGGACAGGCCAACAGCTATTTCTACGGCTACACGCGCTTGCTCGCGCTGCGCAACGAAACCGAGGCGGCTCTAGGAAAGAAATTCGACCAAAAGAAATTTCACGATTTCGTCCTGAGCCAGGGACTGTTGCCGCCGGACTTGATGCGGGCGGCCGTGTTGACGGATTTCATACCGTCGCAACATTGAACGCGGTTCAGCCGAAGCGGCCGGTGATGTAGTCTTCGGTCAGCTTCTGCTGCGG
>DASXNX010000147.1:0-13546 GCA_036494725.1 Steroidobacteraceae bacterium
CGACAATAGCCTGCATCGCATCGAGCTGAAGCAGATGGTAAAGCACTACCCGAGCTTCGGGACGCGCTTCGAGGCCAGCGACATCGTGAAATTGGCGGAAGCCATGGGATGCGACGGCGAACGCGCTGATTCGAAGCAAGCGCTGGCCAAAATCGTGGCGCGCGGCGCGGCATTGACGCGCCCGCTGGTGGTCGAAGCGCACATCGATCCAACGCAGTATGTCGCCCAGTTCTAACGTGCTGGCTGCGCTCGGCGCACCATGAAAACCGGCCAGCTTTTTATTGGCGGCGAGTGGATCGAGGGCGCATCGAGCTTTGTCGTAGAGGACAAGTTTACCGGCGAGAAGGTCGCGACCGTCGCGGCCGCGTCTCGTGAGCAAGTTTCGCAGGCAGTATCGGCGGCGGTGAATGCGTTCGCCCGTCAGCAACTTTCCCCCTACGCTCGCTATGAAATCCTGCATCGAGCGGCCGGGCTGCTCGGATCGCGCCGTAATGAATTCAGCACCACGATCGTGGCCGAAAGCGGCTTCACCATCACCGACGGCGAAAACGAAGTCGCTCGCGGCATTCAAACGCTGCTCATCAGCGCCGAAGAGGCAAAGCGCATCGTCGGTGAAGTCGTGCCGATCGACGGTGCCCCGGGACAAGAACATCGCATGGCGTTCACCATCCGTTCGCCGGTCGGCGTGGTCTGCGCGATCACGCCATTCAATTCACCCCTCAATACCGTTATTCACAAAGTCGCTCCGGCGCTCGCAGCCGGAAACGCGGTGGTCTTGAAGCCGGCCATGCAGACGCCGCTGACCGCGGAACTGTTGTGCCGGATCCTGACGGAGGCGGGCCTGCCTCCGGGCTACCTCAACTTGGTGCACGGCAACGGACCCGACGTGGGCGCGTGGTTACTCGAGGATCCCAGGATCGCGTTCTACACTTTTACCGGCAGCACCAATGTGGGGCGGATCATTCAACGCACCATCGGCTTGCGCCGCTCGCAGCTCGAGCTGGGCAGCATCTCCAGCACCATTGTTTGCGAAGACGCGGACCTCGCGCGCGCGGTGCCTCGCTGCGTAAACGCGAGTTTCCGCAAGGCGGGACAAGTTTGCACCTCGGTGCAGCGGCTGTACGTCAGCAAGTCGATCATGGATAAGTTCGTCGCCGCGCTGCTGGAGGCCACCAAGCAGGCCCGCGTCGGCGATCCCAAGGATCCGGAGACCCTGGTCGGCCCCATGATCAGCGCGCGCGAAGCAGAGCGCGCCGCTGCATGGGTCGATGAGGCCGTGGCGCAGGGCGCGCGGCTCGTTTGCGGCGGTCGCCGCGAGGGTGCTCTGTTCTTCCCAACCATCCTCCTCAACGCCAACACCAGCATGCGGGTCATGTGCGATGAAATCTTTGCGCCGGTGATTTCCATTGTTCCGTACGAGTCACTCGACGCCGCGATGGCTGAAATCAATGCCACGCCCTACGGGCTTGCCGCCGGCATCTTTACCGGCAATATTAATACTGCGATGAAGGCGGCGCGGCGGCTGCAGGTCGGAACGGTGCATATCAACGAAACCTCGAGCAGCCGCGTTGATGTAATGCCATACGGCGGCATCAAAGACAGCGGTTTCGGGCGCGAGGGCCCGAAATATTCCATCGATGAAATGACCGACGAGCGTCTCGTGACTTGGAGCTTATCGTGACGCCCGCGGCACCCCATGTCGGCCCATGCGTGTCGGCGGGCCGTTGAACGAGGACGGTCGCCTGGCACGTTCCGGCACTGCACCCAGTGTCGCAGCCATTAAACAGCCGCCAACCATCCTCGAGCAGGCACCGCGCACGCCGCGCGACCCATCGGCGGCAGCCGATCCGATCGTCACCGACGTTTTGGTGATCGGCGGCGGCAACGCGGGGCTGTGTGCCGCGATCAGCGCCCGCAAGGGCGGCGCCGGCGTGCTGATTTTGGAGAGCTCGCCGCGCGAATTTCGCGGCGGCAACAGCCGTCACACGCGCAATTTGCGCTGCGTGCACGACGCGCCTACCTCCATCCTTACCGAGTCTTATAACGAAGATGAGTACTTCGCCGACGTACTGCGCGTCACCAAGGGACGCACCAATGAAAAGCTGGCTCGGTTGGCAATCCGAACCTCGGCGGCGTTGCCCGACTGGTTGATGACGTTGGGCGTGCGCTTTCAGCCGTCACTGACCGGCGCGCTGCACGTTTCGCGCACCAACGCTTTTTTCCTTGGCGGCGGAAAAGCACTGATCAACAGCGAATACGCCGCAGCCGAGCGTCTCGGTGTCGAAGTAATATACGGCGCTGAAGTGTTCGAACTCGAGCTGGGCAATGGCCGTTTCCGCTCCGCGCGCGCGCAGGTCGGTGGCCGCGAGATTACTGTTTCGGCCAAGGCGGTGGTTTTGGCCTGCGGCGGATTTGAGTCCAATCTCGACTGGCTGAAGGAAGCCTGGGGCGCTGCAGCGGACAACTTTTTGATCCGGGGTACTGCATATAACAAGGGCAAAGTGCTTAAGCTGATGCTCGAGCATGGCGCGCAACCGGTCGCCGACGCGAAGCAGTGCCACGCCGTCGCTATCGATGCACGTGCGCCGAAATTCGACGGTGGCATAGTGACGCGCCTCGATTGCGTTTCGCTCGGCATCGTCGTCAATAAGTTTGCACAGCGTTTCTACGATGAGGGTGAGGACTTTTGGTCCAAGCGCTATGCGATTTGGGGCCGATTGGTGGCAGAGCAGCATGATCAGATTGCCTATGCCATCGTTGATGCCGGGATGATAGGCCGCTGTATGCCGTCGGTATTCCCCGCCTATCGCGCCAACACGATTCGCGAGCTGGCGGTGCTGTTGGATTTGCCCGTCGATGCGCTGGTCAGCACGGTTGAGCGGTTCAATGCAGCGGTTCGGCCCGGTAATTTCAATCACACGATCCTTGATGACTGCGCGACCGCGGGCTTGGATCCGCCCAAGAGCCATTGGGCAATGCCCATCGACAGGGCGCCTTTTCTAGCCTATCCGTTGCGCCCGGGAATAACGTTTACTTATCTCGGCCTGAAGGTCGATGAGACTGCTCGAGTGCTGATGACTGACGGTTCCCGCTGCCAGAATGTCTTCGCAGCGGGTGAAATTATGGCCGGCAATGTCCTTGGCGAGGGCTACGTCGCCGGCATCGGCATGATGATTGGAACCGCGTTTGGCCGCATCGCCGGCGAGACAGCTGCCGGTTGCGTCCAACAAGAATACAAGTGAGGAAGCCATGAGCCTGCAATCGATTGGGCGCCGCCGCGCGCTGCTGCTGGGCGCCGCGGCACTGGTCACAGCTTGCGGGCGCAATCCCGGCGGGGCTCAGCAAGCGGGGACCAAGCAAGTGAGAATCGTCAATACCGCGGCAACCTTCGCAGTCACGATTCAACAATTGATGAAAGACAAGGGCTATTTGGAACAGCAAGGCCTGCAGCCGTCGTTTTTGAGCGTGGCGGACGGCTCAAAAATCATCGGCGCGCTGTTGAGCGGGGAAGCAGATATTTGCACCGCCTCCGGATTCAACCAAGTGCTGCCGGCCATCGAGCGCGGCGGCAAGCTCAAGCTCCTGGCGGGCGCTGAAGTGCTGCTGCTGCATCTGGTTTACTCCTGCCGCCCGGAGATCAAGACTTTGAAGGACCTGGAGGGCCGCACGGTGGGCACCGGGCCGGTGGGCGCATTGTTGCATTCCATCATGATTGCGCTGCTGAAGAAGAACAATGTAGATCCTGCCAAGGTGACCTTTGTGAACGTCGGCAGCAGTGCCGATGTATTTCGTTCCGTCGCCGCGAAAGTCGTGGATGCGGGGCCTTCCGAACTCGACTACCGCTCGCAAGAAGCCAAGTTCAACGTACACGGCCTGAGCGACGGAAACTTTTGGGAAGGCCTGCCCGAATACACCAATCAAGCTTCCTACACCTCGGAGCAGGCGATCACGGAGCGCCGCGATGTCATCGTTCGCACGCTGGCGGCGTATGCCAATCTGTATCGCTTCATTTCCAGCCCGGAGTCGAAGGACGCTTATCTTGCCGCGCGCGCCACGGCGCTCAACAAGAATGAACCCGATCAAGCCTTGGCACAGTGGGATTTTTTTCAGGAACACAAGTCGTTTGCCAGCGACCTGTCGCTGTCCGAGGAACGCGTGCGCTACATGCAGGATCTGAATGTTTCCTTGGGCGTCCAAAAGTCCGTTATGCCGTATACCCAGGTCACTGATATGTCGTTGGCCCGCGATGCGATGCAGCTGGTGCAAAAAACCTGATTCGGTCACCGCTCGATGTTTGGAGTAGTTCCATGTCTTTATCTTCTGCCGTAGTCCTCAAGACCAATCTCGCCGACTACCCCGTAACATTGGCTATGAAGGACGGACGCGTCGGCTCCGATCTGGTGAGGCTGAATTTTTGCGGACCCAAGGTTGCGAACGAAGGCTTCAAACCCATGGTCCGCGAAAATGCCTTCGATGCGGGCGAGCTGGCGGTCATTACGTATTTGCAAGCAAAAGCGTACGGCAAACCGTTCGTGATGCTGCCGGCCCCCATCTCGGGCCGCTTTCAGCATCACACCATCGGCTACAACCGGGAGCTCGGGCTTCTGAATCCCAAAGATATCGAAGGCCGGAAAGTCGGAGTGCGTACCTACTCACAAACCACCGGTGTGTGGGTGCGCGGCATACTACAGCACGAATATGGTGTTGACCTCGACAAAGTCAGCTGGCTGACGATCGACGATGCGCATCTCGCGGAACATCGCGATCCATCTAATGTTCAGCCGCTGCCGGCAGGCGCGAAGCTTTCGAAAATGATGTTCGACGGCGAGGTAGCCGCAGCGATACTCGGCGGTGAAATGCCGAAAGATCCGCGCGTGCAGACGCTCATCCCGGAGGCGAAGGCCGCTGCGCAAAAATGGTACGCGCGAGAAGGCGTGATACCGATCAATCATGTATTCGTGGTTCGCCAGGAGCTCTCCGAAGGGCGTCCCGACGTGGTGCGCGAAATCTACCGAATGATCGTCGCAAGCCGCGGCCTGGCGCCGGACTCGGCCAAGACCACAATTCCGCCGATCGGTCTCGAGGAAAACCGCAAGGGCCTCGAACTGGCCATCGATTGGTCTTTGGAGCAGAAGATCATTCCGCGCCGGCTTTCGGTCGATGAGTTGTTCGACGACACCATGGCGGCCATCGGGAGCTAGCAATGAGCGCCGACCTTCATTGCACCAGGCGGTGGCTGCTCAATGCCGGCGGCGCCGCCTTATTGGCCAATGCAGTGCCAACACCCGCCGCGCGGGCGCAAGCCGCGGGCGCAGCAGAGCCACGCGCCGAGCCGCAGGAGCGGGCGGGACAGGCTGCGATTTCCGCGATGAGCGGCACCCTGGCCGACTACGTGACGCAGACTCTGAATCGTCCGCTGCCCGACGCCGTGCTGGCCACGACCAAGCTGCATGTTCTGGATACTCTGGCTGCGATGGTTTCCGGCTCACGGCTCAAGCCCGGCGCCTTGGCAATACGCTATATCGAGAGTCTCGGCGGCGCGCCTCAAGCAACCGTCGTCGGCACTCAGATCGTGACATCGTCGGTCAATGCCGCATTTGCCAACGGTATGATGGCGCATGCCGATGAGACCGACGACACGCATCCGCTCGGTCCCTTCCACGTCGGTTGCGGCGTGGTATCGGCAGCGCTTGCCACCGGCGAGTTGTCCAACGCTACCGGCACGGACATCTTGCGTTCTGTGGCGTTGGGGTATGACGTCGGGGCGCGATTTCTCATGTCCCTCGGCGGCACTCGGCATAATCCCTCCTGCATGACCAATACGATTGCGACTGCCGCGACTGCGGCGGCGATGCTGCGGCTCGATGCGCGACAGGTGCGTCATGTGTTCTCTTATGCGGGACAGCAGGCCTCGGGGATGGGCTATTGGGACCGCGACATCGAACATATCGAGAAGGCGTTCGACTTCGGCGGCATGGGCGCGCGCAATGGCGTCACGGCGGCCACCCTGGTGGCGATCGGCTGTACGGCCACAGATGATCCTTTCAGCGGCGCGATCAATATCCTATCGGTGCTAGGCAATAAGCCGGCGCCCGAGGCGCTGGTCGCAGAGCTCGGCACGCGGTTCGAAGTGATGAATGCCACTCTAAAGAAATGGAGCGTCGGCATGCCGCTGCAGTCGGTGCTCGATTCGACCTTTGAGTTGCTCGCGAATCGCGCGGTGCGAGCGGCGAATATCAAAAGTATCGTGGTCGAGATCTCCTCCACGGACACGCACATCGTGGATAACAATCCGAATCCGGATTTATGCGCGCAACACCTGGTAGCTCTGATGATCGCGGATCGCGGTGTCAGCTTCGCCAGTGTGCATGACGCTGCGCGCATGCAGGATCCGAAGGTGACAGCGATCCGCAGGCGGGTGCAAGTCGTGCCGAGCAGCGAACTGGCCGGCGCCAATCCGCCGCATCAGGCGGTCATCACGATCAAAACATTGGACGGCAAATCCTTTGAGAATCGCACGACAGCGGTGCGCGGATTGGCGCAAAATCCGATGGACGAGACCGAGGTTTCCGCCAAGGCGCTCGACTTGATGGGTCCAGTGCTTGGCGCCGCGCGCTGCAAGCAACTGATAGAGGCCGTCAACGAGTTGGAGCGCTTCGGCCCGATAGCGGGGTTGCGCCCGCTGCTGCAGGCCTGATCGAAAACTAAATCTTGGTCAGCGCCAGCAGGCCGCCGGCCTTGGGCATGTTTTCCAAATTTCGAAGTTGATCGAGTAACGCTCCGACGCGTTTCGAGGCAAGCTGCCGTCCGGCCAGCGACCGAAATTTCGCTTCCAACTCCGCATCGCTCATCGGATTCTTCCAGTGGCCACGATGATAGTCGACGCGAACCGATTTTCGCTGACCAGATTTCAAAACGATTTCGAAGTCCGTCATGTTGTAGTCCTTTTCGTGCATGTCCGCCTCGGCGGAGGCAGTGCAGTGCACCTTGCTCACCAGTTCGAGCAGCCGCGGGTCATGAAGATAGGGGTCCTCATAGTAATGATCGTCGATGGTGCCGTACATCAGAACCACCGCAGCCGCATAAGGCATGCTATGGTCCGCCGTTTCGTGGCTTGCTGGCCGCCATTTGTCCGCGCTGCCGGCCATGACCCGGATGGCATTGTGCGACACGCCGAGGTTGATCTCCTGAATCTCATCGGTGTTGCCGAAGAAAGAACGCATCTGCAGCGCCGCCTCAGCGACGGTCTGCGAATACTGCCCGAGCGGAAAGCGCTTGGTGACCGCCCGCAGGATGCCGAAAGGCTCGCCGAGCGGCGGCAATTCGAATGGCTTGTGGGCGATCACACGAAAGAATCCGGACGGCCCTTCAAAGATTTGCGCAGGTCCGGTCATGCCAGCTTGCGCCAACTGAGCCGAGAATATCGCCTTACGGGCCGCTTCCGCCGTCGCATAATCTTTCCAATTCGACAAGGTTCCGACGCGGCCCTGGTTGATGGCCGTGTTGCCGCCGACGATCATGCCAATGGAATTTACCATCTGCTCCGGGCTTAATCCCATCAGCCGGCCGGCACCGACAGTAGCCGCCAAGCCCAGCACCGTCGCCTGGTCCAGGCCCAAAGTTTTTATGTCGAGTACATCCGAAATCTTGCAAAAGATCTCATAGGTGAGCGCCACCGCCACGATGAGATCACGGCCGCTACGGCCTGCGGCTTCTGCCGAGGCAAGGAGCGCGGCGAGAGAGTCGCTCGGGTGACCTCCGCCGACGGGAGTTGTGTACGCGTCATTGAAATCCAGGTTGCGGATCATTACGCCGTTGGCGAAGGCGGCCAGTTCCTGGCTGGTCTTGAATCCGCCGCAAAAGACGCTCGCGCCGGACTTTGCGCTCACGCCGGATGCCAATTTCACCGCGATTTGACTCGGGATGGTTTGGTAGCCGCCGATGGCGCAGCCCACGGTATCCAGAATCGTGCGTTTCACCACGCGTATTACTTCATCCGGCAGATCATCGTAGCGCAGCGTTTGTGCGAATCGAGCTAGCCGTTGCGCGACGGATTCGGCAGCGCCGGCGGCTGTGGGTGTCGCGGGGGAAGCCTCGGGGCTTTGCCAGGCAATCGCCGGCATGCCGCCAGTGGCCGTCAGCGCGGTAGTTCCGAGCAGCAGCCGCTGCAGAAAGTAACGGCGCGAATCCCTGTTCTCAATTACGGAATTGTTGTTGGCAGGAACCATGGTTATCTCGTTTGCGGCCTATAAATTGCTTATACAATGTTTTACACACAATTGTATACAGTGGTTGACAATAGCGGCCAGTGTCTCTACGATTTTGCATCGGCGCTGCCATGCCATGTTGGCATCATACGAAAACTACCGCAGTAGCGAGGTGCAGATTCTTTGGCCGACCATAGTCAAAATCTCAAGTTGACGACCGCGGTTCGCACCCATGGCAATACTGCGGCGTTGAAGCGGGGCGAAGTCGCAGTACGGGGTGCGACGCTGGATTTCAAGGAAGTCGAGCCGCAGATCTTGGCGTTCCGTCAAATGGTTCGCGACGTTGCATTCGATGTCTGCGAACTCGCACCGACTACCTACATCATCGCGAAGGCCTACGGAGCGCCGTTCACCGCCATTCCCATTTTTTTCGAGCGGCGTTTTCATCATGGTGGCCTGCTGGTGCGCGATGACGCCGGCATACGGGAGCCAAAAGACCTGCAAGGAAAGAAAGTGGGCGTGCGCGCCTACACCGTTACCACAGGTGTCTGGACCCGAGGCATCCTGGTCAATGAATATGGACTCGATTCCTCGAAGGTGACTTGGGTTGTCGATGATGAAGAACACGTGACGCAACTGCAGCTGCCGCCGAATGTGCAGCACGTGGCGCCGGGAAATTCGCTCGCTGCAATGATGGCCGCGGGCGAGATCCAGGCTGGGTTCGCGGGGAACGCGGGCATTGGCCGGGAGGGGCCGCCAAAAGCAGGCTGGCAAGCCAAAGAGCGCAAGGAAACCGACAGCTATAGGGACCTGTTTGACGATCCGGAAGCGCTCGGCGCGGCGTGGTACCGGCGCACGGGTATTTACCCGATGCATAGTACGTTGGTCGTAAAGGACGAGATCTTGAAGGCACACCCCTGGATCGCACAGTCGCTGTTCGCCGCCTTCAATGATTCGAAAAACATTTACGTCGATAAATTGCGGCAAGGCGCGGCGGGCGGGAAGAACGACGCGCGCTACGTCGAACAGATGAACGTCGTCGGCCAGGACCCGCTGCCCTATGGGCTCGAGGTGAATCGGCGCAGCATCGGAGCACTCATTTTGTACGCGTTCCAGCAAGGACTGATTCCCCGCAAGATGAGCGTGGATGACGTGTTCCTGAAGGTGGACGCGTAGGTTACCGGCAAACACATCGAGGTCAGCCATGCAGTCGAAGGTCATCGACATTCATCCGCACATCGTGTCCAAGGACACGGTCCGCTATCCGGTGACGCCGATCGGCGGAACGCGCTCCGAGTGGTCCAAGGAACGCTCAGCGACTCTCGAGGAGCTGATCGCGGCGATGGATCAGGGCGGCGTCGACAAGGCGGCGATCGTGCACTCATCGACCACCTACGGCTTCAATAACGATTACGTTGTCGACGCGGTGGCGCAATATCCGAAGCGCTTCACCGGTGTGTTCTCGGTCAATGTTACGGAGGCGGACGCGCCGGAGCGCATGCGCTATTGGTACAACAAGGGCATGACCGGCATGCGAATCTACGCGCGCGGCAGCACCATGAAGGAGGCGTGGCTGGCGCTCGATGACCCAAAGACCTTGCCGTCTTGGGAATGCGCCAGCGAACTCGGCGTCTCCGTAGCGACGAACATGCACGGCACCGGTCCGGGACTCGAGCAAATCAAGAGCACATTGAAACGCTTCCCCAAGGTGAAGCTCATCATCGATCATTTGGGCCGGCCGCCGGCGGACGACGGCCCACCTTACAGCGCCGCCAAGGATTACTTCACGCTCGCCGACTTCGCTAATGTCTATTTGAAATTCACGCCGTCGGCGCTCAAGACCATCATCAAGGGCAAGGCAGACACCGACACCTTGCTGCCCAAGCTGGTTGGCGTTTTCGGCGCCAACCGCATCGCCTGGGGTTCGAACTTTCCCGCGAGTCCCGGCAGCATGAGCGACATCGTCGCGGCTTCGCGGCAAGCGACCCGCACCTTGTCTGATGCCGATCGCGAATGGATTTTCGCGAAAACGGCGCAAACCTTGTATCCCGTACTCAAGGATTAGGCGAGGCCGGCTGCATGATCATCGATTGCCACGGGCACTACACCACAGCGCCCAAGACGCTCGAGCGGTTTCGCGCGGCGCAAATTGCCGCACTGTCGGATGCGAATGCCGCCGTGGCAATGCCGGTCATCAGCGATGATGAAGTGCGCGAGACTCTGGAGCCCGCTCAGCTCAAGCTGCAGCGTGAGCGCGGCACCGACCTTTCTTTGTTCTCACCGGGCGCCGGCAAGATGGCGCACCATATCGGCACCTTCGAGACCAGCGACCGATGGTCGCGCGCCTGCAACGACCTGATCGCCCAGGTGTGCCACATTTATCCTAAGAGTTTTGTCGGCGTGTGCCAGTTGCCGCAATCGCCCGGTGTGGAACCGAAGACCTGCATTCCTGAACTCGAGCGCTGTATCAATGAACTCGGCTTCATCGGCTGTAATTTGAACCCCGACCCGACCGGCGGATACTGGACCGGAGCGCCTCTGACGGATCGTTCGTGGTATCCGCTGTACGAGAAAATGGTGGACCTCGATATTCCCGCCATGGTGCATGTCGCCGCCTCGTGCAATCCAAATTTTCACGGCACCGGCGCGCACTACTTGTGCGGCGACACCGCCGCCTTCATGCAGTTCTTGACTTCGAAATTGTTCGAGGATTTTCCGACCCTCAAGTTCATCATCCCGCATGGTGGCGGCGCCGTGCCTTATCACTGGGGCCGATACCGCGGTCTCGCGCAAGACCTAAAGCTTGGAACCCTGGGCGAATTGCTATTGAAGAATGTGTTCTTTGACACCTGCGTCTATCATCAGCGCGGCATTGACCTATTGACGGACGTCATCCCAGCGCAGAACGTGCTGTTTGCCTCGGAGATGATCGGTGCCGTGCGCAGCGTCGATCCGGAGACGGGCCACCGGTTCGATGACACGCGCCGTTACATCGATGGGGCTCGGGGCCTCAGCGATACGCAACGCAAAATGGTTTTCGAGCAGAACGCCCGGCGCGTCTACGGCCGGCTCAATGCAGCCTTGGCTCAGCGCGGCCTCGGCTGATACGGAGAATGCAGATGTCGAACATAGGCCGCCTCAATAGTGTGGTTCGCGCGTGGGAAAGTGGCAAGCCGGCGTTCGGCTCGTTTGCCAGCGCCGATCGAACCACCGCCATTACCTTCAGTACCACGCCATACGACGGTGTTGTGTTCGAAATGGAGCACAACGCGTGGGACCCGAGTGCCCTGCAAGACGCCATGCAGTACTTGCTGGACCGGCGCTTGATTGCAAGGTCAGGCTCGGTGGCTTCCTCGGTGACGCCGCTGGTGCGCATTCCGCCCAACGGGGACGAGCGCAATCAATGGCTCGCTAAGCAGGCCCTCGACCGTGGTGCCTACGGGATTATCTGGCCGCACATTTCTACGGGGGAGCAGGCGATGAATGCCGTCGCTGCCTGCCGTTATCCTCGGCCAAAAGGCGCGCCACGCTACCTGCCGGCGGGCCTGCGTGGTGACGGACCAACCACCGCTTGCCGTTACTGGGGACTTACGCAGCAGGAGTATTACACCAAGGCGGACGTATGGCCGCTCGACCCGAACGGCGAAGTCCTTGCGATCCTCATGATTGAGGACACTCAAGGGATCGGCAACCTTCGTTCCATTCTAAAAGACGTGCCCGGCGTCGGTGCGATCTTGATCGGCGAAGGAGACTTGAGTCAGGAACTCGGCGTGCCGCGGCAATATGATCATCCAGAAGTGCGTGCCGCAATGGCGGAGATCGTCGCGGTCTGTAAGGAATTCGACGTCCCGGTCGGGCATCCCCATGTGGGCAATGACAATATCGAGCGCGTTTTGCAGGAAGGTTATCGTCTGCTGTTGGCCTCTCCGGTGCGGAGCCTGGCGCCCTTGGAGAAGGGACGCAAACTCGCCGGACGGTAGCCGCCGCACGCGCGCCGCTGCATATCAGGCCGGCTCGCGGGCAAACACCAGCGGCACCGGTTCCTGACGGATCCTCACATAACGCGATGCCAGCGCCGGCAGCACTAATAGATTCAGGAGCGTTGACGACAAGAGTCCGCCCAACACTGTAACCGCCATCGGCCCCTCAATTTCCTGGCCGGGCTGATTCATGCCGAGGGCGAGCGGCGCCAGGCCTAGTGCCGTCACTGCCGCCGTCATGAGGATGGGCACCAGGCGTTCGTTTGCACCACGGATCACGAGATCAAGATTCCATGCGGCGCCTTCCGTTTCAACCAGGTGCTCATAGTGCGACAGTTGCAATATCGCGTTGCGGGCGCTGACGCCAAAGACCGTCACCAATCCGACGACGGCACCCAAGCTGAGGCCAATTCCGGTGACAGCGATCGCCGCGATGCCGCCGATGAGGCTGAAAGGCAGGTTGGCAAGCACCAGCCAGCTATTCGCGCGCCAATGAAATGAGATGAATAGGATCATCAGAATCACGCCGAGCGCAAGGCTGGAATAGATCAGAAGCTCCGAGCGTGTAGCGGCTTCGGCCTCGGCTGCGCCGGTAAATTCGACGAACACGCCCGGCGGCAATTTGATCTGCTGCGCGATAGCTCGCCGCGCCTGCTGGACGATGTTCTGCAGCGAACCTTTGTTGGTATTGAAGGTAACGCTGACGCGGCGTTGGCCGCCGTCGTGCTGGATGCTGTAACGATCCTGGGTCGGCACGATGCGCGCTACTTGCGACAGCGGAATCGGACCAATTGGCGCGCCGATCATCAAGTCGGCCAAGCGCGCCGGCTGCTGTCGCAGGGCGTCCGGCAGCATTACGACAACGTTTACCGTGCGGGTGCCGCTATAGGTCTGACCGACTACCTTGCCGGCATAGGCGGACTCAACCGCATCAAGCACTTCTTGCGCCTTAAGGCCGCTTGCCGCGAGTCCTTGAGGCAACAGCTCAATGGCGATCGTCGGCGTGCCGCTCTGCTTCTTGAACTGCAAATCGACGATTCCCGGTACCTTGCCGAGCACGCCCACCAGTTTATCGCCGGTCGCCTCGATGGCATCAAGATCGTCGCCGAACACCTTCACCGCGACTTGTGCGGTTTCGCCGCTCAAGCTTTCGCTGATGCGGTCGCCGAGAAAAGTCACGACCTCGCTTTGCAGCCCCGGGTATTGATCCAGGATGGCACGCAGGTCGGCCTGTGCTTTGTTCTGATCTACTTTTGTGTCGCCCTTGAGTTCGACATGTAATTCGCTTTGGTGCGGTCCCCAGGTGTCCTCGCCGAGCTCGGCGCGGCCGATCTGCTGTTCCACGGTCTTCACATAGGG
>DASXNX010000148.1:0-3323 GCA_036494725.1 Steroidobacteraceae bacterium
TTCGAATCCATGCAGCTGATCGGCGCCGCAAAAATGCATCTTGCCGCTCAACACCGTCTGGTAGCCCGCGCGCCGCAAATAGTGCGCGAAGGTGGGCACTTGCGCGGGAAATTCCGCCGCGTTGTCATAGGCGCCGATGGCGGACACCTGGCGGCCCGACAAGAACGAAAAGCGCGACGGCGCGCACAGCGGACTGTTGCAATAGAACGAATCGAAAACCACCCCGGCGGCGGCCAGCGAGTCGATGTGCGGCGTCTTGGCGACCCGGTTGCCATACGCCGGAAGCGCGCGAGCCGTCAGCTGATCCGCCATCAAAATTAGAAAGTTCGGACGGTTCGACAAGAGATTCTCCCCTGGCTGCCTCAGGCATTTGGCCAGGCGGAGCTTAAGCCTCCCACGTGTTGTGCATTGTGTGGGATCGCGGTGCCCTCATGCCATTTCGCGACATTATCGCCGCCGATCGGCCGGCTACGGCTCGTTCGTGACCGTCGGATAGCCCGCGGCCGTCGCCGCGCCGGCGAGAGCAGGCGGCTCGCGTTGCCCCAGGAAGGGGATCGCGATCAACGCGACTCCCGCCGCCAGCATCACATACCAAGCCGGTGAATAGATCGATCCTCCCGAGCGCTGCGTGAGCCAGGTGAGGATCATGGGCGCGAAGCCGCCGAACAGCGTGAAGGCGCCGTTGTACACCAGAGACGTTCCCGTCGAGCGCACCCCGGTGGGAAAGATCTCCGACAACGCGGCCGGCGCGACGCCGACGAAACTCGCCACCAACAGACACACGATGCATTGAACGATGATCAGGGTCGAGAGGGTCGGGTCGGCCTTGAGCCACAGGAACAGCGGCCACACCAATACCAGCAGCAGCGCCGCGCTGAGAAACAAGCTTCGGCGCCTGCCGATCCGATCCGACATGGAGCCGAACCAGACGCAGCCGATGACGAAGGGAATATTGCCGATCAATGAGGCGCCGAAGGCTTGCTGGGCGCTGAAATTGAACGTGTCGGGATGCTGCACGTAGGTGGGCATGAAAATCATCAACACGTACACCGCGACGGCCCACAGCACGGCCACACAGAAGCCGACGAACAGGCTGCGCCCGTGATGCCGAAAGAGTTCGAGCAATGGCGTCCCGTGCACGTGATCCTGGGCTCGCCGCGCGGTTTCCACTTGGAATGCGTCGGTTTCATCCAAGGTGCGCCGCAGGTACAAACCCACCGGAGCGATCGCCAATCCGAAGATGAAGGGGAGGCGCCAACCCCAGGACTGCACCTCGTGCTTGCTCAAGGCGGCAGTGACCGAAAACGCCGCCAGTGCGCCCAATATATTGGCCATCCCCATGCTGGCTTCGAGCCACGATGCGACGCGGCCGCGTTGTTGGGGATCGGCGCTCTCCAGCAAATAAGCGGTGGCGCCGCCGACTTCGCCGCCGGCCGAGAATCCTTGCAGCACGCGCCCGAGCAAGAGCAGCAGAGGTGCGCCGATGCCGATCGCTGAGTAGGTGGGGGAAAGCGCGATGATGCCGGTGCCCGCGGCCATCAACAGAATGGTCAGAGTCAGTGCGGCCTTGCGTCCGGCCCGATCGCCGTAGTTGCCGATGAGCACGGCGCCCAGAGGCCGGACGACAAATCCGAGACCGAAGACCAGGAAAGTCTTGAGCAGTTGCGTGTTCGGGTTATCGCCGGGAAAGAAGTTTCCGGCGATGTATCCCGCAAACAAGGCATAGACCGTGAAGTCGTACCACTCGAGCATGTTGCCGATCGAGGTCGCGACGATCGCGCGGGTTTTGCCGGGCAAAGCGCTGCTCTACAAGGTAGGATGAACGGGACTGAACACAGGGGTCAGCAAGTAGTGCCTGGCGAGCACTGCGTATCCCGAGTACACGAAGTTTGCGTTGCTCGCCAAGAGTGCGTCCCTATTTTCCCGGTAGAAGCGCGGGATTTCGTACCACGGCATCGTAGGCTTCAAGTGATGCGCCACGTGCAGATTGTTATACAGGTAGAGCAAGCCGAATAACACATTCGATTCCACGGACGCGGTTCGTTCCTGAGAGTCCTCGGCCGCTCGATGTTCGGTGAAGGCGCGCAGCAACCCTAAGCTCAAACCCGGATAGGCGACGAGCAGGCAGTACTGCCACCAGGGAAACCCGCAGACTGCGGAAATGAACCAAAAGAGAATCCCCACGGCGATGGCGTGAACCGCCCAGTGGGGCAGGTGACTATAGTCGCCCTGCCGCACGCGGCCCGTTTCCCTGGAAATGAGCGTCCACAGCCGCAGCATGGGCCCGATCAAGAGCCGCCCGGCCATGGTCTGGTTGAACGTCAGCACATGCCGCTTGAACGGCGCCATGCGCGCCCAATCGGCCTGCCGCACGTAGTAAGACTCGGTATCGACCCCAGGGATGGTCAGATTGACGTCGCGATGGTGCGTCGTGTGGCTTTTTCGATAGAGCGGGTACGGAAACCACAGGCCCAAGGGCGGAAACACCACTGCGAAGCGCAGCCATGCCGGCACGCCGCGGAACGAATGAATGGCTTCATGCTGCAGCGAAAAGTGCCAGGCGAGGAGGTAGGCACCCACGGGCATGATGACCCACCAGGGCAACAGCGCGTTGAACCAGATCAAGAGAACCCACGCACCATACAGCGCCAACGCGACCAACCAGGTTGGCCCATCGACTTGGAGAAACTTCTGCTTGAGGTAACGCATGATCGATCTTGAGGCTCGAGTTTACCGGCTAACCCAAGAATTCGCGAAGGTTAGCCCTCGAAAACGAACGCCGGGTGCAGCGTTGCCGCGAGGGGATGGGCCCGCCAGTACCGGCTTGCGATTTCAAAATTCGACCGCAATGCGTCATAAGATGCCGGATCCGGGCGTTCGAATCTTTCCAGCAGCAGGCCCTCCATCAAGGGAATCATGGCGGCGATGCGATGCGCTTCAAGGAAAGCGGCTTGCAGAGCGTCAAATCCGGGCGCCGACGCGACCAGAGGCGGGATGGGCGTGCGCGGGGTTCGTCCGACGATGCGCAACTGCGACGTCAAGTCGCTCCGGTACTTTTGTAATAAGCAATAGGCATAAGAATCGATGGGGGCCACGTCCGCCGCACCGTCGATGACCGCGGACATTGCGCCTAAGGGCGTGATTCGCGGCGTCGTCAATTCGCCGTACAGCGGAAATCGGTCCGCGGCCTCCTTCAGATAAGACAAGGCCGCCAAACAACCCGATTGAGAGTCCGGTACGGTCAGCGCAATCCGGCCGCCGAAAGTGTCCTCGATGTTTTGAAAGTCGCTGTCTTTTCGCACCACCATCTCGCTCCAATATTG
>DASXNX010000149.1:0-20256 GCA_036494725.1 Steroidobacteraceae bacterium
GATGAACGTAGTCCTCCGCGTCGTTCGGCAAGTCGAAATTGAACACATGGCTGACGTCCGGAATGTGCAGGCCGCGCGAGGCCACATCGGTCGCTATCAGCACAGCGATTTCGCCGCTGTGAAAGTCGCGCATCATTTTCAACCGCTTGTTTTGCGGCACATCTCCGGACAGCGCCTGAGCGACGAAGCCGTTGGCGGTCAGCGTCCGTTCCAGCACCTCGGCGATGCGCTTGGTGTTGACGAATACCATGGTGCGGCGGGCGTCGATGCGGCGCAGAAGCCCCATCAGCAACGGGATCTTCTCGTCGGTGGATGGAAAGTACAGCACCTGCGTGACCCGATCGACCGTCATCTTGTCCGGCTCGATGCGGATCAGCTCCGGATTATTCATGTGCTCGTAGGCCAGTTCCATCACACGGTGCGACAACGTGGCCGAAAACATCATGTTGAGGCGCAGGGTGGGATGCGGCAGGCGGCGCAATATGAAGCGGATGTCCTTGATAAATCCAAGATCGAACATACGATCTGCCTCATCCAGGACCGCCACCTGGATATGCCGCAGTTCGAACACGTGCTGCTTGAAATAATCGATGATGCGGCCGGGCGTGCCGATCAGCACGTCGACGCCCTCCTCGAGGATGCGGCGCTGTTTGTCGTAGTCCACGCCCCCGAATACAATCGCCAGCTTCAAGCCGGTGTACTTGCCGATGCTCAGCGCATCGGAATGAATCTGCACGGCGAGTTCGCGTGTGGGGGAGATGACGATCGCGCGCGGCGCATTGATCGGGCGATTGGGCGCCGCGGGCTCGTTCAAAAGCCGATTGAACAGCGCAATGAGAAAGGCCGCCGTTTTACCGGTGCCTGTTTGCGCCTGGCCGGCCACGTCGCGGCCGGCGAGGGCAATCGGCAGCGTCTGCGCCTGAATCGGCGTCGCGCGGGTGAAGCCGAGCTCGGCGACACCGCGCTTCACGGATTCGGGGATTGTCAAGGAATCAAAGGTAAGCTGACTGAGATGGGCGTCTGACATTTTCGCTTTGTGAATTGCATGTACTTGCAAAATGATGGGGACCGGATAACAATATGGCCAACCAGGAGCCGGTCTATCCGCTCCCAACCACCGTATCATCGGTACCCTTGTAAGGTAATCAAGACCCTAAACCCGCTGTATTGTGCCCGAACGGCCGCGCATCGTCACTCGCGGTGATTGTTTGGCCGTATCCCTCAACTTAAATCCGCTTCAATTACCCAATTAATTCTCCAACAGGAGCTATATCCGCAGTGAGTAACCCAAGTATCGTTCACACCAGCGACGCCACGTTCGACAAGGACGTGCTCAAATCCGAGAAGCCCGTACTGCTGGATTTTTGGGCTGAATGGTGCGGTCCCTGCAAAATGATCGCGCCGATACTCGATGAGATTGCCGATACCTACAAAGACAAGATTCGCATCGCCAAGCTCAACATCGACGAAAACCCCAACACTCCCCCCAAATTCAACATTCGCGGCATTCCCACGCTGATCCTGTTCAAGAACGGGACGGTCGAGGCCCAAAAAGTCGGCGCCGTGACCAAGTCGCAGCTTGCCGCCTTCCTGGACAGCAACCTGTGAGAGGCTACTTAGGAAATCAATCGCGCGGCGGCCAGGGCGGCGGTCAGCAGGGCGGCGGCGGACAAGGGGGCGGCGGCCGCTCCAATCGCAACCGCGGGCCCCGCAACGACAATCGCAACGGCAATACCAACGGCGGCCGGCCGATGCATGAGGATTACGGCGATCTGCCGGAGGGCGGCGATGATCTAGAGATCATTGCGCCGACCGATCTGGCCCGCAGCCGCAGCTCGATGAACCTGACGGAGCTCAAGAAGCGCCCGATCAGCGATCTCGTGAAGCTGGCGGAGACCATGGGCCTCGAGAACATGGGCCGTTCGCGCAAGCAGGACATCATCTTCGGTGTCTTGAAGGCGCATGCCCGCAAGGGCGAGGATATCTACGGCGACGGCGTCCTGGAGATTCTGCAGGACGGATTCGGTTTTCTGCGTTCTTCCGACTCCAGCTACCTGGCCGGGCCGGACGACATTTACGTGTCCCCGAGCCAGATCCGGCGATTCAACCTGCGCACCGGCGATTCCATTTCGGGCTTGATCCGGCCGCCGAAGGACGGCGAGCGCTATTTCGCGCTGCTCAAAGTAGGCGAAATCAACTTCGACAGTCCGGAAAGCTCGCGCGGCAAGGTACTGTTTGAAAATCTCACGCCGCTGCATCCCACCGAACGGCTGAAGCTGGAACGCGGCAATGGCTCGACCGAGGATTTGACCGCGCGCGCCATCGATCTGGTGGCGCCCATCGGTAAGGGTCAACGCGGATTGATTGTCTCGCCGCCGAAGGCCGGCAAGACCATGCTGTTGCAGAACATCGCCACGGCGATCACGGCCAATCATCCCGAGGTGTACCTCATCGTGCTGCTCATCGACGAGCGGCCGGAGGAAGTGACGGAAATGGCGCGTACCGTGAAGGGCGAGGTCGTTTCCTCGACATTCGATGAACCCGCCAGCCGGCACGTACAAGTGGCCGAAATGGTGATCGAGAAGGCCAAGCGGCTGGTCGAGCACAAGAAGGACGTGGTCATTCTGCTCGATTCCATCACGCGCCTGGCGCGCGCCTACAACACCGTGGTGCCGAGCTCCGGCAAGGTGCTCACCGGCGGCGTCGATGCCAATGCATTGCAGCGGCCGAAGCGCTTCTTCGGCGCGGCGCGCAATATCGAAGAGGGCGGCAGCCTGACCATCCTGGCGACCGCGCTGGTCGACACGGGATCGAAGATGGACGACGTCATTTTCGAGGAGTTCAAGGGCACGGGTAACTCAGAAATCCATCTGGATCGCCGAATCTCCGAAAAGCGTGTGTTCCCGTCGATCAATATCAATCGCTCCGGTACGCGCAAGGAAGAACTCATCACCGAGCCTTCCGAGCTATCCAAGATGTGGATTCTACGCAAGCTCCTGCATCCCATGGACGAGTTGGCGGCGATTGAGTTCCTGCTCGACAAGATGAAAGACACCAAGACCAATGCCGATTTCTTCGATGCGATGAAACGTTAAGGCTGAATCGCCAGGGAGCTTCAACATGCAGTGGTGGGCGTGGATTGCGATCGGCGCCATACTTTTAGGCTCCGAGCTGACGCTGGTCAATGCGCAGTTCTATCTGGTGTTCCTCGGCATCAGCGCGTTGCTGGTCGGCGCGCTCGAGGTCGTAGGCGTACTCGGCGCCGATTGGCTGCAGTGGACGACCTTCGCGGTCGTTGCCGTGGTATCGATGTTCACCTTCCGCAGGCAGATCTACGAGAAAATGCGGCGCGAGCTGCCGCCACTCAAAAGTGGCCCGGCCGGCGAGATCGTGACGCTGCCCGCCTCGCTGCCTCCGGGCGAGACCTGCCGTCTTGAATTTCGCGGCAGCTCATGGAGTGCCGTCAACGGCGGCAAATCAGTGATGGAGGCAGGATCGCGCGCGCGCATTGAACGCGTCGACGGCCTGACCCTCGTATTGCACGGCGACGCGCCAAGCTCGCAGATGATCCCAGGCTCGTAAACAAAACAACAGAAGAGGTTCTCTCAATGTGGAGCTATGCGGTCATCGCGGTGGTCATATTCGCCGTTGTCCTGATTTTTCAGACCGCGACCGTCGTGCCGCAGCAAAGCGCATATGTGGTCGAACACCTCGGCAAGTACAGCCGCACGCTGTCGGCCGGATTCCATATTCTGATTCCGTTCATGGAGAGGATCGCCTACCGGCACAGCCTGAAGGAAATCGCGATCGACATCGCCGAGCAGATCTGCATTACCCGCGACAACGTGCAAGTGGCGGTGGACGGCGTCCTGTACATGCAGGTGATGGATCCGCACCTCGCCTCGTACGGCATCACCAACTATGGGTTTGCGATATCGCAGCTCGCTCAGACCACGCTGCGCAGCGAGATCGGCAAGATCGAGCTGGACCGTACCTTTGAGGCGCGCGGGCAGATCAACTCCAACGTGGTGAGCGAGCTGGACAAAGCCTCGGCGCCCTGGGGCGTCAAGGTGCTGCGCTACGAAATCAAGAACATCACGCCGCCGAAGGACGTTTTGTCGGCCATGGAGAAGCAAATGCGCGCCGAGCGCGAGAAGCGCGCCGTGGTGTTGACGTCGGAAGGCGAGCGGGACGCCAAGATCAACTCGGCGGAGGGCGACAAGCAGCGCGTGATCAAGCAGTCCGAGGCCAACAAGCAACAGCAGATCAACGAAGCCGAGGGGCAGGCGCAGGCCATTCTCGCGGTTGCCACTGCAACCGCCGAGGGCTTGCGGCAGGTGGGCATCGCGCTCGCGGACCGAGGGGGCATCGAGGCCATGCAGCTGCGCATCGGCGAGGAATACGTCAAGCAATTCGGCAAGTTGGCGCAAAGCGGAACCACTCTGGTGGTGCCGGCGAACCTGACAGACCTGGCCTCCATCGTGACCATGGCGACCAGCATTGCACGCAAGCAGACGGGCACACCGCCCACGGCGGGTCCCCCGCTCGCCAACCCGAAGAGCTAGTCGAGTTTAATGGCTGAGCAACATGGGGCCACCCGTTCGATCGGGTTTCTGGAATTCGTGGTGCTGGCTGCGGCGACCATGTCGACGCAGGCCATTGCCATCGACGCCATGCTGCCGGCGTTTCCGACCATCGTACGGGCGCTCAATGTCGCCGACCCCAATCATGCACAATGGATCGTCACGGCCTACATGACGGGGTTGGGGCTGGGTCAGCTGTTCTGGGGCGTGATGTCGGATCGGTTCGGCCGGCGCCCGATACTCATCAGCGGTCTGAGCTTGTACGTGGCAGCGGCGCTGCTCTGCAGTCTCACCGGTAGTTTTCACGCCTTGCTCGGCTGGCGCTTCCTGCACGGACTCGCCGCCGCCTGCGTCACCGTGACGCGCTCGGTGGTTCGCGATTTGTATTCGGGGCGGCAGATGGCGCGAGTGATGTCGCTGACCTTCGTCGTATTTCTGATCGTTCCGATCATCGCGCCCAGCGTGGGGCAGTTGATCCTGCTGCTGGCTCCGTGGCGTACCATCTTCGTGGTATTTGCGGCGTTCGCAGCCGTTGTGGCGACCTGGGGTTTCATACGCCTGCCGGAAACGCTGCATCCGGAATACCGCCTGACGCTGTCCCGCCGCCACATCGCCGCGGCGGCCAGACTGGTGCTCGGCAACCGCATCTCGATGTTCTACACCCTGGCGATGATGGTGATGTTTGGAACCATCATGGCTTACGTTGGCATGGTGCAGCAGATATTCTCCGATGTGTTTCATCGCGCCGCTTTGATGCCCAGCATGTTTGCCCTGTGCGCCGTCTTCATGGGCATGGCGGCTTACATGAATTCCCGCATCGTAGAGCGCTTGGGGATGCGCTTGATCTCCCACACCGCACTGCTGTCGTTCATCGCCGTGACGGCGCTGCACTTGATCATTGCCCTGCTGGGTTGGGAGCAGATTTGGACCTTCGTGCTGCTGCAGGCCGTGGGTATGGCCTGTTTCAGCCTATCGGTGTCCAACTTCGGCGCCATGGCGATGGAGCCCGTGGGCTCGATTGCCGGAATCGCCGCATCACTGCAGGGCTTCGTGTCCACGTTCAGCGGAGCACTGGTGGGCGCATTGATCGGCAAGCAGTTCAACGGCACCACCGTGCCATTGGCGGGCGGCGCACTATGCTGCGGATTGGCGAGCCTGGGATTCGTGCTGCTGGCGGAAAAAGGCCGCCTGTTTCGCGCACAGCATGTGAGCGGCGCGCCGATGAATATCCATGAGGCGCAGATCGCCGGTGGCTGAACTAAGAACCGTGATGGCCAGCCGCTACGTCACGCCGTTGCGCGAAGGGGGTTCGCTGCCGGCCATCATCGAGGCGGACGATGATGGATTGTACGTGCTCAAGTTTCGAGGAGCGGGGCAGGGCGCGAAGGCGTTGATCGCGGAGCTGCTCGCCGGCGAAATCGGCCGGCTCGGCGGTCTGCCGGTGCCGGAGATCGTTTTTGTCGAGCTGCCGCCGGATCTGGCGCGTACCGAACCGGATGCCGAGATTCAAGCACTGATCGGCGCGAGTGCGGGCCTGAATCTCGCTTTGGATTACCTGCCGGGATCGGTTACTTTCGACCCGTTGGTATATCAACCCGAGCCCAAGCTGGCCTCGAGCATCGTTTGGTTCGATGCCTTCGTTTGCAACGTGGATCGGACGGCGCGCAACGTCAACATGCTGATGTGGCATCGGCGCCTCTGGCTCATCGACCATGGCGCCGCCTTGTATTTTCACCACGCGTGGAATCGGCACTCGAATGATGCCGCCACTCCATTCGCCTTGATAAAGGATCACGTCCTGTTGAAATATGCCGGCATGCTCGAGGAGGTGGATGCCGAAATGCGGGCGCGGTTGACCCTGGAAAAAATCGCCGCCATCGTCGAACTGATACCGGAAGCATGGCTCCCGGACGATGAAGGCTTCGCGGGTAAATCACAGCAGCGGGAAGCGTACTTGAATTATTTCGTACAGAGGCTGCGAAATTCGCAGGTTTTCGTGAGGGAGGCGATTCATGCGCGAACTTCGCACCTATGATTACGCGGTGGTGCGCGTCGTGCCGCGTGTCGAGCGCGGCGAGTTCGTGAATGCGGGCATCATTCTGTCCTGCGATATCGAACGAATTCTCGAGTCCGGCATCGAGCTCGACGAGCCGGCTTTACTCTCGCTGGATTCGAACGTAGACCTTAGTCTGGTCCGAAGCTCGCTGGCCGCCATTCCGGTCATTTGCGCGGGCGGCCCGGGCGCAGGGGAAATTGGAAAATTATCCGCGCGCGAACGATTTCACTGGCTGGTGGCGCCGCGCAGCACCATCGTGCAAACCTCGCCGGTGCACACGGGACAGAGCGCCGACCCGGCCGCGGCTCTCGAGCATCTCATGCAGAGCATGGTCCGGCGCCGAGGCCACCCGTAGTCAGTCGCCCCGGAAAAAAGTGTTCAAGGTCTTGCCGGATGCGGCGTCCGCGAAGCCGTCGAACTTGCCTTGTTCCAGAATGAGATTGGCAGCGCGCATGAAGCCGCCCCAGGCGGAGCGTGCCAGCGCGCCGCCGACGCTGACCCGGCGTACGCCGAGTCCCGCGATTTGCGCCATCGTCAAATCGGCGCCGAAACCCACCAGCAGGTTCACCGGCTTTGGCGCGACGGCGGCGACCACGGCGGCGATATGCTCCGTGGTGCGGATGCCTGGCGCATACAGGCAATCGGCGCCTGCGTTTGCGTACGCCTTCAGCCTGGCAATCGCGAAATCGATATCCGGCTGTCCGGTGAGAAAACATTCGGCGCGGCCGACCAGCATGGTATCGGCACCGTGCTTATCGATCGATTTTCGCGCCGCTCGAATCCGCTCGACCGCCTGATCCTCATCGTACAAAGGCTTGGACGAATCACCTGTGGAGTCTTCGATAGACAGCCCGGCCACGCCGGTCCCCACGGCGAGGCGCACGCTCTCGGCGACGCCGGCGGCATCCGGCGCAAAAC
The DNA here is from genome assembly GCA_036494725.1 of Steroidobacteraceae bacterium. Lineage (GTDB taxonomy): Bacteria > Pseudomonadota > Gammaproteobacteria > Steroidobacterales > Steroidobacteraceae > Bog-1198. The sequence continues at coordinate 7,558 of DASXNX010000149.1, forward strand.
CGCTTTCGAAATCGGCATTGATGGGCAAATTGGTGGCTTCGACCATTTCCGTCAAATGATCCAGGACGCGATCGCGCGACATGGCACCGTCGCGGTGGCCATGCGACCAAGCAAATCCGGAACTGGTGGTGGCCAGAGCCTTGAACCCCAAGCCCTGAAGGTAGCGGGCGCTGCCCACATCCCACGGGTTGGGAATGACAAAACAGCCGCCTTCGTGCAGGCGATGAAAGGCGCGTCGCTTGTCGGCGATGCTGGGGCGTGTATGGGGCATGCGAAATCTCCTTACTCGCGCATCATCGCGCGATAGCCGATATCCAATCGATATTGGACCAGATTCCAATGAACGGCGTGCACCAGGCGGTATGCTTGGATCTGGGCGGCGCTGACCGTGCCGCCCAATCCCACGGCACAGAGTACCCGTCCGCCGGCCGTCACGATATGCTCGCCTTCCACGCGCGTGCCTGCGTGAAACACCTTCCCCGGCAGCGCAGCGGCGGCATCCAGACCGCTGATGGGATCGCCGCTGTGATAGCTCTCTGGGTAGCCGCCCGCCGCCATCACCACGCCGAGCGCCGCGCGCGAGTCCCAGCTCACGTCGATCTGCTCCAATTTTCCGTCAATCGCTGCTTCGCACAGTTCCACGAGATCGCTCTGCAGCCGCATCAGGATGGGCTGGGCTTCCGGGTCGCCGAGGCGGCAGTTGAATTCCAGCACGTTGGGGGTGCCGTCCGCCGCAATCATCAAACCGGCATATAGAAAACCCAGATAGGGATTGCCGTCGTGCGCCAAGCCCTGCAAGGTCGGAGCGATCACTTCGCGCATGATGCGCGCCGCCAATTGCGGCGTGACGATGGGGGCCGGCGAATAGGCACCCATGCCGCCGGTGTTCGGGCCCAAGTCGCCGTCGTCGCGCCGCTTGTGGTCCTGCGATGTGGCAAGCGCGATGGCTTGCTGATCCTTCGCCACGACTATGAAGCTGACTTCCTCACCCTCCAGGAATTCCTCAACCACGACGGTGCTGCCGGCCGCGCCGAAGCTGCCGGCCAGCATGGCCTTGGCGGTCGCGATCGCTTCAACATGTGTCGCGCAAATTACGACGCCCTTGCCGGCGGCCAGCCCGTCCGCCTTGATCACCAGCGGTACACGTTGCGCGCGCACATAACTCTCATCGAAATTGGCCGCTGTGAAGGTGGCGAAGCTGGCGGTGGGGATGCGGTTGCGCTTCAGAAAATCTTTCGCGAACGCCTTCGAACCTTCCAGCCGCGCCGCCGCGCGCGTCGGGCCGAAGCAGCGACGATTGGCGGCGTTGAAGCGGTCGACGATGCCTCCGACCAGGGGAACCTCGGGGCCGATGATGGTGAGGCCGATATTCTCGGAGATGGCAAACTCCAACAGCTTGTCCAACTCATCCACGCCGATCGGGACGTTCCGGACTTTGGGTTCGAGAGCCGTGCCCGCATTGCCGGGTGCGACGAATACCTGCTGCACGCGCGCCACCCCCGCGCACTTCCAGGCAAGTGCATGCTCGCGGCCCCCGCCGCCGACAATTAAAATTTTCAACGCAGATTCCTAATGGCGAAAATGGCGCATTCCGGTGAATACCATCGCAATGCCGTGTTCATCGGCCGCGGCAATGACGTCGGCATCGCGACGCGATCCGCCCGGCTGAATGATTGCTTTGACGCCAAATTCGGCCAGAGCATCCAGTCCGTCGCGAAACGGGAAGAAAGCATCGGATGCGACCGACGCCGATTCCAGCGTCAGGCCCTCTTCACGGGCCTTCATGGCGGCGATTTTACTGCTGATCACGCGGCTCATCTGGCCCGCCCCGATACCGACCGTGGCCTTGTCCTTGGCGGCGACAATGGCATTCGATTTGACATATTTCGCAATGCGCCAGGCGAATATCATATCGTCGAGCTCAGCGAGCGTGGGCGGCCGCTGAGTGACGGTGCGCAGTTCCTGGGCGCGCACCGCCCCGGAATCGCGCGTTTGCACCAATAGGCCGCCGGAAACGCTTTTGTATTCCAGCAATTGCGTCACCGGCAACGATAGATCGCCGCTGATGAGCACGCGCACGTTGTCTCTTGCCGCGAGCACCGCTTTGGCATCGTCGGCGACGCTCGGCGCCAAAATGACTTCCACGAACTGCTGCTCGACGATGGCGCGCGCGGTGTCGGCGTCCAATTCGCGGTTGAACGCAATGATGCCGCCGTACGCAGACGTGGGGTCGGTCCTGTAGGCTCGCGCATAGGCCTCGCCGATGCCGGCGCAGCGCGCGGCACCGCAGGGATTGGCATGTTTGACGATGACGCACGCCGGCCAGTCGAATTGGCGCACGCACTCGAGCGCGGTATCGCTGTCGGCAATATTGTTGAAGGAGAGTTCCTTTCCTTGCAGTTGCTTGGCGGCGGTCACGGATGCGCCGATCGCGCGCGGATCGGCGTAGAAGGCGGCTGTTTGGTGCGGATTCTCGCCGTAACGCAAGTCGAGACGCTTGCGAAAGGAAAGGTTCAAATCATCGGGAAAAGTCGGCGCGGCGCCGCCGCCGATCGCTCCGGTAAAATACGCGGACACCATCGCGTCGTATTGCGCCGTGTGCGCAAAAGCCTTTGCGCTCAGCTTCTGTCGCATCGCGATATTCGTGCCGCCCTGGTTTGCCGCCAATTCATCCAAGATGGCGCGATAGTCCTGCGGATCCACCACCACGGTGACAAAGGCATGATTTTTTGCGGCGGCGCGCACCATGGCGGGGCCGCCGATATCAATGTTGTCGACCGCATCTTCGTAGGTGCAATCGGGCCGGCTCACGGTCGCGGCAAATGGATAGAGATTGACCGCCAATAAATCGATGGGCTCAATCGCATGCTCGCGCATCACCGCCTCATCCAGTCCGCGTCGGCCGAGAAGGCCGCCGTGAATCTTGGGATGAAGAGTTTTGACGCGTCCGCCCATGATTTCCGGAAAGCCGGTGTGTTCGGCCACTTCCTTGACCGGAATGCCGTGGCTGGTCAGCAGCTTGGCGGTGCCGCCGGTCGAGAGCAGCTCAATGCCCCGCTCGCGAAGCTCGCGGGCAAATTCGACGATACCGGTCTTATCGGAGACGCTGAGCAACGCGCGGCGGACGGGCGTGAGCACTCGGACAGTTTCCTTAAGCTACTCGTTGATTCCGAACTCTTTGAGTTTCTTGCGCAACGTGCCGCGATTGATTCCGAGGATGGTCGCGGCGCGGCTCTGGTTGCCTTGCACATGGCCCATCACCACCTTGAACAACGGTTCCTCGACCTCGCGCATCACCAGGTCGTACAAGCGCGCCGGCTTGTGGCCGTTCAAGGTTTCAAAATAGGACTGTAAGGCCTCTTCTGCCTGCGAACGCAACGGCACACCCTTGCCGTTGACCTTCAGGTCGCGACCGTTGAATGCCGGCGCGATTTCCCGACGTGATTTTGGTTTCTTTTTAGCGACCATGGCCTTAACTTGATTTTCCCCCGCTGATCGTAGTTCTTATCCAAACGCGCAACTCTACGCTGCGCAATCCATACTCGTGTCGTAAAAGCTCAGCAGAGTGGACAATTGTTCCTCGGGCGTCTCGATTCGCACGAGACGATTCCGCAAGTCCTCTTGTCCGGGATGCTGCCGGAAATACCAACTCAAGTGCTTTCGTGCCACTCGAACACCGGTTTGATCGCCGTAAAAGGCGTACAGGTCTTCGAGGTGGGCGCGCATAATATCACGGACTTTTTCCAGCGCTAGCACCGGACGATTTTCTCCCGTGTGGAGGAAAAAATTGACTTCGTCGAAGATCCATGGCCGGCCCTGCGCCGCTCTCCCGATCATGACGCCGTCGCACCCCGTGTCGTCGAGAATTTTCCGGGCCTGTTGCGCGGACGCAATATCGCCATTGGCGAACACCGGAATCTTGACGTCCGCTTTGATGGCCGCGACGGTCTTGTGTTCAGCAACGCCTTGATACATATCGGTCCGCGTGCGCCCATGGATCGCGAGCGCGGCAATTCCGCTGTCCTCGGCGATTTTTGCGATGCGCAAGCCGTTCTTGTGGTCAGGATCCCAACCGGTGCGGGTTTTCAAGGTGACCGGTGCGCCCACCGCCTGCACCACCGCGTGCAGAATGCGCGCAACCAGAGCTTCATCTTGCAGAAGCGCGGAACCGGCCAATCGATTGCAAACTTTCTTCGCGGGGCAGCCCATATTGATGTCGATGATCTGCGCGCCGGCATCGACGTTGCGCCGGGCGGCGTCGGCCATCATCTCTGGATCGAAGCCGGCGATCTGCACCACTCGGGGGCTCGGTTCCCCTTCGTGATCCATGCGGCGGCGTGATTTGGGCGTATCCCACAGTCGCACATCGGCGCTCAGCATTTCCGATGCGGCCAGCCCCGCGCCGAAGCGGCGGCAGAGAATTCGAAACGGCCGGTCGGTCACGCCCGCCATGGGCGCGAGCAGGACGTTTGAAGGCAAGGTATATGGACCAATCCTGACGGTCATTGCTTGGATGCCGCATCGTTGGCGCACGCGACCCTTCGGTCGGCGGCCCGCAAACACACGTCGATTTCGAATCCTTCGGCGCTTTTGCCCGGATCCAAGATATCCATGGTCGCATCGACACGTTCGCCGGGAGCCAACAGCTTTGCAGTGGGTTTACCCAGGTATTCGCCCGGTTCGAAGTCGCGCGTGCCCACCGCACCGCCGAATCGATCTTCGAGCGTCACGCGCAGCAGAGGGTACGGTTCAAGCTGCGCCGCGGTATTCAAAATGCTGGCGCGCACTCGCAAGGTTCCATCCGCGCCTGGATCGCCCGTCACGCCCCACTGTCTGAGTTGATAAGCAGACAAACTCGCCGGCGGCGGAACCGGAGCGCCCAGCGCGCCGTACAGTGCGCGAAGACCGCCGCCGAAGGGAGCATGCGCCGCGAGCCACTCACGATTGTGGTGCACCATCTGCACGCTGAGCAGCAGCGCGGCTGCGATCGCCATGCCAAGCCAGAAACCAAATGCGCGACCGGCGAGAGCGGAAGGTGCCGCGAGCGTCTCCGCCGGATCCAACTCCATGAGGTCGCGCCGCACCTCGTCCGGCACCTCGAAGCCGGTCATGCTGCGAGCATGAATCACATCGAGCGAGTCAGCCTCGTCGACTGACGCCGCCGGTGCGCCGGCCGCCGGTACGCCGGCCGCCGGTTCGCCGGCCGCCGGTTCGTCCAGCTCGAACTCCACCGTCAAATCTTGCGGCGCGGGCCGCGGCGCCGACGCTTTGGATTCGACGAATATCCGATCCAATTCTCCGGGAGGAAGGGTGAACTCCAACGAGGTTTCAAACAGCTCTTCTCCTGCGGAGTCGTGCGGGCGCTGCGCCGGAGTGTCGTTGCGCTCGCCGGGAGTCTGCGTGCGCCGGGGGCCGGCCGCCGGCGGCAGCTCATCCTCGCTCCAGTCCAGAATTTGCAGACGCGCTATCTCGACGCCGGGCGGCGGCACAGAATCTTCGGCGGCATCGGCGGTGCGCCCGGGCGGTGCCGGGACGGGTGTTTCCAGAATGCTGTCGGCGCGCGTCTCCAGTTCGAATTCAGTCTCACTGGTCGCAAAGGTGTTCGCGTCCTCCGCCAGGCGCGCCAAGGCATTGAACACCTCGCCGCATTTTCCGCAGCGCACTTGGCCCCCCGCAGCGCGCAGCACTTCGGCGGAGAGCTTGAACACGGTCTCGCACTTGGAGCATTGCGTGAACATTCTATTTTTCTCGCCGCGCGATCATGCAGCACCAGTCGTCGCGTTCGACGACTTGCTCGATATCAAACGCCGAGCTGTACGCTGCCTTGACGGCGTAGGCCTGAGTCTTCAGCAAGCCCGACAACAACAGCACGCCTCCCGGTTCGCAGGCGGCCGTCAACTTGGGCGCGAGCTCGATCAAAGGCCCCGCGAGGATGTTGGCCATCACGCAGAAAGCCGCGGGCAATTGAGCTTCGGTGTCCTGCACCGTGACGTTCGAGGAAAGGCCGTTGTGCCGGGCGTTCTCGCGCGTTGCCAGCAGTGCCTGGGGGTCTATGTCGACCGCGACCACGCCGGCTGCGCCGAGCTTCAATGCCGCCAGTCCCAAAATGCCGGAGCCGCAGCCGTAGTCGATCACGGTGCGCCCGGCCACCGGCAGCGAATCCAGAATCTGCAGGCATAGAGCGGTGGTGGGGTGCGTGCCGGTGCCGAAGGCAAGGCCCGGGTCCAAGCGCAGCACGACCGCGTCCGGGGCCGGCGGAGCCTCGGCCGTGCGCGGACAGACCCAAAGCCTGCGACCGAAACGCATCGATTTCCAGCCCACGAGCCAGGCCCGCTCCCACACCTGATCCTCGACCGCGCGTACGCGCGCGGTGCGTGTTACGTGCTCGCCGAGCACCGTTGCGAGACGGTTCAGGTTCAGCGCCGCGTCGGAGGATTCCTGGAACAAGGCGCGCACCAAGGTATCGCTCCACAACTTGAATTCTCCGGGCTTGGGTTCGAGCACCGGCTCATCGCCGCGATCGACGAAGGTGATGGAACTCGCGCCGATATCGAGCAGGGCCGCCTCAACCAAGTCGCAGTTCAATGCGGCGAGCGGGAATTCGATTTCATAGAACGCCATCGGTGCAACATCCTGAGAGATGTTACTTCAGTCCCAGTCGTCGCTCGAGATAGTGGATGTCGGTGCCGCCCTGCTTGAAGGCGGAGTGATTGAAGATCTCTTGATGCAGAGGAATATTGGTCTTGATGCCCTCGACCACCATTTCCGCCAGTGCGTTGCGCATGCGGGCGATGGCCGTATCGCGCGTATCGCCGAATGCGATGACCTTGCCGATCATGGAATCGTAAAAGGGCGGCACGTTGTAGCCGGTGTAGACGTGGCTGTCCACGCGTATGCCGGGACCGCCGGGCGAGTGCCATAGCCGGATCGGGCCGGGACTGGGCGTGAAATTCTTGGGATCCTCGGCGTTGATGCGGCATTCCACCGCGTGGCCGCGGATCTGAATGTCGGCCTGGCCGTAGGGGAGAGGTTCTCCTGCGGCAATCAGCAGCTGCGCCTTGACGATATCAATTCCGGTGATCAGCTCGGTGACCGGATGTTCGACCTGGACGCGCGTGTTCATCTCGATGAAGTAGAACTCGTTGTCCTGGTATAGGAACTCCAAAGTGCCGGCATTGCGGTAGCCGACGTCGCGGCAAGCCCGGGCACAACGTTCCCCCATGGTCTTGCGCTGCTTGGCCGTGATCCCGGGCGCGGGCGCTTCTTCAATGACCTTTTGATGGCGGCGCTGCATGGAGCAATCGCGCTCGCCCAAGTGCACCACGTTGCCGTAGTTGTCGGCCAGCACTTGAAACTCGATGTGACGAGGCTTCTCGAGGAATTTCTCCATATAGACCTGATCGTTGCCGAAGGCGGCGAGCGCCTCCGACTGGGTCACGCCAATGGCATTCAAAAGCGAGGCGTCGGTGTGCACCACGCGCATGCCCCGGCCGCCGCCCCCGCCGGACGCCTTGATGATCACCGGATAGCCGATGTCCTTGGCAATCCGGAAGTTCTCATCCGCATCCTTGCCCAGCGGCCCGTCCGAGCCCGGTACGCAAGGAATACCCGCCGCCTTCATATGTTTGATGGCGGAGACCTTGTCGCCCATCATGCGGATGGTTTCCGCTCTGGGGCCGACGAAGATGAATCCGCTCTTCTCGACTCGCTCGGCGAAATCGGCGTTCTCCGACAAGAAGCCGTACCCCGGATGAATCGCCACCGAGTCCGTGACCTCGGCGGCGCTGATGATGGCGGGCATGTTGAGATAAGACAGGGCGGATGCCGGCGGTCCGATGCACACCGTCTCGTCAGCCAATAGAACATGCTTGGTATTGAAGTCGGCGGTGGAGTGCACGGCCACGGTCTTGATGCCCAGTTCGCGGCAAGCCCGCAGAATCCTGAGTGCGATCTCGCCGCGGTTCGCGATGACGACTTTTTCGATCATCGCATGCTATTCAATGATGAACAGCGGCTGGCCGAATTCGACAGGCTCGCCGTTCTTCGCCAGCATGGCGGTTACCTTGCCGGCCTTGTCGGATTCTATTTGGTTCATCATCTTCATGGCCTCGATGATGCAGAGGATCTGGCCGACTTTGATCTCGCTGCCGATCTCGACGAAGGACTTGGCGCCCGGAGAAGCCGACGAGTAGTAGGTGCCGACCATCGGCGAGGTGACCGTATGCTCGTCATTGCGCTGCGCGTGTTCGCCCGCGGCCGTGGCGGGCAGGGCTGCGGCAGGTGCCGCGGGAAGCGCAGGCGCAAAGACTTGCGCGACCTGGGGGGCGGGGATCTGCATCCCCATCCGCGGGTGGCGGCTGATGCGCACCGATTCCTCGCCTTCGGAGATCTCAAGCTCCGAGATGCCGGATTCCTCGAGGAGCTCGATTAACTTCTTGACCTTGCGAATATCCATCCGCGAACCCCTTCAAAGAATCGATCGAGGCGATGCCGACCGTTGTATTGGATTGACCTGGGAGCGACCGTTAAATTTGTAATGATGCGCTATAAAGGTCCGGGATAATAACCAGAATTTGAGGTGAAAAGGCAAGCTTCGGCGTCGAACGTCGCCGGAATCGCTTAACCGGCTTGATTTTCGGCCAGCGCCTCCAAACCCGCCGCGATTCTGCGCCGTGCTTCCGGGAGTTGTTCTTTGTCCCGGTTAAGGTTTTCTACTACAGACAGAATGAAATCCACTTGAGGCTTGTGGAGCTCCCCCACGAACAAGGCCACCACCCGGCCACGCCGGTCCGTAAACACAGTGAACGGAAAGGCCGGCGAAGGCATGCCGAATTTTGCCGCCACATCCAGCGCGTCTTGCTCGCCAATGAGCAGCGGATAGTCGATTTTGAATTGGTCGGCAAATTGCTGCACCTTATCTTTATAGTCCACGGCAATTCCCACCACGGTGAGTCCGCGGCCGGCCCACTCGGTGGCAAGCGCCTTGAGCAAAGGGACTTCGTGACGGCAAGGCGCGCACCAGGTGGCCCAAAAATTGATGACCAGCGACCTACCCCTCCATACCGAGACGGAGATGGGTTTGTTCGATAGATCATTCAGCGCGAAATCCGGCAACTCCACGGGAACGACCGGACGCGGCAGTGGCGCATCGGCTAGAACACCATCACCTGGATCGGGCGCGCTGGCAACGCCGGCGGGTACCGCCACGCCGGCGTTTTTTGGAACGACGTGGTCCAAGTACATCCTTGCACCCGCCCAGACGCCGAGCAGCACGGCCAGGGCGGCTACAAAGTGCCGGAGCCCTGGGGCCTTCATGCTGGGACGTCGAGCTTGCGTCCCTTGCGCAGCACCAACCCGGCGAAGAGAAAGGCAAGGCTCCCGGCGATGATGGCGATGAATTCCCATCGAGGTGAGGGCGCGGGACTGCCCGCCGCAACCGAGGCCGCGGCCGCGGGGAATAAGACTTTGGTGATCGGCGGATAACACAGGCCCGCTTCTGCGCAACCCTGATAAGTCACCTTGATTTGGATCGGGTGCGCGCCCGCATCGATACGGCTGTAGGGAATCAGCGCCTCGACCTGCTGGGTATAGATCTCCTGCGTGCCCAAGTAGGGATCAGTCTTGATGACCCCTTGCGGGAGTTGCGGCGGATAGACCATCAGATCCGGGCTTTCCGCCCGCACCTCGATCTTCGATCGATAAATGTAGTAGCCGTCGGCGATGACCCAGCGCGTCTTTAACAGATTGCCGTCCATGCGCGCACCCACGCGAAATGCCGCATCGGGCGGCAGAAAATCAGCGTCGTTGGATGCGATGTTTCGCATCCACCAGGGCTTGGCGAACGTCGGCCCCGCCAGGCTCAAAAGGGCGGCGAGGGTCAGGCAGAGCGGGGCGGTCAAGCCGATGCGTGGCATGGACCGCACTTTAGTGGCCAGGGGCGGCCCACGCCAGCTTTGCCCGCGTTTTGCTGCATGACAGCAGAAAAAAATGCGCTCCAGCGCTTGAATCGTCAGATTCTGCCGCTATGATTAGCAGCCTCGAGGGGAGAGTGCTAACAATGCTCCGCTCACCAGGCTAATCCAAACTACTAGGAGTCTTGTCTTATGAAGATTCGTCCCCTTCATGACCGTGTGATCGTGAAAAGAGAGGAAGAGGAGCGTAAGTCTCCGGGTGGGATCGTGATCCCGGATACCGCGACCGAAAAACCGATTTTCGGGAAAGTGGTTGCCGTCGGTAAGGGCAAGATCTTAGAGAACGGCGAAATTCGCCCGCTGGACGTCAAAGTCGGCGACAAGATCCTGTTCGGCAAGTACAGCGGCACCGAAGTAAAGATGGACGGCGACGAACTGGTTGTGATGCGAGAGGAAGACATCATGGCCATCGTGGAAGGCAAGTAAGCCGATCGCGTAAATCCGAATTTACTTCGCAAAACATATTTAATTAGAGGTATCAGCAAATGGCAGCAAAAGACGTACGCTTCAGCGACGACGCTAGAGCACGCATGTTCAAGGGCGTGAATATTTTGGCGAATGCCGTCAAGGTCACGCTCGGTCCCAAAGGCCGCAATGCCGTGCTCGACAAGAGCTTCGGCGCTCCCACCGTCACCAAGGACGGTGTCTCCGTTGCAAAGGAAATCGAACTCAAGGACAAGTTCGAGAACATGGGCGCGCAGATGGTGAAGGAAGTCGCTTCCAACACCTCCGATGAGGCCGGCGACGGCACCACCACCGCCACCGTGCTGGCTCAGGCCATCATTCGCGAAGGCCTCAAGGCCGTCGCAGCGGGCATCAACCCCATGGATCTGAAGCGCGGCATCGACCAGGCGGTCGTCGCGGCGACCGAAGAGCTGAAGAAGCTTTCCAAGCCCTGCAAGGACCCGAAGGCGATCGCGCAAGTCGGCACGATTTCCGCGAATTCCGACGAGAGCATCGGCAAAACCATTGCTGATGCGATGGCGAAGGTCGGCAAGGAAGGCGTGATCACCGTCGAAGAAGGTTCGGGGCTCGAGAACGAGCTCGAGGTGGTCGAGGGCATGCAGTTCGACCGCGGCTACCTGTCGCCGTACTTCATCAACAATCAGCAGAGTCAGAGCGCCGAGCTCGACAAGCCGTTGATCCTGTTGATAGACAAGAAGATCTCCAACATCCGCGAATTGCTGCCCTTGCTGGAAGCGATCGCCAAGGGCGGTCGGCAGCTTCTGATCGTTGCGGAAGATGTGGAAGGCGAAGCGCTTGCCACCCTGGTCGTCAATACGATCCGCGGCATCGTCAAGGTCGCTGCCGTCAAGGCGCCGGGCTTCGGCGATCGCCGCAAGGCCATGTTGCAAGATATCGCGGTCCTCACCGGCGGCACCGTCATCTCCGACGAGGTCGGCTTGTCGCTCGAGAAGGCGACGCTGAGCGACTTGGGCGAAGCCAAGAAGATTCTGGTGGAAAAAGAGAACACCACCATCATCGACGGCAACGGCAAGGCCTCGGACATCAAGGGCCGCGTCGAGAGCATCCGCCAGCAGATCGAGGAAGCGACCTCCGACTATGACAAGGAAAAACTCCAGGAGCGCGTTGCCAAGCTCTCCGGCGGGGTTGCCGTGATCAAGGTCGGTGCATCGACCGAAATCGAAATGAAGGAAAAGAAGGCCCGCGTCGAAGACGCCCTGCACGCGACCCGTGCGGCCGTCGAAGAGGGTGTGGTGCCGGGCGGCGGTGTCGCTCTGGTGCGCGCGCTCAAGGCGATCGAGAAGCTCACCGGCAAAAACGAAGATCAGACCACGGGCATCAAGATCCTGGCCCGAGCGATCGAGGAGCCGTTGCGTCAAATCGTGGCGAATGCCGGGGAAGACGCCGCGGTGGTGTTGAACCGGGTGCGCGAGGGCAAAGGCACTTTCGGCTACAACGCACAGACGGGCGAGTACGGCGATATGATCGAGCTGGGCATTCTGGATCCGACCAAGGTCACGCGTCTGGCTCTGCAGAACGCGGCCTCCGTGGCGGGACTGCTGCTCACGACCGAAGTCATGATTGCCGAGTCGCCGAAAGAAGAAGAGCATGCACACGGCGCCCCGGGCGGCGGCATGGGTGGCATGGGCGGTATGGACATGTAAATCCGTTGTTGCGGGCCGCAAGCCCGCAATGACTGATTGCGGTTCGATAACCAAGCCCCGCAGGTCTTCACCGACTTGCGGGGTTTTTTATTACCCACTAATATAAAAAAATAGTGGGTAATGCCCTGCCAAGCGCCACGGCTCTATACCGGCCGCACGAATTAACCATCCGCACCCTCTATGCGGAAGTCAAAGAGCGCGCCCTGGCCGCCGGCGATCTGCTGCCCGGCACTCCCGGGACCCTGGTCAAGCGCAGCGGCACCGGCCACGAATATTGGTACCGCTCGTTCTACCCGGTACCGAAAAAGCGCTCCGAACACTTTGTGGGCCCGGCCGGCAACACGGCCGCCCATGAAGCGATGCAGCAGCGCATTGCCGCCTCCGAATGGACCACCAAGCAGGTAGCGGCGCTCTCAAAGCTCGGCTATCAGGTCGCCGACAAAGGCGTCGCCAGCGTTCTGGTGGAATTGCACAACCGCAAAGTCTTTACGGCGGGATTGGTGGTGGTCGGCACCCTGGCCTACATGAGCTGGCTCAATGAATACGGCGCCATGGCAACGGCGGCGCGGACGCAGGATGTCGATCTCGCCAGGCGTCAG
>DASXNX010000150.1:0-21249 GCA_036494725.1 Steroidobacteraceae bacterium
GCGCCGCTCGATTGATAAAATGCCGTTCTTCCCCAGACGCGGCAACTCAAGGTCTGATACAGAAGCCAGCCGTTGGCGAGCAGGTCCAAGGATCGATCCGGTGTCTTTACCTGGATGACGCTCAAAGTGCGTTGCCAGAAATCCCTCACTTCCTCGAGAGCGGCATCGAGATCCGATGCGCGGTAGCGCTCGATGAGCGCGGCGGCCGCGGCCTGGGAATTGTCCTCGCCCAGGAACAGGGTCAGCTCGATTGTTTCGCCGGGCTGCAACGCGATGCGGGTTTGCAGCGCGCCGCAAGGATCCCATCCTCCGCCGATGCGCTTCGCGAGCGGCTGACCTGCAAGCAACGCCGCAGGTTCGGCCGGCGATTTACCGCGGCCGATGAATTGGGTGCGGTCCGCCGTGTAGCTTTGCTGCCGACCCGCCATATCCATGAAGGCGATTCGAGACGAAAAGTCGGCCGTCCAAGGATTGCGCGCCAGCAGCGCGCCGGTCTTGGCATCGATGCTGGTGATGATGAAGGGGGCGGCGCGATTGTTCTGGTTTCCCAGCATCCAGTCCGCGTAATGTGTGATCGACAGGCGCCGCGCTTGCGCCGAATCGTTGCGCAGGTTGAGCCGCGCGATCTTGATCGGATCCTTCAGCGGCACGAACTGCAGCAGCTGTAACGCGATGCCGTGCGAAGTGTGCTCCGAGCGCGTGTAGCCGAAACCATGCCGCGTGATGTAGGGAGAAGATTCGCGAATGGGCAGCGGGGTCGCGCTCCACAGATCGCCGGAATCCTCATCGCGAAGGTATATCGCCTCCGCGGGCGTGTTGCTCACCGGGTCATTGCACCAAGGCGTGATTTGATTTTGCTGCGCGTTCAGCGACCAGGTGCTGCCTGTTCCATCGGCCGATACCAGGAAGCCGAATTGCGGATTTGCGATCACATTGATCCACGGCGCGGGCGTCCAGCCGCCCTCTCGCAACTCGATCACATACTCGCGCTTTTGCGCATCGAAGCCACCCAAGCCGTTGAAGAACTCCAGTGCCGGCACCGATGGCGGGGATGGCCCTGTGGATCGCGAAGACGGCGACGCCTTCTTGGGCATCACGCCGGGCATCGCGCCGGGCACCGCGTTGGCGTTGGGCTGCGCCGCAAATTTCAGCTGCTCGCGCAGCGAACCGCGCCGCCCGCCGAATATCGCGCGCGCCGCAGTCTTCAGAAGATCGAGGTGCGCGGGCGGCAGCGCATCCGACCTCAGAAATAGGGTCGCGCCCAAGCCTTTTGCGCCGTCCGCAGTCTTGATGGCGCTCTCGAGCGACGATTGCACGGGCGTCGTGCTATCCGGCGTGGAATCGTTCAAAAGAACCAAGTCCACCGCCAGGTACTTCGATTGCCAGTAGGCGCGCGCGCGCAGCAGCAGGCGCGCCACATCCATATCTCCCTCGTCCTGTATGCAGCAAAGAACGATGGGTAGGTCCCCGGAGACGCCGTGAGCCCACAGGGTCGATTGACCCAGGTGGTTGCCGTCGAGAATCGCGCGGGGCGCGCGCAGCGACGCGCTCGAATACAGGACCCGGCTTGCAATGTCCTGAAACAGGTGCGCATCTTCGGTGCTCGTGCCATTGGGCTGGGTCTTCAGGCGTTCGAACGCTTTGTCAGTGCGCAATGTGTCGACCAGGTCGAGAGCCTGCGTCCGTCCGGGGGCCACGCCGGTCCAGAACGCGGCCCGCACAGTCGCGCCGGGCTCGATGCGTACGCGGTGGCGCAGCGCCAGCACAGGATCCAGAACCGTTCCCACCGTATTCGACAACGCGCGCGAATGCCTGATCGCCGCCGCCTGGCGCAACGCGTTGCCTCTGCCGAGAAAGCGGGCCCGGTCGGTTTCGAATTGCGGCACCGGCGATGAGGCGCCGCTCGCCGCGTGTTCCAGTACGCATAGGTGCACCATGCAGTACTGCGGTCCCGGATCGCGGGGCCGCCGCGTGGCCAGCAATGCGCACCGCCCGGCGAGGAACTCGGTTTGCACGAACATTTTGGAAAACGCCTGGTGCCCGGTGTCCGCGCCCGGCGCACTCAAGACCACTTCCGAATAGCTTGTCAGTTCGATTTCGCGGACGGTCTCGCCCTCGTTGGTCAATGACACCAGCCGCCGCTCGGCGTCGTGATCGCCTGCTACCGCAACCTCGAGCCTAGTGCGCAGCGTTCCGTCTTTGCGATCAAATTGCGCGCACTCTTCGAAGAAAGCCGCTTGGTAGCTGTCGGGCTCGCGACCGGCGGGTTCAAATCCCGCGGACCACACCTCGCCGCTGACGCAATCGCGCAGGAACAGATAGCTGCCCCATGCATCCCGGGTCGGGTCCTCGCGCCAGCGCGTCAATCCGAGGTCGCGCCAGCGGCTGAACCCTGAGCCCGCGGCCGTCAGCATGACCGTATAGCTGCCGTTCGACAGAAGGTGAGTGGGCGGCGGGCTCTGGGCCGGATCGGTGAAGCGCCGTGCCGCGGCCTCGTTCACGGATTCAGCTTCCACAACGAGAATGCCATGGCCACGCAAACCGTCATCCAGATGAGGTAAGGCACCATCATCAACCCCGCCGCGAATCGGACCTGGGCAAATTCGCGCATGGTCCAACCGACCGCCAGCCACAGCGCCACGATCTCGAATAATCCCAAGCCGATGTTTCCCAGGCCGAAGAACAAGGGCGCCCAGATGGCATTGAGCAGCAGTTGGATCGAATAGGCCAGGATGGCGATGCTGCGGCGACGGTGATAGCGCTCCCGCCACACCACCCAGGCAGCAACCGCCATGAGCAGGTAGATTGCCGTCCATATCGGGACCAGCCAGATACGCGGCGGCAGCCAATTGGCCTTGGCCAATGAGGCGTACCAGTGCGCCGCCTCAGGGGATCCGAAAGGTGAAAAGCGATAGGCCATGGCACCGGCGCCCAGCGCCAGGGCAATGAACAGCATCAATCCAGGCAGATTGGGACGCGAGTTGCGGCCCCGATAACTGGTCGAGCTCTCTATTGGAATTCTCATTTTATCGGGAGCCTTGTTGTTCGCATTCGCACGAAGCTCGCGATGGCGGCGAGCATTTGCAGCCATCCCAGCCACCGATATTGCGTGGCTTGCGTGAGCCAAATCAAGCCGGACAGCCAGAGAACCGCGGCTGCGATGCCCAGTTCGCGCCGCAGGCTGGACCGCCGCCAGTTCTCCCGAATCTCGGCCAATCCCACAGGCTCAATGGCGGGGGCAGTTCCTTGCGCGGCCTCGCGTACCGCGGTTTGCAGAATCTGCGGAACCTGGCGCAAGGTCAGCAGGGCGTCGGGCAGCCGCTCGCGAACCTCCTTGAGAATGGTGCGCGGACTCGTGCGCTCGCGCATCCATGCGCGCAGAACCGGCTGCGCGGTCTGCCACAGATCGAGTTCCGGATACAGCTGTCTGCCCAAGCCTTCTATGTTGAACAAGGTTTTCTGCAGCAGGATCAATTGCGGCTGCACCTGCATGTCGAAGCGGCGCGCGGTGGCGAACAGGCGCAGCAGAACCTGCGCGAAGGAGATCTCCTTGATCGGCTTGTTGAAAATGGGTTCGCACACGGTACGCACCGCGGATTCCAGTTCATCGACGCGCGTTCCCTTCGGCACCCAGCCGGACTGGATGTGCAGGGCGGCGATGCGCCCATAGTCGCGGTTGAAGAAGGCCATGAAATTTTCCGCCAGATAGTGCTGGTCGCGCGGCTGCAAGGTGCCGACGATGCCGAAATCCACCGCGGCGTAGCGTGGATTTTTCGGGTCGTCGACCTGCACGAAGATATTCCCGGGATGCATGTCGGCGTGGAAGAAATTGTGGCGAAATACCTGGGTGAAGAAGATCTCGACGCCGTTCGCGGCCAGCTTCGCGATGTCGGTGCCGCGCGCGCGCAACTCATCGATCTGGCTGACGATCACTCCGTGAATGCGCTCCATGACCATGACGTCGGCGCGGCAATAGTCCCAGTACACTGACGGCACGTACAGCAATGTCGAGCCCGCGAAATTGCGCTTCAATTGCGCCGCGTTGCCCGCCTCGCGCATCAAATCCAATTCGTCGGTGATGGTCTTGCGATACTCCTGGACCACCTCGACGGGGCGCACCGGCCGTGCCTCCACCCAGTAGCGGTCGGCGAACCGGGCAAGGCTGTCCAGCACCGCGAGATCCAGATCGATGACCTCGCGCATGCCTGGACGGAGCACCTTCACCACGACCTCGTCGCCGTTCTTCAAGGCGGCCGCATGCACCTGGGCAATCGAAGCCGCGGCGAGCGGCGCGGCCTCGAAACTCGCGAAGATCTCGTCCAGCTTGAACCCCAGGGATTTTTCGATCATTGCGGCGGCGACATCGCCGCGAAACGGTGGCACGCGGTCTTGAAGTCTCGCCAGCTCATCGGCGATATCGACCGGCAAGAGATCACGGCGCGTGGAGAGTGCCTGGCCGAACTTGACGAAGATCGGCCCCAATTCCTCGAGCGCGAGGCGCAGCCGTTCGCCACGCCCGCCGCGCACGGCGCGCTGAAACCAGGTCCAGGGCGACAGAAAATACAAGTTGCGCAACGGCCGGTGCACATGCGTGCCGCGCACGAATTCGTCCAGGCGGTACTTGACCCATACCCGCTGAATTTGCAGCAATCGAGCCAACACTCGCGGCTGCATCAGGGAACGCCCTGCACGCGCCGTTCCAGGATCAGGATGCGCGCCTCGATGCGATCGGCGGCTTCGCGCGTTTCGTCGACGCTTGCCAGGAATTCCTGCATCTCCACCGGCGTCACCAGATCGCGGCCTTCCTCCTGCAGGTACTCGGCGATATTCTCGCCGGCGGTGCGCCGCGCGCGCCGCGCCCAGGTCCGCACGCTCCTCGCCACCTGGGAAAGATGTCGCGCCGGCATATCGCCGATCCATCGCGACAGTTCCTCCTCCAGGTCCGGGCGCGCCGCGGCGAACAGCTCGCGATACAAATTGGCGATCTCCGCATCGCCGCTGATCTTGAGCGACGAAGCCTTGGCGATCGACGGCCGCGCCGACCTCATCGCTTGCAGCAGCGCCGGCGCCGATCCGAAGATGCGGGCGTCCGCCGGCGATGCGTCGCCCGGCGATGCGTCGCCCGGCGATAGGTCGCCCCGCGAATTGTCGTCCGCGAGCAGCGCCAGCCGGCCGCCCGCGACGCTGGCGCGCACGCGAGTGATGCCGTCGATCTCGACCAGCAACTGGGTTGCCTCGAGCCGGCGCACCAGGGATTTAGCCTCGCTGGAGGCGGCAATGTTTCGATTGAATACAGCTTCGGCCGATGCCAGCCAGGGCGAAGTCGCAGGCATGTCAGATCTTGTAGCCGCGGTGCACGGCCACGATGCCGCCGGACAGATTGTGATAGCGCACCTGGGCAAAGCCCGCGGTACGCAGCATGCCGAGCAAGGTCTCCTGATCGGGGTGCATGCGGATCGATTCCGCGAGATAGCGGTAGCTGTCGCCGTCCTTGGCGATGAGTTTTCCCAGCGCCGGCAAAACGTTGAAAGAGTAAGCGTCGTAGAGGGGTTTCAAGCCCGGCGCCACCGGCGTTGAGAATTCCAGGACGAGCAATTGTCCCGCGGGCTTCAGGACGCGGTACATGGAGGCGAGGGCCGCGGCCTTGTCGGTGACATTGCGCAAGCCGAAACCGATGGTCACGCAGTCGAAGGATTCTTCCTCGAAGGGCAGGCGCTCGGCATCGGCGACGATGCATTCGACGTTGCCCACGAATCCCGCGTCCAGCAATCGATCCCGGCCGATCTCAAGCATGGCAGGATTGATGTCCGAGAGCACCACACGGCCCGACTTGCCCACCTGTTTCAGCAGTCCCTTGGCGAGATCGCCCGTGCCGCCCGCGACGTCCAGGGCGCTGCCCCCGGGCCGCAAGCCGGTCAGAGACAGAGTGAAACGTTTCCAAAGACGGTGCGCGCCCAAGGACATCAAGTCGTTCATGACGTCGTACCGGTGCGCAACGGAGTCAAAGACCTCGTGCACGCGCCGCGCCTTGTCGCCGGCTGCGACTTTCTCGAAACCAAAGTCCACTGTGCGTTGCGGATCAGGCATGGGAGCCATTATCGGCGCAAACCGGCCTGCGCGCAGCGCTCAAGATAGCGGGCCCAGTTCTTGTCCTTATTCCTTCCCAACTCGTGCAATAGAGCGAAGGAGTACAGACCGGTTTTGTGACCGTCGTCGAAGGCCAGATGCACGGCGTAGTTGCCCACCGGCTCGATGCCGCTGATGCCCACGTTTTGCTTCCCCACCTGCAGCACACCCTCGCCGCCGCCGTGACCCTTGACCTCGGCGGAGGGCGAGAACACCCTCAGGTACTCAAACGGCAGCTCGAACTGCGATCCGTCGTCGAAGCGCACATCGAGAATGCGCGACTCGGTGCGCAGGCGAATGTCGGTGGGCTGCGGCGGCCGCGCCGTGCTCACAGGATGTACCGCGACAAATCCTGATCCTTCACCAGCTCGCCCAAATTCTTGTCCACGTACTCGCGATTGACGTTGACGCGGGTGCCGTTGCGATCGGCCGCATCGAAGGAAACCGTCTCGAGCAGGCGTTCCATCACGGTGTGCAGCCGCCGCGCCCCGATATTTTCGGTGCGCTCGTTGACCTCGAAGGCGACCTCGGCCAATCGCTGCACGCCGTCCGCCGCGAAATCCAGGGTCACGCCCTCGGTCGCCAACAGCGCCGAATACTGGCGGCACAGCGATGCATCCGGCTCGGTCAGAATGCGCACGAAATCGCCTACCACCAAGGGGTCGAGCTCCACTCGGATGGGCAGACGGCCCTGCAATTCCGGGATCAGGTCGGAGGGCTTCGACATGTGAAATGCGCCGGAGGCGATGAACAGAACATGATCGGTCTTCACCGTGCCGTACTTGGTGTTCACCGTGCAGCCCTCCACCAAGGGCAGCAAGTCGCGCTGCACGCCTTCGCGCGACACGTCGGCGCCCTGGGTCTCCTGGCGGCGCGCGATCTTGTCGATTTCATCGATGAACACGATGCCGTTCTGTTCGGCGTTCTCCACCGCGCGCAGCTTCAGCTCTTCCTCGTTGATCATTTTCGCCGCTTCCTCGTCGACCAGGAGCTTGAGCGCCTCCTTGATCTTGACCTTGCGCTGGCGGGTGCGACCGCCGCCCAAGTTCTGGAACATGCCCTGCAGCTGCTGGGTCATTTCCTCCATGCCCGGCGGCGCCATGATCTCGACGCCCATGGGGATGGCCCTGACTTCGATTTCAATCTCGCGGTCGTTGAGCTCGCCCTCGCGCAGCATCTTGCGGAATCGTTGCCGGGTATCGCTGTCACGCGGCGCCCCGTCCACCGGGTGGCCGGCCCCCGGATGGCCGGCCCCCGGATGCCCGGCCCCCGTGAACCCGGCAGGAGCCCGCGGCAGCAGAATGTCCAACACCCGGTCCTCGGCGCTGTCAGCCGCTCGATGGCGCACTTTGCCTATTTCTTCTTCTCTCGTCATTTTGACGGAGATGTCAACAAGATCGCGGACGATCGAATCCACTTCGCGGCCAACATAGCCCACTTCAGTGAATTTGGTGGCCTCGACCTTGATGAAGGGTGCCCTGGCGAGCCTTGCCAGCCTCCTGGCGATCTCGGTCTTGCCGACGCCGGTGGGCCCGATCATGAGAATGTTTTTCGGCGTGATCTCCGACCGCAAGGATTCCGCGACCTGCTGGCGCCGCCAGCGGTTGCGCAAGGCAATCGCGACTGCGCGCTTCGCGGCCTTCTGGCCGACGATGTGCTTGTCCAGCTCCTCGACGATTTCCCGCGGGGTCATCTGCGACATCAGGCTGCCTAGAGCTCCTCGATGGTCAAATTGCGATTGGTGTAGATGCAGATCTCAGCCGCAATGTTCAGCGAACGCTCCACGACGTCGCGCGCCGACATGTCGCTCTGCATGAAGGCCAGGGCCGCCGCTTGCGCGAAGCCGCCGCCGGAACCGATGGCGATCAAGTCATGTTCGGGCTCGATCACGTCACCGGTGCCCGATATGACATAAGTGCTTTCGACATCCGCGACGCACAGCAGCGCCTCCAGCCGGCGCAAACTGCGGTCGGTGCGCCAATCCTTGGCCAGCTCGATCGCGGCACGCGTCAAGTTGCCGAACTTCTCCAGCTTACCCTCGAAGCGTTCGAACAGAGTGAATGCATCGGCCGTTCCGCCGGCGAATCCCGCCAGCACCTTCCCGCCGTACAGCCGCCGCACCTTGCGCGCATTGGATTTCATCACGGTTTGGCCCAGGGTCACCTGGCCGTCGCCGCCGACCGCGACGTGGCCGTTGCGCCGCACGCCAAGGATGGTCGTGCCGTAAATGCGATCGGGATAGTGATCCATATGATTCTCTACGGTGGGGCCTGCTTCAGGCCCTTTCAAGCACTGCGAGGTCGGCGCCGGGCCCGCGGGTGGGCGGCGTCGTACACTCCGGCCAGATGCTGGAAATCCAAATGCGTGTAGATCTGGGTGGTGCTGATGTTCGCATGGCCCAGGAGTTCCTGCACTCCGCGCAGATCGCCGCTGGATTCCAGCAGATGAGTGGCAAAGGAATGGCGAAACATATGCGGATGCACGTGCATGTTGAGGCCCTGACGCCGCGCCCAGGCACCCACGCGCAGCTGCACGGCTCGGACCGAGAGGCGCCGGCCACTCTTTCCCACGAACACCGCATTCGATCGCGCGTCGTCGCCGGCCCCGGCGCGGCCGAAATTGTTCCGCTCGCTCAGCCATTTTTTCAAGGCTTCGATGGCATGCCGGCCGATGGGCACGATCCTCGTCTTGCTGCCTTTTCCCAAGACGCGCACGGTTCTATCTTTCAGGTCGATGGCCGACAGATCCAGGTCGGTCAGCTCGCTCAATCGCAGCCCGGAAGAGTAGAACAGTTCCATCATGGCCTTGTCGCGCGCTGAAGTGGAATCATCCCCTCTGAAGTCCAGCAGCCGTCCCATCTGGTCGGCATCCAGCGTGGCCGGCAGGCGTTTCTTGGACTTGGGCGCCTGCACATCGAGCGCCGGATTGCGCTTCGCAAAACCTTCGCGCATCAAGAATTCATAGAACGAACGCAGGGCCGACAGGCGCCGCTGAATGCTGCGCGGCGCGATGCCGGCAGCATGTTCGGCCGCCGCAAAGGTGCGAACCTGAAAATGGTCCAGGGCGCTCCAGCGCGCGATGCTGCGGCGCTCGCAGAATGCGCGCAAGCGCAGCAGGTCATGTCGATAGGCTAGAAGCGTATGCGCGCTCATGCGCCGCTCGTGCTTGAGATGCGACAAAAACCGCTCGATCCATTCGCGCTCGCCAGGCGTCACGGATCGATGACCATCATCGTGTCAGCGCGTAGGTCAGGAGTTCGCCGATGCGCGACAGAAATTCGGTGCTCATGCCGGGATGGAATCGTTCGGCGTCGCTCGCACCGATGGCCAGAATCCCGAGGGTGCCCTTCGCTCCCAAGGGCGTGAGCGCCACGGAACCGATGGCGACCGAATCCTTGCCGAATAGGTAATCGCGCTGCGCGTCGCGCACCTGGCCGCAACGCGGCTTGCCGGAAGTCATCAGCGAGTCGAAGCTCTTGATTTCCTCATCGGTCGTCGCCGCCGCGCGCAAGAATCGGCCCGCCTCCGGCTCCAACGCGCGAGCCTCCTCGAGGAACAGCACCAGCACCGAATGCATGGCGTCGAAGTCCTCGCGCAGCGAGGTTTCGATGGCATTGACCGTCTCCAGCATGCTGCGCGCGCGGATCAGGCGCTGGCTCAAGCGATGAATCCGGTCCGCCAGGGTGTCGTTGGCGCGCGCCACCTCGACCAGCTCCTTGAGCTTGCGCTCGAGCGAGGAGTTGCGTTCGCGCAGCACTTCGACCTGGCGTTCCACCAGGCTCACGGTGGCCGTCACGTCGCGCACATGCGGCAGGCGCAGCTTGGCCAGCAGCTGCGAGTTACGCTCGAAAAAGTCCGGAGCATTCTGTAGATAATCCGCGACGGCATTGTCGTTGAGAACATCCTGCTTGATCCCGCGCGCGTGACTCGTCATTGTTTTGCTCCCGTGAATCGCGTTAAATCGATAGAACCCGTGTAAACAAAGGCGGCGGGCCCCGTCAGCCATATGGGCTTTCCCAAACCGGCCCAGGAAACGAGCGCCGCTCCGCCGGGCAAATCCACCCGCACTTCCGGGTCCAGCCATCCGCGCCGCACCCCGACGGCAACCGCCGCGCAAGAGCCGGTACCGCAGGCCCGGGTCTCGCCGGCGCCGCGCTCGAACACGCGCAACGCAATATGGTTGCGGGCGATGATCTGCATGAATCCGACGTTGATGCGATTCGGGAAACGCGGGTGATGCTCGATGGCGGAACCGAGATCCTCCACCGGGGCCGTTTTCACATCCGGCACGCGCAACACGGCGTGTGGGTTGCCCACCGTGAGCGTGTTAACCTCGACATCCTTGCCCTGCACGTGCAGCGTTCGCCCCAGCGGCTCATCGAGCTTGGGCACATGCATTTCCACCGACACCATTCCATCATCCCGGACGCGGGCGCGCACCGTGCCGCCGGTGCTGTCCATGATGAGTTCGCGTCCCAGCTCCGGCGCGCGCGAGTACAGGAGCGCCGCCACACAGCGGGCGCCGTTACCGCATTGCTCGACTTCGGTGCCGTCGGAATTGAAGACGCGATAGAACACGCGGCTGCCGGGATCTTTGGGAGATTCCAGCATCAGGGCCTGATCGAATCCGATTCCCGTGTGCCGATCGGCGAGGGCGCGCAAGGTACCTTCGTCAAGGTGGGCATTGGAGGCAATGGCTGCGGCGTCGAATACCAAGAAATCGTTGCCCAAGCCTTGCATCTTCAGAAACTCGATGCGCATACGCCGAGCATAGCCGATGCGGCTCATCGCCGCGAGGGTGATCGCGAAAAAACTCGATCGCATTTGGGGTTGCGCAACGCTCGCGTAAACGTCTACCTTTACCAACAGAACAACTGCCAAAAAAACGACGGGGATCTATGCGACACATCATGGTATTGAACGCGAAGGGCGGTTGCGGCAAGAGCACGCTCTCCACCAACATTGCGGTTTTTTTCGCCCGCGATGGACACAATGTCGCCCTCGCGGATTACGATCCGCAACGCTCCAGCCTCGACTGGCTGGCGATGCGCCCGGCGGACTTGCCCGCCATCAACGGCGTCGCCGCCTTCGACGAGGGCCTGCGCAATGTCCCGCGCAATACCGATATTCTGGTGATCGATGCGCCGGCGCGCGTGCACGGCTCGGAACTCAACGAACTGGTGCGGCGCGCCGAAACCATCATCGTGCCGGTGCTGCCCTCCGGAATCGACATGAAGGCCTGCGGCCATTTCATGGCCGAATTGCTGGAGATCGGCAAGGTGTCGCGCAAGCAGGCACGCCTCGGGTTGGTCGCGAATCGCGTGCGCGAATACACGCTGGTCTACGAGGAATTGGACCAGTATCTGAGCAAACTCAAGGTGCCCTACCTTGGACCGCTTCGCGAAGCGCAAAATTATGTGCGCGCCTATTCCAGGGGCATGGGCATCCTGGAGCTGCCGGAATATCTCGCGTGGCCCGATTGGAAGCAATGGGAGCCCATCACCGAATGGCTGGACAGCAAGCGCAGTCAGCCGGCCGCTTGAAATCGCGTGCGCGTGCATGTCTCGCCGGCTCATAGCGAATTCGACGCCGCACCCGATCAGCCGCTGCTCGATGCGGCCCTTGATGCCAGGCTCAACGTGCCGCACAGCTGCAAGGGCGGCAACTGCGGCGCCTGTCGCGCCCGATTGCTAAGCGGCGAAGTCGGCTATCCCGGCGGCCCGCCGCTGGGTTTGAGCGCCGCCGAGGCCGCCGACGGAATGATCCTGCTGTGCCAGGCCCGCGCGCGCACCGATGTGACCATCGAGATCTTGGAAATTCGCCGCGCCGATGCCGCTTCGATCAAGCGAATGCCGTGCCGCATCGAGCGCGCGCTGCCGCTGTCGCATGACGTGATGGGATTGTTCCTGAAGCTGCCCGCGGCGGAGGCGTTCGATTTCGAGGCGGGCCAGTACATCGATATCATTTTGTCGGGCGGCCGGCGGCGCAGCTTCTCCATTGCCTCGCCGCCGCATGATGCGCGGCTGCTCGAGCTGCACGTGCGGCGCGTGCCCGGCGGGGAATTCACCGACCGGCTGTTCCATGAGGACACGCGCAGCGCGCTGCTGACGATTGAAGGCCCGCTGGGATATTTCTTTTACCGGCCGCATACCGGTTCCGCGCCGCCCATGCTGCTGATCGGGGGCGGCACCGGCATCGCGCCCCTGCTCTCCATCCTGCGTCACATCATCGAGAACGGCATTGAGCGCGACATGTCGGTTTTTTGGGGAGTGCGCAGCGAGCGCGATCTGTATGCGCACGCGACGCTCGAGAATCTCGCCAAGAGCGCCCGAACACTGCGCTATGTGCCGGTTCTGTCCGAGGCTTCGCCGGCTTGGCACGGGCGCAAGGGCTTGGTGCACGAAGCCGCCCTGGAAGGGATTGCCGATCTCGAAGGTCATGAGGTCTACACGGCGGGACCGCCCGCGATGATCGCGGCGATTCAAGGCGAGTTTGCGCGCCGCGCGGTCCCCGCCGATCGGCTGTATTTCGATTCGTTCGATTATGCGCAGGATTCGCCGGCGCGCCAGCGGATGAGCGCGGACACCAAGTCCTGATCTTCGGCCGAACTGCTCAGCAGCAGCGGCGCATCCAGCCCGAGCTCGCGTAACCCTGAGGCAATGCGTTCGCCGGGAATCACCCAGTGCACCTGCTCGAACGCGCGGCGCAATTCAGGCGTCGCAAAGTTGAGCAGGTTGCGCCCGACTTCCAGGCTGGTCGCCGTGACCACCTGTATCTCGCCCAAGGCGAATTTCTCTTGCACCGCGGCCAAGGTCTCGGGCTTCGGAATCGCGGGCGCCCGTTCATAGACTTCGGCGCACACCACCGTCGCGCCGCGGCGCACGAGTTCTTGCTGGAGCAATTGCCGGCCATTGCCTCCGCGTATCATCAAGATGCGATGGCCGGCCAGGTGCTCGAAGCGCGGGTGCAGCAGCAGTCCCTCGGAGTCCATCGTTCCCACGGGCTGCATTGCCACGCGATAGCCTGCTTGGTTCAACGCGCGCGCTGTGGCAGGACCGATGGCGGCAAGCGTGAGGTCGCGCTTCTGGTCGAGAAACGACACGCCGAAACGGACGGCGTTGGCGCTGGTGAAAACGATGATGTCGAAGTTCTCGAGTGCGCCCAGTTGCGCCGCCAGCCCCCGCCGATTGCGCAGCGCTTTGATTTCCACCGCGGGCAGTCGCAGCGTATGCGCGCCTTGATTCTCAAGCAGGCGGCACAGCGGCATCGCCTGCAGCTCGGGCCGTGTGACCAAAACACCAACGCCGTGCAGAGGCGCCACTAGCACACTTTCTTAGGCATCGCGCACGCGCAAGCGCTCGAGCAAGGAGCCCGCGCCGGCGGCCAGCAGGCGTTCCGCCAGCTCGCGACCGAGCGTCGCGGCAGCGTCGGCACTGCCGGAGGCGGAGTCGCGTAACAGGCGCGAACCATCCGGCTCAGCCACCAGACCATGCAGGGTAATTCGACGCGCGTCGAGCTCGGCATAAGCGGCAATAGGCGATTGGCAGCTTCCCCCCAAGCGGGCGGCAAACGCCCGTTCGGCCTCCATCAGGAGACGCGTCGGCCCATCGTCCAGAGCCGACAGCAGCTCCCGGGTGTGCGCATCGCCATGGCGGCATTCAATGCCGATCACACCCTGGGTCACCGCGGGCAGACAGACCTTTGGATCGAGGCGGGCCGTGATGCGCGATTCCAACCCAAGCCGCAACAAGCCGGCGCAGGCAAGGACAATGGCATTCATGCCGCCGGCATCGAGCTTGCGCAAGCGCGTATCCACGTTGCCACGCAAGGCTTCGATGCGGATATCCGGACGCAGGTTCAGCAGCTGAGCTTGACGGCGCAGACTCGAAGTGCCCACCACGGCGCCGCGAGGTAGATCATGAATACGCGTCACGCCCGAGGTCGACACCAAGGCATCGCGCGGATCCGCGCGCGCCAGGACCGCGGCAATCGCGAATTGGCCGGGAATCTCGGCCGGCACATCCTTCATGGAGTGCACGGCGATATCGGCCCGTTGCTCCTCGATGGCCACCTCGAGTTCCTTGATGAACAGTCCCTTGCCGCCGATCGCGGCGAGACTACGGTCCTGGATGCGATCGCCCTGCGTAACCAAGGGCACGAGTTCGATGCCAAGGCCCGGATGCTTCTCGCGCAGCAGCGCCGCCACATGTTCGGCCTGCCACAGCGCCAGCTGGCTTTTTCGAGTCGCTATGCGCAGGGGCACACTCACATGGATTCTGGCTTCGGAGGGAACAGCTTGGACTTCAGCCGATAAATCGAGGAGATGTCCTCATCGCCGTACCCAAGCGCGATCAATTTTTCATATTCCGCAATTGTCGATTCGACCACCGGCAGCATCCCGCCGTGCTGTGCGGCCATCTCGCGGCAAATCTTGAGATCCTTGTCGTGCAGCCGGACGCGAAACCCGGCCGGGAAAGAATTGTTCGCCATGAACGGCGCGCGGTTCACGAAATACCAGCTGGAGCCCGCGCCCTTGCCCAGCACATCGATCACTCGCTTCAAGGGCAGGCCTTCCTCGTGAGCGAAGGCCATGGCTTCGCCGACCGCCTGGATAATCCCCGCGCACATGATCTGATTGGTCGCCTTTGCCGCCTGTCCCGCGCCGCTTCCGCCCATGTAGGCAACCGCCTTGCCGAGTTTTTCCAGAATCGGCAGCGCGCGCTCGTACACCGATTCATCGCCGCCCACCATGATGGCCAGAGACGCGGTGCGGGCTCCCTCGACGCCGCCGCTCACGGGGCAATCGAGAAAACCGACGCCGAGAGCGGAGAGCTGCGCGTAGATGTCCCGTACCGTTTGCTTGCCCACCGTGGAGCAATCCATGACGATCATGTTCGGATTGAGGCCCGGATCCAAACCCGCGATCACCTCGCGCAAATCCTTGTCGGCGGACACGCAGATCACCACTGCCTCACAGTTTCCCGCGAGCTCCGACAAGCTGGCGAAGGAAAGGACCTTCAGCTCCTCAGCCAGTGCCCTGGCCTTGTCGGCCGTGCGATTCCAGACGCCCGTGAGCAAGCCGGCACGGTGAAGGTTGCGCGCCATGTGAGCGCCCATGGCGCCCAATCCGACGAAGCCCGTTTGCATGTGCATTCCTTAGAGGGTTCAAACGAAAGCCGTAGCCTAAG
Source organism: Steroidobacteraceae bacterium (assembly GCA_036494725.1). Lineage (GTDB taxonomy): Bacteria > Pseudomonadota > Gammaproteobacteria > Steroidobacterales > Steroidobacteraceae > Bog-1198. The sequence goes on from DASXNX010000150.1 coordinate 15,314, forward strand.
GCTTTGCGCGTTGCGCAGCAAAGCGCGTTCCGGCGGCGCGAGAGGGAGAGGGGTACTAAGAAGGAACAGGGACGACCAAGGGAGAAGCGGGCGGACGCCCGCAAATCCTATGTCGCGCTGTTGCAGATGATATCGATATCGCGCTTGGCGTTGAGGCGCTCGGTGTCGATTTCCTGCGAGCTCATGTACTCGCGCTCGCCGTCGGCCCCGGTTTTGTAAATTCGCCGACCCTCGATCAATTTCTTGTAGCGCTCCTGCGCATCGGTACATTGCTTTTCTTTGGTTTGCGCGACGTCCGCGTCCACGGATTTCTTGACGTCATCGGATTTGGCAGTCGCGTCCTTGGCCACGGCAGTGCGGCCCGTAGAGGGCGCAGCGGGAGCCGCCTGAGCGGCATGCACCACGTGAGTGCCCAGCAGTTCCACCACTTCGGCATGCACGCCATCCGGCGGGCGATCGCCGTATTGCAGCTTGCCCTGCGCATCGACCCATTTATAAACGACGGCCGACGCCATGCCCGACCAGGCGATCAGCGCGGCGAACAACAAAAGGCGTTTCATCGTGCGATCCTCGTTTGCTTGCTACAACGCGCGCGAGCCGGCCTCTCCGGTGCGAATGCGCACCGCTTGGCCGAGGTCCGAAACAAAAATCTTGCCATCACCGATTTTACCCGTCCGCGCAGTTTCAATTATGGCTTCCACGACTCGATCGACCTGATCGTCATCCACCGCCAATTCGAGCTTCACTTTGGGCAGAAAGTCCACGACGTATTCCGCCCCTCGATAGAGCTCAGTGTGGCCCTTTTGCCGGCCGAAGCCTTTGACCTCTGTCACGGTAATGCCTTGAATTCCCACCTCTGCCAGTGCAGCGCGCACATCGTCAAGCTTGAAAGGTTTGATGATGGCGACCACCATTTTCATGCAAAGGCTCCCGTGTCGATCGATTTCACAGTTTACCAGCGGTTTTCAAAAGAAATTGCTGCGGTACAGCATGGAGTATTGAAATCTTCTGATGTATAACGCCGCAAGCGTCTTGCGTCGGGCGCGTGATATAAAAAAACGGCACGGGCCCCGTTAAGGACCCGCGCCGCCGGGATATCGCACCGACGGGGGAGTTGGCTGGCTTGCCGGCGCGAGATGCTCCTAAATCGTCAGAAAGTTTGGCCTCGCCCGCAAAACGGGCGAGGCCTCTGAATTCCTTACTAAATGGCGTCTGGGCCGGTTTCACCCGTGCGCACACGCAGCGCCTGTTCAAGCTCCATCACCCAAACCTTTCCGTCCCCCGCGTTTCCCGTCCTTGCCACATTGCAGACGGCCTCCATGACCTGCTCTGCGATCGAATCGTCCACGGCAAGCTCGATCTTTGCCTTGGGCAGAAAGTCCACGCTGTATTCCGCCCCCCGATAAAGCTCCGTGTGTCTCTGACGCCCGTAGCCTTGAACCTCGGTCACCGTGACACCCTGGATGCCGATGTCTGCGACAGCTTGACGAACCTCGTCCAGCTTGAAGGGTTTGATGATGGCGGTGATCAGCTTCATGCATTTATCCTTGCATTCGACTGTAAATCAGACCGCCCCCGGCAACACTTCCGCGTACTATCCACGAGTAGACGGTGCAGGTTCCGTGCCATGGCAGCAGGGCACAAAATCAAAGGGTTGCGTCGGCTTGAGACCGGGAGACGCACTTCTATGGCGCACCAATGCGCTGCGAGCGCGTTAACCGGGTGCGAGAACCAACGGAGGAGCGAAATGAACGCAAACAATCTGGACGATCTGGCACGCCGATTGGCGGATTCCGTTCCCGAATCGCTGCGTGCCTTCGGCCGCGACATGGAGAGTAATTTCAAGGCCGTGCTGCAGGCACAGCTGGCCAAGCTTGATCTGGTAACGCGGCAGGATTTCGATGTGCAGACCGCGATCCTCGAGCGCACCCAGGCAAAGCTCGCGGCGCTCGAAGCACGTCTCAAAGATATCGAAGCGAAGCTGAGCCCCTAGGGGCGATGAATACTCACAAGGAAGTGAGCACCGTCTTCAGCCGTGCGCCCGCCGGACTGGAAGCACCCATGGTGCGTGTCGAAGTTCATCTGGGACTGGGATTGCCGACCTTTGCACTGGTGGGACTGCCCGAGGCCGTGGTTCGCGAGAGCAAGGAGCGGGTACGCGCGGCGCTGGCGACGGCCGGACATGAATTTCCTCAGCGGCGAATCACGGTGAATCTCTCTCCGGCCGATTTACCCAAGGAAGGCGGCCGTTTCGATTTGCCGATCGCCGTCGGCATACTGGCCGCCGAGAGAAAAATATGCGCACAAGCGCTCAAGGGCCGAGAGTTCTACGGCGAGCTGTCCTTGGGGGGTAGCTTGCGCGAAACGCCGAAGCTTCTGCCTGCGCTGATCGCAGGTGCAAAATTCGGCAGCGAGATCATTCTGCCCGCCGCCAATGCGCTCGAAGCCAGTCTGATCAGCGGCGCCAAGCTGCGGCTGGCCAATGACCTGTCCGATGTGGTCGCCGCGCTTCAGGGAAGACCCAGTCCCCCGGGAACAGCGCTCCCCGGCCACGGGGCGCATGCGGAAAAGACGGCGGAGGAAAGTTCGACAGGCGCGATGCGCGGGGAACGGCCACCGGACTTGCAGGAAGTGCGCGGTCAGTACGCCGGAAAGCGCGCACTCGAAATCGCTGCCGCAGGCGAACACGGCCTGCTTTTTATCGGTCCCCCGGGCGCCGGCAAGACGCTGCTTGCGCAACGATTACCCGGCCTGCTGCCACCCTTGTCGCCGGCCGAGGTGCTCGAAGTCGCCAGCCTCGAATCCGTCGCGGGCCGCAGGCCGACGCGTGGCGGCCGCCGGCCGTTCCGCAGCCCGCAGCACACGGCATCGATGGCCTCGCTGATCGGGGGCGGGGCTCTGCGACCCGGCGAGCTATCGCTTGCGCATCTGGGAGTGCTGTTTCTCGACGAGCTTCCGGAATTTCCGCGAAATGCGCTCGAAGCATTGCGTGAACCCTTGGAGAGCGGCGTGGTGGTGTTGTCGCGGCTCAAGCGCACCTGCGAGTTCCCGGCACGATTTCAGCTGGTTGCCGCCATGAACCCCTGCCCCTGTGGTTATGCGGGAGATGCACGAGGGCGTTGCCATTGCACCGCGGAGCAGATCGCCCGCTATCGAAACAAAATCTCAGGGCCGCTCATCGATCGCATCGACATTCACGTCGAACTCCAGGCACTGTCGGTGGAACACCTCATCGGCGACGCGCACGAAGGGGCGGAAACGACGGCGGTCGTCGCCGCGCGCGTCACCGACGCGAGAAACTTACAAATGCAGCGGCAGGGCAAGCTCAATGCACGTCTTACGCCCGCCGAGACGGCCGCCATTTGTGTGCTTGATCGGGAATCGAGATCGCTGCTTGCCGCGGCGATTGCACGGCTAGGACTATCGGCAAGGGCTTATCATCGCGTGCTCAAGCTGGCACGCACCTGCGCGGACTTGGCAGGCGAGTCCGGCATCCGAGTGATCGACGTGGCGGAAGCCGTAAGACTGCGTGCGCTGGACCGGATTTGATCGGGGCAGCCCCCGGCGCCCACTACTTGTTCAGCGACACCATGTAGTCGACGGTCATGCGAATGGTCGCATCCGGCCAGGTCGTACCGCCTTTTGCCGGCATGCTGCCCTTGCCGTTGATCGCGTCCTTGTAGAGGGTGTCCTTTCCTTGCGCGATGCGAGGACCCCAGGCCGCATGATCGCCAATCTTCGGCGCGCCGTTGACGCCGGTGCCATGGCACGCGGAACAAACCTGGGTATAGGCTTGCTCGCCGGTGGTCGGTACCGCCGCGGCCGGCGAAGTGCTTGCAGAGGTCGACAAAGCCGCCAAGGCTGAATTGTCCTTGCCCGCAATGGCCACCTGGGCGAAGGGGGCTGTGTTTTTTTCCACGCTGGCGATGCGCAGCGGCTCCAACAGAACATTCTGTCCCTGCGAGTCCGCGCCCATCACGCGTGCCATCGCGAACAACACGATGGCAAATGCAACGAGCAGTCCGAGGACCATGCTGAAGGAATTGAAGAATTGAGTATCTGACGATGGGCCTTTAGACACGGTAACTCGCTGGTATCAATGGAAAAAATCCGCAGAGGGCGCACAGTATAGCGGCAGCGCTCAAATCACGGAATAGCGCGGCGGAAAAACTCATCGTCTCCCAGGTAAGCCGGGGTGTGTGCGCGTTACAGGACTCTATCTAAGGGACTTTTGACCCCCATCGCCCCTTTGCCGAGTACATGGGTGTAAATCATAGTAGTGCGCACATCCGAATGGCCCAGCAGTTCCTGCACAGTGCGTATATCGGATCCTGCCTCAAGCAGATGGGTCGCGAAGCAGTGCCGAAAGGTATGACAGCTAGCCGGCTGCAATATCCCGGCGCTACGAACTGCCGCCTGAACCGCGCGCTGAATTCCCTTCTCGTGCACGTGATGGCGAATTGGCCGGCCCGAATATGAATCCTCGCAATAGGAATCGGCGGGGAACACATACTGCCAACCCCACTGAGTCGACGCATTCGGAAATTTACGCATCAGCGCGGTGGGCAGCGACACACCCGGCGCACCCGCCGCTCGGTGCTGCTCAAAGCGAACATGAAGCTTTTGCAGGTGAACCTTCAGTGCAACGATGATCGCTTCAGGCAGGACGGTCACGCGATCTTTACCACCCTTTGAGTCACGAACAATGAGTTCGTGACGGTCCATGATCACGTCCTTGATTCTCAGCCGCAGGGACTCCATCAGCCTTAGGCCGCTTCCGTACAGCAGATTCGCCACCAGCCAAGGCGTGCCGTCAAGTTGCGCCAGTACCGCGCGCACCTCGGAGGGGGTGAGCACGACCGGCAAATGTTTCGGTCGCGATGCACGAGTCACATTCTCAAGCCAGGGCAGATCGATATCCAGCACATGGCGATACAAAAACAGGAGAGCCTGCAACGCCTGGTTCTGAGTAGAGGAACCTACTTTCGCGCCGACGGCAAGGTGACTCAGAAACTTCTCGACGCCCTCGGCCCCCAAACCGCGCGGATGCTGCCGATCGTGGTAGCTCACGTAACGCCTTATCCAATACAGATAGATCTGTTCCGTACGGTAGGCAAAATGCCGAGTCCGCATTTTCTCCTTGGCCACCTCAAGCAATCCGCGACCTTCATGCATGTATAATTACCTCAAGCGCGCTATACGACATGCGCGCAATCTGCCTCCAAGGAAATCAGGAACATGTCAGGCCCGCAAGCGCTCTATACGACGCCTTCGCCGCAATTCTCCGCCCCAAGTCAGACAGATAATCGTTAGATCGAGCCGAACATGCGCGCATATTTCGTCGCCCTGACTATTCTTGCGTCGTCTGCCCATGCAGCCGAATTTCGTGGATCGGAGCTCGACAGGGTCTGCACTTCAATACCGGAGCGCGAGCACGCCCTGGAATCGCAAGTTGTTTTATCTGCGTTCAACCAGTACAGGTTCACCGGCCGCGCATTTGATCGTGAGGTCGTCATGCTTTACCTATGCCCGGGTGGCGTTCTAAGTTCCGGGAATTATCTTTTTGCCAATCACTTTTACAATGACGTCGTATCGGATTTTCGCGCCGCCTATGTTGGTCTGTCTTCTATCTACGGAGCACCCTTCTCTGGAGGGGCATTGCCGTCTCAAGGCATGAACGACAAGTCATTTCCACGCATCGGCAACGAACCGAAAACCTACATTGCCTCGTGGAAGGGGCCAGACTTTTTTGCCAGTATGGCGTTGAGCTCTCAAGGTGATGCGGCCGGCCTTACGTGGCATGTAATATTTATGATCAAACCGTCAAATAAAAGTAGCGAGCGATCTAACTAGCGGTTCGAGCGGACTGCGCGGGTCGTCTTTGTTGAGCCAAGGAGGGGGTCGATGATTGAGATAAAGCAGCTTCGATTGATGGC
>DASXNX010000151.1:0-27113 GCA_036494725.1 Steroidobacteraceae bacterium
CCATAAATCACGGTCTCGCCGGGCAGAGTTGCGAGCAGTCGCTCGGCCGTCGCCACGTACGTCGACAAGCTGGAATCCGGCAAGAAAGCGTAGAGAGTGGTGGGATAAATCAGATCGCCGGTGAATAGCAACCGAGCTGCCGGGTCGTGGATTGAGATGGAGGTGTTGGTATGTCCTGGCGTCCACAGCACCTGCACGCGCCGCTCGCCCAAGTCGATGAAGCCGTCCGGCTTGATCCACTCGGTGACTCGAAATAGCGGGGGATCGTCGCCACCCGTGCCCAGGTATTGATAGCGTCCGAGATGGATCACACCGTTGATCTCGCGCGAACGAGTTTCCGGCAAGTCAATCAAAGCGATTGAATCGAAGTTTCTCAGGCCATTCGTGTGATCGCTGTGTAGATGGGTCGGAATGACCGTGACAGGCAGTTGCGTGAGCGTCGCCAGCACCGGACGTACATCACGCTCCGTTGCTCCGGCATCGATTAGCAGCGCGCGCTTGTTACCGATCAGCAAGTATTCAAAGTTGTCCAGATCGTCTTGGGGTTCGCCAATCGCGTAGGTGTCCGGCGCAATTTTCTGCACCCGCCAGTATCCGACGACGGCTCCCCGTGACGGTCCAGCCACGGGCGATCCGGGAATTAAAGGAGCCGGCCACGCCGGCCGTGAATGCGTTGCGTGCATGAGCTCGACGTAGACGACAGGCGGGAAAGCCAGACCCGCCCCTGCCGCAGCAACCAGCATCGCCGCAACAATTCCCACGATCTTCCATTCGCGCCGCAGTCTTATCAGTCAACACCGATGATGACGTTCGATGCCTTGACGACCGCGTAAGCAGCGCGACCGACCTTCAGTCCGAGGGTTTCGGCTGATTTTTTTGTGATGATCGAGACGATCTCCACGCCGGGAGACAATTCGATAATCACTTCGGTATCGACCGCTCCCGGGGTGACTTGTTTTACGGTGCCTTTGAGGATATTGCGGGCGCTGAGCTTCACTGAAGTTCTCCAAAATCGCTGGAAGGTCATATTACACCTTCGGCAGCACGCGCCACGTATCACAACAACGCCATATCGCGCCACAATTGCCGCATTGCCTCGCCACAATCGACAGCGAGACTCTTCCGCTGGGACCGGTGTTGAGAGTTCAGTGGGAGTAAGCAATGTCGAGCCGCTTGGATGTTCTGCTGGAGCACCTCGGTCATCTCGTGGCAGCGTTCGCCGCAACGGTCCGAGCCACTTTCGCGGCCGCCGCTCGCCACCGCCGGCGCTTGTTCTGCATCGCCCTGCTGGCGTCACTGGTTTACGGCCTCTATGTCCGTCCGCCGGTTGCCGCCGTGCGTCGAGGCGAGGTGGTGGTGCGGACCAATGTGCTCGACGGTTCAGCGGCCCTCTACACCTCGGGCACGCTGCTCGTACTCCCGGGCCTGCATCAGTTGCGAAGATATTCAACTCGCGACCAAGTGTTTCGGCCGATTGACAGCGCGAGCGCTACCGGTGCGGCACCGTTTCAGTCGATCGAGGGACTGTCGCTGGGCATCGACTTGGCGGTGCGTTGGACTGTGGATCCGGCTCGACTCGCGCAGCTGTCCAGGGAGTTTCCCGACGATCTGAACGCCGATCTGGTGCGCCCTGCCGTGCAGGGCGTCATCTTCCCCTTGTTCGCCCGATACACGGTGCGCGAGATCTTCTCGAGCCGGCGCGCGGAAATCCAACAGCAGCTGATAACCGAGCTCAAGCCCAAGCTCGCGGCGCTGGGAGTGCTGCTGCGCGGCGTCGATATGGGCAAGGTGGATCTGCCGCCGGACTATCGGGCAGGCATGGAGAAGCTCCTCGCCGAGGAACTCGAGACGGAGAAGATTCGCTACACGCTCGAACTCAAAGAGGCTCAGGTCAAACAAGAACAGCTGCAGGCCGAAGCCGATAAGGTGCGCCGGCAAACGGCGGCCGAGGCGGCAGGCGTAGAGCAAGTGATCGCCGCCCGCGCACAGGAGGAAACCATGAAGCATATCCTGCCCTTCAAACGGAAGCAGATCGAGCAACGCCGACTCGAGGCCGAGGCGGAAAAGGTCGCCCGTATCCGCAACGCAGAGGGCGCTGCGGAAGCACGCCGTATCGAGGCCAAGGGCGAGGCCGATTCGCGCCAAAAACTGGCCGATGCAGAGGCGTACCGGCTCGATCTGGTGGGAAAAACGAATGCCGGTCAGATGGAGCGCGAAGGCGCTTTGATTGCGCATTACCCCCTGCTGATCCAGAAGACGCTGGCCGATAAGCTCTCAGACAAGGTACAAGTGATCATCGCCCCGACGCCGGCGGCCGGCCGTTTCATAGGTTCCAATCTTATCGGCGATCCCGAGAGCGCGCGGTGATACTCGCCCTCGCTGCGACGCTCGCGATTGTCGTGCACGATCGCACCGCGCTGCGTGCTGAGCCGCGTTCCAGCGCGCCGGAGCTCGCCACGCTATGGCAAGGCGATGTGCTCGAAGTTCGCGGCGATCAGTCCGGATACCTCAAGGTCTACAACTACCGGCGCGAGCGGGGTGGATACGTGAGCAGCGAGACTGTCCGTCCGATCGAGATTACGGAGCCCGAGGCGCCCGAGTTGCTTGCCGTCGTGCGTTTTCTGCGGGAGAACCCGGGATTCGAGGCGCTCGGGATCAGTTATGGTGCTGCATACCTCAAAGCCGTCCCGGCGCGCGCGCTCACCGCCGAACCCTACGACGCCATCGCTCGAATGGCCGAGCGTTTGGCCGACCAGGCCACGGACGGCGGTTTACACCACAGCAACGTGGCCACTCACATCGACGTGGCCGAGCAGTTTGGTATTCGCATGCATACCTTCGAGCGCAATGGACGAGTTCAACTGTGCTACGACGGCGAACTATTTCGTCGCGTGCTGAATCTAGGCACGGCAAGTTCCGAGCAACGCGCGCATGCCGCGCTCGGGTTGACGCGGCCGGACTGTATCGATCCCGACTTAGGACCCGTCCCGCGGGCGGCCCTCGACGACGAGCGCGGTGCGCTGCTCGACCTGGTCAATGAGCGGGAACTAAGCGCGCTGACCAAGAGCCGACTGCACGCCCGGCGCGCCGGAGTGTGGGCTTCGATTGCCTTCGAACACGCTCGGCAACACCGGTCGGCACAAGCCGCGGCCCAACGCGCGATCACTGAGGTCCTGGCCGTCAATGCGGGCGATCTTGGCGATGACCTCCGAGCGGAGTACGAGGACGCGCTGATTCGCGTAGGTGCCATTCGCTGGGCGGCGATACCGGATAAGGTCCAGGCCGGCGCGCTGATGCTCAGCGCCAGCTCGGGCGAACCGGGACAAACCTGTATTGCGTTGCAAGGGGCACCGCCGCAGCGCTCGGAGCCGCTTGCACGGCGTTGTACCTATGGGATTGTGTGGATGGCATCGGCCCAGGCAATTGCGCAGAGTCGGGCGCTGGTGCTTGCGGTTCAACCCCTGGAGAGCTGGCGGGAGCTCTGGCTGTTTCACGAAAAGGCCGGGGATTGGGTGATCGACGTGCTCTCGCCTGCTGCGGTCGATCCGGAGCAGGGCTATGTGGAGTTCGCCGGTTTTGCGCCCGGTCCGAAACGCCTGCTCATCGCGCGCGAGGTGAGAGATCGCGGGCGTAACCGGCGCCGCTTCGAGGAAATGCGGCTCGATGATCTCGCCATCGTAAGACAGGCGAGCACTCCGGATTTATTGCGCGACTTCGGTCAGTGGCAAGACGCCGCGTGGCGCCGCAACACGCTAGCGCTGCGCTGAAGCGGCAGCCAGCGTCAGCTGCGACTCGTGCGCCGCAACCAAGTCGCGATCATCATGCTGCCAGGGATGAAAATTCGGCCGAAAGAATGACAGCCATGCCGGAAAGATCCGGCGCAGCAAGCCGGGGTAAATCCACAGATATGAGAAGACGCGCAGCGCGGTGAGCGGGCCATCGATGCCGTCCTGCTTGAGGAATTGCCGCATCGCGCGCACACGGCCGCGCACGAAGTTGTAGCTGATGTTCAGCATCACCAAGGAGCGAAATTTCCAGCGCTTGTAATTCGACAGCTGGGCGGTGGCAGCCAGAAAGGTGTCGAAGGCCACGCCCTTATGCTCGATTTCTTCGATGGCGTGCCACTTCCAGAGGCGCGCCGTTTCCGGCGAGGCACCCTTGAAGTGGTGGCGTTCGTTCTTCAAGCATTCGTGGGCAATGATAGCGGTGAAGTGTTCCAGCGCAACCGTGGTCACCAGTCCGAAGATGGCAGGGCTTTCTCTCATCTCAGCCAATCGGGCATCCAGATCTTCGTGCATGGGGGCAACGTCGTAGCCTGCCTGCTCCACTTGACTGTTCAAATGGGCGTGCTCGCGGCTGTGCGCAGCCTCCTGCTTGATAAAGGCATCGATCTGCGCCTGCTGCTGCACGGGCACCTGATCCCTGAAGTTACGCACGCTCTCGATGAAGAATGCTTCGCCCTTGGGAAAGGTGAGCGACAGGCTATTGTAAAAGGCCGTGCCAATCGCATCGCCGCCATTCCACCAACGCTCGGTCGTCCGGCCGCAAGCGAACATCAAATTGCGAGGATGGATGGTCAAGTCCGCGGGGGTGGGAGACGGGTATTCCATGGCAGGCTCTTACCGGTTTGGTGAGCCTCTAACTTAATCGCTATTTATGCTTCCGTCAATATGCTATTGATGGATACATAAATTAATGATCCCGCAATGCAGCAAGGGCTTGCGCGAAGTAATCCCGGCGCTTGGAGGCGCCCGCACCCAGGGCATCCCCGAGCAGCGATCCCACGGAGGATTCCGCGTAAGCAGCGAACGCCACGATCAGCGCGATGCGCGATATTCGTTTGGCGTCGCTCTTGGAGCTGGGGCGCGAGCGGCCGGCAATGAAGTCGGCCAGCAGTCTGTTCACGGGTTCAAGCCGCGAGGTCTCACCCGAGCGCACCAACCAACCGAGTACCCGTCCCAAGCCATTTTTGCTGAATAGGTCAAATACGCGGTCCACCACGGCACGGTAGTCGTGTTCGAGATTGTTCATCTCTATGCCGACGGTTTGCAGGCCCGCCAGTAGCTCCCGCACCAGATCCTCGGCAATGGCCGCATGCAGCCCGGCGGCCGAGCCGAAGTGATGGCTGAGATTGGGATAGGTCACGCCCGCGGCGTCGGCCACCGCGCGCATGGTCAGCACGTCGTCGGACCCTTCCACGATGAGTCGGCGGGCGGCTGCCAGTGCTTGCGCTCTCATGTCGGAAGCGGCGCGTCGAATGCGCCTTGTGCGAACGGCGCTTGCTGATTTCTTATTCACCGCCGCGAAGTCTGCGCGATGGCCTGTTTCGTGGCAACTGCATACGCAAGGTCTATACTTCGGCGGCGAATCGCGCTGTTTCGGAAAAGCCCTTCTTGAATACCCAAACAAATCAAACGACGAAAGCGCTGGTCGGACTCTCGCCTCCGCCGCTCAAAGCCGCCTCGTTTCTGAAGGTCATCCGTGCATCCCGCGGCAACGCTTTTGAAATCATTCCTCTGGAGGCGTACGAGAAGCCTGTTTACTTGTCGGAGTGGCTGCTCGGTAAGGTGCTCATCGTGAATGATCCGGAAGGCGTGCGACGCGTGCTCCTGGATAACGTCGCCAACTACCCGAAGCATGCCTTGGATGATGAATTCTTCACCGCCATGTTCGGCGAAGGTCTGTTGAGCGCGCCGGGTCCCAAGTGGCGGATACATCGCAAGGTGATGGCGCCCTCGTTCGGCACCAAAACGGTCGAGTCTTATGCTCCGGCCATGGCGGAGACGACGGTCGCCTTTGCGCAGCACTGGGCTTCCCTTCCGGAATCCTCCGAAATCAACATCGCCGAGGAAATGAAGGCGCTCACGCTCAAGATCATCTGCCGGACCCTGTTTTCCTCGGATGCCGAGGAGCTGTCGAAATACGCCGGCGAGGCACTCGAGTTCGCGCAAGCCTCGATGGAATTCGGGTTGCTGGATGTCCTGCCCGTGATCGGGCCCTGGCGCATCAAGCGCACGCAGGAGGCCATTCGGGGGCATTTCAAGCGTCTGGACGCCGCCATCTACCGGTTGATCAGCGAGCGCGAAAAGATTCGCGATGAGGCTCCCAAGGATTTTCTCACGCGGCTGGTCGCGGCGAAGGATTCGGATAGCGGCGTGGGGATGAGCGCCGAAGAAGTGCGCGACGAGGTCGTTACCATATTCATGGCCGGCCACGAGACCACTGCCGTGACCATGACGTGGGTGTGGTACTTGTTGTCGCAGCATCCTTCGGAAGAGGCCACGTTGCACGAGGAACTGGATCGCGTCCTCGGAGGCAGAACTCCGACCGCCGAGGATCTGCCGAATCTGCCGTACACGCGCATGATCATCGAAGAAGCGATGCGCGTATATCCGCCGGCTCCCGGGATCTCACTTCGCCAAGCCAAGGAAGCCGACGAGGTGTCCGGTTTCAAGGTTACTCCTGGGCTGCAGATCATGATTGCGCCGTGGGTGCTGCATCGACACCGCCGCCTTTGGGACAGTCCCGAGCGCTTCGACCCGACACGATTCGCCAAGGAAGCGAGCGACAAGCGACCGCGCTTTGCTTATCTGCCTTTCGGAGGGGGTCCTCGGATATGCATCGGTGCGACTCTCGCCATGACTGAGGCGACCTTGATTCTGGCCATTTTGGCCCGGCAATTTCGCCTGAGGCTCAAGGAAAATCAGCAAATCGCGCTACAAGCCCGCATTACGCTGCGCCCCAAGAATGGAATCATCACTATTTTGGAACGGCGCCGTTCGGGCGGGTAAACGAACCGTATCCGGCCGGCTGGCGCGGCCGCTTGGACCGCGCGACAATACCGTCAATCATTTCCTTCAGAACGTCCATTACATACGGAGATGAACATGGCTGAGAACGTCTACAAAGTGATCGAGCTGATCGGCACCAGCACGGTATCGTGGGAAAAGGCAGCTGCCGCGGCTATCGCCAGGGCCGGTAAGACCCTTCGGGATCTGCGGGTCGCGGAGGTGGTCGAGCTGGACATGGCGCTCAATAACGGCAAAGTCGAGGCCTACCGCGCGAAAATCAAAGTGTCATTCAAGTATGAGCGCGAAAAATAAGGCTGGGCGCCTCCGCGGGGCCGCGCTGTTTTATGAAGGGCTCGACACTTTTGCTGCCCGAACGGAACGCAACGGATGAGACGTGAGGCAAATCACGGTATTGTCCGGCGGCCCCATTATTCTGGAATCCATGCTGATTCCCTTCGCATTTGCCCGCTTCGTCCCGCGCGAACCCGAAGCCATCCACGACGGCTTGGAAGATGAGCCGCGCGCCGCGCTCGGGCATCTTGGATTGACCGTCATCGCGCTCGTCTTCGTGCTGCTCACCTTCTGGAAGGGTTAGCCGACTCAAGCCGCGTCTTTCCTTGCGCTCTGCTACGCTGCGCGCATGAAGTACCAATCCCTCCTGCCTACACTCCTGGCGTTGATTTTCGCCGGAGCGCCGACGGTCTTGGCTGAATCCGGACTGCTGTCCGGGGTCCAGACCGCCGACATGAATATCACGGCGCGTCCGCAGGACGACCTTTTTGAATATGCCAACGGCACGTGGTTGCGCGCGGTGCAGATCCCGGCTGACCGGGCGCGCTATGGCGTTGATGTCATGATGACCGAGCAATCGCTGGCTCAGTTGCGGGCGTTGATCGAGGGGACCCGCGATTCGACCGATCCGGAGGCACGCAAAGTCGGCGACCTATACGCAAGCTTCATGGACGAGGCGAGAATAGAACGCGAGGGCGTCAAACCCCTGCAGCCGGAATTGGATGCCATTGCCGCCATCAAGAGCATCAATGAGATTGGCCCGCTCATGGCGCATCTCGATCGGCTCGGTGTCGGCGCGCCCGTCAGCCTGTACGTTGAACCGGATGCAAAGCGCTCCACCCAATATGCGTTGTGGCTGAGCCAGGACGGCCTCGGGTTGCCGGACCGCGACTACTATCTAAGCGACGATGCCAAGCTGGTTGAATTTCGCACGAAGTATCGTGAGCACGTTGCCAAGATGCTGCGACTGCTCGGCGATCCGGACGCCGCAGAGGAAGGCGTCCGCATACTGGCGTTGGAAACCTCGATCGCGAAGATCGAGTGGACTCAAGTCGCGAACCGCGATCCGCAGAAGACCTATAACCCGCGAACCCTGATGCAACTGCGGCAATCGGCACCGGACGTCGATTGGAGCGCCTACCTGGCAATCGCCGGCTTGAAGGGTTCCTTGCCGGCCATGATCGTACGCCAGCCGAGCTATCTTCACGAACTCTCGGGGCTGATCAAGAGCACGCCGTTATCGGTGTGGAAAGAATATTTTCGCTACCGCTTGCTATCGAGCAGCGCGGCCTATCTTTCCAGCACTTTCGTCGATGAGGATTTTGCCTTCAAGCAAGGCGTGCTGCGTGACACGCCGAAGAATCAGGAACGCTGGAAGCGGGGGTGCGAGCTGGTTGATGGATTGATCGGCGAAGCATCTGGAAAACTGTATGCGGCAAAGTACTTTCCGCCCGCGGCAAAAGCACGCATCGATGAGCTGGTCGCCAACCTGCTGAAGGCCTATGCGCAAAGCGTCGATCAGTTGTCCTGGATGAGCGAGGCCACCAAGGTCGAGGCGCGCGCCAAGCTGCGCAAGATCAACGTCAAGGTAGGCTATCCGAAGCGCTGGCGGGACTATACGAAGCTCGCAATTTCACCGGTCGATTTGCTCGGCAATGTGTGGCGCAGCGAGCAGTTCGAAAGCGAGCGCAAACTCGCGCAGCTGGGCGGTCCCGTTGACCGGGACGAGTGGCAAATGACGGTGCCCACTGTCAATGCATATTACGACCCAGCCATGAACGAGATCGTGTTTCCGGCGGGAATCCTGCAATTGCCCGTATTCAATGCAGCGGCGGAAGACGCATTTAACTATGGCGCCACCGGTGCCACCATCGGGCACGAAATCAGTCATGGCTTCGATGACGAGGGCAGTCAATTCGACAGCGACGGCAATTTGCGCGACTGGTGGACAAAGGAAGATCACGCCAAGTTCAAAGCCAAGACGGACAAGCTGATCAAGGAATACGATGCCTTCGAGCCGGTGCCGGGTTTTCACGTCAACGGCGCGTTGACGCTCGGCGAGAACATCGCCGACATCGCCGGCATCGAGATCGCGTACAAAGCGTATCTCGCCTCGCTGAATGGGCGTGCGCCCCCGGTGATCGACGGCATGACGGCCGATCAGCGCTTTTATATGGGCTACGCACAGAGCTGGCTCGACAAAACGCGCGACGCTGCCATCATCGCCCAGATCAAATCCAACCCCCACGCGCCGGAAAAATACCGCGTCAACGGCGTCGTGATTCACATGCCGTCTTTTTACAGCACGTACGGGGTTAAGAGCGGCGACAAGATGTATCTGAGTCCTGAGGATCGCGTGACCCTCTGGTAACGCCGCTCAACAGGCGCGGCAGGTCAGACATGTTATCAAAGGTGTGATGTGCTCCCGCATCGAGCAAGCGATGCTTCGGGGTATGCGCACAGAACCCGAATACCGTCATTCCAGCCGCGACGCCGGCCTGCACGCCGGTGGGCGTGTCTTCAATCACGACGCAGGCCGAGGCGGCGGCATTCAATTGCTTCGCGGCGTGCAGAAATACATCGGGGAAAGGCTTGGGCTGCGCAACCTCGGTGACACTGAACATTCCGCCCTGGAAATTCGTCAGTAACCCGGTCAACCCAAGTGTCAAACGCATTTTGGCGTGGCCTGCCGTGTACAGCGCATCAATCACTTGCTCGACGGTGTATTTCGAGCGCAATGCCGCCCAGGTGGCATCATCGATCTGTGTTTCGTAGCGCAATTCATCGGCCATGTGGATCAAGGTGCGCTCGAAGTCGGACCAGCCCGCGGCATCCGGAGATTGCGCAATTCGCTGAATTTCAGCGTCGGACATATTCGCTGTGGCCTTGGCGATGCGCGCGTGCTGCGCCCATTCGTAAGGCGCCTGGCATAGCCAGCCCATGCGCAAAATGATGATTTCGCGATCCCGCGCCGGGAGCGTCGATCCGTTGAGCAGGTACTGCCCGAGCCCGCTCCAGCGCTGGTAAAGCTCCGGATCGTGCGCCAGGGTCTTGTAGATGTTGTAGTCGGGACGAATGGCCAGCATCGCCTCTTGCGCCGGTGTGCGTTCATCCTTCCCGACCGGCGCCACTCGTGGAACAGCAAGCCGGGGCGTAATGGTTTCCATGGAGTGGCTCACGTGGCAGAACAGGGCGCCAATGAGAATTAGGCCTTTGATCATTTCCGGTTAGCATAGCGGGTCCTTTGGGGAGATGGGCAAATGCGTCGAACGTATCTATTTGTCTTGAGCATGCTGACGGCGTTTCACGGCAGTGCGGCCAATGCTCCGGCGTTCACCGCAAAGCAACTCGTCGATCTGCCTATCAACGGCTGGATTACGAATGGCGGAAACCTCTACAACCAGCGCTATTCCCCGTTGGCGCAGATCCACGCGGGCAATGTCGGAACGATGCAGGCCGAGTGGCGTACGCACTTGAACGGGTCGGGAGTCGGGCCGCCGTTTTCCGGCGAGGCGCAACCCATCGTGCACGATGGGGTGATCTATGTCGCGACGGGCGCGGATGATGTGTTCGCCATCGACGTCGAGACCGGCAAGCCGCTCTGGGTCTACGAAGCCCACCTCGAAAAGACCATCTCGACGGTTTGCTGCGGCTGGGTCAGTCGCGGCGTCGCACTTGCCGAAGGAAAGATTTTTCTGGGACGACTCGACGGCAAACTCGTCGCGTTGGACCAGCGTACCGGCCGGGAGGCGTGGTCTGTGCAGGCTGCCCGCTGGCAGGAGGGCCTGACGATTACCGGTGCCCCTCTGTACTTCGACGGCATGATCGTCACCGGTTTCGCGGGAGGCGAGCACACCGCCCGCGGGCGAGTCCGGGCATTCAGCGCGAAGACCGGTAAGCCGCTATGGACCTTCTATACGGTTCCGGGCCCGGGCGAAGTCGGCCATGAGAGCTGGCCGCAGGACAATTCCTTGTGGCAGTACGGTGGCGCCACGGTCTGGCAGACTCCCGCCGTCGACCCCAAGCGGGGACTCATTTATTTTTCGACCGGCAACGCCAGCCCCGACTTCAACGGCAGCCTGCGCAAGGGCGACAATTTGTTTTCGGTTTCCATCGTCGCGATCGAGGCCAAGAGGGGCAAGTATCGATGGCATTTTCAGCAGGTACACCACGACCTGTGGGACTACGATTCCCCGAACCCGGTCGTGCTGTTTGATTTGGAGTACAACGGCCAGCTGCGCGAAGCGATCGCCGAAATCGGCAAGACCGGATGGGTGTACGTGCTTGATCGCGTGACCGGCAAACCCCTGATCGGCATCGATGAAAAGCCGGTTCCACAGGAACCACGCCAGAATACAGCCGCTACTCAACCGTTTCCGCAGGGCGACCCGGTCGTTCCGCACTCAATCGACATTCCGCCTGCGGGGTTTCGATTGGTGAACGAAGGGCAAATATTCACGCCTTACTGGGAGAACGCCGTGGTGGCGAAGCCCAGTCCTTGGGGCGGAACCAACTGGCCGCCCAGTTCCTATGATCCACGGCAGGGCGTGCTGTTCGTGTGCGCGAACGACCAGATGGGGCGCTTCATGGTCGGTCCTTCGAAGGAACCGGTGCCGGGTGCGGCCTACACCCAGGGCCTCTTTGGATTTTCCGATATCCCGCTCAACGGAATTTTCGCGGCCGTCGACATGCGCACCAACAAGATCCTGTGGCGTCAGCGATGGAAGGACAGCTGCTACAGCGGTTCTACGGCCACGGCCGGCGATATTGTCTTCACGGGCCGAAACGATGGCCGCTTCGTTGCCCTCGATTCGCGCAACGGCGATGTGCTGTGGGAATTTCAGACGGGCGCCGGCGTCAACGCAACCGCCAGCGTGTTTCTATACAAGGGCCGTCAAAAGGTCGCGATACTGTCCGCCGGCAATAATTTTGCAGGCAGCCCGACGGGCGATAGTCTCTGGTTGTTTTCTCTGGACGGCAGGTTGCCGCCTGCGCAATCGCCACAGGAGCAGGCGGCCCGGACCACCGCGGTTTCCTTCAAGGGTGGCAATGCAAACGCCGGGGCGCTGGTGTTTGCTCAAGTTTGCGCCGCCTGCCACGGCGAGGAAGGCAAGGGCGGTCATGGCGGGGGGCCGGACATCAGCCGGGTAGATGCGCCGGAACTCGTGGCGAACATGGTTATTTACGGGAAAAATACCATGCCTCCGTTTGCGGCCGCATTGACGTTTGCCCAGATTAGAGACGTCTCCGCATTCGTTTCCACTCAGCTGGGAAAGTAGCACGGCATTGCAAATCATCCGCAAGTCCTCATTTAAGCCGGTGCCGTGGAGGAACGGCGGCGGCGTTACCCACGAGGCCATGCGCGTGCCCGCGCACGGCGATGACTTCGTCTGGCGGGTCAGCGTGGCGCAAATCGACGCTTCCGGGCCTTTCTCGGATTTCGCGGCCTACCACCGTACAATGGTGCTGCTCAAGGGCTCGGGGCTTGAGCTCAAGTTCGGCGACGGGCATCAGCGCCTGTTGGGCCGGATCGGGCAATGGGTGCAATTCGACGGCGCGCTGGCCACGCATTGCCGATTGCTCGATGGTCCCTGTATGGATCTGAATTTGATGGTCGCCAAAACGAGGACAATGGTCGCTCGGGTGGAACAGTTGCGGGAAGGCAGAGAATTGAGTGCATCGCAAAGCGAGTCGACATTGATCTTCGGTATCGATGCACCCTTGATACTCGACGCGGGCGGCGGCGATGACGCTCGGCGATTGGAGCCCTGGGATCTGGCCGTGATGACAAACGCCACGGTTCGCGTAGCGCAGGCACTCCCCGGCTCGACGACGCCGGCTGCCGCGTTCTTCGCGACGATACAGCACTAACATGGATTCATTGCGTCAAGCAATAAGAGATCAGGGATCGTGGCCAGAGGAGCGAGCGGCGACTTCCTTGCTGCATTCCTTGGAACTCACCGGCGGCGCACGCCACCGCGCTGTCGCGGTCGCAATGTCCTTGGTCGAAGGTGCGCGCGCGCGGCGCGACGAACGTCCTTTCCTCGACGCCTTCCTGCAGGAATTCGGGCTGTCGAATCAGGAAGGTATTGCACTCATGTGCATCGCCGAAGCGTTGCTGCGCATACCGGACGATGCCACCGCGGATCGATTGATCGCCGAGAAACTGGCGACCGGCAATTGGTCGTCCCATGCGGGCCAATCCGAGTCGCTGTTCGTCAATGCGTCGACTTGGGGACTGATGCTGACCGGCGGAATTCTGGAGTTGGACCCATCCATCAAAACCGATGCGTCGGGATGGATGCGCATGCTGACCCGCAAGGCGGGAGAACCGCTGGTGCGTCTGGCGGTGCGGAGAGCCATGCGGATTATCGGCGGCGAATTCGTCGTGGGCCGCAGCATCGAAGAGGCGTTGACGCGCAGCGCCCGCGAGGCGGAATTGGGCCTGTGTTCCTTCGATATGCTGGGCGAGGGCGCGCGCACTGCCCAGGACGCCCAGCGCTATCTGCGATCGTATCAGCACGCCATCGACGTCATCGGTGCCACCGCACACGGCCGCCCGGCTCACGTAGTCTCGAGCATATCCATCAAGCTTTCCGCGCTGGAACCGCGCTACACGCTGCTGCAGCACGACCGCGTCATGCAACGGCTGGTACCGCAAGTAAAAGCGCTCTGCGCGCAAGCCGCCGCGCTTGGCATTCAACTCACCATCGATGCCGAGGAAGCGGATCGGCTGGACCTCTCCTTGAGCGTGATCGAAGCGCTGGCTCAGGACCCCTCGACCCGCGATTGGCCGGGCTTGGGACTGGCGGTGCAAGCCTATGGCAAGCGTGCCATTGGCGTCATCGATTGGGTCGCGGCGCTGGCCCAACGTTGCGGCAGGCGCATGACGGTCCGCTTGGTAAAGGGCGCCTACTGGGATTCGGAGATCAAGCGCGCACAGGAGCGCGGCCTCGATGGATATCCCGTCTATACGCGCAAGCTCACGTCGGATGTGTCCTATCTCGCCTGTGCGGGACGATTATTCAAGCACGCGGACACGATCTATGCGCAATTTGCGACGCATAACGCGCATAGCATCGCTTCGGTCATGGAGCTTGCGCCGCCGGCGGCGAACTTCGAGTTTCAACGTCTGCACGGCATGGGCCGGTTGCTGTATGCGGAAGCGGCGCGTCAAATCGCGAACTTCCCGCGCGTACGGGTTTACGCGCCGGTGGGCGAACACAAGGATTTGCTGGCGTATCTCGTGCGCCGGCTTCTGGAAAACGGCGCCAATACTTCGTTCGTGAACCGCTTCATGGATGAGCAGGTGCCCGTGGCGGAAATCGTGCGCGATCCGGTCTCAGAACTGGAGAGATTGGACTCAGTGGCAAACGCAAGACTGCCTATCCCTGCGTCGCTGTACTGCGATCGGCGCAATTCGCGGGGAATCGATCTGGGCGATCCGCCGGCCGTTCAGATGCTGCGCGATGAGCTGGCAAGGCATTCGTCGTACCAAGGGTCGGCCGCATCGAGCGCGCGCCTGATCACCAATCCGGCAGATTGGCGCAGGCAGGTGGGCGTCTCACATGATGCGTCGCCCAAGGAAATTGCTTCCGCCTTTGAAACTGCAGCGCAGGCTCAGGGCGCCTGGGATCAATTCGGCGGCGCCGCGCGCGCCGATTGTCTGGAGAGGACCGCCGACTTGTTGGATTCGCGCCGCGCCGATTTCCATGCATTGCTGATCCGGGAAGCGGGCAAGACCATAGGAGACGCCATCGCGGAAGTGCGCGAAGCGGTGGATTTCTGCCGCTACTACGCTGTGCAGGCGCGGACCCAGTTTGCCGCTTCGGTGCGGCTGGACGGTCCAACGGGCGAGCTCAATGAACTCTCGCTACATGGCCGCGGCGTGTTTGCGTGCATCAGCCCATGGAATTTTCCTCTGGCAATCTTTGCCGGGCAGGTCACCGCAGCGCTGGCCGCGGGCAACGCCGTTCTCGCAAAGCCGGCCGAACCCACGCCGCTGATCGCACAGGCCTTCGTGAAGTTGTTGCACGAGTCCGGAGTTCCGACCGAAGTTCTGCACTTGACGCCCGCACCGGGCCGGGTCTTCGGCGAGGTGGCGCTTGCGCATCCCGCGCTTGCCGGGGTGGCGATGACGGGCTCGACGGCCACCGCCATTACGATTAATCGAGCTTTGGCGGCACGCAACGGGCTCATCGTGCCGCTGATAGCCGAGACCGGCGGACTCAACGCCATGATCGTCGACTCGACCGCGTTGCCCGAGCAAGTGGTCGATGATGCGGTGGCGTCCGCGTTCATGAGCGCCGGCCAGCGTTGCTCGGCGCTGCGGCTGTTGTTTTTGCAGGAAGACATTGCCGACCAGGTGATCGAGATGATCGCCGGAGCCATGGATGAACTGGTCATCGGCGATCCGGCCGATTTTGAAACCGACGTGGGCCCGGTAATCAACGCCGCGGCGGCGGCGCAGTTGACCAGGCACGCAGATCAAATGCGCAAAGAGGCTAGCATTGTCAAAGCCTGTGCGCTCACGGGGGCCCATGCGCAAGGCAGCTTTTTCCCGCCGCATCTCGTCGAGCTGAAGAACGCGGCGCAACTCACCCGCGAAGAGTTCGGGCCCATTCTGCACGTGGTTCGATATCGTGCCGCGGACATCCAGCAAGTGATCGACTCCATTCGCGCCAGCGGTTACGGCTTGACGCTCGGCGTGCAGACGCGCTTGGAGTCATTTTGGCGGGAAGTGTTCGAGAGCACCGCCATCGGCAACACCTACGTCAATCGCAACATGATCGGTGCGGTCGTCGGCGTGCAACCGTTTGGCGGCACCGGGTTGTCGGGCACGGGCCCCAAAGCCGGCGGTCCACATTATCTGGCGCGATTCGCGAACGAGAAGACCCTGACCGTCAATACCACCGCGACCGGCGGCAACGCGGCACTGCTCAATCTCAGCGGCTAACGAGGTATCACGCCAATGTCCGCCCGCTCATTGAGGTTCATCACCGCTGCGGTTGCCATCATCGTGGCATCCAGCGCATTCGCAGACATGAATTCGGCGGGAAGGGCGTATAAGAACGGCGATTACGCGGGCGCGTTTACGCAGTACAAAGAACTTGCGGAGCTGGGTGCGCCGCAAGCTCAATTCAATATCGCGGTCATGTACGCCAACGGGCAGGGCGTTGCTGAGAGCAACACCTACGCGCACGCTTGGGCATCGCTAGCCGCACAGAATGGGTATTCGAAGGGAGCGGACCTGGCGGGCGAATTGCAACCCCTATTAACACCAACTTCGTTGCAGCTATCGGCGGACATTCAGGCCAAATATAGCCAAACGGCGCTCAATACGCGGCTCTTGCCGCGCATGCTCAAGGATAAGGAGTACGACGGCCGCGATCCGCCAAAGCTTTCGAAACCATACATCCCGGAATATCCGAGCGATGCGCGAAGCCATGGCGTTCAGGGGGACGCGTACGTCGAATTTACCGTTGCGCCGGACGGCCACCCGCGCGCGCCACGAATCCTGTACGCGGTGCCGAGCAATTATTTCGAGGACACCATACGCATGAGCGTCTTGCGCTCGGTTTACCTACCCGGGCGGGTCAACGGCTATCCGGTGGCAACACCAACCGGAATGTTCTTCAATTTCAAAATGAACGAGGTATCGATACACGATTACAGGGGCCTTGAGAAACAGGTCGAAGATGCAAAGACCAAAGCGGAGGGAGGCGACCCAACGGCGCAAATGCTTTACGGCATGATGCTCGCGGGACTGCCGCAATTGCAGCAGAGCTATACCAAAGCGTTGCCGTGGTTTCTGAAAGCCGCCCAAGCCGGAGCCCCCTACGCACAATTCCAGGTCGGCACCGCGCTGCTCAGGGGCCGCGGCTGCCAATGCGAAAGCGTCAAAGGGGAGATTTGGTTGGAGAAAGCTGCTCAGGCGGACGAACCCAACGCGCAAGTCTCGTTGGCGGAGTATTTATTGCGGGAAAATTCCTCCGCTGAATCCGTCGCCGGGGCATTGGTGTGGTTGGAACGCGCGGTAAAGCAAGGCAACAGCGCAGGACAATTTCTACTCGCTTCGGTTCTCGCGGCGAGCCCGGATACGAACGTCCGAGATCCCTCGCGGGCATTGAAGTTGGCGGACGCCGTTCAAAAGGACTACAAGCACGATCCCAGCCTCTGGGAAATCCGAGCGGCCGCATATGCTTCGCTGAAGGATTTCAGTGCCGCGACAAAGGCGCAAGATCACGCCATCGATTCGGCCGCACTTCTCGGCTGGGATCTCAAATCCATGCAAGAGCGTCGAGCGCTTTACGCATCGATGCAGCCGTGGACCGGTAACATCTTGGATTTCCAGGGCTACTAGTTCTTCGCCTTGCCGAACTTTATCGACACCAGTGCGTCGTACAGATTGCGTTCGGGGAACTTTTTGCAATCGGCCATGAGCGCGGGCTCGAACGCGACGATGGCGCCGGCATCGAATATATGGCCGCCCGATTTCGCGACGGAAAATCCAAACAGCCAATTCATGATGGTCATCGCGCTGTCGGGATCGGTGCGCTTGAGGTCCAGGTGACGCGCGCTGAAAGTCGCGCAATCCAACATCGTCAGATCCATGGGATTCTTCGGGTCCGGTTTTACCGTGGAAATCGCATCAAGCAGGCTCTCGGTGGGGTTGTTCTTGCATTCGGCGTCCAGCGCAAAACCGAATGCCGTCAGCGCATCGCCGTACATGACTTTCGCGCCGGATTTTCCGACCGCGTAGCCGAACAGCCACATCACGGTGTTGATGGAGTCGCTGTTGGGGTTCGCGACCGGCGGCGCGGTTATTTCATTCTGGTATTTGACGCAACTCAGGGTTGCGATATTGATCTCGGCGGCGCGGCTCAAGCCCGTCAAACCAAACAAGCACAAAACAATCGCGCCGATCGATTTCATCGTTCCGACCTCGAAGGGATGACGCGCCTCACCAGTTCGGTGAAGCGACCGGATTTTACCCAAGTACGGGCAGCTTCGATATCCGGGGCGAAATACCGGTCAGCCTCGTAGAAGGGCACTTCCTTGCGGACGGCAGCGTGCACTTCCTCGAGGCTGCGTGAGGATCGAGCCGGACGGTGAAAGTCGATGCCTTGAGCGGCCGCCAGCAACTCGATGCCGACCACCGCGGCGGCATTGTCCACCATGCGGCTCAAACGCCGCGCCGCATGCGTGGCCATGCTGACATGATCTTCCTGATTGGCGGAGGTCGGAATCGAGTCGACGCTGGCGGGTGCCGCCAAGGTCTTGTTCTCCGATACCAGAGCGGCCGCCGTTACTTGCGCGATCATGAATCCCGAATTGAGGCCGCTGTTCTTGACCAGGAAGGCGGGCAGGCCGCTCATCTTCGGATCCACCAACACGGCAGTACGCCGCTCGGACAGGCTGCCGATCTCGGCGATGGCCAGCGCGAGCGTATCGGCGGCGAATGCCACCGGCTCTGCGTGAAAATTTCCCCCGGACAGGACATCGCCCGCATCGGTGAACAAAAGCGGATTGTCGGTGACCGCATTCGCCTCGATGCCGAGAGTTGCGCTGCAGTTTCCGATGAGGTCCAGACAGGCGCCCATCACCTGCGGTTGGCAGCGGAAGGAATACGGATCCTGTACGCGGGCGCAATCGAGATGCGAAGCTCGTATGGCGCTGCCCGCGATCAATTCGCGGTACTCGCGCGCGACGGCGATTTGCCCCGGTTGACCGCGCACCTGTTGAATGCGCTCATCGAATGGCGAATCGCTGCCCTTCAAGGCATCAACGGACATGGCGCCGGCCACGATTGCAGCGCCGAATACATCTTCCGCGCCGAACAGGCCGGCCAATGCGAGTGCAGTGGAGACCTGGGTGCCGTTGATGAGCGCGAGGCCTTCCTTGGCATGGAGCTGAATGGGCTTGAGGCCCGCTCGCTGCAGCCCTTCGGACGCGCCCAGCACCGATCCGCGCACGCGCACCTGACCCAACCCGAGCAGCACCGTGCTCAAATGGGCCAGCGGGGCAAGATCACCGGAGGCGCCCACGGAGCCTTGCGCCGGTATCAGGGGGTACACCTCGTGCTCGAGCAGGGCCAGCAGCGCCTGCACCAGCCGCAGGGTGACGCCGGAGTGCCCGCGCGCCAGCGCATTGATCTTGAGCGCGAGAATGAGCCGAACCACGGCGTCGGGCAACGGCTCGCCCACGCCGGCCGCGTGCGAGAGCAACAGGTTCCGCTGCAGCAATTCGAGCTGTTCATTGGGGATGCGCGTCTGGGCAAGCAGACCGAAACCGGTGTTGATGCCGTATGCGGCATCGCCACTCGCCACGATCTTGTCCACCAAGGCATTGGCCTGCGAGATTCGCGCGACATCCTGCGCCGGCAGGCGCAGCACGATCGGCTGCTCGTAGATACGCCGCAATGTCGCAAGCGAGAGCGTGCCGCTGCGCACTTCGAGAATATCGGACACCTATGGTTGCTCCATCATCGGCAGCTTCAAACCCTGCTCTTTAGCGCAGGCAATCGCCGTTTCATAACCGGCATCGGCGTGGCGCATGACCCCGGTCGCCGGATCGTTCCACAGCACGCGGCGAATGCGCTTGGCGGCCGCATCGCTGCCGTCGCACACTATGACGACGCCGGCGTGCTGTGAAAAGCCCATGCCCACGCCGCCGCCGTGATGAATCGATACCCAGGTTGCGCCCGATGCGGTGTTGAGCAAGGCATTGAGCAAGGGCCAGTCGGATACGGCGTCGGAGCCGTCGCGCATCGCTTCGGTTTCGCGGTTGGGGCTTGCGACCGAGCCGGAATCCAAGTGGTCGCGGCCGATCACGATGGGAGCGGAAATCTCGCCGCGTTTTACCATCTCATTGAATGCCAGGCCCAAACGATGCCGCTGGCCCAAGCCCACCCAGCAAATCCGCGCCGGCAATCCTTGAAAGTGAATCCGCGAATGCGCCATGTCGAGCCAATGGTGAAGGTGAGGGTCGTCGGGAATCAACTCCTTGACCTTGGCGTCGGTCTTGTAAATGTCCTCGGGATCGCCTGAGAGTGCCACCCAGCGGAATGGCCCCACGCCGCGGCAGAACAGCGGACGGATGTACTCAGGCACGAATCCCGGGATATCAAAGGCTTTCGCGACGCCGGTATTCAGCGCCACTTGCCTGATGTTATTGCCGTAATCGAATACCGGCAGTCCCATGCGTTTGTAGCGCAGCAGGTACTCCACATGCTTGGCCATGGAACGGGATGCTGCTGCGGCGGTGCCGGCAGGATCGCTTGCGCGCATCTCATCCCAGCGCTCTATCGTCCATCCTTGCGGCAGGTATCCATTGACCGGATCGTGAGCCGAGGTCTGATCGGTGAGCGCATCGGGTTTGATGCCCCGGTCCAACATCGCGCCCAGCACATCGACGACGTTGCCGAGCAACGCAACCGAGATCGGCTTGCCGCGGGCTTTTGCGGTTTCGAGCAACGCGAGTGCTTCATCCAAGGTGCGAGCCTCGGCATCGACATAGCCGGTCTCGACTCGCTTGTCGATCCGGCTCTGCCGGCACTCCACCGCCAGCAAGCTGGCGCCGGCCATGGTGGCCGCCAACGGTTGCGCGCCGCCCATGCCGCCTAACCCGGCGGTGAAAATCCACTTGCCGATCAGCTTGCCGCCGAAGTGCCGCCGCCCCATTTCAACGAAGGTCTCATACGTCCCCTGCACGATGCCCTGGCTGCCGATGTAGATCCACGAACCGGCGGTCATCTGGCCGAACATCGCGAGGCCCTTGCGGTCGAGCTCGTGGAAATGCTCCCAGGTCGCCCAATGCGGAACGAGATTGGAGTTCGCAATCAGCACTCGCGGCGCGTCCGCATGCGTCGGGAACACGCCAACCGGCTTGCCCGACTGCACCAGCAACGTTTCCTCCTCGGTCAACGTCTTCAAGCTCTCGACGATGCGATCGAAGCAATTCCAATCGCGCGCGGCGCGGCCGATGCCGCCGTACACCACGAGTTCGGACGGGTTTTCCGCCACCTCGGGGTCCAAGTTGTTCATCAGCATGCGCAACGGCGCTTCAGTCATCCACGTCCGGGCGCTCAAGGCGCTGCCGCGCGCGGCGCGGATGATTCTGGGATTAACGGGAGCGAGCATGGCGACTCCTTAGGGGCGAAAGCGCCCTGACATTTCATAACGGGGGCCCGGATAGTGCAGGCGCGCCACCGAGGCGATTTGACCGGCAGTCCAAGTGCGTCGGATGACAACCAGGCACGGCTCGTCGCGCTTCATCGCCAGCAGCTTGCGCGTACGCTCGTCGGGCATTTCAGCGCGCAGCAAGTGCTCCGCTTCTTGCAGCGGCGCGACTTTGATCAAGTAGTCGTGTGGAGTCGTTTTGCTGAAATCGACGTTCAAGTAGCCGGGCGCCAGCTTGGGCTGCACGTAACGGTCCTCGAGCTGGATGGGCCGGTCATTCTCGAAGTGAACAATGAGAGAGCAATACAATTCGCTGCGCGGTGCGATGCCGAAGTCGTCCGCGAGTTCGGCCACCGCGCGAACCCGTTCGAGGGAAACGATTTCAGCGCGGTGCACGTGGCCTCGATCGCGGATCTCGTCGGCGATCCCGCGGATTTGCAGCGGATGCGCGTGCGCATGCCGGTCTGCCACGAAGCTGCCGACCCCGGCAATGCGCACCAACACACCCTCGTCGCGCAGTTCGCGAAGAGCGCGGTTGGCGGTCATGCGCGACACATTGAACGACTTGACGATCTCGTTTTCGGACGGTACGCGCGACGATGCGCTCCACTTGCCCGAGCCGATGTTGTCCAAAATGTGCCGTTTGACCTGCAAGTACAGCGGCTGCAGCGACAGATTGGGCTTGCTCATGCGCCAAGAATAAGCTGTATAGACAGGTACAGTCAACCAGCGCTTAAGTCGTTCATTACGCGGCTGAATTCTTCACGCAATTGCTCGTCGGCCGCGTGCCGTCGATCCCTCACGACCCAGCGGCCCGCCACCATCACATGACGGATGGCCTGATCGCCTCCCGCAAACAGCAATCGATCCAACACCGTGTGGCCCGCGGCGCCGGCCATGCTGGGATGCGATGAGTCGAGCACCAGCCAATCCGCGCGCCGTCCCACGGTGATTGCGCCCACCGGCTGCCCGATCGCCTGTGCTCCGTACATGGCGGCGTCGCGCCACAGTACCGTGCCCACATGCGATTCGGCGCTGGTGGCAAACACGCCGCGCCGCCGGGTGCGCAGGCGTTGCTGGTATTCCAGCCATCGCAGCTCCTCGGATGGGTTGACGGTCGATTGACTGTCGGAGCCGACGCACAAGCGTCCGCCCGCTTTGCGAAAGCGGGTCGTGTCGAAAAATCCATCTCCCAGATTGGCCTCGGTGCTGATGGATACGCACACGGTCGCCTGCGCCGCCGCGACTCCGCGCAGCTCCTCGGCGGTGGCGTGAGTTGCGTGGATCAGGCACCAATACTGCGTGAGCATTCCTTGGTCGAGGAGCAATTCGATTGGACGCCGGCCGGTCGCGCGCTCGCAGGCCTGTACTTCCAATCGTTGCTCGGCGACATGAATGTGCACGGGCATGACCGGATCGATGTTGCTGAGCGCGAGCGCCGCTTCGCGGAGACTCTCCAGGGGCACCGCCCGCAAGCTATGAAATGCCGCACCAGTGCGAGTCCGGCTGCTGCCGCGCTGACGATCGGCCTTGATTCGATCCTCCATGATCCGCAAGAACGCAGCGGTTTGCATTGCGAAGCGCGCCTGCTCCGGCTTGAGCGCAGCGCCGCCGAAGTCGCTGCTCTGATACAGCGTCGGCAACAATGTCAACCCAATGCCCGCCGCTTCGGCGGCAGCGTCGATGGCGAGCCACAGAGGATTCGGAGTTGCGTACTCCGTGCCGTCCTTCGCCAGGTGCAGATAGTGAAATTCCGCCACCGCCGTGTAGCCGGCTTTCAACATTTCAACAAACAGTTGCGTTGCGATGATCTGCAACTGCGCCGGCTCGATGCGATTCGCGAGCGCATACATGGTTTGGCGCCAGGTCCAAAAGCTGTCGCGGGCGGACAATCGGTATTCGGCATTGCCCGCCATGCCGCGCTGAAAAGCATGGCTGTGCGCATTCGGCATGCCGGGAACAACAATGCCGTCGATGGATTCGACCTCGCCGACCGGGTCGGAGGGCTGCGCTGCAGGCGCGTCGATGTCGATCCCGGTAATGAAACCCTGATTCGAGACCGTGACGAGCGCATCGCGTGCCCATCCATGCGGTAAATACACGCGCTGCAAACGGTAAGTAGGCATCTTGGCTGTATCATACGATTTGCAGCAATCATCGGGCGATTGAATGCGGGAATCTTCGGACAGCAAATGGGACGAGGTATGGATCGGCGCGAACATCGCGACGATGAGGCCTGGTGCGGGCGCTTATGGCGCCTTGGCAGACTCGGCCTTGGCGGTGAAGGGCGAGCGCATTGCCTGGATCGGCGCCGCGGCCGAAGCTCGGCGCCGAGCCGATGCTCAGCGTGCCTCAATCCGTGACGCCCAGGGCCTGTGGATCACCCCCGGTTTGATCGACTGCCACACTCACCTGGTGTATGGCGGAAATCGGGTCGAGGAATTCGAGCAACGACTGTGCGGCCATTCCTACGAAGAGATTGCCCGCGCCGGCGGCGGCATCCAATCGACGGTGCGCGCGACGCGCGCCGCGACCCGAAGGCAGCTGTACGAATCGGCGCTGGTGCGCATCAAGCGGCTGATGGCAGAGGGCGTCACCACCATCGAGATCAAGTCCGGCTATGGTTTGGATTTGGCCACCGAACGTCGTTTGCTCGAGGTGGCGCGAGACCTGGGCGAGAAGTCGCCGGTATCCATCAGAAAAACTTTTCTAGGCCTGCATTCACTGCCCTCGGAATTCGCAGGGCGCCGTCAAGACTTTGTGAATGAGGTGACAGGACCCTGGCTCGAATCACTGACCGCGGCCGGTTTAGTGGACGCGGTCGATGCGTTTTGCGAAGACATCGCCTTCACGCTGAGTGAAACCGAACAACTTCTGCGGGCGGCAAAAAAATTGAAGCTCTCCGCCCATGTGCACGCGGGACAGTTGAGCGACATGGGCGCCGCACAACTGGCGGCGAAGTATGGGGCGCTGTCTGCGGATCATCTGGAGTACTTGAGCGCGGCCGGCGCGCGGACCATGGCCGCCGCCGGAACGGTGGCGGTGCTGTTGCCCACCGCCTATTTCACGTTGCGGCAAACCACACCGCCGCCGGTCGGCCTGCTGCGCGAAGCCGGCGTTGGGCTCGCCGTCGCCACGGACTCCAATCCGGGTACCTCGCCGTGCACCTCTTTGCTGCTGGCGCTGAATATGGCCTGCGCGCTATTCGGACTGACCCCGGAGGAAGCCCTGGCGGGAACCACTCGCGAGGCCGCGCGCGCGCTGGGGATTCTGGACGATGTCGGGACGATCGAGGTGGGCAAGCGTGCCGACTTGGCGTTCTGGCGTATCGATAGGCCGGCGGAATTGGCCTATGGACTCGGTGCCAATCCTTGCGTCGCGGCGATGCATCGGGGAAAGATCCGCGACCGCCCCCAGTAATGCATTGGGGGAGGGAAATTGCGCCCGCGACGGAATACCATGAGCCCATGCCTCGATCCCGCCGCGGAAGACCCCCACATGATGATGTGCTGACCCCAGCCGAGTGGCGCACCGTGCATGCGGTGAAACATGGCTTGACCAGCCGCCAGATCGCGGAACGCCGCGGAATCAGCATCGACGCGGT
Organism: Steroidobacteraceae bacterium; assembly: GCA_036494725.1. Taxonomy (GTDB): domain Bacteria; phylum Pseudomonadota; class Gammaproteobacteria; order Steroidobacterales; family Steroidobacteraceae; genus Bog-1198. Next base: position 24,867 of record DASXNX010000151.1, read on the forward strand.
CAAGTATCACGTTGCCAACGCGCTCGCCAAGCTTAGGTTAACCAGCCGGCGGGAATTGCGCCGCTGGCATAGCATTCCCAAGAGCAGCGCCCTTCAGGAGAATCAGATGAACATCCATCCGAAGCTGGGAGCGATCGCCCAGATTGCGCGAACCGTGCAGGACATCGGGCAGTCCGAGGAATGGTATAAAAACGTGCTGGGCCTGCCGCATTTGTTTACCTTCGGTAAATTCGCATTCTTCGATTGCGGCGGAACGCGATTGATGCTGAGTCAAGATTCGGGCGTCGCTCCGGAATCCATTCTTTACCTGCGCACCTCCGACATCGGGCAATCCCATGAATCCTTGAAATCCCGGGGCGTCGAGTTCATCAATGCTCCGCATATGATTCACAAGCATGCTGACGGCACGGAGGAGTGGCTCTCCATGTTCAAGGACCCCGAGGGCCGGCCCTTGGGTTTGATCGCACAGGCAAAACCGTAGCTTCGAGAAAACCTGTAGTCTTCGCCGGATGCGATTTGCAACGGCGATAATGCACCCCGCGATCCTGGCGGCGATCTGCCTCATGGGATGCTGCGCCGGCACCGCCTGCCGCGCCGATCAGCCGGCGCAAGAGGTGGATGAAATCATCGTCACCGCCGAGCGAGCCGGCCCCGGCATGTGGCATGTGCACAAAGACGCGGCAAATGTTTGGCTTCTGGGAAGCGTTGCGCCCCTGCCGCGGGACATCACCTGGCGTTCGAAGCAAGTGGAAAACGTGCTCGAAAGCGCCAGCCAAGTTCTGATTCAAAAACCCGTTGAAATCAGCATTCCAAGAGTCCTGTGGATGCTCATCGCGGATCGCAAATATCTGATGGTAGCGGGCGGCAAGAAGCTCAAGGATGTCATGCCGGCGGAATTGCACGCCCGCTTCGCTTTGCAGCGCAGCCACGTCGGCGAGGATGATGACAAGTGGGAGCGCTACCGACCCATCATCGCTGCCGCCTTTCTGCAGCAAGAGGCGTTCCATCAGGTGAATCTTTCGATGCGTCTCGATCTTGGCGCGGCGCTGCGCAAATTGGCGGAGAAACATGGCGTACGCGTCGAAGAGGTCAAGATCGCAGGCATGAGCGATATGCTGGAGGCACTCAAGACTCTGGCTCCGGACACGGAGCGTATCTGCGTGGAGGCCTCGCTGAGCACTGTTGAAAGCGGCTTGCCGAGGCTGGTGGAGCGTGCCCAGGCTTGGGCCGACGGCAATGTCGAGCGCATTGAGAACTTGTCGGACCTCAAGGAAGTCGATGCCTGCCGCGCAGCGCTTGACCACGCCAAGGGTGCGTCCGATTTCATCGGGCGAATCCGTCAGACCTGGCTCGAGAACACCGAGAAATATCTGCGTTCGCCCGGAACGACCATCGCCGTGGTCAATCTGGACCTGATGCTGGAGAAGGGTGGTTTGCTCGATGAGCTGAAGGCGAAGGGTTATGAGGTCGAGGCACCTTGACTGTTGCGCCTCTTGTCCTCCAGTTCCTGAAGTTCCTGAACGGCCTCCTTTTGAATATCCTGAGCTTTCTGGCGCATCACCTTGAAGAGGCCCCGCATGTTTGCCAGAATGAAATCGCTCCGTCCAACTCATCCTGAGTAAAGGTGTCGCGGTACATCTGCATATACATCGGCAGCAATGCATCCCAATTCGTCATGTCGGCCGATGCCGCCCTGAACTTCTCGACCATGTGATCCAGCACTTGCTGTCGTTCCGGCGTCAGCGGCCGCCCCTTCAGTGCCTCCTGCTTCGCGGCATCCATCATGCTGTCGACCTGGGACTTCACCCCGTCGACCAATTGATGCGCATTGGTCAGTTCGAGAAATTCCAGAATCGAAGCGTCGCTTGCCGGTGCATCGTTGGCGACTGCAATGCCGGACATGAACCCGCAGGCAAGCAGCACAGCGCAGACTATCTTCATAATTGATTACCTCGGAGCCGCCTACACAGTATTCTGGCAAACGGGCAACGCCGCTCGGCCGAACGTTCCTCTAAATGTTTGCGGCGTCGCAGCAATTTCCTTGACACTCGCGCGGCCGGTTCCTACAATCGCCGGCCTTTGTCTGCAGGCACAGATCTTAGGCTTAAGGGCCCGCAAAATTAGGATTTCGCACTCGAAGGACCACTCCTCTTATGGGGTGGGCCTCTAAAGGTATTTATGGCGACGACGACCCAACTTATTCGAACCGGCCGCAATGAACCCGCTTGGAAGTCCAAGGTTCCGGCC
>DASXNX010000152.1:0-21948 GCA_036494725.1 Steroidobacteraceae bacterium
TCGCGGGGAATTTCCAAGTACACAGGACCGGTCGCTCCATTGAACGCCTCGCGCGCCGCCATCGAGATCATGTCGGCGACGCGCTCGGTGCTGGAAACCGTTGCTGCGAACTTGGTAATCGGCGTCATCAATTCGACGTGCGGCAAATCCTGCAGCGATCCCATTTTGTGTTGAGTCATCGCGCCTTGGCCGCCGATGTGCAACACGGGGCTCTCTGACCTGAAAGCCGTGGCGATGCCGGTGACGGCGTTGGTGCAGCCGGGTCCGGCGGTCGTGACGACGCAGCCGAGTTTGCCCGTCTGTCTGGCATAACCGTCGGCCGCGTGCGCCGCGACTTGCTCGTGCCGCACGTCGATGATGCGAATGCCTTCATCCACGCAACCATCATAAATATCGATGATATGGCCGCCGCAGAGCGTGAAGATGGTATCCACCCCCTCGTTCTTCAGGGCCTTCGCAACCAGATGGCCACCGGAAACCACACTGGCGTCGCGGCTCTTCCGTTGCAGGGTATCTTCGGCCGTCGTGGCCTTGGGCGATATCGTTGTGGGATTGACGGTTGCCATAATTGCCTCCAAATCAGGCGGGTCGTGGATGCTCGGCTGGGTGCTCGGCGCGGCTCTTCGCGAAATGCTTGGCCCTCATGGGCTTCAGCACGAATAGCGCCATGAGCGCTGCGATCACGTTGAATGTCACGAAAATTGAAAACACCGAGGACCAGCCGTGCCCCTTCGCGATGATCGCTGCGATGGGAACCAGCAAGGAACCGGTCCCCTTGGCGGTGTACAGCATGCCGTTATTGGCCGCCGCATACTTGGCGCCGAAGGTGTCGCCTTGCGTGGCGGGAAACAGGCTGAAGATCTCGCCGTACACGCCGAAATACAGGGCGGTCACCAGCACGTACGTTACGGGGTTGGTTCCGGTCTGACTCAAGGTGAACAGTGCGATCGCGCCGATGGAAAACGCCAGGCCCATGGTGTTCTCGCGGCCGATCCGATCCGAGAGCCAACCGAAGAACGGCCGCCCGACGCCGTCGAAGATCCGGTTCAAGAATAGCGCAAAGCCCAGGGCGGGCATGACCATGCCGAACAGCGAAACCGGGATTTTGCCGATCTTGAAGTCATCCGCAATCGGTGCCATCGAGGCCGCCATGGTGAGACCGCCCGAGGCAATCAGCACAAACATTATGTACATGACGTAGAACACCGGACTCTTCAACACATCCATGGGCGTATAGCCGTGCGCCGTCTGACTGGGCTTGACGACTGCTTTGGTCAGCGACGGCGGCGGAGCCAGGAGCATCCACGACAGAAGGAATACGATCCCGCCTTGGATGAGACCGAAAACCAAGAAAGCTTGTTCATAGCCCGATGATTCGATCATGGTGCGAATCGGTCCGACGGTCAGAGCCGCGCCGGCGCCGAAGCCCGACGCCGTGATGCCGGCTGCGAGTCCGCGTCTTCCGGGAAACCATTTCAGCGCATTGCCGACACAGGTGCCATAGACGCACCCGGTTCCAATGCCACCGAGCGCAGCGGCGAAGTATAGAACCGGCAACGAGCTCGCAACCGAGTTCAGCGCCCAGGCAATCCCGACCAGCACACCGCCGACCAATACCACCCAGCGCGGGCCGAAGCGATCGACCATGTAGCCTTCAATCGGAATGAGCCATGTCTCGAGCAAAACGAACAAGCTGAAGGCGACCTGAATCGCGGCGCGCCCCCAGTGATACTTAGCGTCAATGGGATTGACGAAAAGCGTCCAGCCATATTGCAGGTTCGCCACTGCGGCCATGCAGATAACCCCGGCTATCAGTTGCACCCAGGGATTGGCAAACGGTGATTTCGATGCCTCGTTCTCGTTCATATAATAATTCTCCGTGTTGGCGCCGAATTGGTGGGAGAGAACACTGTAAGCGAAGCCATGCGCGATGAGCCCCTCTCTCGCGCGTCAGATCCCCAAAAAAACTAGGCTCGAACCATTAAGTTTTGAGCCGTGCCAGCCAATCATATTTTTCGTGGTATACCATATATGAAGGCGTTTCAGAGTGTCAAGCAACCAGCTTTAAAGTGCAAAGTATCTTTTGAAGTATCTTTGGGCGATCGGCAAAAGGTGCGACCGCGCGTCGCTCCTGAGGAAGGATTGGGACTTAACAAAAAATGCGCTCGGGCGTTTTTCGTCGCGGCGCAATTGAAGCGCTGATGGGTGCCTATTTGGCTGAAACTCGGCACCCCAAGGTAATATATCTACAACGAACGGTACGACGAGAGGCTTAATGAATTCCATTGTGACGCTGGTTCAACGAACTTCTTCGGCCACCCCGCTGGCGCTGGCCCCACTGAATGCCACCAGCTTGCGCGCTCAGGCGTACATGTTGCTCAAGAATGCCATTGCGGATACCGACATCTATGACCCGCAACAGGAACTGCGGCTCGATGAACGGCAGTTGACCACGGCGTTGGGAGTCAGCCGGACGCCAATTCGTGAAGCTCTGTCACTGTTGGAGCAGGAAGGTTTCATCCGCACGGTTCCGCGCCGCGGCATCTATATCATTCGTAAGTCGAAGCGCGAAATGATCGAGATGATCCAAATGTGGGCGGCCCTGGAGTCCATGGCCGCGCGTCTCGCCACTTTGAACGCCAGCGACGCGGATATTGCCAAATTGCGCCATCTGTTCGACGAGTTTCAGAACTCGCCTCCTTCGGAACACCTGGGCGAGTATTCGGACGCCAATATCGCCTTTCATACCGCGGTGATCGCGCTCGGCGGATCGCAAATGATCATCGATGCGACTAAAAACCTGCTGCTTCACGTGCGCGCCATTCGTCGGGCAACGATCACGCAAAATGACCGGGCGGCGCGCTCCATCGTCGATCATCTGAAAATTATTGAAGCCTTGGAGCGGCGCGAAACAGACCTGGCGGAACGCCTGACGCGACAGCACACCCTCGATCTGGCCGAGCATGTTGATAAGCACTGCGGCTTTTTAGACTGATCCGCCCCATTGCCCCAAGGTCGGCACCGTTGCGCCACCTGCGCCGCGCAGGTATTCGACACGCTCTGAATCCGGCACCCCGCCGCGCATAGCGCCGGGCGCGGCCGCCCGGATGCCGGCCAGCGTGTCGGGATTCATGGCCGCCTTTCCTAAGACAGCCGGGTCCTTGCTGATTGGAACGCCGGATTCAATGCGTAAATACACCCGCCCGCTGGCCTGCTCGGCGAAATTAACCCTGCGGAAGCATTCCATGCAGCGCTTCAGGAAGTCCGCATTCTGCTCCGGCGCCAGCAGCCCCGAGTCGGCATAGAGATATTGCGCAGACGGCGCAATCACGGAGACGCGTGCGAATCTCTCGATGTCCAAGGTTCCCTTCACGTCCAGCACGTTGAGAGTCTCGTTGTCCCCGAAAGCCACCGTCCGCGGCCGTTCTCCGAAAGGCACGCTGTTGTCCAAGAACTCGAATTGGATGCGCTTGTCGCTGCGCCGTACCCAGGTAAAGAACACGTCCGGAATTCCCGAGTACGCTTCGACCGCGTGCGCCAGAGTGTCGTCGACGGCCTTGTAGCGTCCGACCTCCAGGCCGCGTTTCCAGGCGCGCTCGACCAGTTGCTCCGGTGGCGTGATCACGAAGAATAAATAGACCGACTGACCAAAGCGCGTCAGCAGATTGCTGCCCGCCTCCGCGGAATCGGGTGCAAAGCTATCGAAACGAAAACGATCGATCAGCAGATGCGTCATATCGCCTCGCCGGTTCTTGCGCGCCATATAGCGGTCGAGCTTCTGGTCGACGATCTGCAATTCCTCCGAGGTAAACGCACCGGCGTACTTGTACGCCGCTCCCAGTGCGGAATAGTCGAGCAGCTGTTTGCGCCAGATATCGGGACTGATCAGCGCGAAATCGCTCCAATCGACGCCGATATCGCCGGCGAGTTTTTTCTGCAGCGGCCGCAAAGTGCTCTTGCCGGATGCCGATGGCCCCTTGGTATTGATCACGATCGGACGTTGCTGCCGCGGCAAAAGTTTGTAGCCTTCCGCCTGCGCCGCCGCGCGCAGCAAGGGCGCGATTGCCGCACCGACGCAGTCGCTGCCAAAATCATTGCATGCGAGGCCGGTGGCAATGGCCGCGATGAGCTGTTTTGTTCCCCACGCCTGCCCTTGCGCCGAAAACAACGCCGACATGACGCGCGCGAGCGATTTGTAGGCAGCCGCCTGGGCACCTCCGCCGGCCGCCGCTCCCCGATCTTCGAAGTGTGCGATCTCTCGCGGACCCCATCCGCGGGGCACTCCTGCGAGCGCCGTAGCCAGGGTCGCGCCGATCTCATTCCGTGCCTGGCTGTAGGCAGCAACGATCCCATCCATCGCAGGGTCGAGATACCGGGAAATGACAAAGCGCGCCATCTCGCGAAAATTGAGGCCAAGGTCTTCGATACGCGATCCGTCGGGTACCGCGAAATCCGCGGTGATACGCAGCAGCAGTTCATGCAATGCCAGCCGCTGCGGCCTGAGCACCGCCAGATCGCTCATGGCAAATCCGGTCAGGCCATGCAATTCCGCGGCCGCGTCAATGCCCGTGAACACATTCTCGGGACGAAAAATCGTGGATAGATGCAGCAATTCCTTCGGCACCTGCGATTCGATGCCCGGATTCCAGGGACCGCTTTCTCCACCGGTGGGCATCGCTAGCCGCTATTGCGAAGGGCGGTGGCGATGGCGTTGATCGACAGCTGTATGCCCTCCCGGATCCGCGGATCGCTCTCGCCGGCTCGATGTCTCTTGAGCAATTCCACCTGCAGCAGATTGAGCGGTTCGATATAGGGCAGACGCAATCGTATGGACGCGTCCAGCATCGGATGTTTCTCGAGCAGGCGAGTCTGGCCGGTGACATTGAGAATGCTGTCCTGCGTCGCCGTCCACATATCGCGAATGCGCCCGAACAATTGGTCACCCAGATTCCGGTCCTCGACCAAGGTCAAATAGTGCGCCGCAATGCCCATATCGGACTTGGACAGCACCATTTCCAGGTTGTCGACCGTGGCGCGAAAAAAAGGCCATGCGTCGAGCATCTCGCGCAGCAGTCCCGTATCCGCGGAGCGCAACGCCTGTCCTACGCCGTACCATCCGGGCAGCATCACCCGAGCCTGCGCCCAGCTGAACACCCAGGGAATTGCGCGCAGGTCCTCGATGCGCTGCGAGTTGGAGCGCGACGCGGGCCGAGAACCGATTTTTAGTTCCGAGATTTCCGTCAACGGCGTCATCTGCCGGAAAAAACTTGCAAAGCCCTCGGTTTCGTACACCAAGGCACGGTAGGCGCGAAATGCCTCCTGCGAAAGACTCTCCATCGCGGCCGCGAAACGCCGGCCGCTGTCGCCGGACAGCGAGGCTTGTTCGAGCGAGGCCAACAGCGTCGCCGCCGTAATGGATTCCAAGTTCGTCGCCGCGCTCTCGCGGGTACCGTACTTGGCCGCAATGATTTCCCCCTGCTCGGTGATGCGAATGCGTCCGCGCACGGTGCCGTGAGGCTGCGCGCGAATCGCCGCGAACGATGAACCACCGCCGCGCCCAACCGCGCCGCCTCGACCATGGAATACCTGCATGGGGACGGCAAACTTTTCGAAAACCGCGGCCAAGGCCCGGGTGGCTTGGTGCAGGCTCCAGACCGAGGTCAGGTAACCGCCATCTTTGTTCGAGTCCGAATATCCCACCATCACTTCTTGAAAACCGTGGGCCTGCGTGACCGCTGCGGTCTGCGGAATCGCCAGCCACGATTGCATGACCTGCGAGGACTTTTCCAAGTCGCCGATGGTCTCAAACAGCGGCACCGCCATGATCGCGGCCGCTCCCGCCGCGCCGGCGTGGTACAGGCCGGCCTCCTTGAGCAGAATGTTCACCTCCAGCAAATCCGAGACGCTCTCGCACTTCGAAATGATGTAGAACCTGATGCATTCGGCGCCATAGCGTTGATGAGCCTCGGCGGCTGCGCGCACGATTGCCAGCTCCGAGAGGGTTTCAGCCGAATAGCTTGCGTACGGGCTGGCCAACAATCGCGCGCTCGCGAGCTCGCGCCGCAACAGCGCAACGCGTTCCTCTTCGGCCAGCGCCTGATAGTCGGGCGACACACCTGCGACCTTGAGCAGTTCGGTCACCACGCGCGCGTGTACGGCGGAGTTTTGGCGCAGATCCAAGGTGGCCAAGTGAAATCCAAACGTCTCGACCGCGCGATTGAGGCGGGCCAATGCGCCGCCATGGGGTCCCAGCTTGCTCTCGCTCTTCAATGAATCTTCCAGTACTTGCAAGTCCGCGCGCAGGCTCATCGAGTCCGGATAGGCGGGCGCCTCTACCGTGGCCGGCCTGGGAGGCGCGCGTCCGTTGAGAGACTGGTATGTGGCAGCAAGCCGCGCGTACATGCCGGTAATCGCGCGGCGGTAGGGTTCATCGGCGCGCGCCGCGTTTTGATCACCGCTGCGCTGCGCCAGATCGCGCAGGGCGTCGGAGACCACCGCAACCTCGCTGGAGAGCGACAACTCCGCGCCCACCGTATTCAATTGCTCCAGGTAGTAGACCAGCAGGGCTTGGCTTGCGCGTCCCAGCGCGAGACGCAGGGAATCTGCAGTGACGCGCGGATTACCGTCGCGGTCACCGCCGATCCAACTGCCAAGCCGCAGAAAGCTGGTCGGTCTTGCGCCGAGCAACCGCCCCCAGCGCGCGTACAGCCCTGGCATCTCCGGCAAAAATATGTCTCGAAGATACGTAAGCGCCGTATCGACTTCATCGGCCACATACAGCCGCTCGCGGCGCAACGCGCGCGTCTGCCACAGCAAGGCGATTTGCGCTGCGATGGCTTCCTCGATCACGTCGCCGTCGGAAGTCTCCTTTTGTCCCAAATCCCGCATCCGCATCAATGCCGCAATTCGATTGCGATGATCCAGCATGCTCTTGCGCATCACTTCCGTGGGATGAGCGGTCAATACCGGGGTGATGAGAGACCGGTCGAGCAACGCGCTCGCCTGCGACAGCGTGATGCCTTGTTCACCCAGGAAATTCAACGCGGACTCCAGCGTGCTGTCTTTCTCGACCGCCGTGCCCTGCCGGTCCTCGGCAAGATTCGCCAGCATGGAGAACAACATGAAGCTGCGCACGAAGGCCACGGTCTCGTCCAGTGACAGACTCTCCCAACCTGCCGCCAAGCCTCGAGGATTGGCAATGCCGCGATAACGATCCACGGAGGCGGCGCGAATGGATTCGATACGGTCAAGCAGCGCGTCGCCGCCATAGGTACGAATCACGCGCCCGAGGAGTTGCCCCAAGAATCGAACATCGGCGTTTTGAGCAATGGCAGGAGCAGCACGTGACATTTCCTTCATATTGACATACCGAGGCGCCGGACGAGGCAGGTATCGGTGTCGTCCTACGGATGCGGCAGTGGCCTACCGACTGGGCCGCAGGGCCACCTTATATATAGTCACCCTCAGCAATCGCGGCGAGGAATTCGCCTCTATATAACGGAGACATCAAATGAAATCGACTATCCGGAATCGCACTATCGCGACGATGTTGCTCCTGATGCTCGTGCCCTTGTTTTCCGTGGCGCAGGTGTCAGTCGGCATTTCCGTCAACGTAGCCCCGCCGGTCATCCCGGTCTATGAGCAGCCGCCGATCCCTGCGGACGGCTATTTGTGGACGCCGGGATATTGGGCGTGGAACCCGGATGCCCAGGATTACTACTGGGTGCCGGGTACTTGGGTTGAAGCTCCGCAGCCTGGATTTCTTTGGACTCCCGGCTATTGGGCGGCGGTGGGCGGCGCGTTCCTGTGGCACGCCGGCTATTGGGGTCCTCATATCGGGTTCTATGGCGGGGTCAATTATGGCTTCGGTTACACCGGCGTGGGCTACCAGGGAGCCTATTGGCAGGGCGGACACGTGTTCTACAACCGCGACGTCGTCAACGTCGGGAGCACGCACATCACCAACGTTTACAATAAGACGGTGATCAACAACGTCAACGTCACGCGCGTGAGCTACAACGGCGGTAGTGGAGGCGTTCGAGCCCAACCCACTTCCGCGGAAACGGCAGCGGAGCATGAGCGTCATGTGCAGCCCACCACGGCACAGGTTCAGCACGTGCAGGCTGCCAAGACCACTCCGGCGCTGCGCGCCAGCAGCAACCATGGCAGTCCCCCTATCGCCGCCAGCCCCCGTCCGGGAGCGTTCGAACATGAGAATCAGGCTCGTGAACCGCAGGCTCGTGAGCCGGCAGCAGCGGCCCGTCAGCCGCAAGCAGTAACGCATGAGCCGCAAGCGGTTGAGCCGCGGCAACAAGCGGAGCACACTAAGCCGGTGGAACAGCCCAGGCAGGCGGGGCAACCCAAGCAGGTCATGCAGCCAAAGCAGGTGACGCAGCCCAAGCCGGAACAGCCGAGGTCTGAACAGCCCAAGCCCACGCGGACCGCCCAAGCGCCCCACCCGCCGAAGCCTGCAGCCCATCCGGTACCCCATCCGGCACCCCCAGAACATCAAGAGGACCATGAGCACCATTAGTCACGATCAGAATGCCCATCAATTTACGACGCAGGTTGAGGGACATCACGCGGAGCTGGATTACACGGTGGCCGGGCGTGTGATGACCATTACCCACACCCGCGTCGCCAAAGAAATCGGTGGCCGCGGTATCGCTGCGGAACTGATGCGCGCGGCGCTTCAATTCGCGAAGGACCAAGGATGGTCCGTCGATCCGGCCTGCTCCTACGCCGATGCCTATATGCGAAAACATGCACTCGATGCGGACAAGACTCACAGCGAGGACTTGCTGGATGAAGCCCTGGACGAATCGTTTCCGGCCAGCGACTCACCGGCAGTGGGCGGGGTTAGCTAAGCGCTCAGCGCAGCGTCCAGGGCGGCAAGCAGCGGCCCCAATTTGGGTGGGCTGGCCTCCACGGTGGGGGTAACCCCGTACTCTTGCAGCACGCGCGAACACACCGGGCCAACCGAGGCGATGATAGATCGGTTCAACTGACCTGCCAGTTGCGCCGCGCGTCCCGACTGTTCCGCCACGGCGTAAAGATTGTGCATCTGCGCCGCATTCGTGAATACCACCGCATCAACCCGGCCGCCCTGCAGTGCCTCGAGCAGTTGCAACAGGGGTTGCGTATCTTGCGGGAGCGCCCAGCGATATGTCGCGATCTCTTGCACCTTTGCACCTCGAGCCTCCAAGCCCAGGCGCAGTGCGGCGTTCGCTGCGCCGAAGCGCTGAACCAGAATGGAAGCGCCTTCCATTTTGACATCGGCTAGGGCGTTCAGCAGGGTTTCAGTGGTGAAGGGCGCGGTCGCGCGAATATCGATCCGAATGCCGCGTGCGTTCAATTCGCCAACCGGCTTCGGTCCCCGCACCGCCACCAGGGCCGTTCCCAGCAGTTCCTTGAGATCCCTCGTCAGCCCGAGTGTCTCGACAGCCGCAAATAGCGCGCGCGTCCCCACGCCGGTTTGAAATACGCAGATGTTGAAGGCATTGCGGTGCCATTGTTCGATCAATATTTGAATGGCCTTTGGATCAACGTCCGGCACTTCCTCCAGGGCCGGCGCGAGCATGGCGACACCGCCGCGCCGCACGATTAGCTCGGCGAGATGGGCACCGGCGCGAGTTTCGAGAATCGCAACGACTTTTGATTTCATGCGCATGCCATTCAAGCACCATAATATGCGCATGTCGACCCACCGCAAATCGGCCTTGAGTCTTGCGCTCCTTCTAAGCGCGGGCTGCCTTGCGCACGCTTCGCCGCTTGCCGACAGCGCGGCAGGCCGCCAGGATTTCATCGCCGCCATGCAACGCATCCGGATGCACCAACCGGACACACCCGATTCGCCGGCGCTCGAGGCCTACGCCATCCACGACTATCTCGTCGTGGCGAGACTGCGACGCGATTTGTTGCTTGGTGCGGATGAGAGCCTTGACTCGAACATCGATGCATTTCTCAAAACGCACGCCGGCCAGCCGGTCGCGCGCGGGCTGAGACGCGATTGGCTCCTGAATCTCGCGCAGCGTCGTCGCTGGGATTGGTTCCTGCCTCGTTCGCTGGAAGTTGCCGATCCCGTGCTCGTCTGCGACAGATTGCAAGGACGTCTCACCCTGGGCGACCTGCAGGGTCTCGCGGCAGCGGCTCTCGTGCGCTGGATCGCTCCGCAGCAGCCGCCTGCCGAATGCTCGGGCGTCTTTGCCTGGTTGCGGCAGCAAGGGCTTCTGACGCAAGCACTGGCGCAAAGCCGAGCGCGCGCCGCGCTCGCCGCCGACAATCCGCGCCTGGCGCGTGAATTCGCCGCCGACGTATCTTTGAATTCCCGAGCCGCCCTATTGCAATGGTCGGACCTGCTCCAATCCCCCGCAATTGCGCTGCGCGTTCTGGCAACACACCCCTCCTTGACGGTCGAGCCGGAGGCGCTCGCGGCGGGATTCGACAAACTGTCGCGCACGGAGCCGGCCGTTGCACTGGATATGCTGCCGCGCATTCTCGCGCGAGACGGCATGACCCCGGCACTCGAAGCTGAGCTCCAGCGCAGCGCAGCGCTCGGCGCGGCATACGATCACGATGCGCGTGCGATCGCGATCTTCAATGCTCTGCCGCAGGAAGCAGTCGACGGACAGGTGCAAGAATGGCGCGCGCGCAGCGCATTATGGAGCGAAGACTATGCGCGTGTCCTGGCCTGGACTGAGCAGATGTCGCCGGCCTTGGCCACGCTGCCTCGCTGGCGCTATTGGCACGCGCGGGCCGTGTCCCAAGTCAGGGGCGAAGCCGCGGCCGCACCGCTTTACGGCGAGCTTGCCGCCCTGCGCGACTACTATGGCTATCTCGCGGCGGACCGGTTGCACCAGAAATACAGCTTGAACGTGCAATCCTCGCAGCTCGATCCGGCCGCGCAATCAGCGTTGGCAAGCGAACCCTCGATGATCCGCGCACACGAACTATTCGACTGCGACTTGACGGAGGAAGCGATCGCGGAGTGGACGTTCTCGCTGGAGGGCGCCGATGCCGCGAGCAAGATTCAGGCCGCCCTGTTGGCGAACTCGTGGGGCTGGTACGCCCAGGCCATCACCACCCTGGCGCAGAGCGGTGATTTTGACGATGTCAACCTGCGCTATCCCCGCCCCTACCAAACGGAAGTGGCCGCGGCCAGCAAGCTTGCGCAAGTTCCGCAAGATTGGATTTTGGCCGTCATGCGCCAGGAAAGCCTGTTTCGCAGGGACGCGGTTTCGCGCGCGGATGCTCGCGGTCTCATGCAAATGCTGCCGGCGACAGCCTCCGCGATTGCGCGCCGTTGGCATATTGCTTTTCCGGGACGCGACAGCCTATTTGATCCGTCCGTCGCCGTACCGCTCGGCGCCGTGCATTTGCGGGAACTTCTCGATCATTACGGCGAGCAGCTCATCCTCTCGCTCGCGGCCTACAACGCGGGTTCGGCGGCCATCGCACACTGGATGCCCACGCAGACGACCGACGCCGATGTCTGGATCGAAAACATTCCGTACAACGAAACACGCGGCTATGTGCAGCACATTCTTGAACACATCGTGGCCTACGCTGCGATGCGCGGCGCCGCACCGCCCCGGCTCAATGTCTTGTTGTCCGATGTAGAACCCGCGGTCCCATTCTTATGATAGCTTTCAATAAAAATCTCTGGGAACCAAAGATGAAGTCAAAGACGCTTATCAGCATGATTCTCGCCTGCGCCGCCGCGCCCGCGATTGCCGACACCGTGGTCGTGAGCGCCGACCGAATGATTGACGTGCAAGCGGGCCGGGTGATCGATCGCCCGCTGATCACCATCGTCGACGGCCGCATTTCCGTGGTTGGCGCCCAAGGGTCTGCCGTTCCGGCCGGTGCGCGCCGCGTTGAACTGCCCGGCATGACGTTGCTGCCCGGCTTGATCGACATGCACACGCACCTCACCGCGGATCCGCATTTCAGCGGCTATCGTCACCTGGAATTCACCGATAATTTCTGGACGGTCGTCGGGGTCGCCAACGCCAAGAAAACCCTTGAGGCCGGCTTCACCACGGTGCGCAATGTCGGTTCCGCAAACTACGACGATGTCGCCATCAAGCAAGGCATCGAGCAGGGCATGGTGCCGGGTCCGCGCATCGTTCCGGCCACGTATGCGATTGGCGCCACCGGCGGACATTGCGACGGCGGAGGATTTCCGCCGTCGATCTCGTCCCCGAAACCGGCGGTCGCCAACGGTCCGGAGGAGATACGCGCAACGGTTCGAAAATTGCACAAGTACGGCGCTGAAGTCATCAAGTTTTGCGGTACCGGCGGCGTATTGTCCAAGTCCGACGCGGTCGGCGCGCAGCAGTACGATTTGAGCGAAATGAAGGCGCTGGTCGATGAGGCGCACATGCTCGGCTTGAGGGTCGCGGTGCACGCCCACGGTACATCGGGGATCAAGGACGCGATCCGTGCCGGAGTGGATACCATCGAGCACGCCAGCCTCGCCGACGACGAAGCCATCGCGCTGGCAAAACAGCATGGCACCTGGTTTTCCATGGATATTTACGATGATGACTACATTCTCGCAGAGGGCGAAAAGAACGGTGTGTTCAAGGAATCCCTGGAAAAGGAACGCATGATCGGTCTGAAGCAGCGGCAAACCTTTCAGGCGGCGGTAAAGGCCGGCGTCAAGATGATCTTTGGAACCGACGCGGGCGTGTATCCCAACGGCTACAACGCCCGGCAGTTCGTCACCATGGTCAAATGGGGCATGACGCCCATGCAGGCCATCCAGGCAGCCACGGTCAACGCGGCCGAAGCGCTGGGACGCACCGGTGATGTGGGCGCGATCGCCGTCGGACGATACGGGGATCTCATAGCGGTCGCCGGCGATCCATTGGCCGACGTGGCGCGCCTGCAGGCGGTTGCCTTTGTGATGAAGGGCGGCGACGTCGTTAAAATGTCCGCCAATTAGAGGTGATACCGGCGCTGCGCTAACTGCCGCCGATCAATCCGGCGGTGACGTTGATCGCAAACCCTAGAATCGAAGCGTTGAATAGAAAGGAGATCAACGTCTGCGCGATCACCACTTTGCGCACCCCGGCGTGCCGCGTGGACACGTCCGCGGTTTGACAGGCAGCGGCGATGGTGAAGGAGAAATAGGCGAAATCCCAAAAAACGGGCATGGGCGTGTTCGGAAAATGCAGCGGCCGGTCGTCTTCCTTGGCGCTATAGAAGAGATCGGCATAGTGAGTGGTGAACATGATGGGCACCAAAACCCACGAGTTGACCAAGGTTATGGCCGCGAGCGCGAAGTGAGCGGCGCGTACCGGGCCGCTCACTTGTTTCATGGTCGCCAACGGCTCGATGATCGCCGCCAAGCTGAGCATTGCCGCAATGGTGACGGCGACGAGAATGAGAGGCGCGGATTCGTCTTCTTCAACATAGCGTGTGCATATCTGCGCCGCCGTCTGACTGATCATCCAGATGATTACCAGCAGCAAAAACAAGATAACGCCAATATTCCAGCACACCAGCACCCGGCCCAACATTCCCCAACCATCAGGAAGAAAGAAAAAGACCGCCGAACCGACCACCAGGCCGGTCCACAGCCTGGGATGATATAAAAAGAGCCCCTTCATGAGCGCTCGTGCAGATCGTGCCTACTTGGATTCCTTCGCCACGAGAAACTTGACCAACTCGATCAATTGATCGGTACCGCCGGCCGACTCGACGTTCACCCGGTACTTGCCGTTGACGACGATGGTGGGAGTACGGTCCGCGCGGTACGCAACGACCAAATCCTCGGCGGTGCGAACTTTCAGATCCACCGAGAAGGACTTCGACGTGGCGATGAACTTGTCGACCGGTACGCCGGTTCGCTGATTGTAGAACTTCGCGGCGTCCTCGATGGTCGGCATGTCTCTCTTGAGGCCCCGGGTCGAGGGATCGATGATGCTCAAGTCGCCGCTGCCCTTCCATACCGCATCGAACATCGCATCGTGCGTCTGCTGATCGATACCGAGCGCCTGAGCCGTGTAGTACGCGAGCCGGAACATCGGCCAGTCTTCACTGGTATTGAATGCCGCGGGCAAGTAGTCCACCACCGCGTTCGGCGGCAGGCTTTGTTTCAATTTGCGAATGGTCGGCTGAAAGATATTGCAGGCGGGGCAGGCGTACGAGAAAACCTCGGTGACTTCGACCTTGCCGGGCGGTAGCGACGTCGGGCGCGGCGGCTGAATCAGGAAATAATTCACGCCCTCGGTCCAAACCTGCGCGCCGTGCGCCGCGAAGCAAACACCCCATGCCAATGCGGCCATGAACGCGGCGGAATACCTGGATTTCATCGAGTCACCTCTTTTATGTCTCTCGCAACGCAAATTCTAACATTTCAAAATGAGGCATTCGCCCTATCGGGGGGCGGTGGGTTCACAATACTTCACACTTGGCCCCGAACTTTCGAGTTTTGGGCGGTTCTACCTGTGTGCTGCCTGCGATGAGAGTGTAGTTCGCGTCGAATCTGGTTATAGTCTGCGGCTCGCCCGGACCCCCCTCAAATAGGCAGTGCGTGCTTGGGGTTGGGCTCGCGCATTGGTGATTTAGTGGCAAACGAACAAGATCCGCAATTCTTCCTGCCGGACGGGGAACAAAAGCCCTTTATTGTCAGACATTGGAAAGCACTGCTGATTGTGCTGGCCATTGTGCTGCTGATGACGGCGTTCGTTCTTTATCTGCGCCAAAAGCAGCCTGTTCCGGCGCCTGCCCGCGGCCGCAACGGGCAAAATGCTCCCGTCGCCGTGTCCGTGGCCACCGCCGCATTGGGTGACATACACGTCAAAATACCGGCGCTCGGCACCGTCACGCCCCTGGCCACGATCACCGTCAGAACGCAGATTGCCGGCACGTTACAAAAAATCAATTTCACGGAAGGCCAACTCGTTCATCAGGGCGATTCGCTGGCGCTGATCGACCCGCGGCCGTACGAAGCCGCGTTGGAACAAATGCAAGGGAATTTGAAGCGGGATCAGGCGCTCCTGGCCGATGCCAGATTGGACCTGAAACGTTATGAAGGATTGATCAAAGAAGATTCCATCGCTGAACAACAGCTGGATACGCAGCGAGCGCTGGTCGATCAATATATCGGCGCCGTCGAGTCGGACCAAGGTCAAGTGAAAACGGCGCAGGTTAACTTGATTTACACGCGGATCATCGCTCCGGCTACCGGCCGGGTTGGGATTCGCCAGGTCGATCAGGGCAACTATGTGACGCCGGGCGATGCCAACGGCATCGTGCTGCTCAATCAGTTGCAGCCGATCACCGTCATATTCGCCATTCCCGAGGACAACGTTTCGGCGGTCATGAAACGGGTTCATAGCGGCGCGCTGCTCACGGTCGAAGCATTCGATCGCACCAATGCCACCAAGATTGCCGACGGCAAGCTGGCTACCGTGGATAATTCGATCGATGTAACGACCGGCACCATCAGGCTGCGGGCGAACTTCGACAACGCCGACAGTGCGCTGTTTCCGAACCAGTTCGTCAATATCCTGCTGCTGCAGGACACTCTGACGGATCAAGTCATCATGCCCAACGCGGCCGTGCGTCGCGGAGCGCCGAATGGCGTTGCGACGACCTTTGTCTATCTCGTCAATGCCGACAAAACCGTGTCGGTGCGTCCGGTCACCTTGGGCGTGGTCGACGGCGAAAAAGTCGCCGTCAGCGCCGGGCTCAAGTCCGGCGAGATTGTGGTTACCGAGGGCGGCGATCGCCTGCGCGAAGGCGCACAGGTTATTCTACCGAGCAGCACGCCCGCACCGGCCGGCGCGAACGGAGCGCAACCGGCCGCCAAGCCTCGTACCCCCAGCGCACCCGGCTCGCGCAAGGGTCGGCCGCCCACCAAGCCACCGCAAACGCAATGACAGCCCTTGCCGGCCAGTAGCGGCGCATGAATCCCTCCCGCATATTCATCCTACGACCCGTTGCCACCACGCTCCTGATGGTGGCGATACTGATCGTCGGCGCAATGGCGTATTTGCAGCTGCCTCTCTCGGCCCTTCCGGAGGTCGCGTATCCGACCATCCAGGTGCAGACCTTCTACCCCGGCGCCAGTCCCGAGGTGATCACCTCCGCAATCACCGCTCCGCTGGAAAAACAATTTGGTCAGATGCCGGGCCTGAACCAAATGTCCTCTACCAGTTCCGCCGGCGCGTCCGTCATTACCTTGACATTCAATTTGTCGCTGGCCATCGACGTTGCCGAACAAGAAGTGCAAGCGGCCATCAGCGCCGGACAAAATCTGCTGCCGCAAGATTTGCCCGCGCCGCCGATCTACGCGAAGGTGAACCCGGCCGATGCGCCGGTGTTGATTCTCGGCATCACCTCGAAAACCATGGCGCTGACGGACGTCGAGGATCTGGCCGACATCCGCATTGCGCAAAAAATCTCCCAGATCAAGGGCGTCGGCGTCGTCAGCATCAGCGGCGGCCAGCGGCCCGCGGTCAGGGTGGTAGCCAATCCGCGCGCGATGGCGGCTTACGGCATCAATATCGATGACTTGCGGACCACCATCAGCAACGCCAATCAAAATGGTCCGAAGGGGACGCTCGACGGCCCGACCAACGCCTACACCATCAACACCAACGACCAGATCCGAAACGCCGACGACTATGGCGAGGTGATTGCGGCATACAAGAACGGCGCACCGGTGCGCCTCAGGGACATCACCACCCTGGTGTCCGGCGCGGAGAATTCCAAGCTTGGCGGCTGGATGAATATGGTCCCGGCGCTGATTCTCAACGTGCAGCGTCAGCCGGGAGCAAACGTGGTCGATGTGGTCAATCGAATCCAGGCCATGTTGCCGTCGCTGCAGGCTGATATGCCCGCGGGGGTGGACGTGGTGCTGCTCACCGACCGCACCACCACCATTCGCGCCTCGGTGAAGGACGTGGAATTCGAGCTGGTGCTCGCTGTGGTTCTGGTGGTGCTGGTGATCTGGCTATTTCTGCGCAATATTCCGGCCACCATCATTCCAAGCCTATCCGTGCCGCTGTCGCTCATCGGCACTTTCGCGGTGATGTACCTCGCGGGTTTCAGCCTCAACAATCTCTCGCTCATGGCCTTGACCATCGCTACCGGATTCGTGGTCGATGATGCCATCGTCATGATCGAAAACATCTCGCGCTATATAGAGGCAGGCGATCCGCCGCTGGAAGCGGCGCTCAAGGGCGCGGGTCAAATCGGTTTTACCATCATATCGCTGACGGTGTCGCTGATCGCGGTGCTCATTCCCCTGCTCTTCATGCAGGACGTGGTCGGCCGCTTGTTCCGCGAATTCGCGGTCACGCTGGCCGTGACCATTCTGATCTCCGCGGTCGTTTCATTGACGCTGGTACCGATGATGTGCGCGAAGCTGCTCAAGCATCGGCCGGCCAACGAGCATGCGCAGACCGAGACGGGAAAATGGTTCGCCGCCGTGGTCGATTGGTACGGCAAGCGTCTGACCTGGGTACTCGATCATCAAAGGCTCACCCTGTGGGTCGCGACCGGTACCGTAGCCCTGACCATCCTGCTCTACATACTCATCCCGAAGGGTTTCTTTCCGGAGCAGGATACCGGATTGATCCAGGGGGTCTCCGAAGCGACGGAATCGATTTCCTATGCCGGCATGGCGCAGCGCCAGCAAACTCTCGCCGCCGCCATTCTCAAAGACCCCGACGTCGTCAGTCTTTCGAGCTTCATCGGCGTCGACGGCAACAATGTGACCTTGAACAGCGGGCGCTATCTCATCAATTTAAAGCCGCGCGCGGATCGTTCTGCGACCGTGACCGACGTCATACGGCGATTGAAGGACGAGACCTCCGACGTCAATGGAATCACGCTGTACATGCAGCCGGTCCAGGATCTGACTCTCGATAACACCGTGAGCCGAACGCAATACCAATTCACGTTGGAAAGCGCCGATGCCGCGGCGTTGTCGAGCTGGACCCCGAAGCTGGTGGCGGCATTGCGCCAGCTGCCGCAGCTCGCGGATGTCGTCAGCAATCAGGAAGACAACGGGCTCGCGGCTTACATCACCATAGACCGCGACAGCGCCGCTCGCCTCGGCATCAGCGTGGGTACGGTCGATAACGCCCTGTACGACGCCTTCGGCCAGCGCATCGTGTCCACGATCTTCACTCAGTCAAATCAGTACCGGGTCATCATGGAAGCGGATCCCAGGGAATACCGTTCAGTCGCTTCGCTGCAATCCATTTACGTGCCGTCGGCGAGCGGCGGCCAAGTTCCGCTGTCGGCGATCGCCAAGGTCGATGTGCAAACCCGGCCGATTCTCATCAATCATATTGCGCAGTTTCCGGCGACCACGGTTTCTTTCAATCTCGCGCCTGACGTATCGCTTGGAGCCGCCGTCTCCGCCATCGAGGAGACCGAAAGCAGCCTGGGAATACCCATCAGCATCCGCACCACCTTCCAGGGTGCGGCGCTGGCGTTTCGCAGCAATCTGACCAACGAGCTCCTGCTATTGATTGCGGCGGTCATGGTCATGTACATCGTGCTCGGCGTGCTGTACGAGAGCTTCATTCATCCCATCACCATTCTCTCCACCTTGCCCTCGGCGGGTATCGGCGCTTTGCTGGCGCTGATGCTGTTCGGCGACGATCTGACCATCATCGCGCTGATCGGCATCATTCTCTTGATCGGCATCGTGAAGAAGAACGCCATCTTGATGATCGATTTCGCCATCGTGGCGCAGCATGAGGAAGGCCTGTCGCCGCGCGACGCGATATACAAGGCCTGTCTGCTGCGCTTTCGGCCCATTCTCATGACCACCGTGGCGGCGATCTTCGGTGCGCTGCCCCTCATGTTCGGCACCGGCACGGGTAGCGAGCTGCGTCATCCCCTGGGCGTCAGCATCGTGGGCGGTCTCATGGTTAGCCAGGTGCTGACCTTGTTCACGACGCCGGTGATTTATCTGATGTTCGACCGCATCGCCGCACGCATGCGCGGCCGCTTGCCGGCACCCGAATCCGACGCGCCGCTGGCGGAAGGCTCGACGTGAATATTTCCGCGCCCTTCATCAAGCGGCCCGTCGCCACCACGCTGCTGACCATCGGCGTGGCCCTGTGCGGCGGCGTGGCCTTCACGTTGTTGGGGGTCGCGCCGCTGCCGCGCATCGATGTGCCGGCGATTTTCGTATCGGCGCAGCTTCCGGGAGCAAGCCCGGAGGTGATGGCCAGCACGGTGGCCACGCCACTGGAGCGCCACCTGGGCGCCATCGCCGATGTGGACGATATGACCTCCAACAGCGGCGTCGGGACCACCAGCATTCAGCTCACTTTCGGCATCGATCGTGATGTCGATGGGGCGGCTCGCGACGTACAGGCCGCCATTTCTGCCGCGCGCGCCGATCTGCCCACCTCGCTCACCAGCAATCCCCAGTACCGCAAGCTCAACACGTCGGCGTTTCCGGTGATGTCCATCGCCATGACCTCCGATGTGCTCACGCAGGGGCAAATATACGATGCTGCCGACGCGGTGATCTCGCAGCGCCTGTCGCAGCTCGCCGGTGTCGGGGGAATCAGCGTCAACGGCAGTGCGCTGCCCGCCGTGCGCGTGGAGCTCAATCCGTTGTCGCTGTCCAAATACGGCATCGGCCTGCAGGACGTACGCGCGGCCATCTCGAATTCGAATGCCAACTCGCCGAAGGGCGCGATCGAGTCGGATGAACTGCATTATCAGATTTACACCAACGACAACGCCCGCGATGCGGGTCCGTATCGCGATCTGGTCATCGCTTACCGCAATGGCTCGCCGGTTCGCCTGCGCGACGTGGCCACAGTGCTCGATATGCAGGATGGCGCCACCGAGAATATCCGCACTTACGGCCTGTACAACGGCAAGCCTGCGGTGTTCGTGACGGTGTTCCTGCAGCCCGGCGCGAACATCGTCGAGACCATCGACGCGGTCAAGGCGGAGCTGCCGGCTTTGAAGACCGAGATCGATTCCAAGATCGACCTGGTGGTGAACTTCGATCGTTCGGTCACCATTCGCGCCTCGCTGCGGCAGGTCGAACAGACGCTTGTCCTGGCGGTGGCCTTCGTGATCCTCGTGACCTACGTATTTCTGAACAGCTACCGTGCGGCGCTGATTCCCGCTCTGGTGGTACCCGTTTCGCTGATCGGCACCTTCGGCGCCATGTATCTCCTTAACTATACGCTCGATAACTTCTCGCTCATGGCGCTTACCATCGCCACCGGATTCGTGGTCGATGACGCCATCGTGGTGATGGAGAACACAACGCGGCACATCGAAGAGGGGATGACGCGCACTCGCGCCGCATTCCTGGGTGCCCAGGAAGTCGGATTCACAGTGCTCTCCATGAGCTTGTCGCTGGTCGCGGTGTTCGTTCCGTTCGTACTGCTCGGCGGCATCATGGGGCGCCTGTTCCGCGAATTTTCCATGACGCTGTCCGTGTCCATCCTGATCTCGCTGGTCATATCGCTCACGACCACCCCCATGATGTGTTCGCTCCTTCTGCGATCAGAGCACAATCGCAAACCCTCGCGATTCGCGCGGGCGTTCGAGCGCGGCTTCGAGCAGCTGCGCAACAACTACGCGAAGACTCTGGACTGGGCGCTGCGCCACCGGCGAATCATGGTGAGTATTTTTTGGGCGATGATCATCCTCAACGTCTTTCTCTACGTCGTCATTCCAAAGGGGTTTTTCCCGCAGCAGGACACGGGCCAATTGCGGGGCGGCATTCGCGGGGACGCGGCCAGCTCGTTTCAGCTCATGAAGGGCAAGCTACAGGAGGTGGCCGCGATCGTTCAGGCGGATCCGGCGGTCGACACCGTCACGGGCTCCGTGGGATCCGGCGGCTTCGGGCCCTTCGGGGGCGGGGGCGCGAGCGCCAATATCACTGTGGCTCTGAAACCTTTGAAGGAACGGCGCATTTCCGCGGACCACGTGATTGCGCGGCTGCGGCCGCAACTTTCGCGGGTGGAGGGCGTGAACACCTTCCTGCAGGCGGTGCAGGACTTCGGCGGTCCCGGCGGCCGATCCGCGAACGCCCAATATCAGTACACCTTGTTGGGCGATGACTTGACCGAACTGCGTACCTGGTCGCAAAAACTGAGAACGGCCCTGCAAGACATTCCGGAAATTACCGATGTGGATACGGATCTGCAGCCCGGCGGGCTCGAGACCGACTTGATCGTGGATCGCGACAGCGCATCGCGCCTCGGACTCTCGGAAATACAGATCGACAACGCGCTGGGCGATGCGTTTGCCCAGGCGCAAGTATCGACCATTTATAACCCGTTCAGCCCGCAGCAATACCACGTCGTCATGGAAGTGGCGCCGGAGTTTTGGCAAAACCCGGAAATTCTCAAGAGCCTGTACGTGAGCACTTCGGGCGGAGCGCCCTCCGGCACGCAGCTGACCCAAGCGGTCGCGGGAACCACGGTGCTCAAGGGCACGACCACGGCCTCCAGCACCTCGGTGGCCGAAGATGTGGCACGCAATCTGGCGGCCAACTCTCTGGCAAACTCCGGGCGGGGCAACACCTCCACCGGCTCCGCAGTCAGCCTGGCAAAGGAAACCATGGTGCCGTTTTCCGCCTTCAGCCATTTCGTGACGGGTACCACCCAGATCTCGGTCAATCACACCGGCACGTCCGTCTCCACCTCCATAGCCTACAACTTGCCGGAGGGTGTTTCCCTCGGCACGGCCACCGACGCCATTGCCAAGAAAATGGCCGACATCCACACGCCGGTGAGCATCCGCGGCGGCGACTACGGGACCGCGAAATTGTTCCAGCAAGGCGTCGGCAACCTGCCGCTGCTGCTGCTGGCGGCAATCGCCGCGATCTACGTGGTACTGGGCATGCTCTACGAGAACTATGCCCAGCCGCTGACCATTCTCTCGACGCTGCCCTCGGCAGGAATCGGGGCGCTGCTGGCGCTCATGGCGACCGGC
>DASXNX010000153.1:0-19540 GCA_036494725.1 Steroidobacteraceae bacterium
ACCAATGGCCGCATCATCGCCGTCACCGACGGCGTGAGCATCATCGGTCAATACCAGGTCGTGGTCGTCAACCGCGGCTCGCGCGACGGACTCGCCGCAGGCAACGTGCTTGCCGTGTTCGACACCGGACCCTTCGTTGCCTATACCGACAAGAAGGGCTTCTTCAGCGTCGACCGCTTCGCGGCGAAGAAGGTACAGCTTCCTTCCGAGCGCACCGGCACATTCATGGTGTTCAAGACCTTCGAGAACATCAGTTACGGTCTGATCATGGAAGCCACCGACGTGATTCGCGTCGGGGATAAAATCCAGAACCCTTAAGGACTCGATACCGCGCGCCGAACGGCGCGCGGTACCTCCCGCAAATCTGCATATTGTCAGCGCCGCAGCGCGCTGCACGCCAGGTGCGCGAGCGCCATACTCTGTGGATGCCGCGGGCCCGCGACGAGATGTTCACCTGGATGGCGCTTTCGCGGGTGTCCGCGCTCGACGCACAGGCCTTGACCGAAGCCATCGGGCGCCGCGGAGGTGTGGCGGCCGTTCCAAGCGAGTTCCTGGGTCGGAGTGTGCGCGCGCCGACCTCGGCCGAGCGCATCTGGGCCGAGAATCCCGCGCATCATGTTCTGCCCATTACCGACGCAAGATACCCTGCCATGCTGCGCGCCACGCCCGATTGTCCCATCGCGCTGTACGTCGCCGGAAGCATCGACGCGCTGAACGATCCCCAGCTCGCCATTGTCGGCAGCCGCAACCCCTCGCCCTCCGGCCGCGAGATCGCGTTCGAATTCGCCGAAACATTGGCAACCCGGGGATTGAGCGTCACCAGCGGACTTGCCGAGGGCATCGACAGCGCCGCGCATCGAGGAGCGCTCGCGGCGCAGGGGACCACCGTCGCGGTGCTCGGCAGCGGCATCGATGTCGTCTATCCGCGCCGCAATTTTTCCCTCAGCGAAGAAATCCGGCACCGCGGCGCCGTGATCAGCGAGTTTCCGCTGGGGACGCCGCCGCGCCGCGAGAACTTTCCGCGGCGAAATCGCATCATTGCCGCATTGAGCCTGGGCACCCTGGTGGTGGAAGCGGCGCAGCGCAGCGGCTCCTTGATCACCGCCAGAATGGCGGGTGAGTATGGCCGGGAGCTGTTTGCGGTGCCGGGATCCATCCGCAATCCTTTGAGCCGCGGCTGTCACGAGCTCATCCGTCAAGGTGCAAAACTGACCGAATCCGCAGCTGACATATTGAGCGAGTTGAACTTTTCAGGGTTTTTCGCGACGGTTGGATGCCCTCCCAAAGCCCCGGCGGCGGGCTTGGGATTTGAAGCGGGCATGGACAAGGAACACAAAATCTTGTTAGATGCGCTCGGCTTTGATCCGGTGGATCTCGATTTGTTGGTCGTTCGCACCGGATTCAAACCAGAAGCCGTGTCCTCGATGATGATGATCCTCGAGCTCGAAGGCCACGTTCAGGCCGCCCCCGGGGGCCGTTACTCCCGCGTCGTTAGGAGCCGAGGTGAAAGATAACGTTCTCGATCTACTCATCTATCTCTTCGAGAATTACATGAGCGCCGACGATGAACCGCGGCCTGATCGAAATACCTTGAAGGTCGAATTGGACAAAGCCGGCTTTGCCGAGCCCGACATCGAAAGGGCCCTGGAATGGCTCGACGGTCTTTCGGGCGAGCAACTCGGCAAGGTTGCCGAGGCCACGGCGCGGGCCGTGCGCGTCTTCAGCAGCCAAGAGTTGGTCCGCCTCGATACCGACGTCCGCGGCTACCTGATGTACCTGGAGAACGTGCGGATACTTTCCGGCACCGAGCGCGAGCTGGTGATCGATCGTTTGATGGCGCTCGAAGCCGACGAAATCGATATCGAGCAAGTGAAATGGGTCGTGCTGATGGTGCTGTTCAGTCAGCCGGGCCAGGAAAGCGCTTACGCTCAAATGGAAGATTTAGTCTTCGAAGAGCGCACCGACGCCTTGCATTAGACGACTTTGAGCAGCAATCTCGTTATCGTGGAATCGCCTGCCAAGGCGAAGACCATCAAGAAGTACCTCGGAAAAGACTTCGAGGTGCTTGCCTCATACGGCCACGTGCGCGATCTGGTCCCCAAGGAAGGCGCCGTCGATCCCAAGCACCACTTCGCGATGAAGTATCAAATCGTCGAGCGAAATCAGAAGCATATCGATGCGATTTCGCGGGCGCTGAAGAAAGCCAAGTCCCTGTATCTGGCAACCGACCCCGACCGCGAAGGCGAAGCCATCTCCTGGCATCTGTACGAGCTGCTCAAAGCCAAGGGCGAATTGAAGAGCAAGGACGTGAGCCGCGTGGTGTTCTACGAGATCACCAAGAACTCGGTACGCGAGGCGATGGCCGCTCCGCGGGAACTGTCGGTGGATCTCGTCAACGCCCAGCAGGCGCGGCGCGCCCTGGATTTCCTGGTGGGGTTCAATTTATCGCCGCTGCTCTGGAAGAAGGTGCGTCCCGGGCTGTCGGCCGGCCGGGTCCAGAGCCCGGCGCTGCGCATGATCTGCGAACGCGAGGATGAAATCGCCGCGTTCGTCGCGCGCGAGTACTGGACCATCGATGCCGAATTGGAGCATGCGCAGCAGAAATTTCCCGGCAAGCTGGTCGAATACCAGGGCGCCAAGGTCGAGCAATTCAGCTTCGTAAGCGAAGCCGAAGCCCGCGAGGTCGAGCGGAATCTGAACGAGGCCGCCAAGGGCGAACTGACCGTGCTGTCCGTCGACCGCAAGCAGCGCAAGCGCAATCCTGCGCCGCCCTTCACCACCTCCACGCTGCAGCAAGAAGCCGCGCGCAAACTCAGCTTCAGCGCACAGAAAACCATGCGCGTGGCGCAGCAGCTGTACGAGGGCATCGACATCGGCGAGGGCCAGGTCGGTCTGATCACTTACATGCGCACCGATTCGCTGAACCTTTCCCAGGAGGCGATCGGCCAGATTCGCGAGGTCATCGTCTCGCTTTACGGCGCGGCCGGGCTCGCCGAAGAACCCCGCATATTCAAGACCAAGTCGAAGAATGCCCAGGAAGCGCACGAGGCGATTCGGCCGACCGCGGCGAGCGTGCTTCCCGGGGATATCGAGAGCAAGCTCGATTCAGACCAATTTCGCCTGTATTCGCTGATCTGGAAGCGTACCGTCGCCTGTCAGATGGCTCCCGCGATCTTCGACACCGTCACGGTCGAGATGCTGGCGGGTGCCGACGGCCCCAAACGCAGCGTGCTACGCGCCAACGGCTCGACCTTGATCAAGCCGGGCTATATATCCGTCTATCAAGAAGGTTTGGACGACGCCGTCCAGGATGACTCCGATCATGTGCTGCCCGCCATGAACGAAGGCGATCGCGTGAAGCTGGCCGCGGTGCTGCCGACTCAACACTTCACCGAGCCTCCGCCGCGATTCTCCGAAGCCTCGCTGGTCAAGGCTCTGGAGGAATATGGCATCGGCCGACCGTCCACCTACGCGTCGATCATTTCCACGCTGCGCGATCGGCAATACGTCGAGATTGAAAGCCGGCGCTTCACCGCCACCGACATCGGCAAGATCGTCAGCCGATTTCTAACCCAGTACTTCACGACTTATGTGGACTACGATTTCACCGCGAAGATGGAGGATTCCCTCGACGAGGTGGCAAGCGGGGAACAGGAGTGGGTTCCGCTGCTGCAAAGATTCTGGAAGCCTTTCATCGAGCTCGTAAAGCACACCGAAACCAATGTCAGCCGCGATGAAGTCGCGCAGGCGCGGGAGCTTGGAGTTGATCCCGCAAGCGGCAAACCGATGAGCGTCCGCATGGGGCGCTTCGGGCCCTTTGTGCAAATCGGCACCAAGGACGACGCCGACAAACCGCGCTTCGCGGGCCTTCGGCCCGGCCAGAAAATGGATCAGATCACTTTTGCGCAGGCGATGGAGCTCTTCAAGCTGCCGCGCAAGCTGGGTGCCGCCGCGAATGGCGAGGAGATCTCCGCCAACGTGGGGCGCTTCGGTCCGTATGTGAAGTACGGCGCCAAGTACGTTTCGCTGAAAACCGATGACCCGTACGAGATCACGCACGAGCGAGCGCTGGAAGTCATTCGCGAGAAGGAAATTGCGGATGCCAACCGGCTGATCTTGGATTTTCCCGATGCCGGTATCCAGGTACTGAATGGGCGTTACGGCCCATATATCACCGACAAGGCGCGCAATGCGAAGATACCCAAGGACAAGGAGCCGAAAACCCTGACCTTGGAAGAATGCCAGGCCCTGCTGGCGGCGGCGCCGGAGCGCGGTAAATGGGGCCGACGCGGTGCAAAGGGCGCGAAGAACGCACAACCTGCTCCGGCCAAACCTGGCAAACCCGCCGACGCCGCTGCGCCCAAGCCGGTCAAGTTGGCCGCCAAGGGCAAGAAGGCGGCAGTCAACAAGAAGGCGCCGGCAAAAGCCGCCGCAGCTAAACCCAAGGCCAAACCGAAGCCTGCGAAGAGTTCCGCCAAGTAACCGCTACCATTGCCTGCATGAGTGACCCCAGCACAACGTCGACCGGCAGTTCCGCGGTGAACGTCGCATCGGTCAAGCGCTACCTGAACGAATTACAGGATCGCATCACAGCGGCGGTGGAGGCGGTCGATTCGGCGAAATTCACTCGCGATCCCTGGAATCGGCCGGAAGGCGGCGGCGGTGAAAGCCGCATCTTGACCGAGGGCCGGATCTTCGAACGCGCCGGCGTATCGGTCTCGCATGTATTCGGCGAGAAGATGCCTGCGTCCGCATCCCACGCGCGCGAAGGCATCGCCGGCGCGCCCTTCGAAGCCATGGGTCTGTCCTTGGTGTTTCATCCGCGAAATCCGTTCGTGCCCACCACGCATTGCAATGTCCGGTTTCTGGCAGCCCACGCCGCAGCCGAACCTGTGTGGTGGTTCGGCGGCGGGTTTGATTTGACGCCGTACTATCCATTTGACGACGACGTGCTGCATTGGCATCGCACCGCCCGGGACGCGTGCCGCCCATTCGGCGAGGACTGGTATCGGAAGTACAAGGACTGGTGCGATCGCTACTTTTTTTTGCCGCATCGGAACGAGACGCGCGGTGTCGGCGGATTGTTTTTCGACGATCTCCACGAAGCCGGATTCGACGCCTCGTTCGCGTTCATGCGAAGCGTGGGCGATCATTTTTTGCCGGCCTTCATGCCCATCCTTACGCGGCGCAAGGATCTGCCGTACGGCGAGCGCGAGCGTCAGTTCCAGTTGTATCGCCGCGGCCGCTATGTGGAATTCAATTTGGTTTGCGACCGCGGCACCTTGTTCGGATTGCAATCGCGCGGCCGCACCGAGTCCATCCTGATGTCGATGCCGCCGTTGGCGCGGTGGGAGTACGACTGGCACGCGCAGGCGGGCTCGCCTGAAGCCAGGCTGTACACGGATTTCCTGCGGCCCAGGGATTATCTGGCGGAATTCGATCGGCAGTCTTGAATTTGAACCCGCCTTTGCGCATCGGCATTCTCGGCACTGCCAATATCGCACGGAAATTTGTCGCGGGCGTGCGTCCGTCGCGGTGCGTGACGGTGACCGCCGTCGCGAGCCGTGAGCCCGCCAAGGCGCGGCATTTCGCGGAGCAAAACGCGATTGCGCGGCATTTCGGCAGCTACGAGTCGTTGCTCGCCGACCCGGAGATCGATGCCCTCTATATTCCCCTGCCGAACAGCCTGCATGCCGAATGGTCGATCCGCGCGCTGCGCGCGGGCAAGCACGTTTTGTGCGAGAAGCCGCTGGCGGCTACCGCCGGCGAGGCGTGCGCCATGTTCGAGGCGGCTCGGCAAAGCAAGCTCCGGTTGGCGGAGGGATTTCCGTATCTGGCGCAGCCGCAAACCCTGAAGATGCGCGAGTTGCTGGCGGCAGGCGTCATCGGCCAGGCGCGCCTGATCCACGCCGGCATGGGTTTCACGCTGGCCGCCTCGAATAACATTCGCCTGGATCCGCAGCTGGCCGGCGGCGCCTTGATGGACGCCGGCGTATACCCCGTGAGCTTGATCCGCATCGTAGCCAAGCAGAGGCCGGCGCGCGTGAGCGCATTTGCGCAGTGGAGCGGCGGCATCGACCGAAGTCTGGCGGCAACGCTCGAGTTCGCCGATGGGCTTCTGGCGCAGGCGAGCTGCAGTTTCGACAGCGCTTATCATCGGCAAGCATTGATAGCCGGTGCCGCGGGGATCATTCAAACCACCTACCTCAATCACACCTCCGCGCAGCAGCCGGGCGAACTGCACCTGCGCGTAGGTTCAGGCGCGGACGCGCAGGACAGCGTGATTCAGACGCCGGCGGCCGACGGCTTTTTGGCGGAAGCGGAGTCCTTCGAACGGCTGGTGCGAGACGGTCCAACGCATTGGTCCGGTGCCACCCCGGAGGAATCGGTCGATATCATGTTGATCATGGATGCCATTCTGGAAAGCGCGCGCGCCGGCCGCGCCGTGGCCTTGGAAAACTAACCCCACCCAGTTCGGCGGACGTGTCGGTGTCTTCAGGCGAACAGTGATCGGGTCAATTCCGCCGCCGGAACTTCCCGGCAGCCGCTGACATTCTGGCCGCACCACAGAGGCGAGAAATCGTCTGCGCCTAGGGCTTCCGCTTTCTTGCGCAGCCCGGTTAGGGCAGCGGCGGCCAGCGGGAAGGCCGGTGCCGCCGCGTTGATCGGACCGATTTCCTTCATGAGCCGATTGAGGATGCCGCGCGCGGGGCGCCCGGAAAACAAGTTGGTCAGCGCGGTATGGAAGGCCCTTGGGCTGCGGAGAGCCGCGCGATGGACCGGGCTGGTCGTCGCCTCCGGGCAAAGCAAGTAGGCAGTACCCAGCTGCACGCCGGCGGCGCCCAAGGCCATGGCGGCCGCAACGCCTTTCGCGTCCGCGATGCCGCCGGCGGCGATGACCGGCACCCGGACCGTCTTGACCATCTGCGGCAGCAACGCGAACGTTCCGGATTGCGTGGACAGGTCTTCCGTCAAAAAAAGTCCCCGATGCCCGCCCGCTTCCAGGCCCTGCGCAATGATGGCGTCGGCGCCATGCTGCTCGAGCCAGCGCGCTTCTTCGAGCGTGGTTGCGGATGACAGGATGGTCGAACCCCACGACTTGACGCGCGCCAGCAAATCGGCCGAAGGCAGGCCGTAATGGAAGCTCACCACGGCCGGCCTGAAGGGCTCCAGCACGTCCGCGGCCGCCGCGCTGAAGGGCGAGCGCGCGGGCGCGGAGGGAGCCTCGGCCATCGTCATTTCAAATTCCTTGAAATAGGGCGCCAGCAGTTCCCGCCAGGCGGCTTCCCGCCGTGCGTCGGCTCGAGGCTGTTCGTGGCAGGAAAAATTGACGTTGAAGGGCCTGGAGGTCTGCGCCTTGATGGCGGCCAGCTCAGCTGCCAGCTGCGGGGGACTGAGCATGAGACCAGGCAGCGAGCCGAGGCCGCCGGCATTGCACACAGCGACGGTGAGCGCGCTGCCCTGCCAGCCCGCCATGGGCGCCTGGATGACCGGCAGATCGATTTTCATTAGTTCGCGTAGTGTCATCGTGGGTGCCGCCCGCTATTGTGGACCAAAGCTTCCGGCCGGCGCGCGAATTGACCCTGTTTCTAATTTGATGGACACTCTGTCCAGTATGCAGGATATCAACGCGCGCATTGCGGGCCGCCTGCGCAGTTTGCGCGCCGCTCGTCACATGACGCTTGACACTCTCGCGGCGCGCAGCGAGGTCAGCCGTTCGATGATTTCGCTGGTGGAGCGCGGCGAAAGCAGTCCCACGGCCGTGGTCCTGGAAAAGATTGCCACCGCCTTGAACGTGCCGCTCGCGACGCTGTTCGATGATCCCGGCGCCCGCCCAAGTCCCGTGTCGCGGCCGACGGATAGAACCGCCTGGCGCGATCCTCAGTCGGGCTATGTACGGCGCAATATCTCGCCGGCGAATTTTCCCTCCCCCATTCAGATCGTCGACGTGACGCTGCCGGGCGGCGCGCGGGTGGCCTACGAGACCGGCGCGCGCGACGTGAGCATTCATCAGCAGATATGGGTGCAAGACGGGCGAATCGAGGTGACGGTGGGCGGCGAGACCCATCGGCTGTCGCCGGACGACTGCCTCGCCATGCAGCTCAACATGCCGGTCGCATTTCGCAATCGTACCCGCAAGGCGGCGCGCTATTTTGTGATCGTGACCGGCGAGCGGCCGCGCGTGCCGCGAAGATGAGCGTGGCCCAAGCCATACCGATCCGGCGCCTCGAGACTCTTGGTCTGCGCGAGATACGGGAGCTCTGCGACCTGCTCATCGATTGCGTGGAAGGCGGCGCATCGGTGAGCTTCATGCTGCCGATCTCCCGCGCCACTGCTGAAGACTTCTGGCGCGGCGTCGGCGCGAGCGCCGCGCTCGCGGAACGCATCCTGCTGGCCGCTTATGATTCATCGGGGATCATCATCGGCTCGGTGCAGATCCTGACGGCGCAGCCTGAGAATCAGCCGCACCGCGCGGACGTGGCGAAGATGCTGGTGCTGCGCCGCGCCCGGCGCCAAGGCGTCGGCGGGGCCCTTCTGGCCGCCGCCGAGAACTGCGCCCGCGACGCCGGCAAGACCCTGCTCGTTCTCGACACGGCGAGCGGCGACGCGGAGCGGCTGTATTCGCGACTCGGCTGGCAGCGTTGCGGCCTCATTCCCGGATTTGCGTTGCTGCCGCACGGCGGTCTATGCGATACCACCATTTTCTACCGGGTGCTGCAATGATCATTGCCGGACATACGCTTAAGTTCGACTCGCAGGGGTTTCTCAAACCCTGGAGCCCGTGGAGCGCCGCGCTCGATCTGCAAATGGATTTCTACCGGCAGTGTCCGCTGGATCACGGCTATCCGCGCTATGCCTGCGAGACGTTTCTGGACGTTGACTGGACTCCGATCGCCTCGCGCACCGACATCATCCCAGCCACACAGAATGGCATGGGCATTCTGTCCCATCTTAAGTTTCAAGAACTGCGCGGCGCCCGGCAGCCGGCACTGCTTGCGAGCGCGCGTCTGATGGGCGACTACCTGATCAACGAAACGCTCACCCCGGATCTGGGAAAGTATCCGGCTTTCACGCGCTCGACCGGCCGGCGCGGCCAGTTCCCTCAAGCCCCGGATTGCGGCTCGCAATCCGATCGCCCTTTCGAGATCGAGCCCGACAAGGGCGGCATTGCCGGCCATGCTCTGGCGCGCCTGTACGAGGCCACCGGCGAGCGCCGCTATCTGGCGCAGGCGCTGCGCAACGCCCGCGTTCTGGCCGCGCGACAGCAGGATGGCGACGCGGCGCAGTCGCCGTGGCCGTTTCGCGTCGACTACCGCAGCGGCGAAGGGCGTGGGCCCGTTTCAGGAAACATGACCTACATCCTGCGGCTATACGATCAGCTGCTCAGCCATGGCTTCGAGGAATTCCTTGCGCCGCGTCAGAGATTGTGGAAATGGATTCATGACCATCAATTGCCCAACGCCGCCGGCGACGGCGCACTGTTCGCGCAGTTCTTCGAGGACCACGATACGCCCACCAATCGATCCGCCTGGGCGCCGTTGAATCTCGCCCGCTACTTGCTGGAGAAGCGCCAGGCGCTTCATCCCGATTGGCGGCGCGCGAGCGGGACCCTGATCGACTTCGTGCGCAGCAATTTCACTCACGAGGAATTCGGCATCACCGTCTGCCATGAGCAGGACGAGGACCGGCAAGCCTGGGGCGGAGTGAATTCAACCTACGGCGCGGTGCTCGCCATGTACGCCAGAGCCACCGAATCCAGACCCCTGGCGGATGAAGCCCGCCAGGCGCTGAATTTCATGCTGTATTCGATCGATTCCAAGGGGCGTCCGCGCGATCTGTTCAGCAACGCGCAACCCGGCGGCTGGCAGGAAGATGCACACACCGACGTCGTACACAATTATGTGGATGCGCTGCGCGCCTTTCCGGAATGGGACGGCGGGGTCGCGCCGTAGTCCGTCTACTGCGCCTGGGTCTTCAGGAGCGACTCGATCAACGCGGACGTCGCGGTGTCGGTCTCGCCGAAGCGCATGCCGGCGCGGTAGCGCGATCGCCCCACCTGCACGCAGTAGCGCACCTCGGCAGGAATGTGGAACACGGCCGTCTCGCCGCAGGCTTCCAATTCAAGATCGATGAGGCACATCTGGCCCTGCGCCAGTTCAAACGGCACGGTGAAGCTCGCTCCGGTCTGCGACAAATCCAGCGTGGTCCCCGGCAACACCGATTTTCCGTATACCGTGACCTTGGCTCGAATCGCGACGGATTTGCGTGCGTGACTACGGCGCTCATCCATCGGCGTGCGCACCGGCCACGCCGTCAAGTCGGCTGCATGAAACTCATGCGCCTCGACCGCCGTGTCGGTGATGGCCTTGCTCATGCGCGAAATGGTAGCCGATGCGGTGCGCGCCCGAGTGGCGCAACTGTGAACTGCTGCTCGAAACCGCACAATCTGCGCGCAAGATGTCAAATTCAACCTCCCATCACGAGATCGCAGATGGCCTGAAATGCGGGCAGCGTTATCGGGTCGTTCGCGGCGCTGCCGGCAATCGGATGCGAACAGAAGCGCGCAATCACCAGTTCCGCCTGCGGTGCGATGTACAGGCGCTGGCCATGGATGCCGCGGCCCTCGAACACGCCGACGGGGTTGTGCGACACCCACCACATGTTGCGGTATGAGTAGCCCGGCAGCAGCGTATAGCCGGCGCTCGCGAACTTGGCCGGATCGGAGCCGCGGCGGATATCGTCGATGACTTCGGCGGGGATGATTTGCCGGCCGCGCCAGGCGCCCTCGCAACGCATCAGTTCGCCGAAGCGCGCCAGATCGCGAAGCGCGGCATTCAGTCCGGCGCCGCCCATCGGCACGCCGATGGGATCGACCGTGAGATACGCGTCCTCTTCGCAGCCGATGCGCGACCAGATGCGCTGACTGAGCATGTCCTGCAGCGGCAGCCCGGTGGCCCGCCGCATGATCCAGCACATCACCTCCGTGTTGATGGTCTTGTAGGTAAAGCCCATGCCGTGAGCGCCCTCGTGGCGCAGCGTCTGCAAAAATTCATAGAAGCTGCCCGGCCCCATATAGCCGGCCGGACGCGGCCGATAGCCGCCGGCGCGGACGTAATCCCAGAATTGCGCCTTGGGGTCCGCATACAATTCGGAATAGGCGACGCCGACCTGCATGTCCAGCACCTGGCGCAAGGTGGCGTCCTCATAGGCAGTGCCGGCCATCTCCGGCAGGTAGTAGGGCACCCGCTTGTTCTCGTCCAAGACCTTCTCGTGCAGCAACGTCGCCGCCAGCGTCGCCGCATAGGACTTGGTGATCGAAAAGCAGGCGTGCGGCACGTGCGGCTGCAAAGCTCCGCAGTAGCGCTCATAAATCCGGCGCCCGCGATGCAATAAGACAATGCCGTCGGTGTAGGTGTCTTGCAACGCCTGCGCCCAGGTGAGCTTGCGACCATGCATGTCCACAAATTCGAGCGCATCGATGGACGATTCGCTGCCGCCGTCAGGCGGTCCCAATTCGCTCGGCGCTCCACTGCCGCGCCATACGGCGGCCGTCGGGGCCAGCTCGCGCATATGCGACAAAGACCAGCGGATCTGCGGGAATTCGAGAAAGCGGTCGTCCTGGAAACGGATCAGTTTCGACGGCGGCGGCGGCGAGCCCTGCATCCACCCCAGAATCTTGGGGTCCGAGGAACCGCCATCCAGATATTCGACGCCGTCGAACTGCAATTTGCCGGTTTTCATTGAACCAGACTGCCCAGCTGAGGGACCGTGTGCAAGAGCGGGGGCCGCGTACAATTGCGCCATGAATTATCAGCACGTTTATCATGCGGGCAATTTCGCGGATGTGGCCAAACATGTCGGTGTGCTGTACTGCCTCGACGCGTTGAAGCGCAAGGACGCTCCCTTCTTCGCCCTGGACAGCCACGCAGGCCGCGGCTTTTACGACTTGCAGGCACCGGAAGCCCAAAAATCCGGCGAAGCCGAGCGCGGCGTTCAACGTCTCATCGTCAACGCCCTGGGCGATGAGTCCTTGGCGGCTTATTTTGCCGCCATACGCGCACGGCGCGGCAAGCGGCTGCCCCGCTATCCCGGGTCACCGGCGTTGATCGCAGCGGCCATGAGGCCGCAGGATCGCGCGCTGTTCGTGGAACTGGCGCCCGCGGAGGCGCGGGCGGCGCAGCGCGAGATCGAGTCGTCCGGTCGGATCCGCACCGAGATCGGCGACGGATATTCCGCCCTCAAAGCCTTCCTGCCTCCCGATGAGCGGCGCGGCATGGTGCTCATCGACCCGCCCTACGAAAGTCTGGATGAATTGAAGACGATGCTGCGCGCATTTGCGGAGGCGTATCGTCGCTGGCCCACCGGGATTTTTCTGATGTGGTATCCGATCCGCAGCGCCACGCAACGCGCCATGGTGCATACCCGCTTCGAGGCCCTGCGGATCCCGAAAATGCTGTTTGCGGATTTGGCGATCCACCCGGACGATGCCGGATTGGGGTTGGCCGGAAGCGGACTGTTGATCGTGAACCCGCCGTACGGCGCGGACCAGTTTCTACGCGATGCCTACGGCGCGATTCACGGCGCGATTGCCGCGGCAGGAGCGGGCTACGTCGAAGTTGCGCGCCTGACCGACGAACGAGTGGCACAATAGGTCGGAGGACAAGACCCATGGACCAAAATACCCTGCGCGACCAGCTGGCCAAGCTGCACGACGAATTGACCCGCGCTCAGCAGGAAAATCCCGCCGCGCGTCGCTCGCTCGATGAGATTCTTCCGGATCTGAAACGCATGGTCGATCAAGCGTCAGCCTCCCCGGCGTCGCTTCCCGACAGGCTGGAGCGGGTCGCCGTGCAATTCGAGGCCGCGCACCCGCAACTGGCGGCCAGCGCGCGGCGGCTCATCGATTTGCTCGGCGAAGTCGGGATCTAATCAGGTCGACCAGTCGATCGATTCGCTGACGCGCTCGGCGATACGTTGCAGGGCCTGCGCCTCCGCGCCGGGCGGATCCGCGGCTGCGCCGCGCATGAGCACCGCAATCGCGCCGTGACCCGGCACCGGCACGATGCTGCCGCGATAGCCCTGCTCGTTGAATTGCACCGGTCGGCTTGCCGATTCATGGACCAGCACCATCACGGTCACCGGCCCCGACTCGGTTTGAACCACAAGATGCGGCACGAAGTGCTTGCGGAAATAGCAGCTGCTGGCGTAGCTGACGATGCCGGCATCGGGTTTCAATCGAAGCTTCGAGTCCTTCAGTACCGCCTCCAGGTCGGCGCC
Organism: Steroidobacteraceae bacterium; assembly: GCA_036494725.1. Taxonomy (GTDB): domain Bacteria; phylum Pseudomonadota; class Gammaproteobacteria; order Steroidobacterales; family Steroidobacteraceae; genus Bog-1198. The sequence goes on from DASXNX010000153.1 coordinate 13,279, forward strand.
CGCCACCGCGTCGCGCGGCTGCCACGACTGCGGTTCGTCTTCGACGTGCGCGACGACGTCGGCCGCCAGGCTGCGCTGCGGCAGCGCGAGCCAAAGGCCGCCGGCCAGTCCCAATCCAATGAGGACGCTGGCCGCGATCGCGAAGCGGCGCCATGGGCCGGCCTTGAGCGCCGTACGCGCGGCTGACGCCGCTTTGCGCTCGAACGGCAGGACATCGCGGCTCGTCGGGATATCCACTTTGAGCGCGCGCTCGAGCCGCGATTCGAAGCTTAGCAGCGAGTCGCCGAAGGCCCGGCACTCGGCGCAGCTTTCCCGATGCTGGCGAAGCGCCGGGTCCGGATCGCGCGGATCGGCCATCATCGCGGAGCGGTAGTGCTCGTGATCCATCATGCTTCACCGTCCGGTACGGCATCTTCACCGCATAGCACGCGAAGCTGCTGGCGGGCGCGAAACAGTCGCGTCAGCACGGCGGGTCCCGACAAATCGAGCTCACGCGCGATTTCGGCCGTCGAATAACCCATCAAGACCTGCAGCAACAGCGGTTCTCGATACTCATCGGGCAGCTTGAACAGCGCCGCGCGCATTTCGCTCAAATCTTGTTCCTCGGCAGCCGCCAGAACCGGCTCCTCCTTGGCGATCAGATCGTCCACGTCCACGGTAATCAAACGCTTTCTCTCGAAGGTGCGCGCATATTCCCGGCGGATGATGGTCAAAAACCAGGGTTTGGCGGCGTTCTCGTCCAGCAAGGAATCCTGCGCCTTCCAGGCGCGCAGCATGCTTTCCTGCACTACGTCTTCCGCCAAGGCGCGGTCCCGGGATAGCCAGAATGCGAAGCGCAGCAGGTCCGGGCGCAGCGTTTGGCATAACGCCTGGAACCGGGCGCGTCTGCGATTTCCGCCAACCTCATCGTTCATGTATAAATCAGCACCCGGCTTAATATATCGCCCAAGCGATATTACCGCGTTGCGCCGGCCGCGCCGACGAACCTGGCTGTTCGGGTCAAAAGCCCCTGCCGGGCACGTATTGATGATAGGAGTCACACCCGATATGACCGGAATCGCCGGCAGTTCATTTCCAGCCACCCGCATGCGGCGCATGCGGCGCGACGAGTTTTCACGCCGCCTCATGCGCGAATGCCGTTTGAGCGTCGATTCGCTGATTTACCCGATATTCGTGATCGAGGGCCGCGGCAGGCAACCGGTCGCTTCCATGCCGGGAATCGAGCGTCTGTCGGTGGACGAGCTGCTGCGCGAGTGCGAGTCCCTGGTGCGGCTCAAAATTCCCGCCATTGCTCTGTTTCCGGTCACTCCCGAGGCGAAAAAGACCCTGGACGGCCGCGAATCCTGGAATCCCAATGGCATTGCCCAGACCGCGACGCGAGCCGTGAAAAAGGCGTTTCCGGACCTGGGAATCATTACCGATGTGGCGCTCGATCCTTTCACCACGCACGGACAGGATGGAGTGATCGACGGCAACGGCTATGTGCTGAACGATGTGACGGTCGAGGCGCTGGTGCGCCAGGCGCGTTCCCATGCCGATGCCGGCGCGGATGTCGTCGCCCCATCGGACATGATGGATGGGCGGATCGGCGCCATCCGCGCTGCATTCGAGCCCGCGGGATTGGTGAACACGCGAATTCTGGCTTACGCCTCCAAGTACGCTTCGAGCTTTTACAGCCCGTTTCGCGACGCGGTGGGCTCGGCGGCGCAGCTGGGCGGCGGCGGCAAGCACACTTATCAAATGGATATAGGCAACTCCGATGAGGCGTTGCGCGAAGTGGCGCTGGATATCGCCGAGGGCGCCGATATGGTCATGGTCAAACCCGGCCTGCCCTACCTTGATATCGTGCGGCGGGTGAAGGATCGCTTCGGCATGCCCACCTTCGTCTATCAAGTCAGCGGGGAGTACGCCATGATCATGGCCGCCGCGGGCAATGGTTGGTTGAGTGAGCGCGCCGCGGCGCTGGAGGCGCTGCTCTGCATCAAGCGCGCGGGCGCCGACGGCATACTCACTTACTTTGCGAAACGCGCCGCGGAGTGGCTCGAAGAGTGAGCGATCATCCGAGCACCGAGGTGCCCGATCAGTACGGCGTTGCGGGTCATCCCATCGCGCATAGCTGGTCGCCGTTCATCCATGGCATGTTCGCCAAGGCCACCGCCCAAAATCTGGTGTATCGATTGTTCGACATTCCCCCGGAGAATTTCCGCCGCGACGCGCTGCGTCTGTTCGCCGGCGGCATCAAGGGACTGAACGTGACCCTGCCGCACAAGCAAGCGGCTGCGGAACTGGTCAATGAGCTGACACCACGGGCGGAGCGTGCGCGCGCCGTCAACACCATCGCTTTTTTCGAGCAAACCTCGCTGCTCGGCGACAATACCGACGGCCTGGGATTGACCGCCGATCTGGAGAACAACCTCGGGATGGCGCTCGCGGATAAGCGCGTGCTCATTCTCGGCGCGGGCGGCGCGGTGCGCGGCGTGCTCGGCTCGTTGATGGAGCGCGAGCTGCGCGAAGTCGTCATCGCCAACCGCACGCCGGCCCGGGCGCGCAAGCTGGCCGAGGAATTTTCCGATCTGGGGGACATATCCGGCTGCGGATTCTCGGAAGTGCGCGGTCCGCCCTACGATCTCATCATCAATGCCACATCGGCGAGCTTGCAGGGAGAAATGCCCGAGTTGCCGCCCGGTCTCGTGGGCGAGGAAAGCGTTTGCTACGACATGGCCTACGGCCGCGGTCACACGCCGTTCACCTTGTGGGCCAAGTCATTGCATGCCGCCCGCACCACCAAGGGGTGGGGCATGCTGGTGGAACAAGCGGCCGAATCCTTCCTGTTGTGGCGCGGAATTCGTCCCGACACGGCTCCGGCGCTCGAAGCATTGGCGCAACACGCGTAACGGCGGGTTTTCGGCGGCGCCCGCTGCTAGCGCATCGTGACGAGTTCCTCGGCGCTCGTGGGATGAATGGCCACGGTGTCGTCAAAATCCGCCTTGGTCGCGCCCATGCGCATCGCCACCGCAAATCCCTGCAGCATTTCGTCCGCGCCGGTGCCGATGATGTGGCAGCCGACGATCCGCTGTTCCGGCCCGACGCATACCAGTTTCATGTCGGTATGCGTCTTGCGCGTGGTCAACGCGTGGTACATCGGCGTGAAGTCCGCCACATACACCTTCACCGCGTCGCCGTACTGCGCGCGCGCCTCGGCCTCGCTTGCCCCGACCGTGCCGATGGGCGGATGCGTGAACACGACGGTCGGAATCATGCGATATTCCAGATGCCGTTCAGGTTTGCCGCCGAACAGCCGATCGCTCAGGCGCCGGCCCGCGGCGATCGCCACCGGCGTCAGGGCGACGCGTCCCGTCACATCGCCGATCGCATACACGCCGGGCACATTGGTATTTTGTTTCTCGTCGGTGATGACGAAATTACCGTCATCGAGCGCCACGCCGGCTTTTTGCAGATCGAGTCCCGCGACATTCGGCTCGCGCCCGATGGCCCACAGCAGGCAATCGAAGCCGGCGAATTCGCGGCCGTCCTGCGCCACGAGGATCTTCTTGCCCGCTTCCTCGCGCGCCGCTGCCGGCACCACGCGTTCCTCGATCACGATGCCCTGAGCGCGGACTTCGCGCATCAGCGATTTCCCCAGCATCGCGTCGAAGTAGTTGATGAGGCGGTCCTTGCGGATGAACTGCTGCACCTCGCTGCCGAGCTCCCTGAATGCCGACGCCAGCTCGCAGGCGATGTAGCCGCCGCCCACGACCGCGACGCGCTGCGGCCGTTCTTTGAGTTCAAAAAAACCGTCCGAGGTGATGCCGAGCTCCGCCCCCGGCAAATTCGGCAGCATCGGCCTGCCCCCCGTGGCAATCACGATGTGCCGCGCGCTCAAGCGCCGGCCGCCCACCTCCAAGGTATGCTCCGCCGTGAAGCGCGCCGCGCCGCGCACGTAGGTCACGCCCTTGGCCTCGAGATTGCGCTCGTAAATGCCGTTCAGGCGCAGCACGTAATCATCGCGCTTGCGCTTGAGCTGCGGCCAGTCGTTCGCGCCAGGCCGGACCTCGAAGCCGTAGTCATGCGCATCGCTCACGCTCAAGGCGATGCCCGCCGCGTTCCACATGACTTTCTTCGGCACGCAGCCCACGTTCACGCAGGTGCCTCCCAAGCGGTGCGGCTCGATCACCGCGGCCTTGGCGCCGTATTCGGCGGCGCGTTGTGCGCAGGCGAGGCCGCCGCTTCCGCCCCCGACGCTGATCAAATCGAATACCTGGTCGGACACGCTAAATTCCGTTGTTGAGATGAGCCGACATCCATGATACGTGTTCGCGCGCCGCGCCGCCGCCCGCGAAGTTTTTGGTGCGTCTGGTAGAATCGCACGTGTGAATAACCCACTTCTGGAAATTGGCGCGCTGCCGCCGTTCGGCCGCATCGAGGCGAGCCATGCCCGCCCGGCGCTGGAAAAAGTGCTGCGCGAAAATCGGGAGCGCCTCGCGGAATTGACCGCGCAAAGCAATCCGACCTTCGCCTCTCTGGTCATTCCGATGGAGGAGCTGGGCTACCGATTGAGCAGGTGCTTCAGTCCGATCTCGCACTTGAACGCTGTGGCCAATTCCCCGCAGATGCGCGAGGCGTACAACGAATGCGTGCCGCTGCTCACGGAGTACTCCTCCGAGCTGGGCCAGAACACGGCGCTTCAGGCTGCCTATGCGCACGTGCTCGAGGCCGAAGGCGGCACTCTCGAGCCGGCGCAGCGCAAGGTGGTGGAGAACGCGCTGCGCGATTTCCGCCTGGCCGGAGTGGACCTGCCTGCCGACAAGAAAGCCCACTATCGCGAGGTGGTGCAGCGCCTCGCACAGCTCGCCACCAAATTCGCGGAGAACGTGCTCGACGCCGGCGGCGCCTATACCCGCACCATCACCAACAGCGCGGAACTCGCGGGCCTTCCCGGCAACGCCATCGACCGCGCTGCGGCGGATGCGCGCGAGGCACAGCAAGCCGGTTGGTTGTTCAAGCTCGACCAGCCTACTTACATGACGATCATGGCGAGCGCCGAAAGCGAGCAATTGCGGCGCGACATTTACGAAGCGTGGATCACCCGCGCGTCGGAACTCGGCCCGAGCGCCGGGCGTTTCGACAACACCGCCATCATCGAGGAAATCCTCGCCCTGCGCCACGAGCTCAGCAACCTGCTGGGATTCAACAATTTTGCGGACTACGCCCTCACCACCCGCATGGCGAAGAGCAGCAAGCAGGTGCTCGCCTTTCTGGACGATCTGGCGCGGCGCTGCCGGCCGGCGGCGCGCGAGGAGTTCCTGGATCTCGAGCAGTTTGCGGGCCGCAAGCTCAATGCCTGGGACCTGGCCTTCTATGGCGAGCAGCTGCAGGAAAGCCGCTTCAAGGTGTCGCAGGAAGCGTTGCGTCCCTATTTTCCGCTGCCGAAAGTGTTGAGCGGATTGTTCGTGCTGATCCGGCGCCTGTACGGCATCGCGGTACGCGAACGTCCCGACGTCGCCGTGTGGCACCCCAGCGTGCGCTACTACGACCTGCTCGACCGGGACGACAAGGTCGTCGCGGGCTTCTTTCTCGATCCGTACTCGCGCGGCGAGAAACGCAGCGGAGCGTGGATGGACGAGTGCGTCGCCGCGAAATCCCTGCCCTCCGGAGCGGCGCTGCCGGTCGCCCAGCTGGTGTGCAATTTCACGGCGCCGGTGGGCTCGACTCCGTCGCAGTTGACCCACAACGAAGTCATCACTCTGTTCCACGAATTCGGCCATGGTCTGCATCACATGCTGACGCGCGTCGCGTACCCCAGCATTGCCGGCATCAACGGTGTTGCCTGGGACGCCGTCGAAATGCCCAGCCAGTTCATGGAAAATTTCGTCTGGCGCCCCGAGGTGCTGCCGCTCATTTCGGCGCATGTTGACAGCGGCGAGCCGCTGCCGGTGGACCTGCTGCAGCGGCTCGTGGGCACGCGCACGTTCAATGCCGCGCTCGACACGCTGCGGCAAATCGAGCTCGCCACCTTCGATTTCGAATTGCACGCGAATTTCGAGCCCCGGTTGGGAGCCAGGGTGGCCGAAACACTCGCGGAGGTTAGGCGGCGTGTCGCGGTCGTGCAGCCGGCGCAGTTCAACCGCATGCCCGCGAGCTTCGCGCACATATTTGCGGGCGGGTATGCCGCGGGCTACTACAGCTACAAGTGGGCAGAAGTGCTCGCCGCCGACGCCTTCGAGGCCTTCGAGGTGGCGGGAATATTCGACAGCAGCACGGC
>DASXNX010000154.1:0-52320 GCA_036494725.1 Steroidobacteraceae bacterium
GTTCCCATCAGGATGGCGGAGATCATCTTGTCCTGGACGGGCTTGCCGTCGATCTCTTCCTTGATTAGCCGCGTCAAAACGCCCGATCCCTGGCTGTGCCCCACGAGCACGACGCCCCTGCCCTTGTTGTCATGCGCCAGATAGTAATTCCAGGCCGCAACCACGTCGTTGTATCCCAGATCACGGTCAACCGGTATCGGTGTTCCCGCAATCATCGCACGCAGCGCAGTCAACGTGACTTGTCGATACATCGGGGCAAAGAGCCGGCACTTGGCCGCAAAGCGGGCAAATTGCGCATTCACAACCGATCTTTCGGCAGAGGTGATATTGAGATCGGAATTTCCGCCCGGTTCACCCGACACGGTCGGATAAACGTAGAAGCAGTCGATCGGCGGATTCTTGGCCGGATGGAATGCTTCGCGCGTCAGCTTCCCATCGGCCGCTACGATGGTCGCATCCTGCGATACCGTACAGGCATCCTGTCTGCCGGGCCTGCACAACCAGATATCGGGATTGGCGTAGTCAGCGGGAGCTTGGGCCGCGCCGGTGGGGGCCGCACCGCCGGCAGCAGGCGTTTGCGCGCCGGCGATATCGGTCGAGGCCAATGAAAGGCTCAGCAGCGTCGCTGCCGCGAAAACGGAATGAAGCATGATTTCCCCCAGCGTTGATTCTGGGGGCAGTATAGCGCTACGGAAATAAATACCTCACGTCCCGAAGCGCATCCAGCGCGCCCCACACCATGGGCAGGATCACTGCCAGCCATAGCAAGGCAAGCTTTACCTGCTCCATCGTTGACCGCCCGGTATTCCGCTGTGCAGTCCTATCGGCTGCGAGCTCGGATCGACCCCTGCCCCGGCTAATCGCATTTTCCATGTTCGGCTCCCGAGTTCCGTTTCCTAATAAGGACATCGAAATCGGCGGGCATATGAGGACATGGATTCAGGGATTTTTTGGCGGCACCGGTTCCCGGAACAGCAATGTGCATGCGCCGACGATGGGCGGCAGCGCAAAGCACCATATACCCTGCTTGGCGTACATCAAGGCTGCCGCAGCACAGCCCAGGGCAAATGCCGCGAGGCTGCCCGACATTCGCGACAGCCGCGCATGGATTGCGTTTCGGGTATCCGTCGGCATGCCGCGCATTAGGTCGGCGAGGTCGATCATCACCTGGGTGGTGTTGCCGGTCATGATCGTGGTCGGCGGCAAGGCGGTCATGTGAATTCGATGGATGGCATTCTGGATCGCCATCGCGGACACCAGGGTCATGCCCGTCAGTACTGCAGCCCAGCCGTCGCCGCTTTCGAAGGGCCCGAGTCCAATTGCCAGTCCCGAGCCGAGAAACAACAGCATCAACTTCAACCCCAGTATGGGCCGCAACCCCCTAAAGCGGCTCGACATGAGCGCGACGCTGATCAGCCGCACGCCCATGACAACCACGCAGAAAACCGGAAGCGCCAGGAGCTTGGCGACCGCGCCGCTGGTTCCGAGTACCAGCGCAGCACCGAGGGTCACAAAGTTGCCGGTCACGTGAGTGGTAAACAGGCCGTGCAATGCAAGGAACCCGGCAGTATCGACGTAGCCGCCGTTTACACTCAAGAGCATCGGTAGGTTGGGCTTCATGGGCATCTCATGGAATTGGGTGGCCAATTGGGTACTATATATTGAGGTCAAACTATGGGTACCGATTGAAGGCCGCGGCAGCCACCAGTCTTGCGTTTCTCGTCGCGGCATTGCCTGGCTGTACGCGGCACGCGCCGCATGGCATCGCGTCGCGAGTCGAAACGGTCCCCTATCTTCACATGCCCTCGCGCCCCGACGGCGATATCCCAAGGCTGCTCTCGCAAACCGGCGTTTTCAGCGATACCTCCAAATTGATTCCGAGCGAGGGGCTCATCCCCTACGATCTCATCGTCGCTTTTTGGTCGGATGGCGCCGATAAGTCGCGCCTCATCGCGGTGCCGAAGGGCGAGATCGTTTTCGCGCCGACGGGAGAGTGGCGTTTCCCGGCGGGCACCGTTTTTGTGAAGACATTTGAACTGCCGACCGATGCAACCAATCCCGGCACCAAACGCCGGCTCGAAACCCGCCTGTTGGTGCGCGACGCCGCCGGCGGAGTGTACGGCGTCGTATACAAATGGCGCGCGGACGGCAGCGACGCCGACCTGCTCGATGCCTCCCAAACCGAAGACGTTTCCGTGAAGGCGGCGGGCGGGCAGATGCATGATCAGGAGTGGTACTACCCGAGCCGGAAAGACTGTCTGGAATGTCACACCGCCAAGGCCGGCGGCGTGCTCGGTGTGAAGACGCGGCAGTTGAACCGTAGTTTCACCTATCCTTCGGGCATAGCCGACAACGAGCTGCGCGCTTGGAGTCACATCGGTTTGCTGACACCGCAGGTTAGGGAAGAAGATTTGCGCAACCTGCCTGCTCTTGCCGCCTCGGATGATGAGTCAAGGAGCCTGCAAGACCGTGCCCGATCTTATCTCGACGCCAATTGTTCCCAGTGCCATCGACCCGGCGGCACGGTTGCGAACTTCGACGCCCGTTACGGCACCCCGCTGGCTGACCAAGCGTTGATCGACGGTCCCGTCCTAATCGATCAAGGAATCGACCGGCCCCGCGTGATCTCACCTCACGACATTTGGCGCTCGATCGCCTACATGCGGCTCAATACAGTCGACGACATCAAGATGCCGCCGCTCGCGCGCGAAACCATCGATCAGCGCGGCGTGCATCTTCTCAATGAATGGATCGACAGCATGCCAGGGCGCGCCGTGCTGGCGCCGCCCACAATACTGCCGCGAGGCGGCAGCTTCCCTAATCCCATTGAGATTTCGCTGGCGGCTGAATCTGGCGCCGACATTCGCTACACATTGGATGGATCCGAGCCGGGCGCGTCGGATATGCGTTACGACAAGCCGATAAAGATCGCCCGCCCCATGGTTCTGCGCGCACGCGCTTACAAGGAGGGATTTACACGCAGCATTGTCGATCAAGCGGTGTTTATCGTCGGGAAGCAACCCTGACGACGGCAATGCCCCAGGGACTCAAGCCCGCTTTGACTCGCGTAACTTCCTTATTGGTTTCAAGATCCACTACCGATACGTCATTCGAATAGCCATTCGCAGCAAACAGGAATTTCCCGTCCGGTGAAATTCCAATCCCCCATGGCCTGGGGCCTACCTTGATCGTGTCAAGAACCTCGTAGGTATGGGTGTCGAGCACGGAGATCGTTCCCGCGCGCCCGTTGCTCACATATAGCTTCGTCTCATCCGGCGAAACACGCACGCGCATGGGCCGCGATCCGGCAGGCAGGGTCAAGGTCTTCAGCACCCGCGCATTCGCCGTATCTATGACATTGATCTCCCCCGCCGATTCCGATGGAATGAATCCGATGGCGCTCTTGCTCAGAAAATCCACGCTACGCGGCCGTCCATTCACCTTGAAATGTGCAGCAACCATGTAGTCGCTGGTGCCAATCGCGTAGATATCGCCGCCCGCTTCGCAGGTGACGTAAAATTGTTTACCGTCGGGTGTCGTGGTCACGCCTTCCGGCTCCTGGCCCACCGGGATGAGGTGTTCAAGCTTGCCGGTCTCGATATTGATCACGCTGGCGGTCTTGGTGTCCTCGTTGGAAATGTAGATGTGCTTGCCGTCCTTGCTCAGCGCGAATTCCTCCGGATCGGAACCGGCGTTGAGCTTGCGGCGCAGCTGCTTGGCGGCGGTGTCCACCACGCCGACTCCGTCGGCGGCCTTGTCGGCGCTCGCATCGTCATCATCGTCCTTCTTGTTGGCGAACACGGGATTGCCGCGGGCGTCGATTTGCGGCGCGCCTTCGATCGGCGTGCCGCTCAAGGCCACATATACCGTTTTGCCGTCCGGACTGGCGTGAATACCACGCGGCCGCTTGCCTACCGCAATGGTTGTGGCGACGCTGAAATCGCCGCCGTTGATGACAGTGACATCCCCGGATTTCTCATTCGATACGTACACTTGATAGTCGGGCGCGCCGGCTGCGGCCTTCGCGGGCACCCACAGCGAGGATGCCGCTGCGAGCAAGACCGCCAGCACCAGCGGGGGCACTTTTGCAATGGGACGGCGATTTCCCTTAGCCATGTTGGGCATTGCTTTTCATGGTGGCCGACTCGCTTTCAATCCGCAATCCTTTCCGGCTTATTATGGCACGCACTGCCCATGCATGATCCAATAGGATGCTTATGAATCTTTCTGCGGAGCCATGGTATCTGCCTCTGGCAGATGAGGTGAATCTGTTCGAAGCGGCTTACCGCAGCCGATTGCCCGTGCTGCTGAAAGGACCCACCGGCTGCGGCAAGACTCGCTTTGTTGAACACATGACTTGGCACCTCTATCGACGCGAAAACTCCGCGCGCCGCGCTTTGGAAGTACCGCTGATCACCGTTGCCTGCCATGAAGACCTGAGCGCCACCGATTTGGTCGGACGCTACTTGCTGGCGGGCGATGAAACCGTTTGGATGGACGGACCTCTCACCCGCGCCGTTCGCAGCGGCGCCATCTGTTACCTCGATGAAGTCGTGGAAGCGCGCAAGGACACCACCGTGGTGGTCCATTCCTTGACGGATCATCGGCGGGTGCTGCCCATCGAGAAAACCGGCGAGTTGCTGGACGCGCATCCCGATTTCTTGCTCGTCATTTCCTACAATCCCGGCTATCAAAGCGTGCTAAAGGACCTCAAGCCCTCTACGCGGCAACGCTTCGTAAGCCTGGAATTCGGCTACCCCGAGATCGAGATCGAGGCCACGATCATCGCCCACGAAAGCGGCGTCGACCCTGGACTGGCCCAGCGCCTGGCGATCATCGGCGGCAAGGTTCGAAACTTGCGTGAACATGGCTTTGAGGAGGGCGTCAGCACGCGGTTGCTGGTTTATGCCGCCCAATTGGCGGCCGGCGGCATCGAACCACGCCGGGCTTGCGATGTCGCGATCACGCGTGCGGTCACCGACGACGGCGAGGTGCAAAAAGCGGTTGCAGCCATCATCGACGTGTTGTTGCCATGAGCGAGGCGGGTGCGCGGTCCTTTTCCGCTGAGCGGGTCCGCTTTGCAGACACTCACCGCCACCTCAGCTTGTTCGCGGAAGCATTGTCCGGCCGATACCTGCATCTGAAAACCGCTGAAACGCGCCGCTCGCGCAAGCACGCCGACCTCATCGCCGAAGTCGACGTTATTTATTTGCCGGCGGAAATCGCCGATTTCGCATGCACGGAACAAAACCTCGGCGCATTCCGAATTTCGGTATTGCATCAGATAGGCTATCTCATCGAGGGCACATACACCTTTCAGCCGGGCGGCGAGTCAACACTCGAGCAATCGTTCGCAAACTGGCCCAGACCCGCTCTGCTATACCGGGTTTTTTCGACCGTTGAGGACTTGCGCATCGATTGTGCCATTCGGCGCCGCTACCCGGGCGCGCGCAAAGACCTTGAGCGAGTTCTGGCTCACGCGCTCTCCGGCAGACCGCTCGCCCATGCGCTGCGCCCGGTACCCGCCCTCATCGAAGGACTGCTGCAGTTTTCCCTCGGAGCCCGTCCGGAGAACTTGATCGCAAACGATTCCAGCGGATTGCTGGGCCGGCTGATCGAAATGGCAGCGAAGGTGCAGGAGGAAAACATCGATGTGTGCGTCAGCGCCGCAATTTCGCTGGATATCTGCACGGAAATCGAGGTTTTAATGCGCAGCGCCCCCCGGGCACCGCTGCCGGCCGCAGAGGCCGCCGCCGAGCAACTGACGAACGAGAGGAGCGAGGCCGAAATAGATCCCGGCCTGGATGACGCCATTCAGGGCGTCGATTTTCGCGGCGAGTTTCAGGCGGACCTCATTTCCAAGCGCCATGCACGGGGACAAAAGGCCCCGCGCACTGCCGATCGGCAATCGACAAAATTCGCGGCAGACGATGCTGCCAAAGCGGCTCTGGACACACCGGCACTTCTGTCCCGATCGCACTTGGCGGCACATCGGTCGGACAACGATGGGCTGCGCAGCTTTCTGTACGATGAGTGGGATTACATTCGCCAGGCGTATCTCCCCGCGTGGTGCCGGATCTTCGAGCAGCGGCTGCGCGGCGACCAATTCAGCTTTATCGATGATGTACGGCGCCGGCACTCCGCGCTTGCCAGCCAGGTACGCCGCCAGTTCGGCTTCATAAAACCGCAAGCATGGCAACGTGTTTTCGGCACCAGCGACGGCGATGAATTGGACCTCGATGGCGTGATCGATGCCGTGATCGAACGACGCAGGGGACATGCCGACGATTCGCACTTGTACGTGCGGCGCGATCGCGCGTTGCGCGACGTGGCAACCGCATTTCTGGTCGACATGAGCGCGTCCACCGACTTCGCGCTCCCGGACAAGGAGGCCGCCGCTGCCGTCGTCGCGGCGCCCGCCGAGCCGCAGGAGAGCGGACTCTACCTGTACGCAGGCCGGGTCGATTACCCGGACGCGCCAAGCGCTCCTGCCCCGCCAAAACGGCGGGTCATCGACGTATCGAAAGACGCGTTGGCATTGATGTGCGATGCACTGCAAAGGCTGGGCGACAGCCATGCAATCTACGGCTTTTCAGGCGATGGGCGCGAGAATGTCGAGTTTCATGTGGCCAAGGATTTCGCGGACAAACTGTCTGTTCGGACCTGGGCGGCACTGGCCGCAATTCAACCGCGCCGTTCAACGCGAATGGGGACCGCGATTCGCCACGCGTTGAGCAAGCTCGCACGCGAGTCAGCAAGCATGAAAATACTGATCATCATTTCGGATGGCTACCCGGAAGACCACGACTATGGCGCGGACCGTACCGATCGCGAGTACGGCATTCAGGATACGGCGCGCGCTTTGCGTGAAGCCGAGCGCGCGGGCGTCACGGACTTTTGCGTGACCATCGATCCTGCGGGTCATGACTACCTGCGCCGCATGTGCCGCGAATCCCGGTACCTGGTCATCGACGATGTGACGGCGCTACCGCGTGAGCTGAGCAAAGTCTATCGAACTTTGACGCAGGTTTAGGTTTACCCCTGCGCAGCGCGCTCCAACACGGGGATAAGACCGGCAATGGTATCGATCACGGCATCGGCGCCGGCGGCGAGCAAGGATCTCTCCACGGCGGCGACGCGCGCCGCGCGCTCGCCGGCGCTCAATGCCAGCCATGCCGCGTAACACATGCCGAGGCCATTGCCCGATGCCGCAACGCCCACGGTAAAACAACCTGCGGCACGGCCCTCGGCTACGCCGGCCTCCGTATCATCCACTTTCACCACGCGCGAAAAAGGCCAAACGCCCAATTCCGCGCAGGCCTTGTAGATCATCAAAGGACTGGGCCGGCCGGTGGGCGTCTCGCCCGCGCAAACCAGGTGATCCGGAACGTAGCCTTGCGCCGCAGCGTCACGCAGGACCGGCGCCATCATCTCGCGCGTATAGCCGGTCGAGGATCCCACTTTGATCCCCTCTGAGCGCAGCGCCGCGAGAGCGGCTCCGCTGCCCTCGATAAGGCGCGACGCTCGCATCGCCTGATCGCGCATCAGCGGTTCCAAATCCATCATTAGCGCAGCGATGTCCGTCTCGCCGGCGGCGCCGCCGCGCGCGCTCACCCAGGCGCCGGCAATGGCAGGATCCTGTAGCAATGCGCGCACATGATCCACCTTGGCCTTGCCCATGTCGCGGCGCGCCTGCGCATCGCTTATCTGCACGCCGCGCTTCTCGAAAGCCATTTTCAGCGCCGTGACGGGCGCATGGCAGCCGAAATCCACGACCGTCCCGGCCCAATCCATAATTACCAAATCGAATCGATCGCGAATTGCCATTTAGCCTCCGTCGTTGCCGAAAATATCAGCGACGGCTTCCTCCCCGATTGCAAATCCAGTTGATGCGCCGGTGCCGGTGGTGATCATGACCAGCCGAACGGCGGACTGCGGTGCATCCATCAGCATCGTCCGGTCCACGCATGAGGCATAGGTACCCATCCAGCGCTCCAGCACCGCGGACGGCGGTCCGATCGCCGCCGCGAATTCATCCAAAATGAGCTGATCCACCCTGTCGCTTGCGAACGGTTCCGGTGTCTTCGCGTAATGGTGGCTGTCGCCCACGATGAGACTGCCATCCGCGCCCTGCGCGACGATCAAATGGATGCCGTGGCGCAGATGTTCAGCCTGCTCGGCCTCGAGACGTTCGCGCAGCGCCTGCGCTTCGGGCAAAGCCGAATATCCTGCATAGCGCAGCAGCCCGAGATCGGACATCACCACGCCGGGTAAGCGAAACCCGGGAGCCGCGAGCTTGAGCATTTGCAGTTTGCAGCGGCTCACACCGTAACGCGCGATCCGATCGGGAAAGAGAGTTGCAAGATCGTCTCCGGGACAGACGATTGCCGCCTCGGCCTGCACGCTGCCTCGCGAGGTCTCGAGCTTTGGCGGATCAACCGAGAATACCGCCGTCTGGCGCAGAAAGACTACCCCGAGCTGTTCGGCAAGCCATGCAGCAATCTTCGGAATGGCCTCCCGCGACTCGACCCGGATGTCGAGGGAACTCGTCAGCACCGCCTGCACACCTTGATGGGCAATCGGTACGCCGCGCGCGCGCGCCGCCGCGGGATTGAGGATCTCGCACCCCTCGCCCATTTCGGTTGCCAAGAACGCTTCTAAAATCGGCAGCGCTTCTCGGCGTCGCGTCGTCATCCACAACCCGCGCTGCAGTATCGGGATATCGGCTTGCCGGCAGACTTCCTGCCAGATCGCACAGGTCTTGCGTGCGCGCTGCCAGGCGCTGCCCCGTTCCTGCCCGGTTACCGTGACGAAGCCGAAATTGCGCACCGATGCGCCGTTCGCCTGCGCGTCGCGATCGATGACAACCACGCGCAGCCCCCTTAACGCTGCGGCGCGTGCGCACGACAGGCCGATAATGCCCGCGCCTACCACGGCGATGTCAAAAACTCCGGGAACGGCGACAGCTGAACTGATGGCTTGCTCTTTTTGGGGGTAAAATCCGGCGATCAAATACTACAAGAAGATGACACCTAAGTGGCGCGCCGCCATTCGCGATAGTCTCCCACATTCCGCAATAAGCTTAAGGCCCTCACGTGACAAAGAGACTCCATCAGGCGTTGGAAAAGGCGAATCCGTTTCTTTTCACCGTGTTCGCGGGGTCGGCGGGCTTTGCGGCATATTTCTCCATGTATGCGTTTCGCAAGCCGTTCTCGGTCGCCCTGTTCACGAACGTCCCCGGATGGCACATTGCGCTTGACTATAAGATTGCGCTGGTGCTTGCACAGGTGTTCGGCTACGCCCTCTCGAAGTTGATCGGCGTCAAATTCATAGCGGAAATCGCGCCTCAAAAGCGCGCCGGCGCCATCTTTCAACTCATTTCGTTGTCCTGGGTGGCGTTGCTGGCATTCGCCGTAATCCCGGCACCATGGAATGTGCTGGCGCTGTTCTTGAATGGCTTGCCCCTGGGGTTAATCTGGGGATTGGTGTTCGGATTCATGGAGGGCCGACGCACGTCGGAGGTGCTCGGCGCCATTGTCTGCGCAAGCTTTATCGTCTCATCCGGTGCCGTGAAATCGGTCGGAAAACTGCTGATGGATCACTGGCACATCGGTGAATTCTGGATGCCCGCGGCAACGGGAGCAATCTTCTTTCCGCTGCTGGGTCTCTCGGTCTGGGGTCTGGCGCAACTGCCCCCGCCGTCGGCACGCGATGAGTTGGCGCGGGTGCGCCGCGCGCCAATGAGATCGAAGGAGCGAACCGCGTTCTTAAGCCGGTATGGGACCGGGATCGCCTTGCTGGTGATCTGCTACATCATGATCACTGCGCTCCGCGATTTTCGCGATAATTTTGCGGCGGAGATTTGGACCGCCCTGGGATTTGCGCATGCGGCCGCGGTGTTCACGGCGAGCGAGCTGCCGGTCGCGGCATTGGCGCTCACGGTGCTCGGCGTCATCATCGTCGTGCGCGACAATGTTCGCGCACTGCTGGTCATTCATGGCGTGGTATTTGCGGGTCTTTTGCTGCTGGGTCTATCCACCATGGCCTTCCAGGCCGGCTGGCTGTCCCCGCTGGCATGGATGATCTTGAGCGGCGCCGGTTTGTACATGGCTTATGTGCCCTTCAATGCCATGCTGTTCGACCGCTTGGTCGCAGCGAGCGGCACCGTGGGGACAGCCGGATTTCTGATCTACATCGCCGATGCTTCCGGATATCTCGGCAGCTGCGCGCTGTTGATATGGCGCAACTTTGGGCTGGTCCAACTTAACTGGCTGCAAGTTTTCACCGCCAGCGCTTACGGCGCCAGCATCCTAGGTATGCTATTTATCGCACTGTCGGCGCTGTACTTTGTGCGAAGGACCGCGCCCGCGACGCAATTCGGTATCGCGGCAGCGACACCGACCATGAAAGGTTAAGAGCAATGAACACGATATTCGAAGCCGCCCGCTCAGTTGATGTGGTGCTGGAAACCGATGTGCTCGTGGTGGGCAGCGGACCCGGCGGTCTTGCGGCAGCGATTGCCGCGGCACGCGCCGGCGCACACACGGCGCTGATAGATCGCAATGGCTGCTTCGGCGGCAACATCACGCAGGTCGGCGTCGAGGGTTTCGCCTGGTACCGCCACGAGAAAACCGTGGATTGCGAGGGCATCGGCATCGAATTCGAGCAGCGGGCAAAGGCCATGGGGGCCGCGACGCCGGAGCCGCAGTCCATAAGCTATGCGCTCGAGGCGGAAATGTTCAAGTGGGTCGCCGACATATTGGTGCAAGAAGCCGCCATCACGCCGTTGCTGCATCGTCTGTGCGTGGCGCCCATCCTGGAAAAGGGTGTCATCCGCGGCGTCATCATCGAGAGCAAGGCCGGACGCGAGGCCATCCTCGCCAAGCGGGTGATTGACGCCACCGGCGACGCCGACATTGCGACGCGCGCGGGCGCGCCGGTGCGCAAGTCGCCCAAAAGCGAGATGATGTCCGCGTCCGTCATGTTTTCCATGAGCGGCGTCAATAAGCAGCGCTTCATCGAGGCGGTGAAGGCCGACCCGCAAACGTACGCCGACTGGTCCGGAAATAACGAGTGGGACTATGAGACCTCCGGCAAGGAAGACATGCTGTTCTCGCCCTTTTTGCGCAAACCCTTCAAGAAGGCGCTCGAGGCCGGCATCATCCCTGCAAATTTGGCGACTATAGCCGGCACCTGGGGTTCGGTTACGGATCAGGGTGACCTGACCTATTTGAATCTGGTGCACATGCCGGAAATCGACGGCACCAACCCGAACGATCTGACCATCGGCGAAATGCGCGGGCGGCGCGAAGCCATTTTTGCCATGGAGGCGCTGCGCAGCTTCATGCCGGGCTGCGAGGATGCCAAGTTGCGCAACTTCGGCATGACTCTCGGAATCCGTGACACGCGCAAAATCGACGCCCTTTACAACCTCACCGGCACCGATGTGCGTGAACAGGCGCGATTCGATGACGCCATCGGAATTTTTCCGGAATTCATCGACGGCTACGGAGTTCTCATTCTGCCGACCACCGGGCGCTATTGGCACGTACCCTATCGGGCCCTGGTGCCCAAAGGTGTCGGCAATTTGCTCGTGGCCGGGCGCTGCATCGGAGGCGATAAAATCTCCCATGCCTCGGCGCGCAACATGATGTGCTGTGCAGTCAGCGGCCAAGGCGCCGGCGTCGCCGCGGCCGTGTCAATCAAGCGCGATGAGGCGCTGGATCAGTTGAACATCGGCGCAGTCCAGCAGGAACTCGCGCGGCAGGGCGCCCGCTTCCAGTGAGATCCGGCGACGGTACCTCGCCGCTGCGCTGGTGGATGCTGGCGCTGGCGGCCATCGCCGTCTCCAGCAGTTATTACGAGGACGATGTCATCGGCAACATCGCCGATTTGCTGCATCGTCAACGCGGAATTACCCAGTCGCAGCTCGGTATGCTGAACGCCATCATCAGCATCCCCAACGCGGTGCTGGCGCTGTATGCCGGATTGCTTATAGACCGGTACGGACCGGCACGGATTGCGTTGTGGTCCGCGTCGATCGGCGTGCTGGGAGCGGCGCTCACTGCGATCGGCACTCCTTACGCCCTCATGGTCGTCGGCCGCTTTATATTCGGAATCAGCGAGGGTTCCATCTTCATCGCATTGATCGCCGGCCTGGCGCAGTGGTTCCCGCGCAGCGGTATTGCGCTCGCCACCTCGCTGTATCTGAGTCTCGCGCGCGTCGGTTCTTTCGCAGTCGACAAGTCGCCGACCTGGGCACGGCCTCTCTATGATCAGGGCTGGCAGCCGCCATTGTGGCTCGGAGCGGGAATCACCGCGGCAGGCTTCGCTGCTGCGCTGCTGTATTTCTGGGTGGACCGCCGCTACCGGTTGCCGCGGCACGTGGCCGCCGAGACGGAATCTCGCGTGCAATGGCGCGAGCTGCTGAGTTTTGACCTGTCCTATTGGTACATTTTGGGGCTCCATGTGTTGTACGCCGCGGTTTTCTTCCCCTTCCGCACGACCTATGTCACCGAGTATTTTCAACACGTCAAGGGACTCACCCTGCAGCAGGCCAGCGACACCAACAGCTGGGTCTTTTTTGCCGCCATTTTTGCCACCCCATTTTTCGGTCTGCTCGCCGATCGAATCGGGCATCGCGCGCTCATGCTGGCGTTCGGCACCTTATTGCTGCCGCTGACCTTCGTTGTTCTGGGCATGACCGGCCTCAATCTATGGGTGACGACGGTCATGATGGGCATCAGCTTCTCGCTCGTGCCCGCAATCATCTGGCCGGCCACGACATTGATCGTGGAACCGCGGCGTTTGGGCACGGCCCTGGGCCTCATCACGTTGATTCAGGCGCTCGGCATGTTCGCGTCTAATCTCGTCGCCGGCGCAGCGGCGGACGCCGCCGGTGCCGGCTCGCAGAACCCGGCCGGTTATGCGGTGATGATGTGGTTCTTTTTCCTTTTGAGCCTTACTGCACTGGCTTCGGCCCTGCTGCTGTGGCGGCGCGAAGCAGGCCCCTCCGGCCACGGTCTCGAAAACGCCCGCTAACGGGGTTGGCCCGCTACGGAGAGTCGGTACGCCGCCGAAAGCGCCGCTGGATCTCTCCCACGAAGCCGCGCCGGAAAATCATGATGCAGACCACGAAGATGGCGCCGATGATCACCGAAACCCACGAGCCGACAAGATCAGACAGATACTCCTCCAGGGTGACCACGACATTGGCACCCACCACCGGGCCCAGGAAGGTACCGCTGCCGCCAAGCAAGGTCATCAACACGACTGACGCCGAAGTGTCCTGGCTGACATCCGTGAGCGTGACAAATCCCAGCACCAGGGCTTTCAAAGAACCCGCGAGACCCGCAAGACTCGCGGACAGCACGAACGCCACCAGCTTGTAGCGATCGACCTTGTAGCCTAAGGATATGGCGCGTGGTTCGTTTGCCCGGATTGCCTTCAAGACCTGGCCGAACGGCGAGTGCACGATGCGGCGGATTCCCAAGTAGACGGCGATGAAGATGGCCAGCACGAAGTAGTACATCGTCCTATCGCCGCTCAGCGCCAGAATTCCGAGGACGCTGCCTCTTGGGATGCTTTGCAAACCGTTTTCGCCGCCGGTGAATTGCGCCTGCAGACAGATGAAGTACACGACCTGGGCCAGCGCCAACGTGATCATGGCGAAGTAGATGCCCTGACGGCGCACCGCGATCGCGCCGATCACCAAGCCCAGCAGCATCGAAACCACGACGCCCGCCAGAATTCCCTCGATGGTTCCCCAGCCGCGGGTCGTGACCAGCCAGCCGGTAACGTATGCAGCCGATCCAAAGTACGCGGCATGGCCGAAGGACAGCATCTTGGTGTACCCGAACAACAGGTTGAAAGCGCAGGCGAACAATGCAAAGCACAGCAACTTCATGAGAAACACGGGATACAGACCGAGGAACGGTGCCAGCAGTGCGAACAGCACCAGAACAAGATTCACCGTGAACTCAGCGCGCATCCTATTGCTCTTTGCCGAACAATCCGGCGGGCCGCCAAATCAGTACCACCGCCATGATGACGAACACCACGATATTCGACGCTTCTGGATAGATGACCTTGGTAAATCCCTCGATCAGGCCGAGCACCAGGCCGCTGACGATGGCACCCGCAATGGACCCCATGCCCCCGATCACCACCACCGCGAACACCACGATCACCAGCGACGAACCCATCAAGGGGCTGACCTGAACCACCGGTGCCGCAAGCACACCTGCCAGCGCGGCCAGCGCCACGCCGGCGCCGAAGGTCAGCATCACCATCACCGGTACATTGATGCCGAACGCTTGCGTCAATTTTGCATTCTCGGTGGCCGCGCGCAGCATCGCTCCCAACCGCGTGCGCTCGATCAGAAACCAAGTCATGCCGCACACCGTGACCGACGCCAGCACAACCCAGGCACGATAGATGGGTAGAACCATGAAGCCCAGATTGAATCCACCCCGCAATAGCTCCGGCACCGGATAGGATTTTCCGGACGCGCCGAACTGGCTGCGCATGATCCCTTCCGCGATCAACGCGATGCCAAAGGTCAGCAGCAGCCCGTATATGGGTTCCAGCTGGTACAGATGCCTCAGGAACAGACGCTCGATAATGATCCCGAGAACCCCCACCGCCAACGGCGCCAACAGCAAAGCCAGCCAGTAGTTCACGCCGAGGAATTGCAGGCCGATGTAAGCCGCAAAAGCCCCCAGCATGTAGAAGGCCCCATGCGCGAAATTGACGACGCCGAGCAGTCCGAAAATCACCGCCAGTCCAAGACTCAAGAGCGCGTAGAACGATCCGTTGACCAGCCCCAACATGAGCTGGCCGAGAATCGCCGGCAGCGGTACGCCGAAAACGGTCGTCACGGTTCGCTCATCGCCGTTCGCGCCCGGACGCCCTCGGCTCTTTGGTTATTTCTTCACCAAGGGGCAGCTCGGATCAGGCTGCGCGCCGTCGGCTTCCTCTCCCGACATGACTTTGACGACTTTGTAGTAATCCCAGGGATACTTCGATTCCGCCGGCTTCTTTACCTGCATGACATACATGGTGTGAACCATCAGGCCGTCGGCGCGAATATATCCGTCCTTGGCAAAGACGTCGTTGATCTTGGTTTTTTTCAGCTGCGCCATCACCGCGTCCGCATCGGTGGAACCCACCGCCTTGACCGCTTTGAGGTACTGAATCGTGGCCGAGTAGTACGCGGTCTGATTCATGGTCGGTTGCCGATTCACTTTCGCGTAGAAGCGTTTGGCGAAGGCGCGCGTTTCATCATTTAGATCCCAGTACCAGCCAGTGGTCAAATACAGCCCCTGCGCCGTTTGCAACGTCAGCGCGTGGATGTCGGTAAGAAATGCCAGCAGCGCCGCGGGCTTCATGGTCTTGGTAATTCCAAATTCGTCGGCTGCCTTGAGTGAATTCGAGAAATCGGTTCCCGCATTTGCCAGGCCCAGTACCTGCGCGCCCGAGGACTGCGCTTGCAACAGAAAGGAGGAATAATCCGTTGTCCCCAGCGGCGCGCGCACCGCGCCCACGACCTTTCCGCCGTTGGCGAGCACCACTCGCGTGGCGGCTTCCTGCAACTGCGTGCCGAAGGCGTAATCCGCGGTCACGAAGAACCAGCTCTTGCCACCTTCCTTAACTATTGCGCTGGCGGTGCCATTGCCCAACGCCGTGGTGTCGTAGGCATAATGAACCGTGTAGGGCGTGCAATCGACACCGGTCAGAGACGCGCCGCCCGCGCCGATCGCAAAGAAATTGATTTTTTTGGCCGCGGCCACTTTTGACATGGCAATGCTCACGCCGGTATTGGAGCCGCCGAGCACCACCGTGAGTCCATTTTGGTCCGCCCATTCGCGAAACTTCGACGCGCCGATGTCGGGCTTGTTCTGATGATCGACGCTCAGGACCGTGATCTTCTTGCCAAGCACCGTGCCGCCAAAATCGGCGATCGCCATGTTGATGGCCTCGAGACCCCCTTGGCCGATGACATCCGCGTAGACGCTCGACATGTCGTCAATGTCGCCGATCACGACCTGGTCGGCTGCGGCGACGGCTTGCGAGGAGGCATACACCCCGAGCACCGTGCCCAGCGCCAGTATCATAAATTTGCGCATACTCGTTCCCTTCCTGATTTGTTGTTCAAACGCCCAAGTATTCCCGCAGCAATCCTGTTTGCGATGCCAGCTCCGATTGCGCGAACTGTTTTACTATCAAACCGCGCTCCATGACATAGAATCGATCCGCCAACGGAGCGGCGAATCGGAAGTTTTGCTCGACCAGCACCACGGTGATGCCCTTCGCTCTCAAGGTACGGATCACCTCGCCTAGTTTATGCACGATGACCGGCGCCAGTCCCTCCGAGATTTCGTCCAGCAGCAACAACCGCGCGCCCGTGCGCAAAATGCGCGCCACCGCCAGCATTTGCTGTTCCCCGCCCGACAGGCGCGTGCCGGGGCTGGCGGCGCGCTCGCGCAGGTTCGGAAAAATATCGTAAATCTCCTCGAGCTGCATCCCCTGAGCGCCCTTCAGCCGCCGCGGCAACAGCAAATTTTCCTCGGCCGACAAGGCGGAGAAAATACCGCGCTCTTCGGGGCAATACCCTACTCCGAGTCGGGCAATGCGATGCGGCGCCAGATTGACAGCCTCAACATCATTGACCCTGACCGAGCCCTGCCGCGCGCCGACCAATCCCATGATGGCGCGCAAAGTGGTCGTGCGCCCCGCACCGTTGCGTCCCAGCAGTGTCACCACCTCGCCTTCCTGAACGCTGAAGTGAACGCCATGCAGAATATGCGATTCGCCATACCACGCTTGCAGATCGTCCACTTTCAGCATTGCTCGCGCCACTAGGCGGATCCCGCCAGCTCGTTACTGGTCGCGCCCATATAGGCCTCGATGACCTGCGGATTCTTGGAAACCTCCGCGTAGGGTCCGGCGGCGATCACGCGGCCGCGTTGCAGTACTGAAATGGTATCGGCGATGGAGGAAACCACGCTCATATTATGTTCGACCATGAGCACCGTGCGCGTGGCCGAGACCTGCTTGATCAGCTGCGTGACGTGTGATACGTCCTCGTGCCCCATGCCTTGGGTGGGTTCGTCCAGAAGCATCAGCTCGGGATCCAGCGCCAGCGTGGTGGCCAGCTCCAAGGCGCGTTTGCGTCCGTAGGGAAGGTCTGCGGCCAGGGTGCGGGCGAAGGATTCCAGGTGCACCTCCGCCAGCAGCTGCATTGCGCGCTCATCGAGCCGCACCAGGCTTCTTTCGGACCTCCAGAAGAAAAACGAGGTGCCCAAACTTCGCTGCAGGGCCACACGCACGTTCTCGAGAACCGAAAGATGGGGAAAGACTGCACAGATCTGGAAGGAACGCACCACGCCGCGGCGTGCGATATCCGCCGTATTCTCTCGGGTGATGTTCTCGCCGCGAAAGAATATCGTGCCCGATGTCGGCTGCAGAAATTTGGTCAGCAAGTTGAAAAAAGTGGTTTTGCCGGCCCCATTTGGACCGATCAGCGCATGGATTTCGCCGCTGCGCACGCGGATCGAAACGCCATCGACCGCGACGAATCCGTTGAACTCCTTGACGAGATTGTTCGTCTCAAGAATCGCAGCCTGCGCCAACGTCATCGCGCTCCCCTATTTCGAAGCACGACGGTAAACCGTTTCGAACCTCGATGTCGAGGAAAATGATGGCGATCGCGGCTTCAGAATCTGACGACAATTCCAACGCTGGCCTCGCCCTGCACCAGAATGCTGCCTTGGTAATAGGCGACGCAGCCTCCATTGCATGCGATTGCACTGCCACCGCCGCCCGCGAAATTGACCAGCGCGCGCAAATCGCCGCGAACGCCAAAATGGTCGCTCGCCATCCACCTGACTGCCCCACCCAACCCGATGCTCGGCCGAGTTTCGCTATTCGCGCCGGCTGCAAATTGCGTCGCCCCGGCCGAGCCGATCAGCAGCCACGACAAGCGCGGATCATCCCCCGACCTGGTGTCGGCCAAACCCAGATGAAACACGCTCACGCTCATTTTGGGAAGCGGCTGATCGGCGCTGGGTGCTACCAGCTGGCGACTGAAGTAAAGCTCGATCGCTCTTTGCGCGTAAGGTGCGGGTAGGGAAAAATCGACGATGCCCCCGAAACTTGCCGAGGAATCCTGGTAATTGTCGATGGTTGACCCAAAGCGCAGCCCGGCCATCGGAATGAAGTCGACTGCCCGCGCCGACATACCGATGCCCATCAGCAACAGGCAGGATGCTAGGCGCGCGCGTGCCACGGCGAAATCTACAGGATTATCTTGTCCTGGCGCAGGCGGTTCGCGATCGCCGGTATGATATCGAGGAGCGCCTCATCGCGCGATTCAAGGTCCTTCGACTTGGTATCGAGTTGGTAGATGAATGCGGCGCCCTTCGTCTCGTAGACTCGGGTCACTATGTGGATGTCGCCTTGCAGCGTCGTGATCGAGGGCGACGTGACAAAAGTGCCGTAAACGATCGGCATGCCGTAGCCGCCGTAGTAACCGGATACGAACCCGTAGTCGGTGGCCTTGTACAGGGCGCTGCCGAGCGAGTCGGTGCCGGCGCCCTCTTTGGTTTCCATCTTCATCGCGACCAAGGAGGTTACCAGCACGGCATCGGCATGCGTCGACTCAATGGCTTTGATGACATTCTCTTTGGTTAGCTCCTGCTTCATGGTCATGGTGTGGCAACTGTCCATGCCTTCAACCGTACCGTTCGAGATTGCCCGCGCCAGCGAGTATTCGAATGCACAGCGTGTGTTGTAGTTGGGACTCAAACCGACCACGAGCACCTTCTTGAACGACACATTGCGGGAGGCGTTCGGTTGCCAATTGCCGCTCGCCGAAGTCGAGGCGCAGCCGCTCAAAGCCGCGCCGCCAAGAATGAATAACGGCAGGATCCGCAGACTGCGTGTCAGCGCCGGAAGGGACAAGGTGATCGTCATACTTACTCCTGCTCGGGCCTTACCTAGACGAAGAGCCTGAGCCTATTCTTTTTTTAAATCCCATGTCAGTGTTCCTCGGACCAATATAAATTACATTATAAATATTAATTAACTTATTGATATACAATAATAAATCATCCAAACATGGATTCATCTCGGCCGTCACGACCTGAGCCGCAACGCCGGCGAATCAGCGCGCATCGAGATTGAAAGTATCCGTCAAGAAGCCGCCGTCGGGGTATTGGATTCTGACCGAAAACGCGTCTGTGCCATGAAAGTTCGCGACGGATCGATAGTAAACCTGAATACTCGGGGACAGAGTCTGATTGCATGCGGAGCGCACGTTGGCGCGCACGAAATTCGGATAGTTTTCGCCTCTCTCGATCGATACCTGGCCATGGCGCGGCGGAATAAAAAGCGCGACTTGCGGATAGCCATTGCTCTCGCAATTGGGCGCGATCGAGGAATAGAAGTTGATCAGCTGGCGGGCTCCGCTGCGCACCACCCGCGGCGGCGCCTTGCCGGCGCTTGATTTTGCCGCATCGGATGCGTGATTCGCGCATGCGGCCAGCAGCGACAGGATGATCGCCAAACCGGCTTTTGCTAGCCGCGCGATTGCCGGCCCTGCTGGGTACATTCAAGTATTATAGAGCCTAGGAGACCCGATAAAGTGCCAAGTAAAATTCCCGACGGGGAGACTCGCGGTTGGATCGTGCCGATCGGCGGAGCCGAAAATAAGGAAAACGATCGCCGCATTCTAGAGCGCTTCATTCGCGTTTCCGGGGGCACGGCTGCAAATATCGTGGTGATTCCCACCGCGAGCCGTATGCACGAGACCGGACCACGATACGAGAAACTGTTCAAGGAAATCGGCGCGGCCGAGGTGGCGGTGATGGATTTCGATACGCGCCGCGACTGCCAGGAACCCGGACGATTGCGCCGCCTGGAAGAAGCCAGCGGCATCTTCTTTACGGGCGGCAATCAGCTGCGCTTGACTACGCTTCTCGGTGGCACGCCGGTCGCGAAGCTCATCCGCGTACGCAACGCCCATGGCGTCACCGTGGGGGGCACCAGCGCAGGCGCGAGCATCCTGAGCGAGCATATGATCGCCTTCGGCGATGAAGGATCTGCGGTGATCTCGGGAAGCGTGCGGCTCGCGCCGGGATTGGGACTCACGAATCGATTCATCATCGACCAGCACTTTCGTCAGCGCGACCGCCTGGGACGGTTGATCACCGCCCTGGCATACAATCCTTTCGCTGTCGGCATCGGTCTGGATGAGGACACCGCGGCTTTCATAGCACCCGACGAGACGGTCGAGGTCCAAGGCAGCGGTGGGGTGACCGTCGTCGATGCCTCCGAGGTTAGCTTCTCATCCATCGGCGAGGTCAGCGAGGGCCAGCCAG
Organism: Steroidobacteraceae bacterium; assembly: GCA_036494725.1. GTDB lineage: Bacteria > Pseudomonadota > Gammaproteobacteria > Steroidobacterales > Steroidobacteraceae > Bog-1198. The sequence goes on from DASXNX010000154.1 coordinate 20,382, forward strand.
TGTGCGTGCTCGGCCTGCGCTTGCACATTCTGGTCGCCGGCGCGACCTTCAACCTGCACACACGCGTGGCATCGCCGGGCGCACTCAGCATCGGGAAAGACTGCTAACGGGGCTGCGATCCTATGCGTGTACTTGATCGTTCCGTGTATGTAGGTCCGTCGCTGTATGCGCGCTTTCCCGTGATTCGCCTGGAACTCGACTTGGGAAATCTCGAGGCGTGGCCCACGGGCAAGCTCGGATCTGCATTCGTCGACGCGCTCAGCGCGGCCCTGCCCGGTCTTGCCGAGCACGGTTGCTCATACCGCGAGCCCGGCGGTTTCTTCCGGCGCATGCGCGAAGATGAGGGTACCTGGCTGGGGCATGTGCTCGAGCACGTGGCCATCGAACTGCAGAATATGGCCGGCGAGGCGGTCACCTTCGGCAAAACACGCGGCGCGGGCGCACCGGGCCTGTACACGGTCGTCTACGAATACGCGCAACGCGACGAGGGCATTGCCGCGGGTGAACTCGGCATTCGCCTGCTGTGCTCTCTGCTGCCGGTCGCGATTCGTCCGGCCGACTCCGTTCCCGACGGCTGGAATTGGCAGGAAGCGCGCGACGAGTTCATCCGCTTCGCGCAGCGCCGGGCACTCGGGCCCTCGACTTCCTCGCTGGTCCGCGCGGCCGAAGATCGCGGCATCCCGTGGCTCAGACTCAATGACCAATCGCTGGTGCAACTGGGTCACGGCAAGTTTCAACAGCGCATCCAGGCGACTGTCACGAGCCACACGTCGCACATCGCGGTGGAATTGGCCAGCGACAAGGAAGAGACCAACAAGATTCTCGCGACCCTGGGCCTGCCCGTGCCGAAGCAGGAATTGGTGCAAAGCGAGGGGCAAGCCGTGCGCGCTGCGAAACGCATCGGATTTCCCGTGGTGACCAAGCCGTACAACGGCAATCACGGCCGCGGTATTTCCATCCGCCTCACCAGCGACGAAGAGGTCGCACAAGGCTACCTGCTGGCGCGCGAGCATTCCCGATCGGTCATTGTGGAAACTTTTCTCGAGGGCGATGATCATCGCCTGCTGGTGGTCAACGGCGAACTCGTGGCGGCTACCCGGCGCACGCCCGGTCATGTCACTGGGGACGGCGTTCATAACATCTCGCAGCTGATCGATGTGGTGAATCAGGATCCGCGCCGCGGAGTAGGCCACGAGAAGGTATTGACGCGGCTGGAACTCGACGCGCAGGCACATAAGATGCTCGAGCGCGCCAATTTGAATCCCAATTCCGTGCCGGGGAAGGCACAGATGGTGCTGCTGCGCTCCACCGCAAACCTGTCCACCGGCGGCACGGCCACCGACGTCACTGACATCATCCATCCTGACAATCGCGAAATGGCGGAGCGCGCGGTCAGAGCGATCGGATTGGATGTGGGCGGCGTGGATTTTCTATCCAAGGACATCACCGAGAGCTACCGCACCATCGGCGGCGGCATATGCGAAGTCAACGCAGCACCTGGATTTCGCATGCACGTGGCGCCAAGCGAGGGCACGCCGCGGGATGCGGCCGGCCCGGTCATCGATATGTTGTTCCCGGCGGGCGCCTCGTTTCGCGTACCCATCGCCGCGGTCACGGGCACCAACGGCAAGACCACCACCGCTCGAATGCTCGCGCACATCACCAAGATGAGCGGCTACACCCCCGGCCTCACGACCACAGATGGCGTGTACATCGACGGCCAGCGCACCGTGCAGGGCGACATGACGGGACCTGTGTCGGCACGAATGGTGCTGGCGGATCCGCAGATCGACATCGCCGTGCTTGAAACTGCTCGCGGCGGATTGCTGCGCGCCGGAATGGGCGTCAATGAGATCAATGTCGGCGCGGTGCTGAACGTGCAGGCCGATCACCTGGGACTGAAGGGCATCGACACGCTGGAACAACTGAGCGAATTGAAGCGCATCGTCGTTGAAGTGGCCACCGATTGCGCTGTGCTCAACGCCGATGATGCCCTGGTCCTCAAGATGGCCGGGCACACGGAAGCCAAGAACATCTGCTACGTCACGATGAATCCGCATCACGCGCTGGTGCGCGAACATGTTCGTGCCGGCGGCCGTGCCTGCGCGCTCGAAGCCGGCGTGAACGGCCAAATGATCACGTTGTACGATCGAGGCGGCCATATTCCCCTGCTCTGGACCCATTTGATTCCAGCCACGCTCGAAGGCCGCGCCGTTCACAACGTGCAAAATGCGATGTTCGCGGCGGCCATGGCTTTCTCCCTCGGCATAAAGCTGGATGCAATTCGCCAGGGACTGCGAACCTTCGATTCGACCTTCTTCCAGGCTCCGGGCCGCATGAATGTGTTCAATGAGCATCCCTTCAAGGTGCTGTTCGACTACGGGCACAATGCCCACGCGGTCGGCATGTTGGCCGACCTGGCGATGCGCCTGGACGTCGCCGGCCGGCGCATCGTGGTGCTGGCCGGACCCGGCGATCGGCGCGATGAGGATCTCGTGGCGATTGCGAAGGCTGTCGCAGGGCGCTTCGATCATTACGTTTGCCGGCGAGACGACAACTTGCGCAATCGCGCACCGGATGAGGTGCCGCGGATTCAAGCACAAGCGCTGCGCGCGGCGGGTGTCCCTGAAATGTCCATTTCCATCATCCCCGACGAGCAGGACGCGGTCGATGCGGCGTTGCGCATGGGAGAATCGGGCGATTTGCTGCTGATCTTCGCCGATGCGTTGGTGCGTTCCTGGAAACAAATCACCAAGTTCAAACCGGTGGGTACGATCCCGGCGATACGCGCACCCGTGAGCGAAGCGAAAAGCGACACTCGGAATGAGGCCGCGGCGGCTGGTGCATTCTCCGAGTTCAATCTTGACGGTCTGATTCGCGACGAACGGGGTGTCAGACTGGCACCGGAGAGCGAAGACTGAACGTTTCGCCCGGACTGCCGTTTGTCGACTCGAGGCGCCTGACGGGCGGCAACCTTTTCTTCGCATCGATGGGCGCGGTGCTCGACGTGGTCGGTGTACCGGTCGATGCGGCGCTGATCGCCGCATGGCGTACACGGGTCGATCGCGCCCGGGCACATCTTGGCTGGGTCGAATGCACGGCGGTCGCGCGTCCGCACTTCGGCGGCGTCCTGTTGGCCATTGCGGCGCCCAACGATCAACTCTTGCTGGCGACTGAAATCAATGAGTGGGCGCTGTGTGCAGCGCTCATCGAGCGCGCTCCATCGCGATGGAGCGGTCTTCAGCAGGCGCTCGCGGCAGCCGCGGCCAATTCGGAAGAAGACGCGATTCCGGCCGCGGGCGGCGCAGCCGTCATCGAAGAAAAGGCGGCGCTGGCGCGCTTTCGTAGCCTCGCCGATGCCGAGTCACTGCCCGACATGCGCGCGCTGCTGGATGGCGCGGCAAGGCGCGGCTTGGACTTCTTGATCGACGACTCGAAACTCACGCTGGGTGCCGGTGTCGGCAGCCGTACTTTCTCTCTAACCGCGCTGCCGCAGCCAACAGACGTTCCGTGGGATGAGTTATCGAATATCCCGACCGTTTTGGTCACAGGCTCCAATGGCAAGACCACCACGGTGCGCTTACTTGCCGCCTGCGCGCGGGCGCACGGATGGCAAGCCGGGTTCAACTGCACCGACGGCGTGTTTATCGGCGATACCACCCTGGCGACCGGGGACTACTCCGGACCCGCCGGCGCGCGCATGATCATGCGCGACGCGCGCACGCAGGTGGCCATACTGGAAACCGCGCGTGGTGGGATTCTGCGCCGGGGGATCGCCGTATCGCGCGCCGATGCCGCGGTGGTCACCAATATCAGCTCGGATCACTTCGGCGAGTACGGCATCGACGATCTTGGGGGACTGGCCGATGTGAAGTTGAGCGTCGCGGCCGCCGTGAGCGCCAAGGGACTGCTGGTGTTGAACGCGGATGATTCGCTATTGCGCACGAAGGCCGCCGAACTTGGACGACGATTCGGGTCTTGTCCGCCGCTCGGATGGTTCTCGCCCGACGCCGATCAGGTATACCTGCAGGAATACCGTCGGCGCGGCGCGCCGACCTGCGGCGCGCGCCACGGAACACTGTGGCTTCATCATTCGGGCGTCGATCATGCCCTGGGCAATATCACTGACATGCCCCTGACGATCGGCGGCATGGCGGATTACAACATTGCGAATCTCGCCGGCGCTGCGCTCGCGGCGGCCGCGCTGGGCGTATCGGCGACGACCATAGCCGCGGTGTTCGCACGATTCGGCAACAACCCGCAGGACAATCCAGGGCGCTTGATGCGCTTCGAATACAAGGGAGCGAGGATACTCATCGACTATGCACACAATCCGGACGGGCTGCGCGGCCTGCTAACCGTGGCGAAACAGCTGCGCGGCCGCTCCGGTCGGCTTGGCATGCTGCTCGGCACCGCCGGCAATCGAAGGGATTCAGACATCGAGGAACTAGCCCGGGTGGCCGGCGAATTTCATCCGGAACTCATTGTAGTCAAGGAGGATGAAGCGCATTTGCGGGGCCGCGCTCCGGGAGAAATCCCGAAGATTATTCGCGCCGAGCTTTTACGTTTGGGATTTGCGGCGTCGGTACTGCCCGTGACCGACACCGAGTTTGCCGCCGCGCGTATCGCGCTGGAATGGGCACGGCCCGGCGATGTGCTCGCCCTACCCGTGCACTCTGCCAGCGCGCGCGCGGATGTCTTGAATCTGCTGCAAGGGTCGTAAAAAAGGGGATATATCATGCGCGCTGAGAAAAACAGCTTATTCGCGATCTTCGCGTTGACGGCCTTGGTGCTGACCGGTGCGGGCTCGACTCGCGCACAGAACCCACCCGCCCCGGCCGCGCCGCCCGCGGCCGCGGGCGGCGATATACCCGCTGATTTCAAAGTCATCGACGATGCGAATGACTATATCAAGCGCAACGTCATGATCTCCATGCGCGACGGCGTGAAACTGAACACCGTCATCATCATCCCCAAAGGGGCCACGCATGCGCCCATCATTCTCGATCGCACGCCGTATAACGCCGACAAGTTCGCGCACACCAACGACAGCCCTCACCGCGCCATGATCTTGCCCAATAGCTTCGGTGAACTCTCGGAAGCCGGCTACATCATCGTCAGTCAAGACGTACGCGGCAAATACAAGTCCGAGGGCGACTACGTCATGACCCGGCCCTTGTCGGGCGAGTTGAACCCGACACCCGTCGATCATTCAACCGACGCGTGGGACACGATCGACTGGCTCGTCAAGAACGTCCCGGAGACCAACGGCAAGGTCGCAACCATGGGCACGAGCTACGACGGCTTTACCGTTCTGATGAGCCTGGTCAATCCGCACCCCGCGTTGAAGGCGGCCGCACCTTTCAATCCCATGGTCGACGCCTGGACCGGCGATGATTGGTTTCACAACGGCGCTTTGCGCCAAACTTACGCCGACTATATCTATGCGCAGACCGCGACCAAGAAATCGGATGACGACTGGATCACGCCGCGCTACGACGCATACGAGACCTGGCTCTTGGCCGGCTCGGCCGCCGGTATGGGCAAATCAGTCGGCATGGAACAGCTGCCCTTCTGGCAGCGTCTCATCGCGCACCCGGCCTACGATCATTACTGGAGCGCGCAAGCGTTGGACAAAATACTGGGCGCGCGGCCGCTGACCGTACCGACGTTGATCGTCCACAGCCAATGGGATCAAGAGGACATTTACGGCGCGCAGGCGGTTTTCGCCGCCACCCACGCCCCGGCGGCGGTCGGCCGCGAGAATTCGTTCCTTGTCATCGGACCTTGGCGCCATGGGGGCGGCAATGGCGAGGGCTCAACCTTGGGCGCAATCAAGTTCGATGGCGATACCGGTCGCTGGTTTCGCCGCAATGTTCTGCTGCCTTTTTTCGATTCGCATCTGAAGGATGGCGCGCCAAAGGCTGATATTGCGGTGGTGACGGCATTTGAAACCGGCGCCAATGTCTGGCGCCGCTACGATCAATGGCCCCAGTCTTGCTCGTCCGGTTGTCCCTTCAAATCGCGACCGCTCTATCTGGCGGCGGGAGCGACGCTGTCGTTCGACAAACAAAGCAAAGCATCTCCTGGTTTCGACGAGTATGTCTCGGATCCTGCGAAGCCCGTCACTTACCGGTTACGCCCGATTCGGCCAACCTATACGGCGGACTCTACGTGGAGGCGCTGGTTGGTGGATGATCAACGCTTCGCCGCGGATCGCACCGATGTGCTGACCTACACGTCGGAGGTTCTGAAGGCGCCGCTGCGCATTGCGGGTCAGCCCATTGCCCACCTTTTTGCGTCGACGAGCGGAACCGACAGCGACTGGGTGGTGAAGCTGATTGACGTTTACCCGGACGAGATTCCGGGCAACGCGGACATGGGCAGCTATCAGTTGCCCATCTCCATGGATATCCTCCGCGGCCGCTATCGCGACGACCCGGCGCATCCCACGTCGATTCCTTCGGGCAAAATTGTGGGCTACACGCTCAAGTTGCCGCATGCCGACCATGTGTTTCTGCCCGGCCACAGAATCATGGTGCAGGTTCAGTCCAGCTGGTTTCCGTTGTATGATCGAAACCCGCAGACCTTCGTGCCGAACATCTTTTTCGCCAAACCCGGCGACTACGTGAAGGCCACGCAAAGGGTGTTTCACAAACCCGATGCTGCGAGCTACATTGATTTACCCGTTGCACCCTAGGATTGCCTTATGAGTTGGTCGAATCTACTGGTGTTCGCTCTGGCTCTCGTGGTCGCGGCCGGATCTCCCGGACCCAGCATCGCGGCGCTGGTCGCGCGCGTCCTCACCAACGGTTTTCGCGACGTGCTGCCGTTCCTGGCCGCAATGTGGATCGGTGAAGCGATTTGGCTCGGCTGCGCCGTGGCCGGACTGGCGGTCATCGCCCACTCCTTGGGATGGGTGTTCATCGCGCTCAAATTCCTGGGCGTCGGCTACCTGCTGTTTCTCGCCTGGAAAATGTGGTTCGCGCCCACACGGGTGCCGGGTGGCATGCTGCCGCAGGGACAATCGCCGTGGCGGATGTTTGCTGCGGGTCTCGCGGTGACCTTGAGCAATCCGAAGATCATGGTGTTCTACGTGGCGCTGTTGCCGACCCTGGTCGATTTGGGACGAGTGGGAACGGCCGCATGGCTCGAGCTGACGGGCATCATGTTCATCGTATTGATGATGGTGGATTTTGCCTGGGCGCTGCTCGCGGTTCGCGCTCGGCGACTCTTAAGCAGCAGCAAGGCGGTAAGAATCGCCAATCGGGCCAGCGCGACGATGATGGCAGGCGCGGCGGCCGCGATCGCCGCTCACTAGCCTAGCCTCCCAACTTCGCCCGCATTTGCGCTGCCGTCTTCGTGTCGCCGGCGAGTTCGGCGGCTTTGGCGGCGCCATTCAGGCCCCCGCGTCTGCCCGGGGATGTGATCAACGAAGCCTGATAGGCGTTCAGCGCTTGTTTTGGGCGATTCAATTGGAGAAGCAAATCCCCCAATTGCTCGCGGGCAGGAACGATGGGACCCGGCGTGGCCGGCGATTTATCGACGGACTCTTCCTCATCGGCGGCCTGGGTGAGGAGTTGAACCGATTCATCGGGATGGGCGCTTGCCGCCAACTGCCAGGCTCTGGCTTCCTTATCCAGAACATCAACCTGAAGCGCCCAATACGCGTTGCCTGCGGCTCGCAACTGTTGCCCGCACTCTTCGATTTTCGCAATATCGGCCTCCGCGGCTTGCGCGCGCTTCAGGTGCGCATTGGCAATCGCGCGCGCCCAGAACACCAGGGCGGCCACGTTCGGAGGAGAACCCGGAAGCGCATTGAGACGGGCGGCGTCACCCCAGGCTCCGCGTTCCACGGCGAGTCGAACCGGCATGGCGGTCGCCGCGTACCCGACCTTGAAATCGTTCCCCAGCGTAACGCCCATGCCGGTCAGGGAGGCAACCACTTGCGCCGCATCGACGTCGCGTCCGCGCTGCAAATAGGCATAAGTCAGGTAGTCCATCGCGTGGAGCTCTTCACCCGTATCGCCTTGATCGTGTGCCGCCGCTCTCGCCGCCTTGTTCGACGCAATGGAATCATCCCACAACCCTAGGCGCGTGAAAATATGCGAGGGCATGTGCAAAGCGTGCGGAGCGGAAGGCGCGATTTTCGAGTAGGCGCGCGCAGCCGCCAAGCCGCGCGGTGCCAGTTCCGTGCTGTCGTTGGCGTGAATAAGATAGTGAGCGACGCCGGGATGATCGGGCTGACTGCGATAAATAGGCTCCAAGATTGCGACCGCGCGCTTTTGATCTGCGTGTGAGGCATCCTCCGGAGGCGCAACGGCGATCAGGGATAGCGCGTAGAAAACCTGCGCTTCGGTGTCGTTCGGATTGCTTCGTGCGACCTCTTCCATCGCATGGCTATACGCCTTGGCTCGAGCCTGCGGCGCGATGCGATCTGAATCCTGGTAGTAGGCTGCAGCCGCCGCGATGTACTGCTTCTCTCGTGGCGATGCATCAAGTTGAGCAGCTTGTTCGATTTCCATTTGACCGCTGCGCAGTTCCGCGGGACTCGGAGGGCTCCATAACTGGTGGTACAGAGACATGGCGACGCCCCAGTGAGCCATGGCGCAGTGCGGATCGGATGCCGTAACGCCCTTGAATGCCTGTTCCGAGGCGCTGTAGGCGAACGAGTGCAGAAGCGCCACGGACCGATCAAAATCCATCGCGACACCGGGAGCGCAGGAGGTCGGGAAATCAACCGTCCCCAGCTTCTCGGGCGCGGGGTGAGAGTGCGTCTCTTGCGCCGCTGCCCGGTATGCGCAGGCCAGGATCAAGGCGGCTAGGATGACGGCGTGTTTCACGAGGCCCTCTGTCCGGCGTCAATTGCCCTTTATGGGCGGCGGGGTAACCGGCCTAAAGAGATAGCGGGCGTCCCTCTCGGTTTCATGCTGCATGTCATCCAACTGCCGCGCCGTATAGCAACGCGGCTGTGTAACCATATGCGTACCCGTGAGGGGCTCGTTGAGACAAAAAACATCCTGACCGTCTTGGGTAATGAGCTTAAGGTGCATCTTCTTTGCGTAAGCCAGCCGCTGTTCGAGGGTATACGATTCCGACGCGGGAACTGCATCAGCCACGATGACCGATGGCGCTTTTGGCTGGCTCGCACAAGCAGTCAAAAGCAGCACGGTGAGCAGCAACATTCCGCGCATCGATTGCTCCCTCGCATCATGATGATGCTCTGTTTAGGATAGCGCAATGAGCGCTTTAGTGCGACTCAGGGGAATTTTGGGTTGGCTGTTGCAACCGGCTAATATCAGATTATATGGCCCAAACCTGGAACTCCGAACTCTACGAAAAGAACGCACGTTTCGTCAGCGACCTTGGCGCTCCGGTCCTGACGCTGCTTGACCCGCAGGCCGGCGAACGAATTCTCGACTTGGGCTGCGGCGACGGCGTGCTGACGAAAAAAATTGCCGACATGGGATGCGAGGTGGTGGGTGTCGATTCGAGCCCCGATTTTGTCGCCTCCGCCCGAAAGCGCGGCCTGACGGTCTTGGAACAAAGCGCCTACGACATGAATTTCAGCGCCAGTTTCGATGCGGTGTTCAGCAATGCCGCGCTCCATTGGATGAAGGACGCCGATCGGGTCATCGAACGCGTCGCCGCGGCGCTGCGCCCGCAGGGACGCTTCGTGGCGGAATTCGGCGGGCACAACTGCGTGGATACCGTTCTGACAGCGTTGATCGCAGAACTGGATCTTCGGGGCTACAGCGGGCAAAGCGCGAATCCATGGTATTTCCCGTCCGTGGAAGAATACGGTTCGCGCCTGACGGCCGCCGGATTCGACGTGCCCTACATCGCGCTCATTCCCAGGCCCACGCCTTTGCCGGGCGATATCATGGGCTGGCTCGCCACCTTTGCCGGCAGTTTCACGTCGATACTGCCGGTCCACGAGCGTATCGAGTACCTAGAATGCGTCCGCAATCGCATCAAGCCGCGGCTGTGCGATTCTAAAGGGAATTGGACGGCCGACTATGTCCGGCTGCGTTTCGTCGCGCAAATTCGCATCTAACGGCCATCGATCACTAACATCATGCCCAAAGTGACATTTATCGCATTCAACGGTACACAGCGGGCGGTCGAGGTTCCAGCCGGCACGACACTGATGCGCGCGGCCACCGACAATCGGGTGGATGGGATCGACGGCGATTGCGGCGGCAATTGTGCCTGCGCCACCTGCCACGTCTATATCGATCCTATGTGGACGGGCCGGACCGGAATGCGTAGCGCCGGCGAACAGGACATGCTCAACTTGGTGGCCGAATTGCGCGATAATTCGCGCCTGGCCTGCCAGATCACGGTCGATGAAAATCTTGACGGCTTGGTGGTCGCCACGCCGGAATCGCAGCATTGATAGGAAGAAAATCATGAGTGCCATTCCTCTCGAGTCGACTGATTTAGGCGCTGCCGCGGCGCGCTCGCGAATTGCGGCCATGCCGCTGGAGCAAATCAACCCGGCCGACCCCCAGCTTTTCGTGGACGATACAGTGGGTTTCGTCTTTGAGCGTTTACGGCGCGAGGATCCGGTGCACCGCTCCCACAGCCCGATTCCGGGATTCGACGATTACTGGTCCATCACGCGCTATCAAGACATCATGCAGGTGGAGACCAATCACGCTGTCTTTTCGTCGGAAAATGGGATCACATTGCTGGATTTCCCGCCCGGCGATGAGCAAAAGTTGCCGATGTTCATCGCCATGGATCCGCCCAAGCACGATGAACAACGAAAGGCCGTGAATCCGATCGTGGCACCCGCCAACCTCAATAACTGGCGAGACTTGATCCGCGAGCGCACGGCCAAAGTTCTCGATGGGCTGCCGCGCAACGAGACCTTCGATTGGGTCGACAAGGTCTCGATCGAATTGACCACTCTCATGCTGGCGACCTTGTTCGATTTTCCGCTGGAAGACCGCCGACTGCTGACCCAGTGGTCGGATCTGGCCACCGCCAACAAGCTCACGAATCCGGATGCGCCCGAACCTGAGGTTCGCATGGCGGAGTTGCACAAGATGTTGGAGTACTTCACGCGTCTATGGAACGAGCGCATCAACGCCGCGCCGCGCACGGATCTGATCTCGATGCTGGCTCACGGGCCCGCCACGCGCAACATGGGGCCGATGGAATACATGGGCAATCTCGCATTGCTCATCGTCGGCGGCAATGACACGACGCGCAATTCCATGACCGGCGGAGTGCTGGCGTTGCACAACAATCCGCAGGAGATGGTGAAATTACGCGCCAACCCGGCGCTGGTCGACAGCATGGTATCGGAGATCATCCGCTGGCAGACGCCGCTGGCGTACATGCGGCGCACCGCGCTCGCAGACGCCCTGTTGGGCGGCAAGCAGATCCGTCAGGGCGACAAGCTCGCCATGTGGTATTTGTCAGGCAACCGCGATGAGTCGGCGATTCGCGACGCGGACCGCTTCATCATCGATCGCGAACGACCGCGCCAGCATCTGTCTTTTGGCTTCGGCATTCATCGCTGCGTGGGCAACCGCTTGGCCGAGCTACAGTTGAAAATTCTCTGGGAAGAGATTCTGAGCCGTTTCGACACTATTGAAGTCGTCGGCGAACCGGTGCGCGTGCGCTCGGCGTTCGTGCACGGCTTCAGCAAGCTGCCGGTACGGGTTCGCTAGCGCGCTCAAGGCTGGCGGGTTCGCCACCCGTCCGCATACGAATCCCGCGCTACTTCGGAATAGGGAACGGGACTGACTGTTGCCCGGATCTCGGTCTGAACATGGCGCTCAACGGTTGGTTTGGTTGATCCACCATTCTCCTCGCCCCACACCAGGCTAACCCGGGTCCCGGGTTTGCTGTGTTCCGCGTCCATGACCGCGAGAGTAAGCATCCGGCCTTCGTTCGAACTATAGCCTATCCATGTTGATACACCGGCAGACCGGCCATCGACGACGACCTTGTCGTAGGGGTGCATCGCATAGACCGCGGACGGAAAATCAATGTACTTGGCGCGCGCGCCCTTTTGAAACATCGAACTCAAAACCCGGTTTACGTCTTCGTTATCCAAAGCCAAGGTGACCTTCTTGCGATGTTCACCCGCGGCCATTTTTTCGAGTGCGGCGCGTCCAATGAAGTCGTGATCGAACTTGATGAAGGAACCATAGCCGAGATCCCAGGGAGTCAGGTAGTAGTCTTCGATGTCATTGGAATAGAAACTGCCGCCCAGGGAGGCAGTGCCCTCATAGCCGTTCGCCGGCAGCCATTCGCGGTAGGACTTCATCCCGTCGCCGGTATACACCGCCGGCAACGGCGATGGAATCCACCCTGATTCAATGGTGTTGGAGGAATAGGCGCGGCCGCCGACAAGGCGAAGTCCGAAGTCCTGCCCCGCTCTGATGATCGCTTGTCTTACGGGTTCGCCATCATCCCAAGGCCCGAACAGCTCAAACCCCGGCTGGCCCGCCATCCCGTGACGAAGAGCGCGCACCACTTTGCCGGCGATGGTCATGGTCGTCATGTTGAAGAACTTGAGCTCCGGCGCCGGCTTTCCGGTGACGCTCTGAACCAACTTCATCGCGTTCGGCCCTTGCAGCTGGAAGCGATAGGACTTACGGCGGCTGGGATCCGCCCGACGAACGGTTCTCTCGTCCAATTCGACTTTGACGTCGTAGCCGCCGGTTGCGGCATGGTATTGCACCCAATTCAATACCGGCGCGCGGCCGACCATGTTGAACTGGTCCTTCGCGAGATAGAAAAGTATGACGTCGCCGATGACATACCCATCAGGGCTGCAGGGGACAAATTGCTTCGCCTTGTCGACGGCAAAATTCTGAAAGCTGTTGACTCCCAGATAGGAAAGCAATTTGATCGCGTCGGGGCCTTGCACCGCCAAGTCCGCCATATGGTATGACTGGTTGAATAAAACGCAGGTCTCCTGCCATGCGCGTTGCTCGTCGCGCCAGTTGGTGTACTCCGCCGGCACTCCAGGATATGCGTTGGGACCCGTCTGTTGATTGCGCAGAAGATCCGTCGGACGTCCAACGGTATTCAGCAGGTCTTGCAGGCTTTTGACGCTCATGATGCGACGATTTTACCCGAGGCCAAGGGAAGGCCACTGCATAAGAAGGAACGAAACTTGGTCCAGCGGCGCACTGCCGGTGCTGCGAAAGCGCCTAAGATGGATCTTTGGCTTGAGATCGTAAGGAGCGAGTAACAACGTGACAAATATGGACAGCTCGACGCGCACACGTAGTGGTCTCTACCAGGTGTGCCTGGTCGGCCTCTTGAGCCTCAATTTCGGCATCCTCTTTTTCGACCGCAACGCGTTGAATTTCGTCATGCCATTCGTCAAACCCGACCTGGGGCTCAGCAATACGCAGGTAGGCTTGACCTCCTCCGCCCTGTCGTTTGCCTGGGCGCTCTCGGCCTTGGTAGTCGGAGCGGCAGCTGATCGAGGCGGACGGCGCAAGGCATTCCTGATCGCGGCAACCATCGCGTTCTCGCTGTGTTCGTTCGTCAGCGGACTCGCCACCTCCTTCTTGGTGCTCTTGGGATCAAGGTTGCTCATGGGCGTAGCCGAAGGCGGAGTCGCGCCAATCTCGCAATCCATCACCGCGCTTGCCGTCTCGCCCGAAAGGCGCGGCCTTGCGATGGGGGTGATGCAGAATTTCGGTTCCAACTTGCTCGGCTCCTTCGCCGCGCCGGTTCTCTTGGTCGCGTTCGCCACCGCTTACGGCTGGCACAAGGCATTCTTCCTGGCGGGCATCCCCGGACTGATCTCGGCATTCCTTCTCTGGCGCTTCATCGAGGAACCCGCGACCGCCGCGTCGCGGGTCTCCGAATCCCGGCAATCGCTGCGCAGCGGACTACGCGAAATCTGGGCGCACCGAAACATCCGGCTGTGTGCGTTCATGGCCATTCTGTTGGTGTCATACCTGGTAATTTGCTGGGCATTTGCGCCGCTGTTCCTGACGAAGGAACGGGGATTCGCTCCGCAGCAGATGGGCTGGCTGATGGGCACGCTGGGGGTATCCGCGACGGTGGGCAGCTTCGTCGTCTCCGGCATCTCCGATCGGATTGGCCGCAAACCCGTGATCGTGTTTACGTGCTTTCTCGGCGTCATTCTGCCGATGGGCGCGCTTTTCTATCACGGTTCAATCTGGATTCTGGCGCTGATTTTCTTCTTTGGCTGGGCGTTGACCGGCGCTTTCCCCCTGTTCATGGGAACAATTCCCTCTGAAACCGTCAGTGCCAAGCACATGACCACCGCAATGGCCATCATCATCGGTTCCGGTGAGGTGGTCGGCGGCGTCATATCGCCGGCGATCGCCGGTTGGGCCGCGGACCTCGCGGGTCTGGCGGCGCCATTGTGGATCATGATGGGACTGTGCGCCGCCGGCGGTGTTCTGGCATTCGCCTTGACCGAGACCGCGCCCGCGTGCCGCAGACGCAGCGCTGCCGGCTTTGACCCGGCCGTTGCCAAAGAAAACTAGCTGCGCTTGATGATGCCTCGGCCGGCCGCTCAGGCAGATGCGGCTTGCGCACTGTTTGTCTCGAGTGCTTCTGGCTTGAACGGCAGGAGCCAAAGAGCAGCGGCCGCCACCAGCGAGCCGATGCCCATCGCGACGGCGACGAAATCCAGGCCATAGCCGGCACTAAACAGAAACCCCGCGATGATGGGCGCCAGCCACGAACCCGCCCGGCCGGTTCCCACCGCGAAGCCTGTGCCGGTTGCGCGCAAATCGGTGGGGAAAACCTGCGCCAGAATTCCGTAAAGCCCTACGATGCCGGCATTCGTGAAGAATCCTGCAATCGCGCATACGATTGAAAGGTGCGTCAAATCCGGCGGAGTGCGGCCGAACACCGCGAGCATGACCGTCGTCATGACCAGTACGCCCATGGTAAGGGGTTTAAGCCCGAAGCGAAGCGACAGCAATCCCAATACGGCTCCGCCGGTGGCGCCGCCGACGTTGAGCCAAACAAGCACACCGGCCGCCGAGGGGGCGCTAAAGCCCAGATCAACGACAATTTTTGGAACCCACTTTACGATGAAATAAAAGCTGATCACGTGCAGAAAATACGCAAATGACATCAGCAACGTTATTCGTAGAAACCGAGGACTGAAAATCTCCGTCGACGAGCGCCGGCGCGCTTGGACCGAGACGCTCGGCAATACATCAAGCGCCGCGCGGCCGAGGCGCGCGAGGCTGCGATTGAGCCTCGCGAGCGCGTTCACAGGCTGCCGCTGACAAAGCCACTCGATGGACTCCGGCACCAAAAAATACACCAAAGGAATCAGGGTGGCCGTAGCCGCTGCGCCGAACCAAAACACGGCCCGCCAATTGCCGTCCCTCAGCAGCACTGCCGAGATCGAACCACCCACCACGGAACCGATTGGAAAACCGATGGCCATCAAGGACACGCACAAAGCGCGGCGGCGCGAATTCGAAAACTCCGCCGCCACGGCGTTGTTCGTCGCCAGCATGCCGCCGATTCCGAGCCCGGTAAACACCCGCCAGACCGACAGAAAATACAAGTCCCGCGACTGGGTAGCCATCACCATCCCAACGGCCATGACGATCAGGCAGCCAAGCAAGGTCCGGCGCCGACCGACCTTATCAGCCAGACCTCCGAGAAAAATCGATCCCAACCCCATCCCGAGCAACTCCATGGACAGCACGACGCCAAGGGCCGCGCGATCGATGCCCCACTCGCGAGCGATTCCAGGCGAAGCAAAACTGATGGCGAGGACATCGAAACCATCCAATGCATTCAGAGCCACCGTGATGGCGACGACCACGATCTGCGCAACGCTCATGGGGCTGGACGCCAGAACTTCCCGCGGATCCCTCATTCGCTTCCTCGTAGTTCAATTTTCAATGGATGGTACGCTACCTCGACAGGCCGGGCCACGGGAACAAGGTGCACTGTCGGACCAATATGATTGCGCTCCAGGTTGCGCGCGAATACACCGTGAATGCGGTACCGTACGGCTAAACGTGTGCCGGGGCTTACTATGTTGAACGAAGGCGATCTGCTTTGGACTCCGAGCGCTGCTCGCGTGGAGCACTCTCATGTGACGGCCTTCCTACGTTGGCTCGAAAGCGAAAAGAATCTGCGATTCGACTCCTACAGCGCCCTGTGGCAGTGGTCGGTCGACGATATCGGGGCCTTCTGGGGCAGCGTCTGGGAGTACTTCAAGGTTGGTTCCTCCAACCCGTTCAGCGCCGTCCTTGGGCGCAGCACGATGCCGGGCGCGCAATGGTTTCCGGGCGCACGCATGAATTACGCCGAGCGCGCCCTCGCGCACGAACGCCCGGGCGCAATCGCCCTGACCTATGTAAGCGAGCGAGCACCGCTTGCCCACATGAGTTGGACCGATCTCGGCGCGCGCGTGCGCGTACTGGCAACGCAGCTGAGAAAACTCGGCGTCCAACCCGGGGATCGCGTCGTTGCCGTGCTCCCCAATACACCCGAGGCGGTTATCGGCCTGCTCGCGACCTCCAGCATCGGTGCGATCTGGTCTTGCTGCGGCCCGGACTACGGCCCCGCGGGATTGCTGGACCGATTTGGTCCGCTCACGCCAAAGGTCATTCTCTGCGTCGATGGCTATTGCTACGGCGGAAAGTCCTATGATCGCAAGCCGCAGCTTCGCCAACTGGTCGCGCAAATCCCATCGCTGCAGCACATCATCCAGGTTCCTTATTTCGATGCCGCCGATCGCACTCCACTCACCGCCGGCGTCATCTTCTGGAACGATCTATTCGATCATGCTCCGATCCCGCCCGCCGAATTCCGCTACGAACAAGTCCCCTTCGATCACCCGCTGTGGATTTTATTTTCCTCCGGCACCACCGGTCTACCCAAGGCCATCGTGCACGGACACGGCGGAATTGTGCTGGAACATCTCAAGCACCTGCATTTCAATTTTGAACTGCATGCGGGTCAGCGCATGTTCTTCTACGTAACCACCGGCTGGATGGTGTGGAACTTTCTCGTCAGCTCGCTGCTGTCGAACGTCGTTCCTGTTCTCTACGACGGCAACCCGGTATATCCCAACCCGGATGCATTGTGGAGGATCATCCAAGACTCCGGCGCCACGCTGTTCGGCACGAGTCCGAGCTACGTCGCGCAGCAACAGAGCGCGGGTACCTCGCCCAAGCAATCCTTTGATTTGAGCCGCCTCGAATCGGTGACGCTCGCAGGATCACCGGTGACGGCGCAGTGCATGCAGTGGTTCTATGAAAACGTAAAGCGGGATCTGTGGGTTGCCTCGGGCAGCGGCGGCACCGATTGCTGCACCGGATTCGTCGGGGGCGTCTCGATCCTTCCCGTGTACGCGGGCGAGATCCAAGCTCGTGCATTGGGCTGTGCCGCCTATGCGTTCGATGACGGCGGCCACGTCATCGTCGATCAGGTGGGCGAATTCGTCATTACGAAGCCAATGCCATCGATGCCGGTAAAATTCTGGAACGACCCGGGCGACAAGCGCTACTTGGAAGCGTACTTCGAGCAGTTTCCCGGCATCTGGCGTCACGGCGATTTTGTACTATTCAACGAGCGGGGCGGCGCTTACGTGTTGGGAAGGTCCGATGCCACGCTGAATCGGCACGGAATTCGCATCGGCACCGCGGAGGTGTACCGCACGCTCGACCGCATCGAGGAGATCGCCGATTCACTGATCGTCAATCTCGATCTTCCCGGCGGCCGCTTTTTCATGCCGCTGTTCGTCAGGTTGCGCGCGGAGAAGGTTCTCGATGAACGCCTGCTCGAATCGATCCGCATTCGCCTGCGCACGGAAAACTCGCCGCGGCATGTGCCGGACAAGATCTACGCCGTCGAAGCAATTCCCTACACGCTGACGGGAAAGAAACTCGAGGTGCCGGTGAGGCGGATCCTGATGGGCAAGGATCCTGAGAAGGCGGCGAATCGCTCGGCGGTCGCAAATCCAGACGCCCTGGATTTCTTCATCGCGTTTGCGAGAGAGCAGCGCGACTATTCGATGAGCTAGGCTCCGCTCAACACGCCGCAAGTCAAGATGTCGCGAATGTCCTCGAGCACGCGATGCGGCCTCCGCAATTCAGGCTGCCGCTCCCACTCCTCCCCCCTCGTCATCCCCGTGGTCACGCCTATTGCGGTCGCACCGCCGCGGCGGGCCATGATGATTTCGACCAGAGGATCGTCGCCCACCACGGCAATCTCGCGGATGGGTAGTTCAAGCTTCTTCGCGACGAATCGCAGAGCATGGAGAGAGGGCTTCCCGGTCAGCAGCAGGCGCGCTTTCGTCAGGCGGCGGATCGCGCCCACGATGGCATAGGAGTAACCCATCGTGCGGCCGTGCCTGGTGGCGAAGAATGGGACATCCGATGCCACGTATAGTCTTGCGCCGGCCCAGATCGAATTGCAGGCGGCTTCTATGTCCTTCATGTTGCACTCTGGATGCCAGCCCACATAGACGGCCTGAACATCGTCCGTCCGCGGCTCGCCGGGGAAGACAATTTCAATCCCGTTCTGCGCCAGCATTTGCCCCACGCCGCGGCTGCCCAGAATCAAAGCCCGGGTAACTCCCTTGCGGCGCATGAGATCGGCCGCGACGCTGCTCGGCGTCAGCATCTGCTCATCCTCTATGTTCAGCCCCACCCTTCTCAGACGCTTGGCCTGCTCGGCAGGCGGGTAGGCGCTGCCGTTGGTGAGCACAACGAAGGGAATGGCGCGCCGCCGCAGCTCGGAAAGGACCTCGATGGCACCCGGCAGCACTTCATAGCCGCTCAGGGCGCGATCGCTCAGTGCCAGCGTGCCGTCCAAGTCGAACATGAACCCTTTCACGGGCATCAGTGGACTTAGCGGCACTTCAGGATCCCCGTCGGCGCCGCAGTTCGAGACTAAAATCCGCCTTGCGCACCGCAATCCGGTCCAAATCGCGGCGTGCGGTCAGCTGACGAATGAGGCTCATGATGGGCTTCGTCGACGGATCATAGATACGCTTCGCCGGACCCGCCGCCAACATGGCATCCACCAAACCCGAGGGCATGGTGGCGCGAAGTAGAAATTCCTCGTCCGAAAGCTGCACGCCGATTCTACGCCGCAGTTCCTGAAGGGGAGCCATCATAGGCTCCATGCGTAGCTCTCGGGTACGCGGCAGCGACTCGATGCGCTCCATGACCTTAGGATCGATGGGAACGTTGGGTTTGCCGAAACGCCCAATAGCGTACCGGATCACTTCATCCGGGATGACGCTGTAACGCTCGCGGCCGGTCACGTTCATGACTGCCTGGGTCAGTACCATTTGCGCGAAGGGCGTCATGACGATCGGCCATCCCAATTCCTCGCGCACCCGTCCCAACTCCTCGATTACGGCCTGCTCGAGGTGCGCCAGCCGACTCTCCTTCAAGTGCCGGCGCATGGTACCCACCATGCCTCCGGGCAATTGATGCCGCAGATAGGCTGCGTCGAACGCCTGCGGCGCGCCCGCCGGCAAACCATCGGCGGCCGCAAGCGCCGAAAAGTAACTGCCCACCTCGGCCAGCGCGTCCGGGTCGACCCGCGCCCTGTGTCCGAGCGCGCGCAGGTTGCTCACCACGCGTTCGGAGGGTGGATTGGAAATTCCGTCCGCGGCGGCACCCGACGCACATTGCAGCGCATCCACGCCGTACTCCGGCGCGTCCAGGTAGACGAGTTCGGCCAATCCGATCGTGCAATGCGAATGCAGCTCCAGCGCCTTGTCGCCGAGCGCAGCCTTGATGGCCGGAATAAGTGTGCGGGCGCGGTTGGGCGACAGCAGGCCTCCGGGATCTTTCAGATAGATTGCATCGACCTCTGCGCAGGCAGCGAGTTTGCGGGCCCGCTCGACATAGTGCGCGTCGTCGTGGATCGGACTCAAAGTGTAGACCAGCGCGGCGATGACGTATTCACCGCCGCCGCGCTTCACCATGGCGGCGCACGCGATATTCGAATCCGCATCGTTCATGGGATCAGCCAGACAAAAACGGCGAATGCCGTTGCGGGCGAGCACACGAAATGCCAGCGCCATGAAGTCAGGACCGGCGGTCTCCCAGGAGATGAAGCGAAATCCCGTCGACATGAATTGCAGGGGAGTATTCGGCGTGGCGGCCGCCATCAGTCGCATTCGCTCCCACGGATCCTCCTTCTTGTAGCGCACCGCCACGCCCATGTGGGTGGAGGTCGTGAAGTCGATGGCCTTGAAACCGACCCGATCCATGATCGAGGCAATGCTCAGCGTTCTGGCCGTGTCGATGCCGAGCGCCGCCCAAAGGCATTGATTGCCATCCCGAAGCGAGGTTTCGACGATGCCTACCTCAGCCATATTCGCGCACCTCGGCGAGCTTGGGATTCCGTTCGAGAAGCCGTTCGACGTATCCCGTGTCGAGGCTGCCCGCTTGAAATGCGGGATCTGCGAGCAGTAATTTATGAAAAGACAGATTGGTCTGCACGCCCACGATTCGAACCGCATCGACCGCAGTCCGTAGCCGCCGCAATGCGGACTCCCGATCCGCTCCATGGGCGATGATCTTGCCGAGGAGCGAATCATAGAACGGCGGCACACTGGATCCTGAGGCAATGTGCGTATCCACGCGAATACCCTCGCCGCTTGGCCAGATCGCCTCACGCGCCACCCCGGGACTTGGCGCGAAGTTGTTGAGCGGATCCTCGGCATTGATGCGACATTCGATGGCACAGCCTTGGAAGCGGATTTCAGATTGAGCGATCGAGAATCCCGCGCCGTTGGCAATCGCAATTTGTTCCGCGACGATATCCATTCCCGTCACCGCCTCGGTCACCGGATGCTCCACTTGAATACGCGCATTCATTTCCAAAAAATAAAACGCGCCGTCTTGCCGGTCGACGAGAAACTCGACCGTACCCGCGCCGCGATAGGAGAGCCGCCGGGTGAATCGCAGCGCTGCGTCGCACAGCGCTTGTCGGGAATCATCGGATAGACCCGGTGCCGGGGATTCTTCGAGCATTTTTTGATAGCGGCGCTGAATCGAACAATCGCGTTCACCCAAGTGCAGCGCACCGCCGCGACCGTCACCGAGAACCTGCACCTCCACATGCCGTGCGCGCGGGATCAAGCGTTCCAGAAATACGCGTGCGTCGCCGAATGCGGCCTGCGCTTCCGCCGCCGCCAACTGCAACGCGGCAGGCAAATCCTCCAGCCGATCGACGCGCTTCATCCCCCGCCCGCCTCCGCCGCCGACCGCTTTGACGAGCAAAGGCGCGCCGATTTCGCGCGCTGCAACCATTGCCTCCTTCAGAGAGCCAACCGTAGCGCCTGGCGCGACCGGCACGCCCGCTTGCTGCGCTTCGTCGCGGGCACGCACCTTGTCTCCGACCGCTTCGATCTGGGCAGCAGTCGGGCCTATGAACACGATGTCGTGCGCCTCGCACATCTGCGCCAGCACCGGGCGCTCCGAGAGGAATCCATAGCCCGGATGAATGGCATCCGCGCGCGTGCCCAGAGCCGCCTGGACAATGGCCGCGGCATTCAAGTAACTTTCGCTCGCGCGCGCCGGCCCAATGCATACGATACGATCGGCCAGGGCCGCGGGCACGCTGGAACGATCTGCTTCGGAGACCGCGAGCACCGTTTCGATGTGCAATTCCCGGCAAGTCCGGATGATGCGCGCTGCGATCTCCCCTCGATTGGCGATCAGAATGCGGCGGATTGACAAGGGATCAATCCGGCTTGCGTACGCGCAGGAGAATTTCGCCGTACTCCACCAACGCCCCGTCCGCGACCAGGATTTCGGCCACCGTGCCGCGAACTTCGGCGCGTACCGTGTTCATCAGCTTCATCACCTCAATGATGCACACGATCGTCTCTGCTTCGACGGCAGCGCCAACCGCGACATAGGGGGGCGCCCCGGGTTTTGGCGCGCGGTAGAAAGTACCGAGCATGGGAGAGCGCACGTCCAGTAGATTCGGATCCGCGGCGGCCGCGGCGACCGGCGGCGGTTCCACAGGCGCCAGCATGGCCGTCGGCGAAGCAGGCGCCGCAGGCCGCGCTATCGCGCCGTCCGCGCCGCGCTTGAAATTGAGCTTGAGCCCCTCGAATTCCAGCGATAATTCATCGAAGGTCGAGCCTTCCACCAAACGCAGTATTTCCGCAATGTCGGCTGCGGTGAGGTTCATCGGCGGATCCCGAAAATCGATAGGACGTGCGACGACGGATCCGCGGCGGCGCGTCCGACAGGCACCGGCTCCCTCGCGGACCAGACGGTCTCCGGGCGGCTCTGCAACAGCAAAATCTCCTCGCTGCCGCTCGCCACCGCCCATTCGATATCCTGCGGCTGCCCATAGTGCCGCTCCGCCTTGCGGCCCGTGGCTCGTAGATGTTGAATCTCATCATCGCTCAGGCAGGGCATGCGCTGCAGCTCGTCCGGCACGGCTACGGTTGTAACGCCGCCGGCATCGCCCGCGGTGTGGCGGATCAGCTTGGTCGAGATTTCGCGTACGGATATTTCGCCGGTAATCTTTCCCACCACCCAGCGATCAGGCGTCACCTCGCCGCCGACGACTGCCGACCCCAAACCCCAGGATCCTTCTATGGTCATTACCGAGCGATCTCCGGTCAGCGGGCTGCGCGTGAACATGACGCCGGCGGTTCGCGCGTCCACCATCGATTGAACCACCACCGCCATGGCCACGTCTTTTTCCTTGAACCCCCGCTTGCGCCTATAGCTCATGGATTCCACCGAATACAGGCTGCCCCAGCACTGCCTTACCCGTTCTTGGGTTTGCCGCGCGCCCCGCACCCACAGGTAAGTATCCTGCAATCCGGCAAAACTGGCGTCGCTCGCATCTTCCGTGGTTGCCGAGGAGCGAACCGCAACGGCAGGCCGCGCAGCACCTTCGCAAAGTCCGTCATGCGCCTCCGCGATCTCGTCAGCCACATCGGCCGGTAGCGGAGTCGCGGCGAATCTTGCTCGAAGCTGTACGGACAATGCCGTCATGGACTCAAGATCGTCCGCCTCGAGCGACTCTACCTGCTCGCGCACCGGCCCCTCGCTTTCCAGGACCCCCAGGAATCGCTCGAATGCTGAGGTCTTTAACACAAAGCCCGGCGGTACCGCGATACCGGCGCGGGTGAGTTCGCCAAGGCTGCCGCCTTTGCCGCCGACCTGGAGCCGATCGGCAAGGCCAACATCCGCGAACCAGCCGACGAGCGCGGAGGAACGCATTTTCAAAACTACTGCAGAATGGTGACGACACCGCGACCGCCGTCGACGCGGATGCGTTGACCGTCCTTGATGCGAGTCGTACCGTTACCGGTACCCACCACCGCCGGCAGCCCGTACTCGCGCGCGACGATAGCCGCATGACTCATTGAGCCGCCAATGTCGGAAACCGCAGCGGCGATTTTGTCGAATATCGGGGCCCACGTGGGATTGGTGATCTGGCAAACCAGGATATCCCCTTTCTGGAGGCGCGACATTTGTTCCACCGCCGTGATGATGCGTGCGGTGCCTTCCGCGACACCCCGGCACGCGGCGACCCCCTTGATTTCGGCGTTGTTCGGGCCGCTGTCGGCCGCCAGCCACCTATCCAGACTTTCCCGGGTGATTCCCCACAGCATGACGATTGCAGGATCGTCGATCACATCCGGCACTGCTCCCAAGGCGGGGGCGGTGGAATGCTTCGTCCACTCCTTCAGCGCGGCGCGGCGTTCGGCAACAATCTGCGGCCAATGTTCGGGACCGCGCGGCTTGGAGCCCGTGGACCACGCGTTCATGAGATCGATGATCGCCGATTCCAGTTCAAAGTGGTTGAGGTGGAATACCGCTTCTGCATCGGGGAAAAAGCCGTGCGCCGCGAGCAGCGCGCCGAATTCCCGAATCTTGTTGAAGAACAGATTCGTATACCAATGTTCGCAGTAAAACTTATGCCCTTCGACGTACGGGAAAACGCGGTGCGCCAGCTTGATCATCTGATCGTAGGCGGCTCGATCATCCTCGGTGGTCAGGAGCTCACGGTAATCTTCGATGAGTTGCCGGCGTTCGGCCTGCAGCTTTTCGACCGGACGATGCAGGGATTCTCCCGCCTTGATGCGCTCTATGTATGCCGAAAGACTCGCGAACGGCATCGACAAATCGTCGTTCCACGCGCGATGGTAATGATAGAAACCGTCGCCGACATTGATGTTGAACCAGGGGTTGCGGGATGTCTCGAGTTCCTTCAGCCATTTGCTGCCCGCGTTGCCCTTGTGCTTCAGCGAAGCGATGATTTCATCCACCGATGCGCGTTCCGGGAACGACGAGTCCACCCCGAGATCAACGGCGCAGCGGGCGAGTCGACGCAACTCGTCGTCCGGGCGGAAAATCTCCGCCTCGAAGCCCGACACCATCCGTGCAATGGTTTGGTCGGTGATTTCCGGGAACGCCTTTTTGCAAAAATCGAAAAACGTCATATAGGCGCCATACCCGAGCAAAAGAAACTCGAAGTGGTGATGCCACATCCGAAAGTAACCCTCGAGGGTCTTCTGATAGGTATCGAACAGAATGTGATTCGATGCCACCCCACGGCCGGCGTGCACGTTGGCGAGCGGTTCCAATTCCGGCAGCTCAGGCTTGGGAAGCGATTGCGCATCTTCGATCAGCTTCAGCATCTTTCCGCGCCACTGATCGTAGAGGCGTTCCCAGTTTTCGTAGTAGTAGAACGCGCGCTTCTTGAACTCCTCGACGCGAAACGCGATTTCGGCGGGGTCGGTAACCGCGTTACCCCCGATGTAGACGCGCCCATTGATGATCCGGTGATCGATTCCGAGCGTGGTCGGCAAACAGTGGACACGCGTATTGACGGCACCGAGTGCGCAGTAAGCGGCCTCCGCGGTCACCATGTCGAACGCGGACATCGGCTCGGGGAAATGCATGGAGTTGTAAAACCAAAAGCGTTGATCATCTGCGGCCGTGAATTGCGTGTAGTACGGATAGGCCTCCTGCGCCCTTTCGGTACCCGGCACCACCTTCAACGAGCTGGGCAGCGGAAACTGTTTAGGTTTAGCCAATGCGTTCATGCGTGTCGAGACCTCTTGCGTAGCGAGACCAAGGTCGCTCGCGCGTTGCGTTCATGTTAGCGACGCAACCCACTATACGCGCGCACCAGCGCGCAACACAGTTGGTCCACGAGCGCAACATGCGCAATCCCGGGTTGCGGGGCTACCCTTTCAGTCCCCTCCGCTGCTTTTTATAGCTCTCGCGGCGCGTCTTCTCGAATCCGGTCCGCTGCTCGAATCCGGAATCGTGGGGATAGTCGCGGAAATCCTGCAGGACCTCGCTGAACAGTTCGCTGAGCTCGTCCTTGAACTCAGGGTGGGTGAATATGTGGAACCGGTTCTCACGCATGGCTTCCAGCACTCGAGCGGCGATCACATCGGGTTCCATGCCAAACTCATGGATGTCGGCGAGACGCTTCACATTGGCGGCGTCGACCGGTTTCGCTTCGTGCTTGAGGCGCTCCGGGCGGATATCGTTGCTCGCATATATGTAGGACTTCACCAACCCTGGGCAGAGCACCGAAACACCGATGCCATGCGGCGCGAGACTGGCGCGCAGCGATTCGGACAGCCCGCGGACTGCGAACTTGGTGGTGTTGTAGATGGCGGGTACGCCGGCAGCGAGGAATGCGGCCATCGATGCCGTATTCACGATGTAACCGCCCTTGCCGGCCTTCACCATCCCGGGCACGAATGTCATCACGCCGTTGATGGGGCCGTGCAAGTTGACGCCCAGGACCCAGTCCCAATCGTCGAAACTCGACTCCTCGGCGGTCTGGAATAAGTTGATTCCGGCATTGTTGAACAACACGCTGACGGGCCCGAATTTTGCCTCCACTTCAGCGGCGGCCCGTTGCATATCTTGCCGCGAGGAGACGTCGACTTGCACCCCCATGCACTTGGGATTGTCGAGCGCGCGCAGCGCCTTATCGATCGACTCGGCGCGAATGTCCGCCATCGCGACCCGACAGCCCTCGGCCAGCAGTGCACGCACCACTCCGATCCCGATCCCGTTGGCGCCGCCGGTGACGAACGCGGTGCGCCCAGCAAAATCTTTCATGCCTTCAATCCTCTTTGGCGGGCGGCTTCAGCCGCATGAATGGGGTTGCGGAACAAAATGCTGAACGTGCGTTTGTATTCCTCGTTCTCCGGCAGGTTGGGCACGGCCGCACACATCGCCTGCGCGCGCTCCTCGACCCCCTGTCTAAACTCGCTATGGGTGACGATGTAAAGCTCATCGTTGAGAATGCCCTGCAGCACCCGCTCGCCGATTTCCTCCTTGGTGCGATAGAGATGAAAGAAGTTGCCGCCTTGTTGACGCCGTTTGTCTGCCTCGGCATAGCCCGTGTCGGCCAGCGCTGACGGCCGCGTTTCGCCCGATTTGGCGATGTTCGATTGCACGGCACCGGGACAGAAGGCCGAGCAGATAATGCCCTGCGGTTCAAGCTCGCCTCGCATGCATTCCATCATGGCGACCGCCGCGCCCTTGGAGGTACCGTAGATGGTTGCACCGGAATGCGGCAGGAGGCCTGACATGGAGGCGGTATTGACGATGTGCCCGCCTTCGCCATGCTTCTGGATGCGCGGCAGGATGGTGACGATGCCGTTGATCGTGCCCCCCAGATTCACGCCCATTACCCAATCCCAGTCGGCGTAGGTCGCCAGTGCAGCGGGGCCGACCACGGCGACACCCGCATTGTTGCAAAGCACGTGAAGCTTGCCGAAGCGCGCTTCCGCCGCATCCGCGGCACGCGCGAAATCGGGGCGGTCGGTCACGTCGAGCTTCAGCGCCAGGATGCGCCGCGGATTTCCGAGTTCTTGCTGAGCCGCCTGGAGATGATCTTCGCGAAGATCCGCAATCACCACGTTCATGCCCGCGCCGCAGAGTGCCTTGGCGATGCCGAGTCCGATGCCGCTCGCACCGCCGGTCACGAACGCGGTCTTGCCAGCCAAATTCTGCATACAACCCAATCCTCTTATGTATGATGTTTCGAACATTGTATCGAACACATACAATTCAATATAGAACAATTCGGGGAGTGAATACATGGCAACGGCGGCTCCTGGAGTGATCGAAACCGCAACGGATGCGAAACCGGGAAATCAGCCATGGCCATCGCGCCCGGCCGCCTATTACGGACTCGCCGTCGTCATCCTTGCGACGATCTTGAACTTCTTCGATGCCGGGGTGTTCGGCATGATGGCACAGCGCATCAAGGTCGACTTCCACCTCACTGACGAGCAGTTGGGATTCCTGATCGGCCCGGCCAACATCGTCTTCTACGTGCTGGTCGGCATTCCGATGGCGCGGCTCGTGGATATCTATCCGCGCAAAATCGTGCTGGCGTGCGGAATTGCGGCCATCGGAGGCATTACGGCGCTCGGCGGGCTCGCCCAGAATTTTACGCAGCTATTCTCCAGCCGCATGCTGGTGGGCGCCGGCGGGTCGGCGCATGCACCGGGCGCCTATTCGATGCTCGCCGACTATTTCCCGCCGGAGCGGGTACCTCGCGCCATCGGCTTTTTGCAGCTCGGCTTCATCGGGGGTGGCGCTCTCGGACTATTACTCGGCGGACCGCTGATCAGCTTCGCCGCGACGTGGCCGCCGAGCCAATGGATGGGTTTCACAATTCACGGTTGGCAATGGGTACTCATGATGGTCGGCGCGCCTGGCCTGCTCATTTCCGCGCTCCTGCTGCTGGCGAAAGAGCCTCCACGTCGCGGTAAAGCCACGTCAGGAAAATCCTTGCCGGTGAGCACCGTTCTGCGCGAGATCTGGTCGCGCAAAGCGATTTACCTGCCGCTGTTCATTGGGCTCGCCTTCAGCGCCACCGAATCGATGGGCATCATCGCGTGGCGCACGCCATTCATCATGAGGACTTATGGTTGGAACGAGGCGCGCATCGGCTTCTGGGGTGGCATCGCCTTCCTGGCATCATCGTTGCTGGGCGCCGTTTTCGGCACGGCTTTGGTCGAACGCCTGAGCAAACGTTACAAGGACGCCAACGTGCGCGCCTCGACCATCCTGTTTGCCGCGGCGGCGCCTTTCTCGATCATCGCGCCGATGATGCCGTCGGCCGGGCTTTCCATACTCTGCAGCAGCATGTCGGGACTGTGCGGAATCGCATCCGCCGTCCCTCAGAACGCAGCCATTCAGCGCATCACGCCCAACGAGATGCGCGGGCAAATCACCGCCGTCTACTTGTTTATGTACATCTTCTTTGGTGCGTTGGGAAGCCAGCTGATCGGCTCCGTCACGCAGCGGGTGTTTCACGCCGACACGGATCTCTGGAAGTCCATCGTGCTGACCGCCTCCGTGCTCATGCCGCTCGCGGCGTTTACCATCTCGCGCGGCATCAAACCCTACGGTCGGGAGGTTGAGCGCCTCGAGGCACGAGGAGCGGCTTGAAGCGACCGTTCCATCCATGTACGCAACGCCGCTGCCACTGCTTGCGGCTGCTCGGCGGGAGCCATGTGACCCGCATCGTCAATGGCGGTCAGCGCCGCATGAGGTATCTGCCGGCGCATGTCCTCGTGCTGAATCAATGGCGACCAGGTATCGGCCGTGCCGCTCGCGAGAAGCGTCGGGACCTCGACCATCGGCAACACACTAGCGGCGTCCGGCCGATCGAGCAGCGCTTTGATCTGCGCCGCGAAGCTCGCCGGGCTCTGGCGTTCGACCATTTCCTGCAATTTTGGCATCACCTGCTCGAGCCGCGCTTTCGAGGCGCCCATCATGGGCGGCAGCCATTCATCAGCGAGCGCCGACATTCCCCGCTCCTGCGCCAATTTGACCAGCCGGCCGCGACTCTCGAATTCTCCCGCGCGACGCGGATGCACCCCGGTGTTGAACAGCGCCAACCCGAGCACACGCTGCTGCGCCTGCCGGATGATTTCCAGGGCAACCCGGCCGCCCATGGAGTGGCCTGCGACGAGAAACGGACCTGACATCGTTCGAAGAACATGCTCCGCCATGGCCGGTATCGAGTCGAATCCCGGGAAGGAGACGATGCGTACATGCGCTGCGGACGAAAGCTCCCCCGCCGCGTCCGCCCATACGGTCTCATCGCACAGCAAACCCGAAAGAAGGAACAATGTGCGCATCAGAGTATTCTACTGGAGTCGTATCGCTACTTTCGCTCGCGCAACCAACGGAGCATGAATGGAAGATGTGATCGTAGTCGGCGGCGGCCCGACCGGCTTTATTACTGCGCTCGGGCTGGCGCAGGCCGGGGTCCGCGTAACCGTCATCGAGTCGGAAACCAAAATCGTCGATTCGCCGCGCGCGGCCGTGTACCACTGGACCGTTCTCGAAGGTCTGGAGCGCTTAGGGATACGGGGCGAGGTGGAGCTGGCTGGATTTGCGAAGCAGGACTACACCTATCTCGTGGGCAAGACCGGCGAGCGCATAGAATTTAGCCTGGATGTGCTCAACGGGCGTGTGCCCTTCCCCTACAACTTGCATCTTGGCCAGCATCGGCTCGCCGAGATCGCCTTGCGACGGTTGGCTGAACACTCACAGGCGCGCGTGCGCTTCAATGTGCGTTTGGTGAATCTGCTCCAGGACGAAAACGGCGTCACGCTGCACGTGATGACTCCCGACGGCCCAGAGCAGATGCGCGCCAAGTGGGTGGTCGGCGCCGATGGGGCCGCCAGCACGGTGCGGCAGCAGCTGGCTTTGGAATTCGAGGGCATGACCTGGCCGGAGCGCTTCGTGGCCACCAACGCCTTCTGCGATTTCGAGCGCCACCGCTACGCCCGCGCGACCTTTCTCATTGATGAGGTGCACGGCGCAGTGATCGCCAAGCTCGATAACTCGGGATTGTGGCGCTGCACTTATATGGAAGACGCCAGTCTGCCCGAGGAAAGCTTCTTGCAGCGCTTGCCACTGGTGTATGAGGCGATTCTACACGGAGTGGTCGACTACACCATCGAGCGTGCGGCGCCGTATCGGATGCATCAGCGCTCGGCGCCGCGCTATCGGGTTGGCCGCGTCGTTCTCGCGGGTGATGCCGCCCATGTCACCAATCCCACC
Organism: Steroidobacteraceae bacterium; assembly: GCA_036494725.1. Lineage (GTDB taxonomy): Bacteria > Pseudomonadota > Gammaproteobacteria > Steroidobacterales > Steroidobacteraceae > Bog-1198. Next base: position 50,435 of record DASXNX010000154.1, read on the forward strand.
GGCGGACTCGGACTGACTTCCGGGCTCCTTGACAGCTTTGCGCTTTACCCAGCGCTGGCCGCCGTGGTCTTGGATGGCGCGGATCCCGGTGTATTGGATCGCTACTCGGAGGCGCGTCGCGAGATCTTTTTGAAACTCGTATCGCCGCAGGCGGTTGCCAACAAGCGCCTGGTCTTCCACGCGAACGGCGGCGGGAAGGATCTCGAGGACACGCTCGTGTTGCTGCGTCGTCTGCCGGCGGATCCGGAATTTCTGCTGCAGCGCCTGATGTTCCTGAAATCCTTGGAAACGCCGCCGCTGCTTGCTCAATCGTAGTACTGCGGAGCCTTCTTCAGGGCGGCATAGGTCGGCGGATCATGCTGAATCCACAGAGTCGCGCCGGTTTGCTTTAGAAATTCCTCGACCTTCTTGCGCGTAGCTCGGGTCATGGCGCCGTCGAAGTCGAACGTGGGCACACGATCGAGCGTCCTCTCCTCGGGCAGGTGATACAGGTCGCCCGCCAGCAGCAAAGGCCCGAACTTCTTCAGCTTGAGGAACAGCATCTGGTGCCCCGGCGTGTGGCCAGGCGCGGTCTTGATGATCACCTTGCCGTCCCCGAACACATCGTAATCGGCATTGTTCAGCGTGATGCGCTTCGCGGTCTTCAGATCCTGGTACGTATCGGGCATGCGAATGCCGACTTGCGCGTCGCTGAACATGATGTCGTATTCAGCCTGCTGCACGATCCACGTCGAGTGCGCGAACATGTTGGCATTGGCGGTATGGTCGGCATGATAGTGCGACATCGCAATGTATGTGATGTCCTGCGGCTGAAATCCCAACGCGTCAAGCTGCGGACCCAAGCGGCGCTTGGCCTTGAGAATGCCCTGCTGCACAACTTCGGTGCCGTCATCGGGGATGTCCTTATCGGGAACCTGCCCCACGTCCCATATCAGCGTTCCCTTGGGATGCACGATTAGATAACACGGCGTGACGAAGACAACATCACGATTGACCTCGCTCGGCTTGAGGCCGAACAAGGTTGGGTCCATCGCGGAAATCGTCCCGCAATCGAGCACGTACAGCCGAAGTGCCTCCGGGGGCGCCGCCGCCGCTGCCATGGCGAAACCAATACCTACGCCCGCATATGCCAACAGGCGCAGCGCGCGCGACGCGTGCCGAATTGCGCGAAGCACAACATTCTTATGTTTCATTCATGACTCCCGACCGCGCTAAATTGACCCTACTATCCCTAATTAGTATGCTACACGAACCATCCCACGCCTCATGTTTACCTTTCCCGCTACCTATGGGGAGTCCCGCGCAATGGCAACTGTTTTAAAACCTGCAGAATCCTTTTCTCAGCCGGATTATTCCGCGGCTGCGAAACGCCTCCTGGCGCGAAAGCCCGCGCTGTTCATCAACAACGAATGGGTCAGCTCGACTCACGGCGCGACCATCGTGGTCGAAGACCCCTCGACGGGCCGAGAAGTCGGCCGCATCGTGGATGCCTCCGACGCTGATGTGGATCGCGCGGTCTCCGCCGCTCGGGCTGCCTTCGATGATGGGCGCTGGTCGAACCTGCCGCCGGGGAAGCGGGAACGAATCATCAACAAGCTCGCCGATTTGATTGAAGCGCATGCCGTGGAATTCGCCGAACTCGAGGCAATCGACAACGGCAAGCCCGTTGGCATGGCCACCGTCGTGGACATTCCTGCGGCTGTTGATCACCTGCGCTACATGGCCGGATGGGCCTCCAAACTGGGCGGCGATTTAATCGAGCCGCAGTCCATGCCGCGCGGCACGGTTTTTAGCTATGTGTCGCGCGAGCCGGTCGGCGTAGCCGCGCAGATCGTGCCGTGGAACTTCCCCCTGCTGATGGCCACCCTCAAGATCTCTCCGGCCCT
>DASXNX010000155.1:0-3882 GCA_036494725.1 Steroidobacteraceae bacterium
CCCACAAGCTTCACAGCACCCCGCAACAACACAGGATGATTTTGATTTCGGGGAGTGATCAAACCAGCAGCCGGCTACCAGGGCCCTTTAGCTTATTCCTCCCCGGAAGCTGTCCAAACAACCGGAACCGTTGCAGACTTCGTCCATCTTCCCCAAGCATTTTTGCTGGAATTGGGTGTCGCCCACCGCCAAAACCTCATCCACGACCAATATGTCGGGTTCCAGATGAGCGGCCACAGCGAAGGCAAGCCGGGCATACATGCCGGAAGAGTAGTGTTTGACCGGCGTTTCCAAAAACGCCTCCACCCCGGCAAAGTCGACGATCTCGTCGAATTTCTTGGTGATCTCGCGCCGCGTCATCCCAAAGATCGCACCATTCAGGAAGATGTTTTCGCGCCCCGTGAGCTCCGGGTGAAAACCGGTTCCGACCTCCAATAGGCTGCCGACCCGTCCGCGCAGCTGGATCCGTCCTTCGGTCGGCTCGGTGATGCGGCTGAGGATTTTGAGAAGCGTACTTTTGCCAGCCCCGTTGCGGCCGATGATGCCCAGAACCTCGCCTCGCCTGACCTCGAAGTTCACCTTTTTAAGCGCCCAAAATTCTTCGATTTGACCGTCTCTCGGCGCATTCCGGCGACGGGCGATGGCGATCCCTTTGCGCGCCATGCAGAGCAGCTCATGTCCGATGACATCGCGCAACGCGGTATAGCGGCTGCGGCCTTCGCCAGCCACCGTCTGCTTGATAAAGTACCGTTTGGATAAATTTTCGACAGCAATAGCGACTTCTAACACGCTTAACTTTCCCTCGACGAAACGGCAAATTTGTTAACCATTAATGAGTCTTAATCGGATCTCATTTGTGTTTTGCCGAGTTTACTTACTCCAAAAAAATATGTCAACTTTGGTGCGATCTTGTTGTAGGTGACTCGTGATTTGTCCAGTTTTTGTCGCACGGCGGCAAACTTTTCCAGCACGCTGCGCGGCGTCAGTCCCGGCGCGAGCGCCTGGAGGCGCCGCGCCAGCGTGACGTGCAGGCAATAGGCCAAGAAGTAATGAAGACATGCGCCTCGACGCGGGCCTCGAGCTGGTGAAAGACCGGCCGGATCGCGAGGTCGCCTTTGAGGTTCTTGAACGCCTCCTCGACCGCGACCAGCAGCAGATAATGGGCCCACAGCTTGGCCGGGCCCTCCTCGACGAGGTTGGTGCGCAACAGATACCGGCCTTCGCGCGGACGGGTTTGCCGCAGCTTGTCGCGATCGAGCCGAAAGCTGAACGCGGCGCTGTCCGCGGCGATCTCGATCACCGCCAGGCGCCAGGCGGTACGGGATTGGCGCGCGCGGCGCCGAATTTCATCAGCAGCTCCTCGCGCGTCAGCTGAATCGTCGACAATTGCTTAATCCGCGCCCACAGCCGCTTTAAGTGGCGCCGCCGCATCGCCTGCTCCTTAGAGCGTGATCCTGTTAGGCTGAAGCATATCCGGCATTGGCGAGGTAGTTGGCGCATTCCTGTGGGGTGAAGCGGTCGAGGAGGTCACCGATGCCGCGCCAGGTGGCTTCGATTGTGCGAGGGTCGGTTTTGCGTAACAGGGTCTTTAGCTTGGTAAAGACCTGTTCGATCGGATTGAGGTCGGGCGAGTAGCGGGGCAGGAAGAACAGCTTGGCGCCGGCGGCGCGGATCAAGCGGCGCACGGTCTTGCCTTTGTGGCTGCCGAGATTGTCCATGACGACAATATCGCCAGAGCTCAAGGTGGGGACCAAGAACTGCTCGACATAGGCGCGAAAGCTGGCGCCGTTGATCGGCCATCGATGACACAGGGCGCGGTGATGCGGTCGTGGCGCAGCGCCGCCAGAGAAGTCAGCGTGCGCCAGCGGCCTTGGGGTACCTTGGCGACCAGGCGAGCGCCGCGACTGCAGCGTCCATGCCGCCGGGTCATGTTGGTCTTGGCCCAGGTCTCGTCGATGAACACCAGGCGCTTGGGATCAAGCCGGCCCTGATACGCCTTCCACCGGGTCCGGCGGCGAGCGATGTCGGCGCGATCCTGCTCGCTGGCGTGCAGAGTTTTTTTTAAACGTGATCCCCTCGTGCTTGAAGAACCGCCACACCGCCCCGTAGCTCGCCGGCGTACCGTGCTCGGCCAACTCGGCCACCACCCCTCCCGCAACGTCAGATCCGGCTTCTCGGCGATCCGCGCGAGCAGCCACTCGCGCTCGCGCTGGAGCCGCAGCTGCCGCCATCCACCCATCTGCTTGGCTGCCGCGCTGCCGCTCACGCGCCAGCGCTGCGACCACTTCACGACACTGGCCATGCTCACTCCAAACAGCGCCGCCGTCGCCCGACAGGTGCGACCGCTCGCCACCGAACTGACCACACGATCCCGCAGGTCTTGCGAATAGGGTCTTGCCATCCGATGCTGGCCCCCATCCCAGCCAGCATCTTGAACCACAAAACCCTAAATAGGGGAATCCCCCTTTTGATTCAGCCTTTTAGAATCTTGCTCTAGCAACACGGTCGCGGCTTTGGGCTAAGAATAGAGCTCGCTCTCTTGCGCCAACAGCTTGACCTGCACGCCGGGTCGCGCCTGTTGCCACGGCAGGGCGACCAGATGCTTTTCCAAACGCGTCAAGCAACTCTTTGGCGTGCCCACAGACAATGCACCGGCGGGTCGGCCGCGCGCATTTCGGCGAGCACCTCCTCGGTCGGCACGCCGCGCTCCATCAGCCAAATGCGGGGCGCCTTGCCATATTGCCCCTCGATGCGATCCAGAAACCCCCGCAACGTCGCCTTATCCGCAGTGTTGCCGGGCAGCACCTCATAGGCCAACCGCAGACCTTCTGGTGTCACTACCAGAGCGATGCTTGGCCAAGCCTGTCGGGGCACGACCTCGCATTGCCCGGCGTGCGCGTAATATTAACGCACCATTCGAGACGCTGTTCTCAAACCTGCCGGGAACTTCGTTTTTTGAAGCCGGCCAGTTCCGATCGGCTCCCGGTTCATCGGAGTGAGTCTCCAACCGGCTATTCCTCGGCGGGTTACTCGCCACCAGAGCCCGCTTCCGCTTCACCAGTCACCGACAATATTAGCTCAATCCCAATCCGGCGAGGCAATCAAATGCGCTGCTCAACTTCCGCAAGGATGCAGTTCAGGCCGTCGCCGCGCGTTTGGCCGTGGCGCCCGCGCTCGCCGTTGTCCGCCGCCAACCCGAGTGTAATCTCTATTTTGGGCGCCGGGTGACATTTCTATCTTGCTTGCGCCGACAATCCCCATCGCGCTCGTGTCGCCGTTAACGGCGCGTTGCCGCGCCGCCACGCGAGCAGTCGCTGGCCGCCTGCTTGAGCGACCCGTCGACCAATTTGCGCTCGAGCACCGTAGGATCGCCGTCTCGCTCGAACCCTTCATACGCTATTGAGCCCGCCTTCCGGCCCTCCGGACCGTCGGAAACAATGAATGCTTGCCCCCAAAGCGAGCATTGGAGGGGCAACACTATGCCGATTTCGACATAAACTGTTGCGGCGCAAAGAGGGCTAACGCGGCGATACCCTCTTGTTCCGCCCGCTGCAATCTCAGTTCGAGAAATTCAGGATCGACGGACCCCATATTGGGTTTGTGGAGTAGTACGGAATGGCGCTGCGGTTGAGGATGTGTGACGCGCGCATCCCTCGATCCTCGCCGATAGCATTGAATACAGGGCGATTGAGCGGACGACCGAATGCTAAAATCGAACACCATTATCGGGAATTCTCTAGGCTTCGAGCGTATCGCGTTCATTCGGCGGGTTCATTGCGCAGCAGTTTTCATCAAGTCAATCCGCTGTCGCGCCCGGAAGGCAATCCTCTCGCCTGCCTTGATATCGCCTGATACCGTCCACAGGCCGAAAGCCACGTTGAG
>DASXNX010000156.1:0-2910 GCA_036494725.1 Steroidobacteraceae bacterium
GATCTCTATTTGCGCAATGCCCGCTACGGCTACCTGCGTTGGGGCGCCGACGGCAAGGTGCGCCAACTCGAGGCGATGTATCCGCACCTCAGGGTCGAAGAGCCCGCGCCCGGCCCGACGAATACGATCGCGACGCCAGTCGAACGCCTCGATCTCGAGACCGTAATCAAGGTGTCGCAGACCGTCTCGAGTGAGATAGTGCTGGAAAAGCTAATCGATACGCTCATGCGCACGGCGGTCGAGCACGCGGGGGCCACGCGCGGTCTATTGATCCTCTCCCGCGGACCTGAGCACCGGATCGCGGCGGAAGCCACGACCGTCGGCAACGCGGTCCTGGTGGAACTGCGGGACGAGCCTCTGGCCCCAGCCGCGCTGCCAGAGTCGGTGCTCCACTATGTCGTGCGCACGGGGGAAAGTGTGATTCTCGACGATGCCTCGGGCAACAACTCCTTTGCAGGGGATCAGTACTTCACCCAGCATCACGCCCGCTCAATTCTCTGCCTGCCGTTATTGAACGAGGCTAAGCTCACGGGACAGCTATATCTTGAAAATAATTTAGCGCCTCGCGTCTTCACGCCAAACCGAATCGCAGTCTTGAAGGTGCTGGCGTCGCAGGCTGCGATATCCCTGGAGAATGCTCGCCTCCACACCGAACTGGTCAATGAAAACCGCGATCGGAAGCAGGCCGAAGACGAGCTGCGGGCGAGTGAAGAGCGGTGGCGCGGTCTGTTTGAAAGTGTTCCCATCGGACTCGCCCTGATAACTCCAGACGGGCGCTACCTTGCGGTGAATCAAGCGTTTCAGAAAATGCTCGGCTACTCTGAGGCGGAACTCCATGGCCGCTCGCCGATCGAATTCACCCATGAGGACGAGCGTGCCGCCACTGAAGCGTTCAGAGCCGCGCGCAATGCGGGTGACGCGCGGACCGTTCGTCGCGAAAAGCGGTATCGGCGCAAGGATGGCAGTGTGATCTGGGTGGATATCAGCTCATTCCTGCTGCCGGTTGCGCGGGGCTCAGCACTGGAAGCAAGGTTCGCGGTCGATATTACCGAGGCGCGCGAGAGCGAGCGGCGCTACCGCGAGCTGCAGATGGAGATGGCGCGCGCCAACCGCGTCGCGACGATGGGGCAGCTTTCGGCGTCGATCGCCCACGAAATCAATCAGCCGATTGCTGCGGTCGTCACCAATGCCAATGCAGGTTTACGCTGGCTCGGCGCCCGCCCGCCGGATCTCGACGAAGTCCGACAGGCGCTCACCCGCATCGCCCGCGACGGCAACCGCGCCGGCGACATCATCGGCCGAATCCGTGAGCTCATCAAAAAGGCCCCGCCAGGGAAGAACTGGGTGGACATAAACGAGGCGATCCGCGAGGTGATGGAGCTCACCGGTGGCGAAGCGGCAAAGACCCGCGTCTCGGTGCAGATGCACCTCGCGGAGGGACTGCCACTCATTCACGGCGATCGGGTCCAGCTGCAACAGGTGATTCTCAATCTGATCGTCAACGCAGTCGAGGCCATGGGCGGCGTCCGCGACGGGCCGCGCGAGTTGCTGATCAGCACCGGGCAAGCCGAGCCGGGCGGCGTGCTTGTCGCGGTGCGGGATTCGGGCCCGGGATTGGCGCCGGCGACTCTTGAGCACCTCTTCGAGGCCTTCTACACTACCAAGCCCACAGGCTTGGGGATGGGCCTATCGATCTGCCGCTCGATCATCGAAGCACATGGGGGACGATTGTGGGCGGAGTCGAACGAGCCACGGGGTACAATCTTTCAGTTCTTGACGCCGACGCAGCCATAGCCGGCACTCGCATCGTTCGAATCCCTCATATGCCAACGTCCGCTTACCACGGTCGAAACAGCTCACCGATATGATGTGCGCCTTGGCCAGAAAGCACGAACTGCCGGCAACGACCCTTAACGGCGGCACAATTGGCTTTTTGACGGTCGGGCGCGCCGTCACGATCCTGCACGTTGGCTGGATGGATAATCATCCCAACCCGCTGGCCGATGGTGTCGGTGAGGATATGCCGCTTACGGCCCTTGATCAATCTTTTCCGGCCGCATTGCCACGCGGGCCACCGGACACGGTCGTCTTGACCGACTGGCTGTCGATCACACCAGCGGTCGGACTGACTTTTCCGGCCCGCGGCCTCGCGCAGGTCCATCAGCAGCACATGATTGTCTGCCACACCCCATGTCTCGCCATGCATCGAAGTTCCGCTGCACCGTCGTATATGGCGGCACAGATGCCATTGCGGCCCGATTGAGCCATGTAGAAAATGGAATCGACGACCTCCCCCAGGGTTGTCTCGCGCGTCCGCACGTGGCGCGCTGGCGGCGGCAGGTGCGCTCGATCACGGCCCACTCCGCGGCGGCGGTGTCGCTTGCATAACGCAGCCCGTCGCGCTGGTATGTCAGCCGCGTGATTTCAGTCCAGGCATGACGTGACTCCTCGTTGGCGTCGCAAAACACGAAAGCATCCCAGCCGCTGGAACCACGCAACCCGTGCCGCTGGCCGCTTGCAGGGCGGGCGGTGCCGTCCGGCGCAGTCTGTACAACGGATTTATTTGCCTAGCAATTTATTGCGAGGCTGTTTCGGGTCAACCTCTCAGAGGTTTTAGCGGTGTCGATATTCGACAAGTTCTCGCTGCGAGGTAAGGTTGCAATCGTCACCGGCGGCAATCGGGGCATCGGCAAGGCCATTGCGCTCGGGTTCGCCGAGGCCGGGGCGGTGGTCGCCGTCGTCGCGCGCGACGAAAAGAAGAACGAGGACACGCTGGCCGAACTGCGCGGCATGGGCGCCAGTGCGATCGCGTTGACGGCGAATGTTGCCGAGCGGAGCGATCTCGAGGCCATGCTCGCGACCGTCACGGATGAGCTTGGACCAGTCGACGTGCTGGTGAACAACGCCGGC
>DASXNX010000157.1:0-39117 GCA_036494725.1 Steroidobacteraceae bacterium
ATGACTTGGGCACGCAGGTAGCCGCTTTCTTGAATGACTTTCACGGTGTCGCACCGTCGAATTCGACCTATGTCATCTGGATCGGTGCGAATGATCTCGACGATGCGTTGGCCGCGGCGCAAGTCAGCACCGACGAAAGCGGATTCATTATTCAGTCCGCGCTGGCCGCGCTCGCCTCCAATATCCAGACGCTATGGGCCGCCGGTGCGCGCTCGTTCTTCGTGCCGAATTTACCCGACTTCGGTCTGACGCCGGCGGCCCAGTCGCTCGGGCCGGCAGGCAGCGCCGGCGCCACCCAACTCAGTGCTCTCTACAATGGTTATCTCGCGCAAACCCTGACGCAGCTGCAGGCATTGCCGGACATCAGCATCACGACGCTGGATGTATTCTCGGTGCTGCATCTCGTGGTAACGCACCCGGCCGCTTTCGGAATCTTGGATGCGCGGACCCCCTGCCTGTCATTCAATGTCACCGTCAATCCCATCTGCGCCTATCCGAACACGCACTTGTTTTGGGATGCCATCCACCCCACGGTAGCGGGACATGTTGCCCTCGAAGAGGCAGCGGCCCGGGCGCTGCGCGCGGCACGACGTTCAGACCAGGTCGAACCGACGAACTCGACCACGCACTAGACTCGAGAAAATGATAAAAACGTGGCCGCGATAGCATAAATTTCCTGGTTTCCGAGACTCCGTAGGCATCTGGCGGACGCGGAAGATGGCGCAATAGGGCCCAAATCTCGAAGGAGACCGGCCTTGTTTCGCGGATTCAAGTTTCAGGTAGTGCTTCCCATTGCTGCCGTCGCCCTGCTCTTCATCAGCATCGGGGCCATCGGCTTTTCCTTTTGGGCGACGCAACATGAGCAAACCCAAGTTCGCCAACAAGTGGCGGACAACGTCGCGGCAGTGCGCGGCGTGTTCGTCACGACCGCCGCGTTGATGGACGAGCGCGTGCGTATGAGCATGGCGCTGCTCAAGGAACAGATCAGCGTGCGCGGCGGGGCCGAAAGGGGCAGCTCCGTCACCGTGGCGGGCAAGCCCGTCGGCGATATCCTGGTCGGCGGCAAAGGTCAGGCCGGTAATTTTGAGATTGTCGACTACGTCACCCGCTTGGACAAAGGCACCGCAACGATCTTCTCCAAGGATGGGGGACGCTTCGTGCGCATCGCGACCAACGTGATGAAGGACGACGGCAGCCGCGCTGTCGGCACCGAACTCAATCAGACCACCAAGGCGTACGCGAACCTGAGCCAGGGCCAGGCGTTCTACGGCGTGGTGGAAATATTGGGCAACCCCTATATCACCGGCTACGAGCCGATGAACTCCAAGAGCGGCGAGTACATCGGCATCGCCTACGTCGGCTACAAGGCAGAAATGCCGGTGCTGAGCCAGGCCCTGGAACAATCGCGTGTGCTGAACTCCGGCTTTGTGGCCGTCGTCGACAACAGCACCGTGCGCTACCAGCCGTCCTGGGTAAGCAAGGAAGAAGTGCAGCAGGTTCTCGACAACAAGGATGGATCTTGGGTCATAGACCCCGTGCCTCTGACGGAATGGGGCTTGACCATCGTCTCCGCGTACCCGCGCGCGGAACTTCAATCCGTCGGCCGCAAGATCGGTTACGGCGTGGCGCTCGCGGGTATTGTCATCGGCGCCGCCACATCCCTGATGCTATTTTTCCTGCTGGACTGGAAAGTTCTGCAGCTGCTCGGCGGCGAGCCGCGAGTTGCGGCCGAATATATGAAGAGGATTGCCGGCGGCGATTTGGCGGTGGACATTTCGGTTGCCGACGATCGTCCGGACAGCTTGATGGCCTCGTTGAAATTGATGCAAATGAAATTGAAGAACCTGGTTTCGGCGGTGAGCGGTGCCGCCGCCGAAGTCGGCGAGCAGTCGCGTAAATTCGAAGCCACATCCGCCGCGTTCCAGCGCAGCCGCGACGAATCCTCGGTTCAAGAGATGCTCCGCCAGACCAAGGGCGTGAGCCGCACCCTGACGCTGCTCGAAAAATCGATCGGCCGATTTAAATTCTAGCCGGCCTCAAAGCGCCGTTTCGTTGATTTCGCCCACGCTGACCACCAGCGCCGGCATGCGCTCCCGGTGGTGGGTGAGCACCTCGGTACGGATCAAGGTCAGCACCTTTTGCAAGCCGACCACATCGCGGCAGTGATTGACCGCATCGACGAGCTCCTGCCCACGGACGCCGAAGTGGTTGAGGCAAAATTCCGACAGCGTAAAACGTGCCTGCGCCAGCGAGATTCCGGATTCCAGGCGCAACGGATCCGCGGCCGGCGTGCCCGCGGAACTACGCACCGGCTTCGGTTCGGGCTTGCTCGCGACGGTCTTCTTGGCCGCCCGTGGTGCCGCCGCCGACGGCGCGGCACCCTCATCGGTTTCGTTGATTTCCCGGACACAATCAAAGAGCGCCGGCAGCCGGTCCGGATAGCGCTCGTCCACCTCGGCGCGAATGCTGTTCAGCACCTCCTGCAACGTCATCACATCGTCGCAGAGGCTGACCGCATCAACAAGATATCGCTCCTCCGCGCCCAGTTGGTCCATGCAAAAGTTCGACAAGGCAAAACGCGTCTGGGTGGGAGAAATGCCGAATTTCAAGCGCAGCTCGCGGCGCGCCGTGCGTCCTGGAGCCCCGGCCGTCACCAGCTTGTTGCTCAAGAGCTTGCGCAGACCCTCAACGACCGTCTTGTGAGGAAACATGGATCGGTCGAGTATCGCCTCGGCGCTGGCGACGCCCTCCTCGATGAGCTGCAAAATGTGCTTCGACGTGACATCGAGCTGATTGTGGCGATCGTGCAGTTCCTCGGCACCTTTCGGCGTCAGAACAAAGAACTCCCCGGATGATTTCCCGGTGCTCATCGCCCTCCTCCCTTCATGCGACGCATAGTAGCAGGCGTGGCATTCGCCAGGTCACTCCCCCCTCAATTGCACCACCGGAAAGTACAGTCCCAACAGCCGCCGATCCCACCACAGGCCGCGGGCCTTTTCCTCACCGCCGGCGTAGGTATAGTCGTAGAACTGGGCTCGCAGATAGCGCGGCGGCCTGTCGGCAAAGGGGTTCCTCTCGAGCAGAGCCGTCACCGTGGGCTCGTTGCGCAGCAGCCTCTCGAGGAAATGCGGAAACCATGTCACCCGCCGTGGATCATCCAGGGCCGCGAACCACATCTGCCAGTCCAAGCGCGGTTGATGAGGGATATTCCAGAGCGGACGGCGCGCCACGTCGCCGGGCTTGTATCGAAACTCGTATTCGCGCCAGTCGCTGCCGTCATAGGAACCTTCGATGACGATTTCATCGCGCTGCGTCGTCATGACGGCGAACAGGCCATAACCGCTGACGAGATGCAGCGGTTCAACCCATCGATCGACGGCTCGGGCGATCGCCGGCGGGGTGCCTCCGAAGCGCATATCCATTTGCACCAGGCCGCACAACACGAGAGAAATAGCCAGGGCGCCGATACCAAATCTCAGTCCGGCTCGCGGCAGGTTGCCGCTGGGCGCGATCCCCGGCAGCAGCTTGATCAAGCGCTGCGGCATCAATTTGCGCAGAGCCGCATCATCGAACAGCAGCAGGCACAGCAACATGGTCTGCAGATTGAACCAGTTGTAGTTGCCGGTGATGAGGATGCATAACTGCAGCAGAAGGATTCCAAGTGCTGCGAAGAAGCGCAGCCGGCGCGGGCAGAAGATCAAAAACGGCAGGATCAATTCGACGAAGAAGGTAGCGCCGGTTGCGATCTTCAGCGCCGCCGGCGGCAGCTGCGCCGCGTACCAAGCAAGGGGCGTGGGCAGCGGCTGGGTGAGAAAGTGCAGCGAGAGCGCCGACAGATTCCACCAATTCGGGTCACCGCTCAGGAGCTTGACTGCGCCCGACATGAACACGAATCGGAACAGCAGCCAGCGCACCAGCCAGACTCCCGGCACCGTGGCGAAGCTCAAGATCAGCGCAATGAATCCCGTCTCCAGCAGAAAGGTGTCCCACTGGTAACTCATGAAGACCTGGCCGCCGTAAAAGAGAGAAAGATAGAGCGCAAACAGCAAAAACAGACTTACGCGCGGCAACCGGTTGAACACCAGAAACAACGATAGCGCAGCACCGCTCCAGCAAACGATCTGAATCGCCAGATCGCTGGCGCTGAACCAAAACAACATGGGCATCAGATAGTAACGCTCGGCGCCGGCTCGACCGCTGATGGCATCGACCAGTTCGGCCAGGGGCAAGATGCCGTGGCTGCCGATCAGCCCCTGTGCCTGCACGCCGAAGGAGACGAATGCCGAGAAATAGACGAGCCCAAATAGGCGCAAGAAAAGGAATGAGCCGAGCTGATATTGAGGCGGGCAATAGTCCTTGCCCCAGAGAATGAGGCTGATGCGGTAGAAACCGGATCGATGCGAGGCGATGAACGCGTAGATCAGTTCCGAGAAGCCCCCAAAGCCGGGCATTCTTCGGTACAGCGCCAGCCAGAGACCTTTGCCTCGTGCATGACTCAGTGTACGGAAACTGGCCTCCGCGCCGCCGGCACGCCGGCCATCGGGCGTGATGTACTGCACCGCGCGGCGAAAGTCCTCGATGGGAATCGCCGGATACTGCGCCGCTACTTCTTGGTAAGGACGGTAGTCGACTTCCTCGCCGGTCAGCTCGCGCCAGTAGCGCGCCCAGTAGACGCAAAAAGCGCAATCGACGTCGTAGACCAGGACCGGCCGTTGCTCGGGCACCGAAGCCTCCCTAACACCCCTAGGAAGCAGCCAGCGTGCGCCGCGCGAACTCCAGCGCTTCGACATAGGCCTCGAGGAGTGAGGCTGCTGCGTTCCGTTCCTCCGTGGCCAGTGTATTCCATTGCCCTGTTTCGCAGGCGATGGCTCGACGCAGCGTCAGCGCCAGTTTCGAATTCTTCTCGCCGAGCAGCGCATCCCGCAAGTTGTTGCCCAGCGGCAGCTCATTCACGACCGTGACCATGGGCTTGTCGAGCAAGGCATCCAGCACCGAGAGGAGTCCGGCCGTGAATAGTACGTTCGGCTCGAGATCGGTAAACGGCTCGCCGATCTTTTGACACAGCCGGGCCCGAACCAACGCCATGCTGAGAAGCTCGCGCGGTTTGTGGGTGGCGAGGCGCGCCATCAGCAGGAGCGATGCCCACTGACGGATGACATCCTGTCCCAATAGCACGACGGCATCGATGAGCGATGAGACGGCGCGCCGGCGGCGGAAGGCCGCACTGTTGGCGAGCCGCAGGATCTGGTGACTCAACGCGACATCCCGCCCGATGGTCTCGGCCAGCGCTGCCGGCGCTCCTTCGGGCCGCTGCAGCTCGCTCAGCAACGTGATGACGGAGTGCGCCTGCACGCCGACGCGTTCGCCATCCTGTTCTTCGGGCCTGGCAAAAAAATAGCCCTGGAAGTACTGAAAGCCGAGATCCGCACACGCCTTGGCGACGGCAAGCGACTCCACCTTTTCCGCGATCAGGGGAATGCCATAGGGCCTCAATCGTTCTGCGAGAGCGGCAAGACCCGCTCCGGCAGCCAGCACATCGACCTTGACGTAGTCGGCATGATCGAGAAACGGCGTTACGCCGGGTTGGAATGCGAAATCATCGAGCGCGACCAGGACTCCTTGCGCACGCAGACGAGCCACCGCCTTGAGCCCCTCGGCGGAGGCCTCCACCCCCTCCAGGATCTCGATCACTCCCTGGCCCGCGGGCAAAACCGACGCCAATACTTCCGCGGCGCCGCTCTCGAGCAAATCCTGGCCCAAATTGATGAACATGCGCGCCGGCCCCACCACTCGCTCTGCCCCGATGTGCGACAGCGTCTCGCAAATGACGCGCGCCGTTGCGGTCGTGTCGAACGACTCTTCGCGCTCCCGCAAGCCGCGATAAAGCAGTTCATACCCGAGAACTCGGCGTGATTCGTCCATGATCGGCTGGCGGGCCAGCAAAACCGAGGTTTTGGGAAAGGGTGGCGGCACGGTGCTACTGCAGCCTTTCGCGGCTGATCTTGCGTATCGCGGGTCCCACATGCCGATAGATATCCTTCAGCATCTGGCGACCCTTGGGACCAGGAAGAAGAAGCTGCTTGCGGCCATCATGCGGGTGCCGGGCATAGGTTACGAATCGCCTTGCGTGCAATGCGTCGCACAGACGCTGGCAGGCGCTGCGCGAGATGCCGGCCAATCCGGCTATGTCGGCCTGCGTGAGCTGCGCCGGCCGCTGCAACGCCAGCAACACCACACCGACCCCGCCGCGCAGCCGCAGACGTACCAGCTCGCGCGGCAGTCTTAGTGTTCGCACGCCGATCGTGATGCCTGTCATGAGCTCCAAGAAGTGCTCGCTGCTCAAGTCGTGAGGGCTACGACCCATCAATTTTTGCATGCTCAAAATCATACCCGAGGCCGGGTCGACCCGGATATGGGAGGAAACCTGAACCCAAGTCCTTCGCGAAGGCGGTCACAGTGCACGATCCGGCAGAAGATTCTTTATCGCCTGACATTTCCGCCAATTTGCCGGATTATGGTGAAGTTCAATCACCAGGAGCACCGAATGCCCGAACCGCCAGTCAAGCACTACTTGCTTGCCTCGGACTTTGATCAAACCTTGAGCTTCAAGGATTCCGGGCTGGTATTGAGCGAACTGCTCGGCATCTCCGGATTCGAGGGGCGGGTCGCAGGCCTGGCCCGCAGCAACTTGGTTCAACAAGGCGGCGAGCTGGCCTATTTGATCCGCCATGACCCCGAATTCCGCGGAGTCCGCCGCGAACATCTCATCGAGGCTGGGCGGCGCGTGCGGCTCAAAAGCGCGATTCCCGCGCTGGTCGACTTCATGAAGCGCGGCACCGCGGGTTATCGGTTCTCGTTCTTCGTGATCTCGGCCGCACCCCGCGAAATCGTCACCTCAGCCCTGGCCGGCATCGTGCCGCCTGAGCATATTTTCGGCACGGAGCTGGATGTCGATTCACACACGGGCGAAGTGACGGCGATCAATCGCGTGCCCGCCGGCTACGGCAAGGTCGCGGTGATCGAGGAGCTGCAACATCGCTTGGGGATTTTGCCCGAGCGCGTGATCTATGTCGGCGATGGCGGATCCGATGTGCACGTGATGCTGCACGTCAATAACCATGATGGCCTGACGATCGCCGTCTCGGAGAACAAGCAGCTCGCGCGCATCGCGAAGCGCATCGTCCTGAGCGACAGTGCGTTCAGCATCATGGTGCCGATACTGGATCAGCTCATGCATTGGAAAAAAGCCGAAATTCGAGACCTCTTCGAATCGTATGGTCTTGCGCTCAATGAGTGGGAGAAGGAACGCACCGACCGCGTGAACATAGGGGAGATGATCCTATGAGCCATGAGTGGATCGAGGCGGTGGGCTGGGCAGCCACCGGCCTGTTCGTGGCTTCGTATTTCTTTCCCCGCGCTTCTCAGCTTCGTACCGCGCAAATGATCGGCGCGCTGCTGTGGCTGGGGTATGGCCTGCTCATTCACGCGTTGCCGGTCATCGTGGCCAATGTGCTGGTATTTGGCGCGGCCGCTTGGACGGCTTATCGATCAACCGTGAAGCGCGCGTCTTAGGCGTGCGCCGCCCACGCTGCATCCCCCGGCGTGTAAGGAATGCAAGGATCGAACCGGCCCGGCACTTCGATGTAGTGAAGCGCCTTGGTGCAGCCGACCTCGGACGTGAAATACCCCAGCAGCGCGAGTTCCTTCATCATGCGAAAGTAGTGAGCCGGTGCCGTGATGTCCGCCGACGGCGCGGCGGGCGGCAGGCCCGGCAAGGGCGCCAGTCCTAGCTTCTTGCGATTTGCAGCCGCGCGCGAGTCCATAACGCGCTTCTGCTCCAGATCCAAGGCATTGAGCACCGCTAGACGCTGTTCGGGTGTCGCCGCCATGAACGAAATCTGATTGACCTTTTTGCTCGCCTCGTCCAGCTTTCGCATCCCATCACGGAAAACCTTTTGCTGGGCGGGGCTGTAGCAATCGGTCACCATCAGCGCCATAAAGGCACCCGTTTTCGCGTCCTTCGCGCCCGGAGTCTTGGTGGCCGGCAGGATCGTCTCGGCGATTTCGTCCAGCAAGGCGATTTGCTCGGCGCTGAAGTCACCCGGTGTTTCTGCGATTGGGGCCGCCCGCGCAATCGCGGCGATAAGCGCGTCGCCGCCCACGAAGGCCACTCCTCCGAGCAGGGCGCTGACGCGGCGAATGGCCTCACGGCGATTGAGTATGTCCATTTTCAACTCACAAGTTGCGTCGATTGAGTTCGTTCACCGCAAAATCCGCGGCGCGCGCGGTCAGCGCCATGTAGGTGAGCGAGGGATTCTGGCAGGCGCTCGAGGCCATGCATGAGCCATCGGTCACAAAGACATTGGGCGCGTCCCACACCTGATTGTGGGCGTTCAGCACCGAGGTCTTCCGGTCGCGCCCCATGCGCGCGGTACCCATCTCGTGAATTCCCATCCCAGGATAGGACTCGAGATCGAAGGTTTCGACGTCCTTCGCCCCGACTTGCTCGAGCATCTCGGCCATGTCGGCGATCATGTCCTTGCGCATCAAGCGCTCGTTCTCGCCCGTGGCGCAATCAATTTTGAGGACCGGCAAACCCCACTTGTCCTTCTTGGCGGCGTCGAGCGCCACGCTATTGGCATGGTTGGGCAGCATCTCGCCGAACGCCGTCGCGCCGAATACCCAGGGGCCCGGCAACGTCATTTCGTCCTTGAAGGCGGCGCCCACGCCCAGCTCCTTGACGGCTCGCGACCAGCCCTCACGGCTCGCGGCGCCCTGGTACCCGAAGCCGCGCAGGTAGTCGCGCTTGTCGCCGAACAGATTGCGATAGCGCGGAATATAGATGCCGGTCGGGCGCCGGCCGTAGTAGTACTTGTCGTCCAATCCCAGGAGCTTTCCCTGGGCACCGCATCGGAAATGATGATCCATGAGGTTGTGGCCGAGTTCGCCCGAGCTGCTGCCCAATCCTTGCGGCCAAATATCGGTGGCGGATCGCATGAGCAGCCAGGTCGAATTGAGCGTGGAGGCGCAGACGAAAATGATCTTCGCGCTGTAGTCGGTGACTTTTTCGGTGACCGCGTCCAACACCCGCACGCCGCTCGCCCGCTTGCGATCCTTATCGAAAAGAATTTCGGTGACGATCGACCAGGGCTTCAACGTGAGCTTGCCTGTCTTCGCCGCGGCCGGCAGCGTCGAGGATTGAGTGCTGAAATAGGCGCCATAAGGACAGCCCAGCCAACAAGCGTTTCGATACTGACAGGGCGCGCGTCCTTCCATTGCCTGAGTGGAGTTCGCCGTGCGCCCAATGATGAGACGGCGGTGTCCGCCGAAGGCATTCTTCAGCCGCCCGGCAATCTGTTCCTCGCCGCAGTTGAGCGGCATCGCCGGCTGAAATTGGCCGTCGGGAAGTTGCGCCAGCCCCTCGCGGGAGCCGGAGATCCCCGCGTGTTTTTCCACGTGGTCGTACCAGGGCGCCATTTCGTCGTAACGAACCGGCCAATCGTTGGCGATTCCTTCCTTGGCGTTGGCCTCAAAATCGAAATCGCTCCAACGATAACTCTGACGTCCCCAGGTCAACGAGCGGCCGCCCACTTGATAGCCGCGATACCAATCGAATCGCTTCACCTCGACATAAGGCGATTCCTTTTCGTTGACCCAGAAGGCAAGGTTTTTCTCGTTGAGCGGATAGTCCCTCTTGAGCACGGGATAGGCTTGTTCCATTGCGTACGTGCGTCCGCCGCGGTGCAGATATTCCCAGGGAGCCTTGGTGGCGTTGACGTAGTCCTTGACGTGCTCCACGTTACGGCCCCGCTCCAGAAGAAGCACGCGAAGCCCCTTCTCCGTGAGTTCCTTGGCGGCCCAGCCGCCGGAGATGCCCGAGCCAACCACAATCGCGTCATAACTAGCAGACTGCATGTTCACTTCCCGCGTCATTTTTCGCCGCAACCGCCCAATAGGTCTCCACGGTCGCTAATTTCGCCTTATTCTATACTCGATTCGGGAGTTGTCATGCCGCTATCCAATAAGACGCCAACACGCATCAACCGCCGCGAAGCCTTGGCGGGTATCGCGGCAGCCGGCCTTGCAGCCGTCGGCGCGGCGCGCGCGCCTGCGGCATCAAACGCGACCGCCGCGCCGCAGCCCGGACGCCTCAAGCAGTCGGTCTGTCATTGGCCCTATGCGCGCATGCCGCTGCCGGAGTTTTGCCGCCGCCTCCGGCAGATCGGTTTTTCGGGAGTGGATCTCTTATATCCGGATGAGTGGTCCGTTGCCCGGGATGCCGGAATAACCGTTTCCATGGGCTACGCCAGCCGGCGGGATAAATTCATTGCCACCGGCTTCAACGATCCCGCCAATCACGCCTTGCTGCTCGGGGAGTTGGAGACGGCGATTCCCCTCGCGGCGCTGGCGCAAGTGCCCAACGTCATCGCCATGTTCGGCAATCGCGTTGCCGGTATCGACGATGATGCGGCGATCGCCAACTGCGTCGCGGGCCTGTCAAAGATTGCGCCGCTGGCGGAGAAACAAGGCGTCACGGTCTGCGTGGAACTGCTCAACAGCAAGGTGGATCATCCGGGCTACCAAGGGGATCACACGGCTTTCGGAGTCGCGGTGACCAAGGCCATCGGCTCGCCGCGCATCAAGCTGCTGTACGACATCTATCACATGCAAATCATGGAAGGCGATGTGATCCGGACGATCCGAAACAACATCAACTGGATCGGACATTTTCACACCGGTGGTGTCCCGGGTCGCCACGAGATCAATGGCAGTCAGGAACTCAACTATCACGCGATCGCAGCGGCCATCGCGGACTTGAACTATCAGGGCTTCGTTGCGCACGAGTTCATGCCGACGCGCAGTGATCCCTTTGTGTCGCTCGAAGAGGCTTATCAGTTATGTACAGTGTGATTCGTTTTGCCGTGCTGGCCGCTGCTTGCCTGGGTTCGCTGCCGGCGTTCGCGCAGTCTCCCTCGGCCGACCCCAAGGCCACGGAGCAATGGGAACCCGTACCGCCGGTGGTCACGCCCGGCAAGGTCGATGGAGCACCTCCGTCTGATGCCATCATCTTGTTCGATGGCAGGAACCTGGACGAATGGGTATCCACCAAGGACCAATCGCCGGCGCAGTGGAAGGTCGGCAAGGGCGTCATGACCGTGCTCAAGTCGGCCGGGAATATCCAGACCAAGCGCCTTTTCAAGAATTATCAGCTGCACCTCGAATGGCAGATTCCCAAGGACATCACGGGCGAAGGTCAGCTGCGCGGCAACAGCGGTGTATTCCTGGCGTCGACCGCTTCGGGCGATGGCGGTTACGAAGTGCAGATTCTGGATTCCTGGAACAACAAAACCTATGTCAACGGTCAGGCTGCGAGCATTTACAAGCAGGCAGCACCGTTGGTGAATGCCATGCGCAAGCCGGGCGAGTGGCAGACCTACGATGTGGTGTGGACAGCACCGCTCTTCGAAGCCGACGGGACCTTGAAGAGCCCGGCCTATGTCACGCTGTTTCACAACGGCGTTCTGGTTCAAAACCACTTCGCATTGTTGGGTGAAACGCTTTACATCGGCAAGCCGTCGTATCGGCCCTATGAACGCGCGGCGATCAAGCTGCAAGCGCATGGCGATCCCTCGCCGCCGATCAGTTTCCGCAATATCTGGGTGCGCGAACTTGAATAACACCATGAATCGCCGCCAGGCGCTTTGCATGGCGGGCGCTGGTGTTGCGCTGCTGGGCTCACGCGCGGCGCGCGCGGCTGCCTCCTTGAGCGATTGGGCCGCCGCCGACTTCGTGGTCTTGAATGCCAAAATCTACACCATGGACACGGCGCGGCCGCAGGCACAGGCCCTTGCGGTAAAAGGCGGCCGATTCGTTGCGCTCGGCAGCACCGCGGACATGAAGGCGCTCACGGGCAAGTCCACCCGGACCATCGACGCGCAGCAGATGACCATCGTGCCCGGCTTTATCGACAGCCATAATCACGCGTCCGGCAATCGATTGCTGTACGAAGTCCTGGTCGGCAATCCCTACGAAGTCGAATTCGTCACCATCGACGGCATCATCGGCAAGCTGCGCGCCAAGGCGAAAGACACTCCTGCCGACACTTGGGTCGAGGGCTTTTTCTTCGATGACACCAAGGTCAAGGACAATCGCCCCCTGACCCGGCAAGACTTGGATCGGGTATCCATGGAATTACCCGTCATGGTGGAGCATCGCGGCGGACACACGGCGTTCTACAACAGCAAGGCGCTGCAATTGGCGGGCGTCACGAAGGGCACGCCGAACCCGCCCGGCGGCACTTTCGATCGGGATGCCGGCGGCGAACTCACCGGCCGCGTGACCGATAATGCGCGCGCCGTATTCGCGGTCGTCGGCAAGCGCGAGACCTACTCGGGCGAGGAGGCGATGCGCCGCGACCGCGAAGGGCTGGCATTCATCTCCAAGCAATTCGTGCGTTACGGACTCACCAGTGTGTGTCACGAGGGCGGCAACCTGCAGGCCTTGCAGCAAGTGCGTGCTCAGGGCGCGTTGCTGCACCGGGTCAGCTATGAGGCAGATGGCCCGGAATTGGACGCCATGTTGAGCGGCGGCATGTCGACGGGACTCGGCGATGAATGGATTCGCCTGGGTGCCACCTACGAACACCTCGCGGATGGATCGTTTTCCGAGCGCACCATGGCCATGAGCGTGCCCTTTCCCGGCTCGACCAACGGCTACAAAGGCAATGTCACGGAAACCCAGGAGGATCTCAATCAATGGTGCGAGCGGGTGCACCGCGCCGGCATTCAGATGAACTGCCACGCAAACGGCGACGTGGCCATCGATCACGTGCTCAATGCCTATGAGCGCGCGCTCAGGTTGATGCCGGTTGCCGATGCGCGGCCAAAAATCACCCATTGCACGCTGATCACCGATGAATTGGTGCGCAGAATCAAAGCCATCGGCGTGGTGCCGGCGCTGTTCACTTCTTACGCGTATTACAACCCCGATAAGTTTCATTTTTACGGCGAAGAACTGATGAA
Organism: Steroidobacteraceae bacterium; assembly: GCA_036494725.1. Taxonomy (GTDB): domain Bacteria; phylum Pseudomonadota; class Gammaproteobacteria; order Steroidobacterales; family Steroidobacteraceae; genus Bog-1198. The sequence continues at coordinate 13,023 of DASXNX010000157.1, forward strand.
GCGCTGCATGGCATATCGCACTCTTCTCGATGCCGGCGTGCCCGCGGCGGCGGGCTCGGATTTCGATCCCGGTCCGTTCTCGCCCTTGATGGGCATCCAGGGCATGGTGACGCGCACCGGCTGGAATGGCGAGGTGTGGGGCGCGAATCAGCGCATTACCGTGGACGAAGCACTGCGCGTCAACACCTTGAACGGTGCCTATGCCACGCGCGAGGAATCAATCAAGGGATCCATCACGCCCGGCAAGCTCGCCGACTTCGTCATGCTCGGCCAGGATCCGCACACGGTCGATCCCGCGACGATCAAGGACATCAAAATCATCCAGACAGTGGTAGGCGGACAAACACAGTTCAGCGCATGAACTTCGCGATCACCTGAGCCAGTTCCTCGCCCTGGTCTTCCTGCAAAAAATGTCCTGCATTCTTGATGGTGGTGTGAGGCTGACCGAGGCACCCTGGGATCAATTTTTGCAGCACGGCGTCGCCGCCCGCGGTAATGGGATCTTTGTCGCTGAAGGCGGTCAGGAAGGGATTGCGGTACCGGCGCAAGGTCTCCCACGCCTTCCTATTTGCCGGCGCAGCCGGGTCGTTGGGCGAGATGGGCACCAGCATCGGAAATTGGCGAGCGCCCTCCTTGTAGCTCTCGTCCGGAAATGGTGCATCATAGGCGGCGATCACCTCGGGCGGCAGATCGGTTGTCGTCGATCTTTGGATGATGGCGCCGATTCCAAACCGCGTCGTGGTCTGCGAGTAGTTCTGCCACCTGAGGAACGCCTCGCCCGGAGAATGATCGCCTGTGGGCAGCATGGTATTGGCCGCCACGACACGCGCGAACAAAGCGGGATGCTCGCCCACCAGCCTCAGCCCGATCAATCCGCCCCAATCCTGGCAAACCAACGTGATGTCCTTCATTTCAAGCTGCATGATCGCCGATCGAATCCACTCCACGTGACGCTGGTAGGTGTAGTCGCTGCGCTGACTCGGCTTATCGGACCGGCCAAACCCGATCAGATCCGGAACGATCGCCCGGTATCCGGCATCGACTAAGATGGGAATCATCTTGCGATACAGGTAACTCCAGGAAGGCTCGCCGTGCAGCATCAGCACGATCCGCGCGTCCGGCTCGCCCTCATCGAGGTAGTGCAGACGCAGCGCCCCGCCTTCCGAATCCTCCACTGACAAGTAGTGGGGATAAAACGGATAGCCGGGCAAATCGGTGAAGCACGCTTCGGGAGTGCGCAGATACTTCATTGCACCCGGTAGGCTAACACAGGGTCCTTACTATTCGGGATCGAAGTCGGGCAGCCAGACAAAGCCATGGCTGACGTTTGCGCTGTCAAAGTACCAGCCGGTAACGGCACCAAATAGATTGTTGGTGGAAGGCCGCGTGCCCTGGAAGCTCGCGCTGCCCGCGTCGGGCGCGTTGATGATCAAGATCCGCCCGTCGGGCGCGCGTGTAAAGCCGTGCATGGCAATGTTGGAGTCCCAATACGCGCCGGTCACCTCGCGAAACAGATTGATGGAGAAAACCACGGTTCCAGCGCCCGCTGCAGTGCTCGCCTGCGGAACATCGAACACCGTAAATTTGCCGGCGCGCGTGCGTACGAAGCCGTGCGCCACATTGTTATCGTCAACGATGTAGCCGGTAATCTCCCCCTCCGGTGTAATACTGGCAACAATGGTCCCAAAGCCATTGGTTGTTCCCGCACCCGGTGCGTCGAAGGTTTTGATGGCGCCCCCCGGCTCGCGCAAAAAGCCGTGCTGCGTGGAATCCGACGTCAAGTAGGAGCCGACGACTTCGCCCTCGACGTTGAGGCAGGTCTCCTCGCAAGGATAGGTCTGTACGGATCCTTCAGGGTCGAACTCACTGATCTTGCCGGAGGGCGAACGCACGAAGCCATGCAGTGTATAGGCCTGATCGATGTATATCCCGGCGGTGGCGCCCTCTAGATTAATAGACCACGGCGCCGTGCCTTGACCGGGACCGCCGCCGGCGTCAGGCGCATCGATGCTGACGAAGTTCCCATCGGGGCGCCTCACAAAGCCGTGATAGCTATTATCGGTAGCCTGGCTATAGCCCACGATCGCTCCAAAATCATTGATGGCGAAGACGTAGGTTCCTTGACCTTGTCCTGTGCTGGTGTCGGTGCCGGCGTCCGGGCCATTGAAGACTTTGATGCGACCGTCCGGGGTGCGCAGGAATGCGCGAGTCACAATGGTGGAATCGATGAAATAGCCGACGATCGATCCCTCATCGTTGTTCCCAAGTGCGAATGTGCCGAAACCAGCGAACGTACTGGCATTCGGTGCGTCAAATTCTATGAGCTTGGGTTGGTGGTGCGAGGACCGCGCTGCCGGCTCCTCTGCTGCGGGCGCTTGCGTCGAGACGAGCAAGGCCGCCAGGGTGCATGCTCCACAAAAGTGGCCGATGATGTTGGGTCTCATGGTGTTCTTCCTTTTGGCTGGGTGGAAAGTCCCTCGTGTTCAAGACAGCTGGGTCAATCGCCCGACGATGATCCGCCATCGGCTACGATGAGTTGGCCGGTGACGAAGCTCGCGGCCTTCGAGGCTAAGAAAACCGCGACGCCCCCAATATCGACCGGCTGGCCAATTCGGCGCAAAGGCGCACGCGTCTCCACCGACTTCAGCAATTGCGGATTCGACCACAGCGCCTTGGCAAAATCCGTCTTGACCAGCCCCGGAGCAATGGCATTCACCCGGATGCCGCTCGGCCCCAGCTCAGAGGCGAGATTTCGCGCCAGTTGCGCTTCCGCCGCCTTGGAAATTCCGTACGCACCCAGCACCGTGGTGCTTCTAAAGGCGCCGATGCTGGAGACCAGTATGATGTTGCCGGAGCCGCGCTCCATCATGTGCGGCGCCACCAAATTGGCGAACCACCAGCTGCTCTTCACATTGCTGACCATGATCTTGTCCCAGGCATCGTCACCGAGCTTGGATAGCGGACCGTAATAGGGGTTGACCGCGGCGTTGCAGACCAGAATATCGATGCGCCCGAAGTGTTCCAGCGTCGCCTTGACCAGGTGCTCGACTTCGGGCTTGTTGCCAATATTGCAGGTGATGGAAACAGCATCGCCCCCCGCCGCTTTGATCTGATCCCTCACTGCATCGCAAGCGTCTTGCTTGCGCGAGCTGATGACCACCTTGGCGCCGGCGGCCGACATCTCTTCCGCGATCGCTTTGCCGATGCCCCGGGAGGAGCCGGTAATCAGCGCCACCTGACCGGATAAATCGAATAATGTGCTTGCCATCGCGCCACCCCTCCCTCGATGCCATGAGTCTACTCCCCCGCTGGTACAATCTCACCGATGTCGACAGACGCAAACGAACTGATCGCCGAAGGTCTGCGCCGCCGGCAGGAACACGGTGTCGCGGCGGCGCTGGATTACTTCAAGCGGGCAGCACAACTCGACCCGGATTCCCACCTGCCATTTTTCATGCTGGGAAACGCAGCGAGCGAGCTGGGCGAACTCGATGCCGCGGTGATGCATTTCGAGCGCGCGCGTCATCTGCGGCCCTACAACCATGTGATCCGATTCAATCTCGGTTTGAGCCACTTGGCGCGCGGCGATATCGATGCCGCGCTCAAGGAGTTGCAGGCCGCGCGTGAGATTGAGCCCGCATATCTGCCGGCACAATCATGCTACTTCCTGGCCCTGCACAGTTCGGATCGATTCGAGCCCGAGCAAATCGCCACGGAAATCGGCGAATGGGGGAAGTCCTTCGGCATGAACCATCGCGCAGCGGGCGGACGCCCGCGTCCTGATCCCGCGGCGGAGTTGCTGCGCGTCGGGTTTCTGTCCGGCGATCTTCGCGCTCACTCGGTGGCGCATTTTTTGGAGCCCATTGTCGCCGCGCGGGATCCAGGCGGGTTCCGATACGTGTTCTATGACACCTCGACGGAGCAGGACGAGGTGACCGCGCGGCTGCGCGCCTGCGCAGATGATTGGCGCGAGGTCGCGCAACTCACCGACGCCGAGCTCATCGATCAGATCTCCCGGGATGGCATCGACATACTGGTTGATCTTTCGGGACATACTCATGGCAATCGCTTGACGGTGTTCGCACGGCGTGCGGCTCCCGTTCAGGTAACGTATCTCGGGTTCCCCAATAGCACCGGGCTTTCGTCCATGGACTATCGCATCACCGATTCGGTGGCCGATCCCGACGGCGTTACCGACGCTGGGCACAGCGAGAAACTCCTGCGCTTGCCGGATTCGCAATGGTGCTATCGGCCCTTTGGGGCGGTGCCGGCTGTCGAGAATCTACCGGCGCGCCGCGCCGGATTCATCACCTTCGGCAGCTTCAACAGTGTGTCGAAATTGAGCGATACCCTGCTTGGCTGCTGGGCGCAGATTCTCCTGAGGTCGCCCACCTCGCGGCTGCGTCTGACGCGCATCCGCAGTGCGCAACGCACAGCGGAGATCATCGCCGCACTCGAAAGACAGGGCGTAGCCGCCGGGCGCATCGATTGCGATCCGCATCGAAGCGAACCTCCGACGGGTTCGCAATTCGCCGGCGTCGACATTGCACTGGATCACTATCCCTACAACGGTGTCACCACCACTTGCGAGTCGCTGTACTGCGGGGTTCCCGTCGTTTCCCTGCACGGCCGGCACTGTGCTTCGCGCAGCGGCCTCAGCATCCTAAGCTGTATCGGCTTAGGCGAGCTGGTTGCGTCCACGCCTGAGGCCTACGTGGACATCGCGGTCGCGCTGGCCAATGATCTTAAGCGGCTCGAAGACCTGCGCAGCTCGCTGCGCGCTCGATTCGAACAGTCACCGCTGCGAGATGAGAAGCGCTTTGCGGCTAACTTTGAACAGGCCCTGCGCACGGGCTGGAGAGCCTCTTGAAGAATGCATTCATGGTATGGAACGACGCTTTTGCGCCGGTCGAACTCGATGCAATCGAGGCGTATGGCGACCGTATGGTGCGGCAAAAGGCCGAGATCGCGGTCAAGAGCGACAATGACGATCACATTCGCATCACCCGGATCGCGTGGCTGGAACGCAATCCGGAAACCACACCTCTGTACGAGCGGGTGCAGCAGGTGATGGCCAAGCTCAACAGCGAGATCTATCGCTTCGACGTAACAGACCTGGAAAGAATCCAATATTCGGTGTACGACGGCGCCGAGGGCGGCCACTATGGCTGGCACATGGATCACGGGCCGCATAACGCCGCGCCGCGCAAGATATCGATGAGTATCCAGCTGACGGACTCATCGAAGTATGAGGGCTGCGACCTGCAGTTTCAGGTCAGCGACAAAATCGGCGTCGCGCCCAGGCAGCGTGGTGCGGTCATCGCCTTCCCTTCGTTCGTCCTGCATCGCGTCACCCCGATCACCTCCGGGGTGCGCAAGGCGCTGGTCGTATGGGCCACGGGACCTGAGTTCCGCTAGGATCATACGAAGCTTCGGCTGACGAACCAGAAGGTTCCCAATCCCACCAAGAACGCCGAGGCAACATCCACGACGATGGGTCGCGGCAGCGCAAGCCGAAATTTGCGCAGCCCCAGCACCAGCATGGCGGCGCTCACCACGAGGGTCAATTGCCCCAGTTCGACCCCGAGATTGAATCCCACCAACAACTCGGCCAGGCGCTCTGGGGGCAGCTGAAGCTGAAGCAAATCGGCCGCGAAACCGAACCCGTGAATCAATCCGAAAACCAAGGTGATCAGCATGCGAAGGCGTCCTGCGTCGCGCAGATTTCCGGAGATCATGAGGTAATTCGCGGTGAATAGGCCCGCCCCGAGCAGCAAGAGACTCGGTAAACCACCGAATCCCAGCGCTTTGAACAACGCCATCAACGCCAGGCAGCCTCCCAGGCCTAAGGCGATGAGCTTGGAACGCCCGGTCTGAACGACAATGTTTTCGGCGCCGATCAGCGCGATGGTTAGCGCCACCAATGCATCAATGTACTCGGCGTGCGGCCGCAAGACTCCGGTGACGGCCAGCGCCAAGGTGAGGCTGTGCCCAATGGTGAATCCCGTGACGACAAAGACCAAGTCTCGCAGCCGCCTCGAGATGAGCACCAGACCGAGCAGGAATGACATGTGGTCCACGCCCGTGAATATGTGCAGGGTCCCCATTTCCACGAATTCGAAGAATTGCGCGTTCTTGAGGCGCGATCTCTCCCCGCCGGTAACCTCGACCGTCTGATGTTCATGGGTGATCAGTTGCTCGATGAACTCGCCGCTGGCGACATTCTGGATCTGAGCGAAATTGGTGTGGCTCGCGATGAGATCGAAAAACGCGCCCGAGTGTATTTTCAGGTCGCCGGGCGATGCGCACTTGAAGGTAAAGTCGTACTTGCGAAAGCCATTGGCGGCGGACAAGGTCTCGACGGGAGGAACGAGCTCGCAGCGTTTGTCCGCCGCCAGCGCGTAGACTCGCGGCGTGAGGTAGCGCTTCACCTCATCATCGGACGGACTGGTCGCGTTCGGCGAGAGCCGGTCGATCTCCATGGCCGGAATCGTCATGATCAAATTGACGTCGGCGCCGTTGATCTCCCAAACCGAATGCGACTGGCTGCGCGTGTGGGCGCCCGCGGCGCCGGCCGCCAGGCAAAAAGCGAGCGCATACCGGGCAGCCAATCGAATCATTCGCGCATGTCGTCCGCGAGCAGAACATTGGCGCGCTTGCGCAGGAAGCCTTCATCGCCGCTGCGCAAGCGGGCGATCGCCTCGCCGCGATAGTCGCTGAGAACCTGATCGCGCACGGTCGCAAAATCCCTCGGCCGCGGCCGCTGGTTCGCCGTCATGTAAAGAACGTGAATCCCATCCGCCATGACGAGCGGCATCGACACCGCGCCCGGCGACAGCGTCCGCGCCACTTCGAACAGCGGATCGCCAAGATGAATCTTGGCCGCAAAATAAAATTGCTCATCGCCGACCTTGCCCGATTCCCGATCCTTGAAGCGGCCCGCCGAATCCGCGGCGGACGCGGACTTCAGGATCTTCACCGCGTCGGCCGCCGCGCTCGACTCCGCCGGAGGAAATACATAGTCATGTACGGTCATGATGCCCTCGCTGGCGTAGCGCTCTTTATGCGACTCGAAATAGGCGCGAAGTTTCTCCTCGGTCGGCTGCGAGGTGATGGCGTCCGCGGCGATTTCCAGCTCCACCGCGTTGACCAGCGCGGCTCGAACATCGGGATCGCTGGATGCCACATCCAGCTCCTTGCCACGCTGCACGAATAGTTCCTCCCGGATCATGTCGTCGAGTACCTTTTTGCGCTGTTGCGCGCTGGCGTGCTGCAGATCGACGCTAAAGAGCGTCTGCAGCTGCGCCAGGTAATCGATGCGCGAGATGGGCTGCTGATTGACGAGCGCCACATCTTCCGCCGGCACGTGCAAGGTGGAGGTTCCCCGCGCAGTAAAGAGCGAGTAGCCGGCCAGCGCCAGCCCGAGAATCGCCCCGCACGCCATCATCGCCATGGATCGGCGGATATTCACCTGGGTGGGGTCACGCCAGTTCGAAGCTGTGGAATTCATTTAATCTACCCGTGCGTTGTGAGACAGCATGTACACATAGAGCGCGATTTCCCGGATGGTTGCGGGGTTCAGCCGATTGATCCAGGCCGGACAGATTCCCTGACGGCCGTTAGCGACCGAATCGATCAATGCCTCGCGGCCACCGTCGCCGTAAAGGGTTACTTTGTCCGCGAGGTCCGGCGCACCGATCGCCGAATCTCCACGTCCGTCCAATGAATGGCAGTCGAAGCAGCCGCCTACGCCGTTATAGATTTGTGCGCCTCTCGAGGCGGCCGCGGGATCCGCGGATCCCTTCTGCAGGCTGACCAGATACTCGACTACATCCCGAATATCGCCCGGCGATAGCGGCAAAATCTTCGGATCAGTGTCGCTGGGCCGAGCCCGCGCGAAGCCCGGCATGCGCGCCAAATTCCAACTCTTGGGATTGTACGAGCGTATGCCGTAGGCCACGACTCTCTCGATCTCACTGACCGATCCTGTGCCGAAGAGCCAATCGTCATCGGTTAAATCGGGAATTCCCCTAGTCCGATCGCCTTGACCCGATGCACCGTGACAGCCGGCGCAACTCGCCTGGAAGCTGGCGGCACCGCGCGACAGTGCGAATTGCAGCAAGCTGCGGTTTGCGGGAATCAAGTCGGGATCGGTGCGCAATAACAGCGCCTCCCGGTGAGCATGGTAGCCGGCCGCAGCCGCCGCGATGGCGGCCATGATAAGAAATGCGGCGTATAGCAGCGAGGATTTCTGTAGTATCACGGAATTGGCATCGCAACGGATATATGTAAAAGCCCGAATCAGTAGCTTACTCTCGCGCAAAACCTAACTTTAATAAAAGGGAGTCGAACGCATGGAACAGAGCTCAGGCCAATCCGCCGTCATCGAGCCGGTGCGATTCACCGGTAGCGGCGCTGAATATTTCGGCATCTGGATCGTCAACTTGCTGCTGACGATCGTCACCATCGGCATCTACTCCGCGTGGGCCAAGGTGCGCCGGCTGCAATACTTTTATCGGCATACCGAATTGGCAGGATCGAGTTTCGATTTTCACGGGAAGCCCGTCAAGTTCTTGATCGGGCGTGTAATCGCGCTGCTCATGCTGTTCGCCTACAACTACTCGGCGCGAATTCCATCGATATGGACGCTGATTATCTTTTGCCTGATCGCATTCCTGATGCCTGCGCTGTTGCGCAATTCGCTGCGCTTCCGGCTCTACAATACGAGCTGGCGCGGAATACGTTTTCACTTTCGCGGTTCGGTGGCCCGCGCCTACAAGGTGTTTCTGCTGTACGGCTTCCTGACGCTGATCACGCTTTATCTCTTCGCGCCCTTCATGCATCAGCGCGTCAAGGCCTATCAACACGACAACAGTTGGTTTGGCAAGACCCAATGTTCGTTTCACGCGCGCCCCGGCCAGTTCTATCAAATCTACTTGTTGATACTGGCCGCGCTCGTGGTCTTCGGTATCGTGATTGGTTTTAGCGGCATCGGGGGCGCCTTTGTCGCCATGGCCGAGGCTCAAAAACATGGCGGACACGCCGCTCCAGCCGGGGCCATCCGGGCTTTGGTCATATTGTACGCGGCCCTGATCTTGCTGGGCGTATCCATCGGGCCTACCTTTCACGCACTCGTGACCAACTTGATTTGGAGCAATACCCGCGTCGGCGAACATCGCATCGAATGCAATATGTCACCGGCGAGACTGGTCTGGATCACTATGAGCAATTTCGTGCTGGTGGCATTGACGCTGGGCCTCTTCATCCCATGGGCGGCTGTGCGCTTGGCGAAGTTTCAGCTCGAATCGGTGCGCCTGGTACCGGCCGGGGATCTGCAGCAGTTTGTCGAGTCCGAGCCGGACGACGTGGATGCCGTCGGCGAGGAAGCGGCGTCGGCCTTCGACTTCGACATCTCGTTATAGATCTGGGTCAGGATTGATGCTGAGTGCGGACTACTTCGATGGACACTCATCGCGCGTCCGTGTCGTCGGCTTAGGCCTGACTGGCGAGGATCTCGTTATCATCGGCGAGGGTATCGATCTACGAGTCCCGTTTGCCGAGGTAACGGTGGATGAGCGTCTTGGGCGCGCACCGCGGAGACTGCGGTTAAAAGACGGGGCATTCTGCGTGGTAAGCGATCTGAACGCCCTGGACGTCCTGCTCGCCTCGACCTCCCATCGCGACGGCTGGGTCGATCGTATTCAGCGCCGTTCGAAATTCGTCCTGTGGTCCCTTGCCGCCTTTGTGTTCCTGGTCTTTGCCGGATACAAATGGGGGCTGCCGTGCGCCGCGGCCGAAGGCGCGGCATACATGCCGCCGGCCGTCGGAGTGAAACTGTCCGATGAAGCGCTGCGCATACTGGATGGCGGCGTACTGCTGCCGAGCAAGATCGCCGAGGACCGCCGGCGGGCTCTCAGCGACAAATTTCACGCGTTGCGCCTGCCGGGCGGCGGCAAGGCGACGTCCGAATTGCTGTTTCGCCGCTCGCCGCAGCTCGGCGCCAACGCGTTCACGCTGCCGGATGGCAGAATCATCCTGCTCGACGATCTCGTCACGGTCATCGATGACGATCGGCAAATACTGGCGGCACTTGCCCATGAAATGGGCCACGCGCGCGGGCACCACGGCCTGCGCATGCTGCTGCGGAGCTCCGCAGTCGGCGCGTTTCTCGCTTTCTACATCGGCGACATCAGCAGCTTGCTCGCCGTGGCGCCGGCCACTCTCATGCAGGCGCGATATTCACGCGATTTGGAGCAGCAAGCCGATGACTACGGAGCAGCCGTGTTGACGCTCAACGGGATGTCGCCCTCGTTGCTTGCTGATGCGCTCGACAAATTGGCCAAATCCCATCAAGGAGCCGCAAAGACAGGATATCTATCCACTCATCCGGCAACGATGGAGCGCATGCGTCATCTGCGCGACGCCCCGCCATTGTAAGCAAATCTAATTAAAATAGACTTAGCGCGGTTACGGCACACTCGCCGCCTGCGCCGCCGCGATATAACCCTGAACATCCGGATCGAGCATGAGCCGTTCGGCCTTCAGCTTTTGAGCGGCTGCGGTGACCAGGTTCACGTAGGTCGCGTGATCTGGATAGCGCTCCTGGATCGACAACCGCGGATCACCGGCCGCGATCCTTTGCGCCTTGGTCTCCAAGAAAGGAATTTTCTGGCCGGACGCATCGCACCCATCCACGATCGGCACCGGATCCGTGGGTTGCGCCGCCCGATACGCGTATCCGGTGTAAGTCGCAACCGGAACGCTCACATCGGGTAAGCGGATGCCGGCGATATCGTTCCCATCGGCGTCCGTTTTTGGCACGAACACAGGATATGGCTTGCCGAGCAGCACCGGCGGCTGAACGTCCAGGATGCCTTCGCGGAATCGAGGCCCAAAATCGAACAAGTCGCCGGTATGCATGATGCCGTTGTAGTACACGCCGGGAATATTCGGGAAGCCCATGCCGGATTGCGGCAAGGAGGGTGCCAGGGTTCCGCTGGCATGAGTCGGCACTCGATTCGACGGCGGCGGAGTGCCATCCGTGACCCACTGATCCATGTCGATGGTGAGCGCGCGCAACGTTGTGCTCGGCGTCAAAGGATTCTGCGGCAGGCGACAGATCCCGGCGGCCGTGCCCGCGCCGTGCGGCAGGCTCGACATCTGGTAGTAACGTACCTCCGGCGTCACGTTCAGATCGAGATCATGGCCTTCGGTATCCGTGGTGAGCATCGAGCCGCCTTTCGAGTAATACTCATTCTCGGAATTCAGCTCGAAGATCTTCGGACAGGTATCCGTCCGGGTGCAGGCATCGAGGCGTCCGCCGTACTGGTGCGTGACCGAGTCATGCAGGGGCTGATCGGTCCACGGGAACTGGAATTCCGGATACCAGCGCGCGATGTGCTGGCGCGAAGTTCGCGTGGGCTGCGCAAACCGATAGTTCATGAAGATTCCATCCGCGCCACCGATCCAATTGATCATGCCGTCGAACACCATGCGGTGCGCAGGCCCGCGCGAGTTCGCCTGGTCCCCGTGACCCTTGTGACTCGAGGGCGACTCGGCCTGATTGAAGCCCAGCAGGAGAAAGTCGCGGGTCGTGCGGCAGGGCTGCGACAGGCACGTGGTGTAAATTTTCTGCACGTCGCCGGCGAGCGGATTGGCCGTCCCCTGATCATCGGTCTTCGCGTCGCGCAGAAAAGTGGCGAAGTCGCGCAGCGACGCGAAGCCGAGGCCCGCAACCAAGGGATCCCTGCCGATGTACGTGAACTCATATAATGCGGTCGGGCTGTAGGTCCCCGGACCCCCGAAAAGCAATCCGCCGGTGAGCTGGATGGCCGTCAGGGTCGAGTCGGTATAGGCCCATCCCGTGGCTGGAACTACAATGGGCGCGTCGCCGTAATTCTCACGCACCGTCAGCGTCGCCTTCGCCTGGTCCGCGCTGGCCGCGGCATAGGGCAGGGCCTGGGTGGCCGGAGTCGACGTGAAATCGATGTCGAACTCGGCGGTCACGGGACCTGTGATCGAAGATCCGTCGCGGTGGGTCGCAACCGGGAAGCTCACGCCGAAGGAGGCCGCAGTGCTGCCGGCCGGAGTGACCGTGATGTCCCAGGCGGCCTCCACCACGGTATACCCCTGGTTCATCAGAAAACCGTCGCCCGCCGTGAAGTTGGTCGGCAGTCCCGAGGTGCACCATGACTTGTTGTTGCCGGTGCCATTGTTGAATAGACCCAGCGCCGTCGCGCCGCCGCGATTGGGCAGGTCGTAAATCACGCGATGGTTGCCCTGAGAGAGACTGATGGGCCGAAAGATCTGAAAGTCAGACGAATAACTGACCATTCCGTGGGCATTGCGGGGCGCTTTATCGATATCAACGATCACGGCGTTCTGCGGATTGCGCGGGTCCACTTCGCCCGTGATGGTTCCTTGAATGAGTTCGTACTGTCCCGCTGAACCAAAGCTGGCGCCGCCGAAGGTGGGAGACTGCACGCACGTGATGTTGATCTGCGTGACGGCGGCGTATGAACCTGCGGCCAAGCCCAAGGACGCGACTGCTGCCAGAAAAATCGAACATAAAAACTGTCTCATGGCCAACTCCTATGTTTCGAGCCGACGATGCTAATCCTGGTAGATTAAAATTGAATGAGAACCAAGACCGTCATCGGCCGGAACTATGCAACTCCCGTCCTACATATCGAAAATGCAGGTCGAAAAGCGACATGAGACTTAGCAATTGTTTAAAGGCGGATGCGGCGGAGACCGCTCTCCGCCGATCCGCCAGAGGCTTGAAGCTTACCTATGACTTGGGAGGTAAACGGCTGACCTTGGCTCCCTCAAGAGACAAGTCAGCAATCAGTCCGTGCTCGTCCATGACGAAAGCGACAATCGGCCGCTTCAAGGTCTCGGAATCGTATTCTCCGCCGGCGCCCACCTTGGCCACCGCAACACCCGCATCGGCGCCGATGGTCCAGCCCTTGCTATTCTGGAATTTATCGCGCGCCTCGCGTGTCATGAACAGAATGATTTCCGAGCGGTGTGCAACACCCAGCGTCGCTCCGACCGAGGCTCCGCTGACCTGGTAGTGTTCGACGACCGCGCCGTCGATCAGGAGCGCACCCTCGCCGTGTTCACCTGCAACACCCGCGCCGCCCTTGGTCACGCGGGGAAATACCAGTACCCCCGCCGCCTTGTTGACGAGCTCGCGATCGCCGTGGTGTTCGGCATAGAACTTGTCGAGTGTCGTCTGCACGTTCGCATCAATTTCCGCGGGGGTCTCCGCAAGCGCCGCAGCGCCGGCGAATACCGCCAAGCCGGCCAGTGCCGACGTCAATACTCCGACTTTCTTCACTGCGTTCATAAGTAGTCCCTTTGTTGCCCTGGGTCCAAGCTACTTTCGATAAATTGCGCTGCGATTAGGATCGGCGCTACGCTCACAGTGCTGCGGGACGACGCCTACAGCTACAACAATCGCTCTGCCAGGCCCCAGAATTGCTCGTCGAACCGTTCGCCCATGGAACGATGGTGCCAGGCGTCCATGGAGACGGAATGCGCATGCTGCATGTCGGTATTGAATTGCGTCTCGAGGATCTGCCCCATTGCCGTACCGAGAACGACCGCGTCCACCTCATCATTGTAAAGAACGCTGCGATGATCAAAATTCGAGGAACCGACGGAAGACCACACGTGATCCACGACCACGGTCTTCGAATGCAGGATCGCATCCTCTTGTTCGTAGATCTTGACGCCGGCCTTCAACAGGCTGCCATAGGTCGAATGCTGAACCGCAAGCGAGGCCTTCGAGTCGCTTTTGGACGGTAGCATCAGGCGCACATCGACGCCGCGGCGCGCGGCGTCGGCCAGCTGTTCCCTCTCTTCGCGGGTCGGGACAAAGTAGGCAGTGGTGATCCAAATCGTTTGGTCGGCGCTCTCGATCGCAGCCAGCAGCGTCATGTAATAGCGCGAGTGGGAGTGCGCGGGAACGCTGCCGATGATGCGGACGACGTCTTTGCCCTGGGCGTCCACATGGGGAAAGTACTTGCCGTCGCCGAGATCGTCTACATTTTGCTGCGCCCAGCGCGAAAGGAACAATCGCTCGAGTTCCGCCACGACGGGGCCCGTGATCTCAAGATCGGTGTCGTGCCAATACTGCTCGTTTGGATCGCCCTTGTTTTTTCCGGATCCGGCCGATGGCGATGATCCCGAGGGCGACTCGCTTTGGTAGGTGTGGCTCATGTTGATGCCGCCGATGATGGCGTGCGAGCCGTCCACGACCAGCAGCTTGCGATGGTCGCGGTCATTCAACGAGTATCGGCCCTTGGCTTTCAGGGGATTGATGGGATGAAACTCAAATACCTTGATGCCCCCGGCTTTGAGCCGGTCAAAGAATGAGGCCGGCGTCGCGTGCGAGCCCACGGGGTCATAGATGACCGCGACCTCGATGCCGCGTTGGCGCTGAGCGATCAGCAAATCGCCCAGATGCTCGCCCTTGCACTCAACGTCCTCAAAAATGAAGTATTCGAGGTGAATATGATGCTGCGCCGCATGAATCGCTGCGAACATGGCGGGGAAGGTCTCGTCGCCGTCGCGCAAGAGGCGCACTTTGTTTGACGTATAGAGCGGACTGTTCGCCACCGCCTGCTCGGCTGCCAGGTGCCGCGCCAAGGAATCGCCGTCGGGAGCGCTCTCCTTGATATGTGTCAGGACCGCTCGTGACTGCCGTGCGCTCAGCGAACCGCTGTCATTCCGCACTTCGAGGCGAAATTCGCTGGGTTGCTCCGCCACCGGCGCCGGCAGCGTCGGTACGGATCGACACGCCGCGCACAGCGCGAGCAGACCGAGCAGCGCAGCGCCGGCTACCGTCCTGGGTCCGGAGATAGCCGCCACCGATGCTCACTATATGCGGCGCGGACCTACGAGAAACGCAACAACCGCGCAGATCAGAAACACCACGAACAGGATTTTTCCAATACCCGCCGCTCCGGCGGCGATTCCACCAAATCCAAATAGTGCGGCGATCAATGCGATTACAAAGAAGACGACGGCATAGTGCAGCATAAGTATTATCCTTGAAGTCGTTGTGATTTCGGAAAATCTCAACGCGACCTTACGCAGCATTGAATCTGAAGATGAGAGGGCCACAACGCATCCGACTGTCGGACTGCGCTGACTCGCGTGACGAGATCAGCGAGCGGTATCGCGCGATTTTTGCTCCTCAAGCGTATAGATCGATTCGGGTGAGGCCTCCAGCCGATCCATGGGTATCGGCTTCCCGCTGCCATCGGACAGGCCGTAGGTACCCTCATCGATTTTTTTCAGCGCACGCTCGATGTTGCTCAATCGTTCGTCGTCCGCGGCGCTGAGATCATCCTCGAGTTCGAGCGTCGCCAGCTTCTGAGCATCGTCCTCATACTCGCGTGCCTGACCGCTCAATTGAGCATTGGTGCCGGATTGGTCGCTTTCCTGCCCGCGTCTTACTTGCAGGATTTGCTGGCGCAGAACGGTCAGTCGATGCTTTTGCCGGCTCAGGAAGGACGGATCCAAACGCGTCTGCTGGGTAGTCATAATGAACTCCGCTGCATTGAAGGTAAGTCGGGGATGCAACTATAGCCGCAATCGCACTTGCCGCCGAACTGGGGTTTCTGTTCCACTGCCGCCCATGAAGCTGTACCAGACCTACTATTCGCCGTTCCCTACTCGGGTGCGTCTTGCGCTGTATGCGAAGGGCATCGACTTCGAAATCATTGAGCCGCCCTCCCTCGGCGAGTCGAGCGGACCCAAGGGTGTCTTTGTCGTGGGTAACCCCATGGGGCGGGTGCCGGTACTGGTTCTGGATGATGGACGGACGCTGCCGGAGTCGGAAGTCATCTGCGAATATCTGGAGGAGGTCTTTCCTTCGCCGCCACTGCTGCCGGCCGACCCCTGGCAGCGAGCGCAGGTGCGGCTGCTGACACGGTTGAGCGACATTTATCTGGTCATGGCCATGGTGCCGCTGTTCAATATGATCGGAAAGCCTGAATCCGATGAGAATCGCCCCATTGTTCAAACAGCGGTCCGCAGCATCGTCGAGGCCTTGAGCTTCCTTGATTTTTATATCGGCGCCGATGGCTACGCGGTCGGTCGCACGCTGACGGTCGCGGACGGCGCACTGGCTCCGATGCTCATTCTGTCCGATGAATGGGTGCCCCGACGCTTTGGCTGCGTATCCCCGCTTTCCGGATTTACCCGGTTGCTAAATTACTGGCAGGCTGTTCAGGCCGATCCCATCGTCGCGCGAGTCGTCACAGAGACCCGGGAATCCCACGCAGCGCGCCGACGCTCCTGATGCGAGTGCCATCCTCCGTCCGCAATTGGCGCATCGCTGCCTACGCGGGACCCGGCATGCCGGAAGCCATGCTGCTCTATTGCGCCGGCCTCGTGATCCCGGGCTACTACGCCACTGAAGTGGGTTTGAGTACCCAGGCGATTGGTGCCGCCATGGTGATCTGCCGGCTGTTCGACGCCGGCATCGACCCCGTCATCGGTTACTTGTCTGATCGGACCGCGCTGCTTCCCGGCGGGCGACGGCCCTGGTTGATCGCGGGCGCCGTGATCTCGTCCATTGCGGTCGCCTTCCTGTACACGCCCGCCAAAGGCGACGGCGTCGTCTACTATCTTGGTTGGACGCTGTGTCTCTATTTTGGCTGGACTTTGGCGATCATCCCGTACGACGCCTGGGGCGCCGACATCTCGAATGAATACATGCAGCGAACCCGGATATTCACTTTCCGCGCCTTTGCCTACTACCTCGGTAGTCTCATGTTTCTGTGTACACCCTTTCTCGGCGTTTCCGCCGAGCGTTCATTCAACGCGGGCGTGATGCGCTTCAACGCGCACCTCATTGCCGCACTATTCTTGGTGACCGTGCCCTTGGCGCTCTGGTTCGCTCCCCGCGGCCGAACCGTGTCCACACACGTTGTTGTAGGATTCTGGAGCATCCTGTCGAATGTCCGCAAAAACCGGCCCATGCTGTTGTTCCTCTTGAGTTACAGCATCAGCGGCATCAGCCTGGGTGCCTTTCTGGCGCTTTCCTATATCTTCGTCGTCAACTATCTCAAGCTGCCTGACGCCTTTCCCATCATTCTGCTGAGTTACGCCATCGCGAATGTCGTATCGGTTCCGGCGTGGATGTGGATCATCCGCCGCATCGGCAAGCATCGCGCCTGGGCCCTGGGCGTGTTCTTCGACGCGCTCATTTACCCGTTTCTTGCGCCGTTGCAGCCGGGACCCGGCAGCTTCATGCCGGCTCTCATCCTCATCACGGTCAGTGGATTCGCCGATGCGGTGAGCCGGGTTGCATCCGATGCCATCGTGGGCGACATCGTGGACTACGATGAACTGAAGAACGGCAACAATCGCGCCGCGAATTACTACGCGCTCAAGTCGCTGGTGACGAAGGCCAATGTCGCCTTGGGTGGCGGGTTCGCGTTCCTGAGCATTGGATACTTCGGCTACGACCCCGCGGCCGCATCCAATGACAGCCATGGCGCTTTTGGGCTTTTGCTCACGTTGCTCTTCATCCCGTCCGCGCTCTACGTGGTATCGGGATTGTTGATGTGGCAATTTCCGATCGACCGGCGGCGCCAAGACATCATCCGCCGGCGACTCGATTCTCGAACAGATCGAGCGTCTGCTCTGATATGAGAGAGTCTAGCGCCGGCCCATTCTGGCCACGCTGCTTGAGCGCCACTTCGGTTGCTCGGTCGTTTTGTCGCTTTCAATCTGCTTGCGGTAGTGCGCGGGCGCCTTGCGAAATCGCCGCTCGAAAGCCCGAATAAAACTCGAGGTGTGCTCGTATCCAGCAGCATGGGCTATCTCCTTGATACTCAAGTAGCTGTTCGACAGAAGGTGCGCAGCTCTTCGCAGTCTTTGCTCGCTCAGCCATTCCCCCAGGCGAATACCGGTCTCTTTCTTGAACAGGCGTTGCAAATACGCCGGGCTGAGACGAAATTCGGCTGCCAATGCCCGAATCGCGAAGGTCCCGGCTTCGACCCTGTCCAGGAGCTCATGCACGCGACGCTCCGACGATACGTGCCTAAGAAGATCGAGGGAGGCATTCGCGGCATAGCTTGCATCCCTCTTTCGGTTCATTGACGTCCTCCAGGTGGTCACAAGCTACACCTGGACTGCGGGTTCGCGCAGATGTCGTCTGAAACCGACATGGGCCAATTCGGTTAGCGAAAAACCTGTGCGGTGCGGGCCGTCGATCGCCCGAACAGGATTCCCGTTTCCACTTCGGTCGGCTGACCGTTCAACAGGTAGGGTTTGAATCGCCAGCGCCCCAAGGCGTCAGCAATGCTTTTCGCCTGATCCGGATAGGCATTCAGGAAATGCATATGCCTGATCCTTCCTTGGGTATCGACGATGACTCTGACCGGAACCGAGTTGAATCGCGGCTCGCGGTATATCGGCTCTTCTCGCTCTATCAGATATTCGCTGGCGGCATAGTCCTTGATACACACCGGGCTGGTGCCCTCACCCGTTAAAAGTCGCATCCCGTTCATATCGTGAATCAGATGAGCCATCAGCGGTTCGCTGCGGCCCGTGAACACAAACTGCACGACGTGACAACGGATGTCCATCGCCAGTACATGCCAGTGCAATCCGCTCTCGGGCGAAGCGTAATCGAAGCGGACGAACGCATGATTGGCAATGCGCACCGCCTTCGGTGCACGCTCCACTTGGTAGCCGTCGTCCAAATGATCCTTGACGTTGTTGAGCAGCTCGAGGGCGTTATTGGCGTCGGATAACGAGAAAAACAAATCCTGCGCGGCAATCAAAAGATGAGCGCCCGGCGCGCTTCTGGAAGGCGACGCGGGTGCCAGCTGCGCCAGCACATAGTAACCACCGTCGCTGGGAGGCGGCCCTTCGAATCGCTCGATCCAGCCACGCGCAACACCATACGAAAAACCAAAATAGTCGTTGCTGTAATCGGAACCCTTTTGCCTCCCACGCTCCGGCAACGGCGTCACCGAATCGCTGGCACTTGCCCAGGCACCCTTCACCAGGATCGCGCCGGCAGCAAGGTTATCGCCCACCGATTCGTCCTGGGCCAGCAAAGCGACTATCAGCGCGGCGGCCGGTATCACGGTAAAAGATGCGCTACAAAGAGCGCAGGAAATTGAGTAATTGTTGCTGCTGCCCCGAGGACAATGAGTTGAAATTCTCAATCACCTGGGTCGCCTCCGAGCCATTGCTGCTGTGGGCGGCGATGGTCACCAGCAAATCGTTGGTGCGCCCGTCATGCAAGAAGAAGATTCGTTGCCCGAGGCCCCACAATGGCGCTGTCCGGAATTGATCGCCACCGGCGCCGCCCTGCGCAACATTGTCCGCGAGCCCGCCGCCCATGTGATGAATCTCGAAATCGGAGAAGGCATTCGCGGTAGCATGGCTCAGCGACGCGGTAATGCTGGAAGGCTGGGTGGAACGCAGGGACGGTGTATGACAGCTCGCGCAGCCGATTGACCTGAACAGCCCGAACCCCGCTGCAATCGACTGCTGCCCGCCCGGCGAGTTCATCGACGGCGTCGGCGGAGCCAGCAGCCGCATGAACTCCGCAAACACCACAATATCCGAAGGAACCTGCGCGTTCTGCGCCGCTTGATCCGAACTGAATGCCACCCTGAAATTCGTCGCGTCCTCCGGATACCCCAGGCCCGAAAGATTCATGCAATTCGCGGGAAGACCGCTGCCCTGCTCCTCTTGCGGTAGCGGCCGCTCCTGGACGAATATCTCATTGGTGATGCCCATCTCTACGTTGTAGGCCTCGCCGGCAAACAGCAGCAGCGATTTGTTCTGCGCTTTCCATCCGAAACGAGCGATGGTTCCGTCGTTGCCATTGCGATTAAAGGTTCCGGCGATGCCAAAATTATTGGCAGCCTGCGCTCGCTGGTTGGCCATCAAGGTCGAATCGTCGATATTCTCGATGAGGCCCGCACCGAACACCGGCGTGGGGATCCGGAAAATGATGTTGTCGTTCTGCTGAGCTTGCTCGAAATTCGGCTGCGACAAATTGCAGTTTCCGGCATCGGAGCGACCGGTGACCGTGAACAGATCCTCGACCCCGCCATTGGGAGAATTCTGGTTTGGCGAACCGTTCGCATTCGTGAAGAAGGGGAAACGCGCCTCCCTCACCGGCCCGTGCGGCGTGATGAAGGACGGCATCGAGTTGGTGGACCCGGCGACAACGCCCTGACCGATGGCATGATATTGCGGATTGCTCGACGGACTGCTTCCGCCGACCGCCGGCTGAGCGTGACATCCAGAACAGCTGTTTAAGTTGAATCTCGGACCCAAGCCGTTATTGACGCCGCCCGAGACGACTTCCTGTTGCTGGAACCGCCCGAGACCATTGTCGAAGAATTCGAGGATGCCCGCCGGGCTGTTGGCACCGACCGACGACAGCGGCATGGGACTTGATTGGCTGGCATTGGGTTGCCCATTGATCGGGCCGGGGCGAACGCCCGGATCGGATTGCGATAGCGCGAACCTGGGCAAAACCAGGACCGCCGAAAAAAGCAAAACACAGGTGAACGCTGGTTTCTTGTTCATCCCATCCCCCTTCGAGCTTGTAGTGCGTGATTCGGCTCGTTCGACGCGCGTCGAAGCGTGGGTGGTATTAGCTGCCTCGCGAGTTACACCTGCAACGAAAAATGATTAGCATAATTTGCTATTTGTTAGCATTTGCTGCGAACAGGAGCATATCGCCGGAGGACCAAAGAGATGTCTTTGAAATGTGGTGCAGAGTTGTTGATCATTGGGATTCTGCTGGCTGCGGCGATCATTGATCGCGCGAAGGCCGATGATGCGCAGACCGACTGCCATATCGGATCTTACCGCTTTGCAAACCTCCCCGACGTCGACATCGGAGGTGCCGATGAGGGCAAATTGCGATGGCGGCGCCAGGACGGCACCACGGGAGAACTCTCTCATACGAGCAACGGAAGCTGGAGCAGTACTCTTGGTTGGACCGGCAAGCCGGACGGGATCCGCGTCATTTTTCCTCCCTGCGGCGGCGACGCGATCGATTTCAATGGTGTGCAGGGCAAGCGAATCGGCTTCGATACCACGGAGACCCGTTTCAAGGTCGAAGATGCCGAATTGGCCGGTCGACTGGTGATGCCCAAAGGCACGGGGCCGGTCCCCATCGTCGTTCTAATCCACGGATCGGAGAATGACTCGGCGCGCGATTCCTACGCGCTGCAGCGCGAATTTCCTTCATCGGGCATTGGCGCATTCGTCTACGACAAGCGTGGCACCGGCGGCTCTACGGGGATTTACACGCAGGACTATCTAACGCTCGCCACGGATGCGATTGCCGCCATGCATGAAGCGAAGCGTCTCGCGGGTCGACGCACGGGACGAGTGGGCTACCAAGGCGGCAGCCAGGGGGGCTGGGTTGCGCCTCTTGCGGCGCAGATCGAGCGGGTCGATTTTGTGGTGGTCGGATTCGGTCTGGCAATCTCGCCGCTCGAGGAGGACCGATCCGCCATTGCGCTCGATGTGACTCGCCACGGTTACGGCGCCGATGTCATGGTCAAGGCTATGCAGATCGCGGACGCCGCGGCGGTGATCCTGAACAGCAACTTCCAAAATGGTTACGATCAGCTGGATGCGCTGCGCAAGCGCTATGGATCCGAACCTTGGTTCAAGGATATCCATGGCGACGTGACCTGGATTCTCCTCGAGAGATCTCCGGATGAACTCAAAGTCGCAGGCCCCAAGCTCTTCGCCAATGTGCCGCTTCACTATGATCCGATGCCGGTGCTGCGCAATCTGGCGGTACCGCAGCTCTGGATCCTGGGCGAAGACGATGTCGATGCACCCAGCGCGGAAACTGCGCGGCGGCTGCGAGAACTGAACGCCGCCGGCCATCCCATTTCCGTCGCTGTCTACCCGCACGCCGAGCACGGCATTTATGAATATGAGACAACAGCCAACGAACAGCGGCTCTCGACGCGCCAGCCGGACGGCTATTTCCGGTTGATGCGCGATTTCATAGTCGCGAAGCCGCTCGAGCCGCAATATGGAACGGCAACACTTACGCGAGTTAAAGAATGAAAAATTCAATGATCCCGGCTCATGACAGCATAAATTATTCTGGCGAAGCGGCGCGAGGACAATCAAGCATTGGCCGCGCGCCGCCGCGAAGTGCATGAGAGGGTCGACGAATACCCAAGGCGGAAGTGCTCCGCTGTCTCAGTGTTGCCAGAGGACTTGCGCCGCTTCGAGCGGCACGTTCGCCGCCTTGTGAGCTGGCACAATGCGAACAGTATAGTCAGAGGCGGGGCGGAAACTCGGGACACTCGCGATGTACAGCGCATTTTCGGCATTCATCGATGAATCGGTGCGGGTCATCGTTGCGCGTGTCGCGGGTTCGTCCCGTTGGGAGTTCGCGTACAGTTCGACGCGTACCGATCCAGGGTCGAGGACACCGAATTCAACCTCTGCCTTAAATTGGTGCTTATCACCCAAGGTATCGGCCGTCACGCGGCCGATGTGCAGAGTCTTCCAGCCCTCGCGTAACGTGCGGGCCCAACTCGCAATCTGTCGACCCAAAGCGCATTGCTCGGCGGCACGCCGACGGTAGGCATCGGCGGCCGGCAAGTAGCATTGCTCCGTATAGTCCTTTACTGCGCGAAAGGCCGAGAATTGCGGCGTCAGACTCGCCATGCTTTCCCGCACGCGCGCCACCCATCGTTTAGGAATCCCGCGCTCGTCACGCGTGTAGAACTCGGATATGACTTGCTGCTCCAGCAGATCGTAGAGGTTGTCCGCCTCGTTCGCGTCCCACGCCGAATCTCCGCCATGCTCTTGCCCATCGCCCAACGCCCAGCCGATGCTGGGTGCATACGCTTCAGCCCACCAACCGTCGAGTTCAGACAAGTTCAAACCCCCATTCACGAGCACTTTCATGCCGCTGGTGCCGCAGGCTTCCCACGGACGCTCGGGCGTGTTGACCCACAAATCGACGCCTCCCACGAGACGTTCCGCCATGAGCATGTCGTAGTCGCCAAGAAAGATGACGTGAGATCGCAAATCCTTGCGGCGCGCGAAGCGGACCCATTCGCGTATCAGCACCTGTCCGGCGAGGTCGTCCGGATGTGCCTTGCCGGCGATGACTATTTGAACGGGGCGATCGGCATTCCTCAACAAACGAGCGAGCCGCTCTGGGTCGTGCAATAACAGATTCGGTCGTTTGTAAGTCGCAAATCGTCGAGCAAAACCCAAGGTCAACGCATCCGGAGTGAACGTCAGGCCTGCGTCCTCGACGTCACAGCCCGCCGCACCCGATGCAATGAGCTGTCTGGCAAGCTGCTCGCGTACATACTCCACGAGAGACAGACGCGCGGCAGCGCGGCACCGCCATATCGAGGCATCGTCGATCGAGCGAATCCGCTCCAACAGGCACGTGAGTTCACCGCTCCTCCATCGATCCCTGCCGCAGGCCTGAGTCCACAATCCGTCCGCGGGCTCGGAGTCCCAACTGGGCGCGTGCACGCCGTTGGTAATATGCCCAACCGGAATCTCACTTGCCGGCCACCGAGGAAATAGGGGCAAGAATATGTGACGACTCACCTCGCCGTGAAGGCGACTGACCCCGTTGACTTTGGCGCTGCCGCGCATCGCCAGATAGGCCATGTTGAAGGGCTCATTTCCGTCATTTGGGTCACATCGACCCAGCATCATCATGTCGTGCAAGGAGACCTCTAGTTCGCGTTCCGCATACTCACTAAGATATCGATCTATCAGCTGTGGGGCGAAACGGTCGAATCCCGCGGGTACCGCTGTGTGCGTGGTAAATACGTTTCCCGCCCGAGTCACGGTGAGCGCCACATCAAAAGGTTGGCGTGCCTTGCGCATGAATCCCGCCGCGCGCTCCAGCACCGCAAAAGCAGCATGACCCTCATTCAGGTGGCAGACTTCCGGCGTTGTCCCCAGTGTCTCAAGGAGGCGCCAACCCGCGATTCCCAGCACCAATTCCTGCTTCAATCGCAGCTCCGAATCGCCACCATACAGACTGGCTGTGATGCTGCGATCCGCCGGGTCATTCGCCGCGTCGTTGCTATCCAACAAATACAGGCATACACGGCCCACTTTCACCTGCCAGGCGCGCAACCACACGCGACGACCGGACAGCGGAATCACGATGCGCAGCCATTCGCCGTCAGCGTCCCGTAAGGGGGTGACGGGAAGCTGCCCCGGATCGTTGTAAGGAAACAGCGCCTTTTGCGCGCCATCAGAGTCAATGACTTGGCGGAAATATCCCTGCTGATACAGAAGCCCGATACCCACCACCGGCACGCCGAGATCGCTCGCCGCCTTGAGCTGATCGCCGGCGACATTTCCAAGACCTCCGGAATAAATGGGCAGTCCCTCGCTCAACATGAATTCCATGCTGAAATAAGCCACTTCAGCCAGATTGGTCCGGCGCTTCTGAAACCAACTCTGCTGTTTGCGCTCCGTTGCTGCGGCGCTCTCAATCTGATCAAGACATTTTTTAAAGTCCGCGCTGGCCAGCACCTCAGCCAGTCTTTTCAGGGACACGGTTTGCATGACCACCCACGGGTTGTGCGTCCGTGACCAGAGCTCGGGATCCAGTTCGCGCCAAAGCACGTCGGCGGCATGGTTCCACGACCAGCCCAGATCGAGGGCGAGGTGCCGCAGCCGCTCCACGTCCGCTGAGATGTCTTTAAGCCGTTTGCTCGTCATGGGCCGTCTACCTCGGGCTCGTAATCATCGCCGGACAATTCTTGAAACGACATCGCGCCGCCCGATCCGTTCCCTTGCGGCAGTCAAGGAAACGAAGCTGCGGGGAGCACCCACGAATCCGGATATCTCTATCTACTTGGATGGCGAAGAGGACACCTGCCTTCACTTTGCGTGAGCGCCATCACGATTGTCTTGTATATTTAAGGTGGCGATTGCGTTTGGCCTCGCAAGGAACAGTTACGTTTTTGTGTCAAGGCGATGACAGGCTTGCTCTTCAGGCGGAAGCATAGATCCGATGCCCAATGTCCTAACCATAAATGCTGGATCCTCGAGCATTCGCTTCGCCATCTTTGAAGCGGTCCGCCCGCTGCGGCGATTGCTGCAGGGAAAGATGGACCGCATCGGCCGCGACCACGCGACCTTGAGCGTCGATAACGGAGACCAGCCCCCCACCCTGGCGGAGGTAAAAATCAAAAGGCGCGGTACGGCCACAGATTCCTTGATGGATTGGTTGGAATCGCAGGCGCCCTTCAAGGCGATCGCCGGGGTGGGACATCGCGTCGTGCACGGCATGCTGCACACAGATCCAGAGCTGGTTACCGGCAAGTTGCTGGAAGAGTTGAAGAGCATCATCCCTTTCGACCCTGAGCACCTGCCGCGGGAAATCGAGCTCATCGAGTCTCTGCAACGCCGTTACTCGAAATTGCCTCACGTCGCCTGTTTCGACACCGCGTTTCACCGAACCATGCCGCGGGTGGCAACGCAGTTGCCGATTCCGCGCCGCTTTGCCACCAAGGGCGTGCAGCGCTACGGATTTCACGGCTTGTCCTACACCTATCTCATGCAGGAGTTGACGCGACTCGGCGATCCCGCCGCAGCGCGGGGCCGCGTCATCCTGGCGCATTTGGGCAACGGCGCCAGCCTCGCGGCGGTACGCGACGGACGATGCATTGATACCAGCATGGGATTTACGCCCACCGGAGGATTGGTCATGGGCACGCGCACGGGGGACTTGGATCCCGGGCTCATGAGCTATCTTGCACTGGCTGATGGGATGTCGGCGAAACAATTGCAGACCATGGTGAATCACGAATCGGGACTGCTGGGAATTTCGGAAAGCAGCGCTGATGTGCGCGACCTCCTGGATCGGGAAGCAAGCGACCCCCGCGCCGCCGAGGCGCTGGCCTTATTTTGCTATCAGGCGAGGAAATGGATCGGCGCCTTTTCTGCAGCGCTTGGGGGCTTGGATACCCTGGTATTTTCCGGCGGCATCGGCGAGAACGCGGCGCCGATCCGCAAGCGCATCTGCGATGGGATGCAATTCCTTGGCATTGAGATTGAGGAGGATGCCAAT
>DASXNX010000158.1:0-2643 GCA_036494725.1 Steroidobacteraceae bacterium
ATCTGCATCTATGTCGCCATCGGCCAGAAGCGCTCCACCGTGGCCCAGGTGGTCAAGACCCTGGAAGATCACGGCGCCATGGAGTACAGCATCGTGGTGGTGGCATCCGCCTCGGACCCCGCCCCCATGCAGTATCTGGCGCCCTTCTCCGGATGCGCGATCGGGGAATACTTCCGCGATTCGAAGCGCCACGCGCTCTGCGTGTACGACGATCTTTCCAAGCACGCCGCGGCCTATCGCGAAATCTCCCTGCTGCTGCGCCGTCCGCCCGGGCGCGAAGCCTTCCCCGGCGACGTCTTCTACTTACACAGCCGCCTGCTGGAGCGCGCCGCCAAGCTCAATAATGAAAACGGCGGCGGTTCCCTCACCGCCCTGCCCTTCATCGAAACCCAGGCGGGCGACGTTTCGGCGTACATCCCGACCAACGTGATTTCGATTACAGACGGGCAGATCTTCCTGGAAGCCGACCTGTTCAACAGCAACCAGCGGCCCGCCATCAACGTGGGTATCTCGGTCAGCCGCGTAGGCGGCAACGCGCAGACCAAGGCGATGAAATCCATCGCCGGCGGCCTGCGTCTCGATTTGGCGCAATATCGCGAGCTGGCAGCCTTTGCCCAGTTTGGCAGCGACCTCGACAAAGCCTCGCAGCAACAGCTCAATCGCGGCAAACACCTGGTGGAGATTCTCAAACAGGATCAGTATCAGCCCCTACCCATCGAAAAGCAGATCATGATCATCTGGGCCGGCACGAAAGGATACCTGGATGACTTGGCGGTGGAGGATTGCCGCAAGTTCGAGGCCGAGTTGTACCGCTTCGTGGACAATGCGCACCGCCCCGTGCTGGACGAAATCCGCACCAAGAAAGTCCTGGATGCCGACCTCACGGCCAAGGTGAAGTCGATTATCGAAGAGTTTAAGTCTCGCTTCCTGGCGGAGAACCAAACGGCACAAGCCCATGCCTAGTTTGATCGATATCCGGCGGCGGATCCGCTCGGTCAAAAACACGCAGCAGATCACCAAGGCCATGAAGATGGTCTCGGCGGCGAAGCTGCGCCGGGCGCAGGATCGCACGATCTCGGCACGGCCCTACGGCACGCTGTTGCGTAAAGTGCTGGGCAACGTGGCGGCGGCCATTGCCGGCGACGACCACGCGGCTGAAAACCCGCTGCTCGCGCGCCGCGAGGAAAAGCGTGTCCTGCTGGTGCTGATCACCGGCGATAAAGGCCTGGCGGGCGCATTCAATACCAACCTGATCAAGGGCGCGCAGCGCTTCCAGGCGGATCGCCAGGGCGTCGAAGTGAAGTTCGAACTGATCGGACGAAAGGGACGCGATTTCTTTCGTAAGCGCGGAGCCCAGATCGTGGGCGAGCACCTCGGCCTGGCGGCCAAGGTCCGCTACGAAGATACCGCCGCCATCGCGCGCAAAGCCATGGAGATGTACCGCAACGAAGAAATCGATGCGGTCTATCTGATCTTCAACGAGTTCAAGAGCGTGGCTGCGCAGACGCTGACCGTCTCGCAGGTTCTGCCGGCCGAACTGCCGCAGCAGGCGTCTCCGGTGGATTATATTTTTGAAGAACCGCCGACCGAAATGCTTAACGAACTGCTGCCCAAATACGTGGAAACGGAATTCTACCGCGCGCTCTCCGAATCGGCCGCCAGCGAGCATGCCGCGCGCATGACCGCCATGGATGCGGCCAGCTCCAACGCGGCGGACATGATCGACCGCCTCACGCTTTACATGAATCGCGTGCGGCAAAGCAGTATCACCAAGGAAATCATCGAAGTGGTCAGCGGCGCAGCCGCGGCCGAGTAAGGATATTTATGGCAACCTCAACCTCCAACGGAGTGGTAGTCGGCAAGGTAGTCCAGGTGGCCGGTCCGGCCGTGGACTGCGAGTTTCCCGAAGGGCAGATCCCGCTCATCTACACGGCCATCCGCATCACCAGCGAAGGCTTCGACACGCCGGACCCGATCGATATCATCTGTGAGGTCCAGCAGCATATCGGCGAGGGGCGCGTCCGCACCGTCGCGCTGCAGCCCACCGAAGGCATGGTGCGCGGCATGAACGCCATCAGCCTAGGGCATCCGGTGGAGGTCCCGGTGGGTCCGGAGACGTTGGGGCGGGTGCTCAATGTCATCGGCCAACCCGTGGACGAAATGGGCCCGGTCAACGCCAAGAAGCACTACCCGATTCACCGGCCGGCGCCGTCATTTGAAGATCAGTCCACGCGCCTGGAAATGTTCGAGACCGGCATCAAGGTCATCGATCTCATCGAGCCGTATCTGCGCGGCGGCAAGATCGGCCTGTTCGGCGGCGCGGGCGTCGGCAAAACGGTCATCATTCAGGAACTCATCAACAACCTGGCCATGAAGCACGGCGGCGTTTCGGTATTCGCCGGCGTGGGCGAGCGCACCAGGGAAGGCAACGATCTCTGGCTGGAGTTCCAGGAATCGGGCGTCATCGACATCCACGATTACACCAAATCCAAATGCGCCCTTATCTACGGCCAGATGACGGAGCCGCCCGGAGCCCGCTTGCGCGTCGGCCTCACCGGCCTGACCGTGGCCGAGTACTTCCGCGATGAGGAAGGCCAGGACGTGCTGCTCTTCATCGACAACATCTTCCGCTTCACCCAGGCC
>DASXNX010000159.1:0-3915 GCA_036494725.1 Steroidobacteraceae bacterium
GAACAGATCGAGCAACGCCTGGCGCGCTCGTGGCTGAAACTGAAAGGTCGGCGCCGCCGCGATCGCTTCGATGTACGCAGACAAGAAGGCGTCTTCGGAGACTGCGCGGAATCGATCGATGATGGCGGATTTGCGCGCCAAGGTGGTCTCACTCAGCCCGGCAACGCCGGAGATGCCGGCCGTGGCCGCCGCATAGTCGAAGGATCGCAGCATGCCCGCAACGTCGCGCAGCGGACTGGCCTTGGCGCGCCGGCGCTCGAGGGGGCGCGCGGGCTCACCCTCGAAATCGATGAAGTAGACATCGCCGTGCGACACCAGTGCCTGCGCCAGATGCAAATCGCCGTGAATGCGTGTGGCGCGGGAACCAATACCTAAGGCGGCGAGCTCCGGCAGCAGGTCCGACAGTGCCGCGCGCCGCGCCAGCACGGCGCTGCGCAGCTCCCTTTGCTCTTCGGACCACGGATGTGGGCGCTCGAGGGTCTCGAGGGCCTTGGCCAGTTCGGTGCGGGCATCGAGAGCCCACGCGGCGCAGTCGGCATCCGTGACGACCTGCGGCGCAAACGCCGGATCCTCGCAGGGGCGCGCCAGCGTGAGATGCATCTCGCCCAGGCGGCGTCCGAGAAGTGCGGCGGCGAGGCGAAACTCCTTCATGAGATCGACCTGCTCGTCGATGCCGGCGTTCTCCGGCAGCGCGATCACCGTCTGGATCGCCCGCTCGAGCATGTTCTGGCACCACACCCAGGCATCGCCCTGATTAAAAATGAATCCTTGCACTAGTGCCAGCAGCACGCAGGACCCTTCGGGCGTCGCGCGCCGAATCTCCCCGAGCAGCGGCGCGATATTGGGGAAGCCCTGTTCCGTGAGATATCGCCCCATCTCGGCTTCGGGGTGAAGCCCAGTGTGCAGACGGCGAATCAGCTTGATGATCGCCTTGTCGCCGACGACGATCGAGGTATTGGATTGCTCTATGGGCGAGCGGCGAATCGGCGCATCCGCCTCGATCGGCACATTCGCCAGAGCCGGAGTGGGCACGAATTGCAATTCGCCCGCGGGCCCTGCAATGCGAGCGTTCTCCTTCAGAAGCTCGATCAAGCGCCGCGCAAACATATCCAGGGCGGAGGCGTCCGTCATGACGCCGACGCGCGCTGCGCGGCGTACCCGCGCGAGTGCCAATTGCAGGGGCAACGCACCGGTGACATCGGCCTCCGCCACAAACCCCAAGGGCAACAAGTAACGATCGGCGGCGTGCGACGCGCGCACTTCCACCTCGGCGAGCAGCACGCGCGGAGTGATGCCCGTCAGATCCGAAACTTGCGCGATCTTGACGCTCTCGATCTTTTCATCCTTGCCGCCGAACCAGCGCCGTTTGGGCAAATAGGCGGGCAGTACCTCACGTTCCAAGAGCTCCAGCGGCAGTCCGGTCATGAGCTCATCGAGCGAGCTGCGGATGACGAAGGTCATGAAATCCGGCAACGGTTCGGGCTGGGGAACGTGCCAGGCCGGCATCTGCGCGGCCGCGGCCAGCATGAACCAGTAAAATCCGTAGGGCGGCAGGGTCAGTAGATATGGCAGCTGCCCGATGGGCGGGAACGCCGCGCCGCCGATCATTTCCACCGGCACGGTGCCCACGTAGGCGGAGAGGTCCAGTTCCACCGCTTGCGCGGATCGCGAGACGTTGGCCACGCACAGAATGGTCTCGGTGCCGCCGTTTTCGCCGCCCAATTCCCGTAAGTAAGCCAGAACGTGGCGGTTGGTCGGGTACAGCAGCCGCAGCGCGCCCCGCCCGAAGGCCTTCTGCTGCTTGCGGATCGAGAGCATGCGCCGCATCCAGCTTAAGAGAGAGTGCGGGTCGCGAAGCTGCGCTTCCACATTGACCGCCTCGAAGCCGTACAAGGGATCCATGATGGGCGGCAACACCAGTGCGGCCGGATCGGCGCG
The DNA here is from genome assembly GCA_036494725.1 of Steroidobacteraceae bacterium. Classification (GTDB taxonomy): domain Bacteria; phylum Pseudomonadota; class Gammaproteobacteria; order Steroidobacterales; family Steroidobacteraceae; genus Bog-1198. Next base: position 1,939 of record DASXNX010000159.1, read on the forward strand.
CGAGAATCCGCCGTTGCGGTCGGGCGACCATTGCATCGGCGTGCGCACGCCGTCGCGATCGCCCAGATGAATGTTGTCGCCCATGCCGATTTCATCGCCGTAATAAATGACGGGCGTGCCGGGCATGGACAGCAGCAGCGAGTTGAGCAGCTCGATGCGCCGGCGGTCGCGCTGCACCAGGGGCGCGAGCCGGCGCCGTATCCCCAGATTCAGGCGCGCGCGCGAATCGGCGGCGTATTGCTGCCATAGATAATCGCGCTCCTGGCTGGTGACCATCTCGAGGGTGAGCTCATCGTGGTTGCGCAGGAAAATGGCCCACTGACAGGAGGGTGGGATGTCCGGCGTCTGGCGCAGTATGTCGGTGATGGGAAAGCGGTCTTCCTGAGCGATCGCCATGTAGATGCGCGGCATCAACGGGAAGTGAAAGGCCATGTGGCATTCATCGCCCTGGCCGAAATACTCCTGCACATCCTCGGGCCATTGATTCGCTTCGGCCAGCAGCATGCGCCCCGGAAAGGCCTCGTCCACCGCGGCGCGAATGCGCTTGAGCACCGCGTGCGTCTCGGGCAGGTTTTCATTGTTAGTCCCTTCGCGCTCGACCAGGTAGGGCACCGCGTCGAGCCTGAATCCGTCCACGCCCAGCCCCAGCCAGAACCTTAAGACCGACAGCACGGCGGCGAGGACGCGCGGATTGTCATAGTTCAGATCCGGCTGATGCGAGTAGAAGCGATGCCAGTAATACGCATTGGCGGTCGGATCGAAGGTCCAGTTGGATTTCTCGGCGTCGACGAAAATGATGCGCGTCCCGGCGTAGCGCTGATCCGAGTCCGACCAGACGTAGAACTCGCGCGACGAGGATCCTGCCGCGGCTTCGCGTGCGCGTTGAAACCAAGGATGTTGATCGGAGGTGTGGTTGAGCACCAGCTCGGTGATGACGCGCAACCCGCGCGCGTGCGCCTCCGCAATGAAGTGGCGCACATCGGCGAGCGTGCCGTAGTCCGGGTGCACGTTCCGATAGTCTGAGATGTCGTAGCCATCGTCGCGCCGCGGACTCGGATAGAAGGGCAGCAGCCAAATGGTATTGATGCCGAGATCGACGATGTAGTCGAGCCGCTGAATGAGCCCTTCGAAGTCGCCGATGCCATCGCCGTTCGCGTCGCAGAAGGACTTGACGTGCAGCTGGTAAACGACGGCGTCCTTGTACCATAGCGGATCGTCCGTGAAGACCGGACGGACGGCGCGCGTTGCGCGGCGTTGAGGCTTGCGGGCGACGACGTCCATGGCCAAGTCAGGCAGCCGCGGGATGCGGCTGGACGCGGAAAATGGCGAAGGGCAGTTCCTCTGGAACAAAGCGCCAATGCTGGATCTTGCCGTGCCAGGTGAAACGATCGCCTTTCATCAGCTCCTGCACATCGAGGGCGCCCGCATCGGACAGACCAAACTCCCAGAGCGGCGCTTCGAACGAGGTTTCCTGGATGCGATGCGGATCCAGGCTCACCGCGACCAGGATAAAGTTGGAAAGATCGGCTGTGTGCTTGCCGAAGTACAGGACCTGCTCGTTCGATGCCTGGTAGAAATTCAAGTTAAGGTGCGTGCGCAGCGCGGGATTCTCAATTCGTATGCGATTGAGCCGGGTGATCTCATCGATGATGTTCCCGGGCGCGCTCCATTCGCGCTGGCGAAGCTGATACTTCTCCGAGTCCAGATATTCCTCGCGGCCCGGCAGGGCCGCGGCCTCGCACAGCTCGAAGCCGCTGTACAAACCCCACAGGCCCGACAGGGTCGCCGCCAGTGCCGACCGGATCAAAAATCCCGGGCGCCCCGAGGTCTGCAAATAAAAAGGATTGATGTCCGGGGTGTTGACGAACAGATGCGGCCGAAAGAAATGTCGCGGAGCTTGCGCCGTCAATTCGGTGAAGTATTCGGTGAGCTCGCGCTTGGTGTTTCGCCAGATGAAGTAGGTGTAGCTTTGCGAGA
>DASXNX010000160.1:0-10488 GCA_036494725.1 Steroidobacteraceae bacterium
GGTCCGGTGGGCGGCATCCTGAGCACGCTGCTATTCGCCTTCATTTACGGGCGCTTGGGACGGCGCGCCGGCGGGACATCCGCGCTCAACCAAGTGTTTCATGTACTGGCTTACGGCGGCCTGCCGGTTGCGGCATCGCTCTTGTTGTGGGGATTCACGGGGTTGTTCATCGGCGAGGCGGCCATCATCGAAGCACCGGGCGTCGCAGAAGACGCTTTCGTGGCATTCGTGCAGCGTGCGCAGTTCCTGGCGTGGGTGTTCTTGCTGCTGTGGAGTGTTGTCCTACAAATAATGGGACTGAGCGAAATCTTAGGTCTGGTGATTCGCAAGGCCCTCGGGGTGTATGTGCTGGGCCAGGTACTGGCGCTGTTCGCCGCCCTGTTTCTAAGCTTCTTGATTGCCCTTCTGTTCCCGGGTGTGTTGCCCGCCGTGCCGCACTAGTTCGAAGAGGGCGGCGCCGGCGCCTCGGGCGGCACTTCCGGCAATTCGGGCGCCAAGGTCGGCGGCGGCGATTGCAGGCGCTCGATGACGGTTTTTGCGACTTCCGCGGCCGAGCGCAGGGTCTGCGCGGACTTGCGCGCGCGGGGTTTCGGCGCAGGTCGACGCTTGCGCGCCGCTTTCTTCGGGGCGGCCGCTTTTGCCTTGCGCGCGGGCTTTGCGGGTGGCATGGCGGCTCCCTTTGCGAGGGGCTTGGTAGTCGCGGCCGCTTTTGCATTGTCGGCGGCTTTCGAAGTGTTCAGCTTGGACACCGGCGCCCACAGCGACTCGCGCATCTCGGCAACTTTCTTCTTGGCTTGCTTGGCCGCTTTCCTGGCCTCCTTGAACAGCTTGCGGGCCTGCTTGAGCTGCACTTTGACCAGACGCATTGCCTGCTTCGCGGCGGCCGCGCGCTCCGCGGCTTTTTCGGCATTGGCCTTGAGTTTTTGCAGGTCCATGGGCTTGTCGGGCATGAGCGTCAGGGTAGTACGCGGAAGAGAAATTTACGAATATCGGCGATTTCCTCGGGGCAGACCGAGTGTGCCATCGGGTACTCGCGCCACTCGATGGAATAGCCTTCCTTTTGCAGAAAATCCCGGGACTTCTTGCCGAGCATGATGGGGATCATGGGATCGTCCCGTCCATGCGCCATGAAAATCGGCGTGGCGTCGTTCGCGCTCTTGCGCTCCGCCGCGAAGGTGGCTTCCCGCGGCAGATAGCAGGACAGAGCCATCACGCCGGCCAGTGTCTCCGCGAGACGGGAGATCGTGTACAGCGATACCGCGCCGCCCTGGGAGAAACCGGCGAGCACGATGCGCGTCGTGAGTATGCCGCGGCCCACCTCTCTGGCGATCAGTTCCCGGACAGCCCGGTCGGAATCGCTGAAACCGGCGGCATCCTCCGCCATCTGGCGATCCAATCCCATGATGTCGTACCAGGCGCGCATGGGCATGCCGCCGTTGATGGTCACGGGGCGAACCGGAGCATTGGGAAAGACGAAGCGCCAGCGCTTCGCGCCGCGCTGCACGAGTTCGGGGACAATGGGCTCAAAATCGTGCCCGTCGGCACCGAGGCCGTGCAGCCAGATGACGGCCGCGTCCGGCATCGGCGCCGTTTCTACTTCGATGGTCTGCAACATTTTCGCTAGAGTACGCCATGCCCACGACGTTGAGCCACCTACGCCGCTACGCGATCGCGCGTTCGCTGTTCAAGCCGACCACGCTCAAGCGCGCCATCGACAAATTGGGATTCGTGCAAGCCGACCCGATCCGCGCGCCGGCGTGCGCGCAGGATCTGACCTTGCGCCATAGAGTCGTCGGATACCGCGCAGGAGACCTGGAGCGCCGCTACCCCAAGCTGGAGCTGGAAGAGGATTTCTTCGTGAACCACGGGTTTCTGCCACGCTCGCACCATGCACTGATGCACCCACGCCTGGTGCGTGGGCGCTCCCCCTGGGACTCTCTCAAATCCAATTCCAAACGCGCGCAGCAGGAGGCGGCGGTGTTGGCGTTCGTACGCGAGCGCGGCATCGCCCATCCGCGCGACGTAGACGCTCATTTCTCCCATGGCAGGGTGGCGAACTGGTTCGGCGGATTCTCGAAGGTCAGCACCCAGATGCTGAATACCCTGCACTATCGCGGTCTCCTGCGGGTCGCGCGGCGCGATGCGGGCACTCGAGTTTATGCGGTGCGCGAGCCCGCGTTGGCGCCGCCCGCCGCGGACGCGGCCTTGGAGCCCGCGCCTGCCTCGAGAATGGATGCCTTGGTGGATGTGATCGTCGGAAAATACGCGCCCATCCCGGCGCCCTCGTTGGGTTTTCTCGTCAATCGATTGCAGTACGGGGCTCCGCAGTGGGCCAAGGAACGCTCCGCCGCGCTGGCGCGCGCCAAGCTGCGTCTCGGCCATATCCGGGTGGAAGGCATCGATTGGTACTTCCCCCAGGATGAAAGGCCTCAATCGCGGCGCTGGCGGCTGGACGAGCATGTGCGGCTGCTGACCCCTTTCGATCCCGTTGCCTGGGACCGGCGCCGCTTCGAACTATTCTGGGGATGGGCCTATCGATTCGAGGCCTACACGCCGGCGTCGAAGCGCAAGATGGGCTACTACGCGTTGCCGTTGCTCTGGCAGGAGCAATCCATCGGTTGGGGCAACGTAGCCGTCACGGACGGCAAATTGAACGCGACCTTCGGCTACGTCTCGGGGCGGCCGCCGCGCGATCCGAAGTTTCGCGCGGGTCTTGATGCCGAATTGGATCGGCTTCGCGCGTTCTTGAAGACCTCCTAAAGTGCGAACGCCCTCGAAATCGAGGGCGTTCGCCGATCGTCATCAAGACTATTGCGGGGTGCGCGTGGCGCTCGCGCCGCCCGCGCCGGCAACATCGACCGCGGTGGCGTTGCTCGAATGCTGGGCGTCGATCGTACCCATGCCGTTGGCGGCTACCGAGTGACTGCCGACACCGGTATTTGCCTCACCGGCGCCACCCAGGCTGGCCGCAGGGCTCGGCTTCGACACCGTTGCCGATGTCGGCGCAGTCGCCGGTTTGGAAGGCGACGCCTGCGCGGCGCTGTTGGCTGCGACCGGTTTTGAAGCCGCCGCAGTCGTTTCGCCCGCCGCCTTAGCGCCCGCCGCCTTAGCGCCGGCTTCCTTACCGCCGGCTGCTCCTTGCTTCGCGGCATTCGAGGCGGGACGCAGGTTGGGTTTGTCGAGCGAGCCGCCGGCGGCACCTTGGCCCTGGAATGCCCCGTGGCCCGAGAATCCGCCGAGGCGATTCATGCCGCCCGCTCCGCCGGAAAGCGCGCCGCCAAAACCCCCGCCCAAGTTGCCGGCGTATGCGGGAGCGATGACGGTCAAAGCGGCCGCGACGCTGACCGCGGCGAGAATCTGTTTCGTGTTCATCGTCGATCTCCTTACATGACCGGCGCACATCGCGCGGCCTTCACTTGAGTCATACGACGGGCCATCCGCGTTTCTTCCCTTCGATGCTGAAATTTCTTTGGGGCGTCAGTGCGGCAGCAGCTTGGGCTCGGTTCGGTAGTCCGCGCCGACGAGCCCGAATCCATATGTCAAATCGCGGCCAGGCGGCCCTAGGTCGATGGCTTCCCGTGCCAACGAATCGATGGCCGCGCCGCCGGCATTCGAATCGGGCGCGGCCACGGACTGCGCGAGCAGTCCGGCCACGATAGGCGCGGCGAAGGAGGTACCGCGTACCGGGGAATACTTTCCCCCGATATCGGCCGCCGCCATATCGGCGCCCGGCGCAGCAAACATGACTTGATTGCCTCGGGCCGCCTCGATGAGCGCGCGCCGATGCGCGTCCACGGCGGTGACGCCGACGACATGGGGGTAGGAAGCCGGATACAGCGGCGGCGCGGCGGGTCCGTCATTTCCGACCGCGGCGACGATCAGGTATCCGCGGGAAGACAGATGCCGCACGATTTGCGCCAGCACGGCATTGTCAGGACCGACCAAGCTTACGTTGATCACCGCGAGCGGCTGCTGTACCAGCCACGCAAAAGCGGCAGCCAACGCATCGACGGCGCCGCCGGTCGGCGCGTTGCAATAAACGTCGGCTGCATACAATTCGGCCTTGGCCAACACCCCGCGAAAGCGGGTGTCTTGACCGACCAGCAAGGACGCCACGGCCGTCCCATGCGCGCTGGGGAGGAGGCGCCCGCCGCATCCCCACGGGTGCATGAGCGCCTCGCGAAACACCGGGTGCGAGATATCGATGCCGGAATCGATGAGACCGACGCGCGATCTCTCGCCGGCGCCTGCGGGTACGTCGGCGGCCGCGGGCAACTGCGCCCCGATTGCGGCCGCCGTCGAGGCACTGCCGCTGCCGGTATAGATATGATTGAAATCGAAAATGCCGGCGGGGTCGGCGGCACGCAGCCGTTGCAACGCGTCGGCTAACTTCATTGCCGCCGGCGGCTTTAGGACCATCCAATCGAGGCCCTCGGCGCTGGTTTGCCGGCGCAGGATTTCAAAGCCCAGCGACTGCGCTGCTTCGATCGCCTGCGTCGACGGCGATAAGGCCAAGAGTTCATCGCGGACGATGGGATTGCCGCGAGGGTCCGTCGCGATGGTGTGGGGATTGTCCCGAATCAGTTTTGCGACCGCCAGTCGGCGTACGTCGCTGAGTAGTTGCAGCGAATCGGCTGCCTGACCCACGGGTTGAGTCAGTTTCTGAACGGGCAGCGTCGGCAGGGGAGCGATCGGCAGCCGCAGCTGTGCCTGCGCCGAATCGGCGACGGCAATGGCGATCAACAAGCCCATGAAAACCCGCCTGGAACTCATGACTGGCACCGGACTGGTAGCATGCGTGGATTAAACATCAACCCGCAAACGTCTACCCCATGAGTACGTACGAGGGCAGGGAAAACATCCAGGAACAGATCGTCCTTTTGCTGCCGCGGCTGCGGCGCTTTGCGCGCAGCCTGGTCAGGAACCCGCACGACGCCGACGATGTCGTGCAGATAGCCGTCGAGCGCGCGCTGCAGCGTGTGGATCAATGGCACAGCGACGCGCGCCTGGATAGCTGGCTGTTCAAGATTTTGCGCAATGCCTGGATCGACGAGATGCGGGCGCGCGGCCGGCGGGCAAAGATTTTTTTGCCGGAAGAAGCCGGTGAAACAGTCGGAGAAGCCTCGATGGAGCGAGAGCTGGACCGCTGGTCGGCGGAGGCCGCCCTGGCCAGGTTGCCGGACGATCAACGCCTGGCCGTCGCCTTGGTGTTGGTCGATGGACTGTCCTACAGAGAGGCCGCCGACGTGCTTGAGGTTCCGATCGGCACATTGACCAGCCGGCTTGCGCGGGGGCGTGAGGCATTGCAGGCAATGCTGCGCCTGCCCGAAGGAGATGCGACATGAATATATCGGACGAAGCATTGATGGCCTATGCCGACGGCGAAGCGGACGCGGCGACGCGCGCGCTGATCGAAGCGGCCATGCGCGATGACCCCCGGATCGTTGAGCGCATTGCTCAGCATCGCGCGTTGCGCGAGGCAATGCGTGCGGCGCATTCCTCCGTCTTGGACGAACCCGTGCCGGAACGCCTCCTTGCCGCGGCGCGCGGCCGCATCGGGCAGCCGGCTGACAAGGTCGTCAGCCTGGCGCAGGCCCGAAATGCGGCGCTGGAGAAGCGCGTGGGCGCGCGGCGCTGGCAACCGGCCGCAATGGCGGCCAGCCTGTTGGTGGGATTGGCAGTCGGATTTTTCGCCTGGCACGGTTCGGGAGCCCTGATCCGGATCGGCGGCGGGAGGATGCTGGCCGGCGCGGCACTTCAGCAAGCATTGTCCACGCAACTCGCTCAGGATCCCTCCACGATCGCGGTCACCGGTGTGAGTTTTCGAAACAAGGCGGGAAATTATTGCCGGACATTTTCATTGGCGGGAACCGATGCCGGAGCGGGCCTCGCCTGCCATGAAGGAGGCGACTGGAACATCAAGCTGCTGGCGCAGTCGGCGCTGACCGAATCGAGTTCGCCCAATTTCCGTGCCGCCGCGTCCAAAGAATCTCCGGCGGTGCGTGCGGCGGTCGAGCAATCGATTGAGGGCGAGCCGCTGGACCGGGCGGGAGAAATCGCGGCACGGCAAGCGGGTTGGGCCGCGGTCCCGCTTTCCGTCGAAAAGTATTGACAGCGCCTGCATTTTTATTCACGATGCGTGCAATTTTATGCAAGCCGCGAAATTGCTGGAACCAGACCCCGAACATGCGAGCGCTTCGGCGCGCCGCACCGTGCTGGCGAAAATCATTCGCGAGCAGGCGGTCGGCCGCCAAACCGAGCTCGTCGCGCTGCTGCGCAAGCGAGGGGTGGTCGCGACCCAGTCCAGTGTGAGCCGGGATTTGCGTGAGCTGGGCGTGGCCAAGCTGGGCGATCGATACGTGCTGCCGGAAGCCACGATTGCGCCCAAGAGCGATTTCTCGACGCTCAAACAGTTCGTCAACGCGCGTCTCACCGCCGGCAATAATCTCACCGTACTGAAAACCGCCATCGGTTCGGCACAGAGCGTGGCGGTCGCCATTGATACCGCGCAGTGGCCCGAGGTGGTGGGCACGATCTCCGGCGATGACACCATTTTCATCGCCACCGCCGGCGCCGAGGCGCAGCGCCAGCTCGCCGATCGCCTGTTCGCCATCTTCGGACGCTAAACCCATGGCATCTATTGACGGCCCTGGCGCCGAGCCCATTCTTTTAGCTTTTTCAGGCGGCCTCGATACCTCATTCTGCGTTCCCTGGCTCAAGGACACTTACCGGCGCCCGGTGATCACGGTCACCGTCGACACCGGCGGCATCGACGCGGCGGCGGCCAAGTCCCTGGCCGAGCGTTCGGTTCTTCTGGGCGCGATCGAGCATCATTTGATTGACGCAAGAGCGGCGTATTTTGATCAGGTGCTGAAATTCTTGATCATGGGCAATGTGAAACGCGGCAACATGTACCCGCTGTGCGTGGGCGCGGAGCGGGTGCTGCAGGCGCAGACCATCGCGCAAATGTCCCTCTCGCTGAAAACCAAGATGGTGGCGCACGGCTGCACGGCCGCGGGCAACGACCAAGTGCGCTTCGAAGTCGCGCTGCGCACCCTGGCTCCGGAATTGGAGATCATCGCGCCGGTGCGCGACCGCGCCTTCCAGCGGCCCGAACAGCTGAAGTATCTTCAGGATCATAAGCTGCCCGTGCCTCCCTTCGGCGCCGCCTACTCGGTCAATCGCGGGCTGTGGGGCGTCACCATCGGCGGCAAGGAAACCCTGACCTCGCAGGGCAGCATCCCCGACGACGCCTGGGTGCTGTCCAAGGACGCCTTCACGCAGCCGCGCCACCCTGAGCGCCACAGCGTGGGATTTTCATGCGGCGTTCCGGACAGTCTCGACGGCGAGCGGCTGTCCGCGGTGGCGATCATTGAAAAACTGGAGACACTGGCGGGGCCCTTCGGCATCGGCCGTGGCATTCACTTGGGCGATACCGTGATCGGCACCAAGGGCCGGGTGGCCTTCGAAGCGCCCGCGGCCGAAGTGCTGCTCGCGGCGCACCGCGAACTCGAAAAGCTCGTGATGACGGGCAAGCAGTCGCGCGTCAAGGAATCCGTTGCGCAGATCTACGGCGATCTGGTGCACGAGGGCCAGCACTTAGATCCGGTGTGCCGGGACATCGAGGCGCTGCTCAAGTCCTCGCAAGCGCGCGTCAGCGGCGAAGTGACGCTCTCGTTCCGGCCGGGATCCGTGTTCGTCGAGGGTGTGACTTCCCCGTATTCATTGATGGCCGCATCCAAGGGCGTGTACGGCGAGTCGGCGGGAGAATGGACGCCGACCGATGCACTGGGCTACTCGAAAATGCTGGCGCTCACCGGAGTTTTCTACAAGCGCGCCGGCGAGGGAGCGAACAAATCATGAACAGCATGCGTTCGGTGGTGGTCGACAAGATTGCCTCGGTGACCCAGGCCTGCGGCCTGTCGCATGAGCTGCGCATTGCGGCCGACATCCCCTGCGACGAAGGGCTGGTGCTGGTGGTCGAGATCCTGAACAACAAGGCCAATTACAACACCTTGGAACTCACCAGCGGGCGCATGGCGAAAGTGGTCCGCGGCGACATCGTGGTGGGCGCGCTCGGACATCGCAAGGCGCTGTTCGGCTACTCGGGCCACATTCCCGAGAGTTTGAAGCCCGGCGACATCATCCAGATGCTGAACATCGGCGGCGTGCTTGGTATCTGCGATTCCGCGACGCAGGACAAGGGCAAACCCTTCGATTGCAAGGTCTTGGGCACGGTGCTGACTTTTCCTTACCTGGGCGAGCGCATCGGCGTTCCGGCCAAGGTGGGCTACAAGGCACTGGACTACGACGCGCCGCTCGATGCGCGCGGCGTGCCGGTGGTGGCACTCGCCGGAACCTGCATGGAGGCGGGCAAGACCGCGGCGGCGGCCGCCATCATCGCGCGCATGCGCCATCGCGGCCTGACGGTGGACGCCTTCAAAGCCACCGGGGTGTCGCTGCGACGGGACATCATGGCGTTCGAGGACTCGGGCGCGCGGCGCACCATGCTGTTCACCGATTTAGGCATCGTCACCACCACGCCCAAGTGCGGCCCGGCGCTCACCCGCACCATGCTCACGGAAATGGCGGGCGGCCAGCCCGACGCCATCGTGTTCGAGCTGGGCGATGGCCTGCTCGGCACCTATGGTGTGGAATCCATCCTGCGTCAACCCGACATCAAGTCGGCGCTGACCGCGGTGGTGCTATCCGCGAATGACCCGGTTGCCGCCTGGGGCGGCGTCAAATTGCTGCGCGAACGATTCGGCATCGAGCCCTGTGCAGTGACCGGCCCTTCGACCGACAATCAAGTCGGCATTGAAATCATCCGCGAGCAGATGCAAGTCGCGGCATTCAATGCGATCAGCCATCCGGCCGACCTGGGCGATCACATCATCGGCGCACTGGGCCTGCGCAATGTGCGCGAATCCAAGGTGGTCGGGGAATGAGTGAGACCACGCCCGCGGTTGTGCTCGGCGGCACCGGCTATGTCGCCGGCGAACTGCTGCGCCTGATTGCGGGTCATCCGCAGCTCTGCGTCGCCGCCGTGCTCTCCGATAGCCAGCCCGGCGCGCCGGTGGCGGGCGCCTTCGCGCACCTGCGCAGCGCCTATCCGGATCTCAAGTTCTCGGCGGCCGCGGAAATTCAGGGCATCATCCGCAAATCGCCGGTCTCGGCGCTTTTTTCCGCGGCGCCCCACGGGGTGTCCGCGGCCATCGTCGATGATTTGCTGTCCCAGGCCGCGGCGGCCGGCACGCGCGTGCACTGCGTGGATATCTCCGCGGATTTTCGCTATGCGTCGCAGACAGCCTACGAGGCCGTGTACAAGCATGCGCATGGCGCACCGGCACGAATCCGTGAGTTCACCTGCGCGGTTCCCGAGCATCTGAAGTCCTCGCCGACGCCGCACGTGGCGCATCCGGGCTGCTTTGCCACCGCCACGCTGCTCGCCAGCGTCCCATTGCTGGCATTGGGACTGACTGACACGCGCCTGTTCGTCACCGGCATCACCGGCAGCACCGGTTCCGGGCGCAAGCCCACCGACGGCACGCATCACCCGCATCGGCACAGCGACCTCTACAGCTACGGCGCCTTGAGCCATCGCCACGTACCCGAGATCGCCGCCTGCGCGAAGCTCGCCACCGGAGTCGAGGCCGAAATCAATTTCGTGCCGCACTCGGGTCCGTTCGCGCGCGGCATCCACGTCACCGTGCAGGCTGCCCTGAAAAAATCGATCACGAGCGCGCAGGCCGTGGCGGCGCTGCAGGCGTACTACCAGAACTGCCCGTTCGTGCGCGTCGGCGACGCCGCGCCTCGCATCAAGGATGTGGCCGCCAGCAATTACTCGAATTTGAGCGCGGTGACCAACGGCAATTCCATTGCCGTCATGTCGGTGCTCGACAATCTCAACAAGGGTGCCGCCGGCGGCGCCGTTCAATGGATGAACCGCCTGTTGGGCTTCGACGAGACCTTGGGGCTTACCGCGCCCGCCCCCGGATGGACTTGAGGAAGACAGCAATGGCAGCGACCAATCCCACCGCAACCTACGCCACTCACCTGGCGCAAGTTTTTGCTCAATACCCCATCGAAGTGGCGCACGGCGACGGCGTGTGGCTGCATGCCCGCGACGGCCGCAAGATCCTGGACTTCTACGGCGGTCATGCGGTCGCGGGCTTGGGCTACGGTCATCCGCGCTGGCTCGCCGCACTGGACCGGCAGGCGCGACAAATGGCCTTCCAAACGAATGCGCTTCCCATGGCGGTTCGCGAACGAGCCGCGGCCCGACTGACGAAATTCACGGGGCTGGGGCTGGACACGGTCTTCTGGGTCAACAGCGGCGCCGAGGCAAATGAAAATGCCCTGAAGCTGGCGTTCAAGCTCACCGGCCGCAGCAACGCAGTTGCGCTCGAGCAGAGCTTTCATGGCAGGACCGCGGCGGCCGGCGCGGTGACCCATGGCGCGCTGGAAAAATGGTACGGCTTTCCGCGC
>DASXNX010000161.1:0-26426 GCA_036494725.1 Steroidobacteraceae bacterium
GCCTGCTGCGGTGCCCGCTCAGGACATGCCGGACATGACCAAGAACGCCGACGCCATCATCGTGCCGGTGCTGCCGTCGGATATCGATATCCACGCCTGTTCGAGGTGCATCGCCGATTTATTGCTCATCGCGAAGGTACGTCGCGATGAGTATCGAATCGGCGTGGTCGCAAATCGCGTCAAGCGCAACACCGTGATCTATCAGTCGCTCATGCGATTTCTCGAAAGCTTGCGCATTCCCGTCATCGCAACCTTACGCGATTCGCAAAACTATGTGCGCGCCGCGGAGCTGGGCGTGGGCTTGCACGAAATGAAACGCTACGTGGTGGCCCAGGATCTCGAGGATTGGCAGCCGATGCTGGCATGGCTCAAAGCGAAGGAAGGCGCGGTGCAACCGCTCGCAGGCATCAGCCCGGTGCCCGTGCCCGCGTGACGGGCCGGGTCGATATCGCCCTATTTCTTTTCGTCGAAATTACCCCGGGCCTTTTCCGCCCAGTTCTTGTAGCTGTGCCAGTTGTAAAGGCTGTTGGTGATCGCCGCATGGCGGCCGCCGGTTTTGTTGACAGCGGCATCAGCGCGCGGGGCCCTGCGGTCCACTCCGGTGTATCGAGACTGATTCTTTAGATCGCTCATCTGTTGTGCCTCTGCGTGTGCGAACGACAGTAAGTGCCGCAGGCTGTCCTCGACAGGAACTGTGTCACGCGCGAGCGCCGCTGTCGCGCACCGGCGACGCGCATCGGCCCGCATTGGGATGCGCATCTCAGAGACCGTCGCGGTAAGTTAAATTGACTAAATCTGTGCGCCGCGCCAGGCGTCAAACAGGGGCCTGAGTTCCTGCAGCGAAGACTCCAGCGCCGCCGGCAATAATGTCGTGTACGAGTCGAGCAGCGCCATTGCGTTGCGTGCAGGATCGGTGCGGGTGGCGGCGCCGAGACGGCGCGACATGTCCCGGTTGACGATGTGCAGGTTCTCATACAGCTCCTTGAGCGAGGCAAATCCGTGTTCGTCCTTGGTACCCATCAATTCGCGCGCCAGCAGATAACTGCAGATGCTTCGATACACCGTTTCCGCCTCGTTCGCGAACGGCAAATGGAAGCGCGCCATGGGCCGCAATCGATCGGTCCAGGGACAGCCCGCCGTCGCCATGATCAATCCCAGCACCGAGCTCAAGGCTTGCTGAGCGCTGGTTTCGGCATAGGTTTGACGTTCGGCCTGCAGCACCGTGACGCCGATGGTGTCGAACGAAACCAATGCCTTGAGCGATTCGATCACCGGCGCCATGTGCAGGGCGGCCGGGCAATGTTTGTGCTCATCGGCGCTCAGCGGGCAGTTCGCACATTGGCTGAATTTCAGTTCCGTCCAGAACGGCGGCTCGGCCGGCGCCGCATTCGATAAGCGGAATTCCGAGGCCGTGAATTTCAGGTGCAGGTGCTTCTGCGAGCCGTCGGGCAAGTCGAACCGGTAGCGAATATCCAGATCTTGGGTCATGCCACGAGTCGGTAGCAGGGCTTGTATTCGGCGCCGGCGAACTTCATGCGGCCTTGCGCCACAAACGAGCGCAACAGGCCGTCCAGCGGCTCCATGATCGCGGGCTCGCCCGCCAGTTCGAAGGGCCCGTGGCGTTCGATGGCATTGACTCCGTATTCCTTGATATTTCCGGCGACGATCCCGGAAAAAGCGCGCCGCAGGTCGGCCGCGCGTTCGTGCACCGGCTGGCCGTGCGACAGGCGCAATGCGCGCATCGACTCGTGCGTGACTTCGAACGGCTGCTGAAAATCCAGCGGGATTTTCAGCAGCCAGTTGAATCCGTAGGAATCGCTGGCGTGGCGCCGATAGTCCCGAACCTCCGCCAATCCCTGCACCATCGCCCGTGCCACGCCGGCGGGATCGTCGATGATCACCTTGTAGCGCGCCTGCGCGGCCGATCCCAAGGTGGCGCCGACGAAACGGTGAATCTGTTCGAAATAATCCGCGCTGTCCGCCGGGCCGGTGAAGACCACCGGGAAGGGGAGAGTTTGATTGGCTGGATCGAGCAGAATGCCGAGCAGGTACAGGATTTCCTCTGCCGTGCCGGCGCCGCCCGGAAATATGACGATGCCGTGTCCCAGGCGCACGAACGCCTCGAGCCGCTTTTCGATGTCCGGCATGATGACCAACTGGCTCACGATCGGGTTGGGCGGTTCCGCAGCGATGATGCCGGGTTCGGTGATCCCCAGGTAACGGCCATCCTTGATGCGCTGTTTCGAATGGCCGATCGTGGCCCCCTTCATGGGGCCTTTCATGGCGCCCGGGCCGCAACCGGTGCAGACATCCAAGCCGCGCAGGCCAAGCTCGTAGCCCACTTTCTTGGTGTAGTCGTACTCGAAGCGGCGAATGGAGTGGCCGCCCCAGCAGACCACGAGATTGGGCTTGATCTGCAGTTCCAAAACCCGCGCGTTGCGCAGGATGTGAAAAACCGCGTTGGTGATGCTGGCCGATGAATCAAGATCGTAGCGCCCGCTTTCCATGATCTCGTTGGAAATGAACACGACGTCGCGCAAAACCGCGAAAAGATGGTCCTTCAAGCCCCGGATCATGACACCGTCCACGAAAGCCGCGGCGGGCGCATTCTTGATCTCGAGCTTGATGCCCCATGCCTGACGCACGATGCGCAGGTCGAAGTCGCGGTATTTCTCGAATATCAAGCGCGCATCGTCGATGTCGCTGCCGGAGTTGAGCACGGCCAGCGCGCACTTGCGGAACAAGGGATACAGGCCACCCTGACCGGAATCCAACAACTTGGCGATTTCCTGCTGCGATAGGTGCTCCAAGCTGCCCTTTGGGGCCACGCGCGCATCAACCATGTCGGATGAAAGAATCGAGGCTTCCACGCAGCACCTATTTTTACGGATAGATATCGATCGGAATATTGTCCTGCGTGCGCATCCACACCTCGACCATGTCGGAGTTCGACAGGGCGATGCAGCCATCGGTCCAGTCGCTCGACTCATAGTACGCCGCCGGGTGTTTCGGGGTATTGGGAAATCCGTGGATCATGATGGAGCCGCCGGGGGCCCAACCGTTCTTGTGCGCGCGCACCTCGTCCTCTTTATTCGGGTAGGACACTTGGATGGCAAGAAAAAAATCGCTGCGCGGATTGCGGCGCGCGAGGAAGTAGCGGCCTTCCGGCGTTCTGAAATCGCGTTCGCGCTCCTTCTGTCCCACCGGGCTCAAGCCCAGTTGCACCCGGTACACGCCCAGAAGGCGATCCCCGCTATAAAGGTAGAGCTTGTGCTCCGCTTTGTGGACCACGATCCGATCGGCGACGGCGATTTCCTCGGCCGAGGCGGTGCCCATCCAGCCCAAGCCCGTCGCCAGAACCACAAACATTGCCAAAGTTGTCGCCAAATGGCGGCAGAAACGCTTGATCATTGCTCAAAGTATACCTGGTAGCCGCAACTCAATAATCGGCTCTAGCTCACGTCCTTAGTATACTGTGGCCCATGCGCCTGCTTCGGCTACTGGTTCCGTCTCTCGTTTTTCTGCTGACCGCGTGCGCCACGCCGGCTTCGATCAAGCCTGTGGAGTACCTGGACGATCGGACCGCCATGACGGTGGGCTCGCTCAAGCAGCCGATCGAGCTCGTGCCGAGCTTGCGCCAGACGGGCGCAATGCACGTCATCTCCAATCTGACGAAACGCACGAGTTTTGCTTACTTGGGCCCGGTCGAATGGGATAAGAGCGGCTCCATCGTCTACGGCCTTTGGGTGCACATCGCGCCCGGCAATGATCACACAATGGCGGATATTCGTGGGCCGGCGACGCTCACGATGATTCTCGACAGCGGCCCGCGGGTTCTCGTTCCCATCGATGCACCGCAGCTTGGGAGAGGCGCCTACCAGCCGGTCGCGGCCTGGGGCCAGACGGCCTACTTTGAACTCACGGTGGAAATGTTGAAACAAATGGCGGCGAGCGAGAAATTGGAGCTCGATGTAAAAAGCGCGGACGACTCCATCGTGAATTTTGCGGCCACCAGCAATACCCGCGAGACCTTGGGCGACTATCTGCACGCCCGGGGTATTACTGGCGATTGATGGCTTCGACCTTCGGCAGCGCCAGGGTGGTGCCGGGTCGAATCTCGCTGAAGTCCACGTCGGGGTTGTATTCGACGATGAGCCACACCGGGAGGCCGTTGCGCTGTTGTGCGATCGTCCAAAGCGACTCGCCGCGCTTCACCGCGTAGTTTTCCGTGCCTGAGATCCTGTGGGCGGCAAAGAATGCATCCTGCAGCTGCCGATGATAGTCGCGGCGCGCCGCCGCAAATTGCTCGGCGCTGACCTTGGACAGGTCCAGTTTGACCTTGTGCCCCAGCGTCACCACTCCGTTCTTGTTCAGCTTGTTGAGGCTGCGCAGTGCCGGCACGCTGCTTTTCGACCAGTCGGCGTAGTGCCCGAGTGTTTCCTCGGCCTGCACGATCACCGTATCGCCCGCGGCCACGCTGTAATCGGTGGTATCGCCGCCGCCGCTGGGCGCGGCGGCCGGCAACACGCCTGAAGCTTCGGACTGTCTTTCTGAAACCGGTTCCTTGGGCGGCGGCGGCAGCTTCGCGACCGGCGTTTCGGGACTCGCGGTCGCCGCCGGCGCTGGAACTTCCGCCGGTGCGGCGCCCGACTCGCCCGAAACCTCCGCACGCGATGCCGGCAGGGGTATGTGCACGATGTCCCCTCGAGCCAGCGCGGGTGTGCCGCTCCAACCGTTCGCCGCCACCAAGCGCGTCAAAGCGACGCCGCTCGCGGCCGCAACACTCGCCAGCGTCTCGCCGCGGCGCATTTTGTGCGCGCCGTCATTTCTCTGTGCGACGTAGCGCTGCGTGGGCAGCAGCCGCGCCCAGGCAGCCGCGACATCGGGCGCTTGCAGGGAGCCCGGCACACGCAGCGCATAGCCTCGCGGCACGAAGCGGGCGCGATTCCAGATCGGCGGGCGCAGCGCGGGGTTCAATACCTTGAGCGCGCCCAGGTCGGCCTTGAAGGCTTTGGCCAGAGCGTCGACGGGAATGTAGTCGGGCAGCACCGCGACGGTGCTGGGCGCCTCGGGCAGACGGGTCAGCGGGCCGAAATATTTCTCGGCATTGCGGTCGACCTCGAGCGCCGCCAGGAATGCAACGTAGAAATTCCGGGATGCGAAACCGAATGTCGCGCCTTGATAACGTTTGACGATCACCGCGATGTCGCTGGTGGCCAATTCCTCCTGGGCGCGCCGCAATCCGCCCGGCCCGTGATTGTAGGCGGTGACCGCCAGCGGCCATGTGCCCAGCAGCCGGTAGTTGTACAGCATCAAGTTCGCCGCCGCCTCGGTGGCGCTGTAGGGATCCAAGCGCTGGTCGACGATGCTGTCCACGCGCATATAGCGCCGGGCCGTTCCTGGCATGAATTGCCACAGTCCGGCCGCGCCCACTCGCGAATATGCCGCGGGATTGAAAGACGATTCCACATGCGGCAGCGCGCCGATCTCCTCCGGTACGCCGCGCTCGGCGAGAACACGCGAGATATCGGCCTCATAGGCCTGCGCACGAATCAGTCCCTCGTGAAAACGATCGGCCTGTCCGAGCTGAAAACGGATGCCGTCGACGGCGTCGCGGAACTGCGCAGGGGTTGCCTTCTCCCCGAACGCGCGCAGGATGCGCCGCTCGTGCGCAGTCAAATTGTCGGTGGCGCCGGCGGCGAAGCGGCGCAGCAGCGCGGCAACGCGTGCCTTGGCCTGCTCGACGATGCGCTCACGCTGGCGCGGCGAATCCCCCGGATCGAAGCGCAATACTTCGTAAACCAGCCCAAGATTCCAGTCGTCATGCAGCAACCCTTGATCCGTTGTGACCTCGGTGTAAACCCGGATCCAGAAGCGTACGTCGGGTTCGAGCTCGGGCGGATACACGAAGGGATTCGCGCTTTCGGCGCTCAGCACAGGACCGGCGGCAAACGAAGCCGCCAGCGCCGCGAACCCCAAAGCCAACCGCCAATGCCTCCACTTGATCGCGCGCACTCTAGACCCTCGTGATTGGGACAGCGCGAAAACGCGCAGGTTGCGTCATACTTTAGCCGCCTGAGCACCAATGGGAGTAGCTGCGATCATGACCCTTTCGTCGGTATCTCGAATCCTAAAATACTGCGCCCATGCCGCCGTGCTGATTGCAGGGCCGGCGCTGGCGGCCACGCCCGCGGCGCCCGCTTCATTTCCCATCAGCGACGCGTCATTTCGCTGCATCTCGGAGATGACCCACGTTCGGCACTTCTATGTCGACAATCTGGCCGGCAATCTCAAGGGCACTGTGCAAGTGGCCGAGGCGGGGACGGGAGCTTATCCCGCCGGCTCGGTGCTGCAGCTCGTCCCCAACGAGGTCATGGTGAAACGCGAGAAGGGCTTCAATCCGGCCACAAAGGACTGGGAATTCTTCGACCTCAATATCTCACCGGCGGGTTCGACCATCCGCACGCGCGGATTTCAAGAAACATACAATCGATTCGGCGGCAACTGCTTTACCTGCCACGTCAAAGCCCGCGCCGAGTACGACCTGGTCTGCGACAACAGCCACGGCTGCGATCCCATCCCCATTACCCGCGCGATGAGCGGCGCATTGCAACGCACCGACCCGAGATGCAAGAACCCTCCGGTCAGCGCCGAAGACGCGGCTGCGTTGACGCAGCTCGGCATCATTGTCAAAGCTTTGGCCGCAACCAAGGCGCCGGCGGGCGCGCCAGAGAGCGCGCCTAAGAATTGATGCGAAATCTGCGCCAGTTATCTATGGCAGCTCCCGGATTCGGACATGACGTAACGCCAGGGAGCCTGGATGGTCGCCCTGGATCCCGATGAAGCCCTTTTTTGCCAAACCGTAGTTCGGGTACTTGGAAAATTTGCTGGCGGCGACTCGTGCCTGCCAATCGGGGCTGCCCAACTCGTAGGCAACCATTCGTTGACCGTTCAACCAGTGCTCGACATGCGTGCCGTTGACCACAATGCGCGTGGTGTTCCATTCGCCGAAGGGCTTTACGACGCCTTCGGGCGCGGGGTAAATCGCGTACGCTGATGCGGCGGCCGTCAGGGGGCTCCTGCCGTCGGGGGCGTTGGCATCATCCAGCAATTGATACTCCGGCCCGCTCCAGTAAATATGGTCGTACTCGCGCGTGCCTCGATAGAACACCCCGCTATTGCCGCTCTCCCCGATTTTCCAGTCGAGCTCGAGCTCAAAGTTGCCGTATTGCTTGCGCGTAATGAGTTCATCGACGGCGCCTTCCTTGGTCAGGGTGCCGTCCACCACATGCCAGCCCGCGGGAAAGTCCTTCGAGTGCCAACCGCGAAAGTCCCGGGTTATCTTGCCGTCGAACAGCGCGTGCCAGTCGCCGGCCGGAGCCGGCGTTGCAGCGGCCAAAAGACCGAATGCCGCAAATCCGATGATCCCGACCGCGCAGCTGTGCATAGGGGTTCCAAATAATGTTGTTTAAACCAGGTCTCAGCGCGGCCGCCACGCGCCGCGTGCCACGGCCGGAACGAATGCGTCCAGTCCCGGCGGCGGAAAATCGAGTGTTCGGCCCTGCTCCGCGCTCATGTACGCGGCCATGAGCAGCGATACCACCTCGAGGCCGTCGTCGAAATCGAGCCGGGGCGCTTCCTTGCCCAAGAATACCCGCACGAAATGCCGGTCCTCATTCTCGTAGCCGTATGCGGCGGCCTCGCCCGCAACCACCGGCATTGATCCCACCTCGGCATTCTGCTTCTCGACCAGGTCCTCCCCGGCGGCGCCGCGCACCGCACGAGAGAAAAATAAATTCAGTCCGCTATTGAGCGTATTCCACGACATGGAATACTCCGGCCCCAGCAGTTCGGCGGACAGACGCAGCCCGGCGCCCACAAAACTCCATGAGGTCGATGCCTCGCCGATCACGGTCTGCCCCTCGTCCGTCTCGAACTCGACCATGACGCTGGCAAAATCCTCCGACGGACGCTTGGCATAGTCGACCTCGGCGCCGAAGGTCTCTTTGAGCTGCTTAGCATAGGCCGGCCGGGTCCACTTGAGGCTGGCGATGTGTCCCGTGATCCGAACCGGCTTCAACGAGGAGCGCGGCGCCCCGGGCTTGGTCAACAGGTGCCGTACCAGCAGCACCGAGTGGCACATCATGTCGTTCAGCACGCCGCCGCCCTGCAACTCGCCCCGCCAGAACCAGGGTGCGTGCGGGCCGCTGTGCTCCTCCGAGGCGCGCGCGAGATAGGGCCGGCCGGTGCTGGCGGCACCTCGCGCCCAGGTGAGCGAGCGGCCGGTTTCGATCTGTGGCGCGAATACCTGGTTCTCCAAGTACCCTCCCGCGGCGCCGGTGCGCTGCATGAGCGCGATGAAGCGCTTCGCCTCGGCGACATTGCGCGCCAGCGGCTTCTCGCAGGCAATGCCCCGCAGCGTTCCCGCGCCGCTCTCGATGGCATGCACGATTTCTTCCATGTTCTCGAGGCGGGAATGGTTGGGACCCGTGAGCCATAACGCGTGGATCGCAGGATCCGCCACCATGTCGCGGATGGACGCATAGGCCTTGGCATCGCCGATGTCCAAGCTGCGCGCCAGCGCCGCCGCCGAATTCGCGTTGGCGGAATTCGGGCTCCACACGCCGCGCACGTCGGCATCGCGCACCGCCTGGAAACCCTGCATGTGAAAGCGCGCATTGAAGCCGCTGCCGACGAAGCCTACGCCGAGCTTTTGCGGTGCCGCGCTCATCAGCCCAAACCCAGCTTGGCTAACACGTCGATCGGCGGCGGGTCGAATTTGGACAGCGGGACATTGCCTATGTAGCCAAGATCCTGTCTTCCCGCCGGGGTGGAATAAAAACCGCCGACGGTGAGGTCGCGGTAGCGGGCAAAGAACCGGGCAGCCTGCGTGAACTTGGGCGGCGCGTTCGGCAGGTAGCAAATGTCGTCGCAAATCGCCCGCTGCTGGGTCTCGTTAAGATCGGCGAACGTTCGCTTGAAGCGCAGCATGGCTTCGGCATCCATCCAGGCCAATCCATCCAGCACGATCGGCCGATCCTCGCGCTGGCGCGGATACGGCGCGCTCACCCACTCATCGATGAAGTCCACCACGCCGACGCTCGCGGCATCAGGCGAACGGCCATCTTCGGGCAGTATGGCGTTGCAGAGTGCGGCCGCACAGCGCCGCTGCGCGCCATCGAGCGTCAACGGCCACACATCGCCGGGGTGATAAATTCGGGTGAGATTTGGATCGCTGCCATAGCCATTGGCCGTGAGCGGGTGGGTGGTGACCTCCTGGCTGCGCGTGCGGTTGTTCAGCAGCGGCATCGAGGCCGCGGCGGCCAGCATCCACTGGATTGTCGTCCGTCTGTCTGTCACAGATCCTTCCTTCGCATCATGCCGGCGATGTGATCCGAGGCGCGCCAGGCCAGCGCCATGATGGTCAGCGTCGGATTCTTGTCCGCATTGGACAGGAACACCGCGCCGTCGGTCAGAAATAGGTTTTTGACATCCCAGGTCTGGCACCACTCGTTGGTCACCGAGGTTTGCCGGTTCGCGCCCATCATCGCGCCGCCGACCTCGTGGATGATGAAGCCGCCCGGGGAGATGGCTTCGGCGCCGTCGGTCTTCACCTTTCCCGTCACGCGCCCGCCCATGGCCTCGATGATGTCCGCAAAGGTCTTCTGCATGTGCGCGGCCTGGCGCGTTTCGTGGTCCGACCATTTCCAGTGGAAGCGCAGCACCGGGATACCCCATTTGTCCTTCACTTTCGGGTCGATTTCGCAGTAGGAGTTCTCGTTGGGGATCATTTCGCCGCGGCCCGCGAATCCGACGAAGGAACCGTAGTAGCGCCGCGCATCCTCCTTGAGTTTCTTGCCATAGCTGCCGCCGGTGAAATTCTCCAGCCCGCGCAGCGTGCCCGAGTCCGGCATGCGCCGGCCTCCACCGAATTCGATGTGGTAGCCGCGCGCGAAGCCGAGCTTTCCCTTTTGTTGATCTTGATAGCCCCACCAAGGCGCGTACATCGCGCCGCCGCTGGCCCCATCCTCGTTGAGCGGCGGCAGTCCTTCGAGCAGCGGTACTTGACCGCGCACGCTGCTGCCCACCGTGTCCATGAGGTATTTGCCGACTTTGCCGCTGGAATTCGCCAGGCCGTCGGGGAACTGCGCGTTCTTCGAGTTGAGCAGGATCCGCACCGTCTCGCAGGCACTGGCGGCCAGGACGACGACTCGAGCGCTGGCTTGACGCTCGCTGCCGCTGATGCGGTCGATGTATTTCACGCCCTTGGCGAGGCCATCGCGTCCCATGACGACCTCGCTGACCATGGCATCGGTGACGATGTCGAGATTGCCCGTGGCGAGCGCGGGAGGCAGGTGCACGGTGGTGGATTGATAGTTGGCGCGGATCGAACAGCCGCGACCGCAATCGGTCGCCCAGAAACATGCCGCGCGCTTTTGCATGTCGGCAGCGATGATCCTTTGCGCCTTATCGTTACCGGGGTGCAGCAGCGCCGGCGAGCGCTTGAAATCGAGCTGCTGCGTGAGCACGGCACGGTGGCCGGGAATGACCGGAATGCCCAGCCGTCCGGCACGCTGCTGAATGAGATAGTCGCTCACCACGGGTGCCGGCGGCGGCAAGAGGCAGCCTTCCGGGGAGTTCGGCGTGTTCTCGAGCCCCTCCGAGCTTCCATAGACGCCGATGAGCCGCTCCACCTTGTCGTAGTACGGCGCGACATCTTCGTAGGACAGGGGCCAGTCGAATCCCAAACCGTCGCGCTGGCGCGGCTTGAAGTCATACGGACCGTTTCGCAGCGAAATGCGGCCCCAGTGATTGGTCCGGCCGCCCAACATGCGTGAACGCCACCAGGCGAATCGCCCGTGGGGATCTTCGGTGGATTGAACGTACGGCTCCCCGGGAACGCTCCAGCCTCCATCGACGGTGGCATCGTAGAAGCCGAATTCCTTGTCCGGCGTGGCGCTGTCCCGCAACGGCGCCTGCTCCGGCGTCTGGAACATGGGCGTTTCCTGCTCGGGAATGTAGTCGCGGCCCGCCTCGAGCATCAGCACCTTGGCTCCTTCCATGCTCAAGGTGTACGCGGTCTGGCCGCCTGCAGCGCCGGAGCCGACGATGATGACGTCGTATTGCTTCTTGGCAGCGCTGGAAGTCACGCGCGATCAGCGAGCCCTAGCGCGTCATCCGCACTTCGAGTCGCCACAATTCAGGCAGGTGTAGCAGCCATCCATCATCACCACGGCGGCGGTGCTGCATTTCGCGCACAACTGGGCGCCTTCGGGAAAGTGCGACTTGGAAAATGCATCGGTTTGCTTGGTGCGCGCCTCGAACTCGGCGCGCTTCTCATCCACCAGCTTTCGTTGATGCGCATCCAGTTCCGGCTTCTTGAGCAGCCCGATCGACTGCAAGTGCCGCTCAATGACATAGCCAAGCTCGGCAATGGTCGAGGGCATGAATTTGCCGCCTGGTTGCCAATAGCCACCCTTCGGATCGAAAACCGCCTTGAGTTCATCGACCAGAAAAGTCGTGTCGCCGCCCTTGCGGAACACCGCCGAAATGACCCGCGTCAAAGCGACGATCCACTGGAAATGATCGAGGTTCTTCGAGTTGATGAAGACCTCGAACGGGCGCCGCTGTTCGTGCGGCGTGCCCTCATTCAAAACGATATCGTTGATGGTCACATACATCGCGTGATCGGACACCGGCGTCTTGATCTTGTAAGTCGAGCCGATCAGCACTTCGGGACGCTCGAGCTTCTCGTGCATCCAGATGACGTTGTCCTGGGTCTTCAGCGCGTCTTTCGCTGCCGGCGCCGCCGCCTCCTTGGCCTCCGGCTTTTGCACGCGGTACTTGGCGATTTTCTTGTCGATTTTGATGTGAGACATGATCAGAACTTCCCGTAATAGCCTTCTTTCAGCGCATCGAAGAGATTCGCGGCTGTATGCATTTCGCCGTCGTATTCGATCTCTTGATCGCCGCGCGCTTCCACCTCGGTTCCATCTTCCAAGGTGAAGACGTAGATGGTGTTCTTCAAGTCGTCCTCCTTGACCAGCACCCCCTGGAAGGCTTCCGGATTGAAGCGGAACGTCGTGCAGCCTTTCAGCCCCTGCTCATAGGCGTACATATAAATGTCCTTGAAGTCCTCGTACTTGTAATCGGTGGGCACGTTCGCGGTCTTCGATATGGAAGAGTCGATCCACAGTTGCGAAGCGGCCTGAATGTCCACGTGTTCCTTGGGTCCGATGTCGTCCGCTGAAACGAAGTAATCCGGCAGTTTTTCCGCGGCATTTTGCGAGTTCGGCATGGCGCGTGAATTCACCAGTTCGCGGTAGGCCAGCAGTTCGAAGGAAAACACGTCGACCTTTTCCTTGGATTTCTTGCCCTCGCGCAGCACGTTGCGAAAATAGTGGTGCGCGAACGAAGGCTCGATGCCGTTCGAAGCGTTATTGGCGAGCGACAGTGAAATGGTGCCGGTGGGTGCGATCGAGGTGTGATGCGTGAAGCGCGCGCCCACTTCGGCGAGTTCATCCACCAGTTCCGGCGACGCCTCGGCGATGCGCTGCATGTAGCGGCTGTAGCGTGCGTGCAGCACCCTCCCGGCAATCCGCGCACCGGCCCGCCAGCCATCCTTCACCATCTCGGGCCGCTTGCGCAGCATTTCGCGCGTCACGGTGAACTCCTCGTTCATGATCGGCGCCGGACCCTTTTCCTTCGCCAGGTCCAGCGCCGCTTCCCAACCGGCAATGGCCATTTCGCGCGAGACGTTCTGGGTAAATGCCACTGATTTCTTCGAGCCGTACTTCATGCAAAGCATGGTGATGGTCGATCCCAGCCCCAGGAATCCCATGCCGTGACGGCGCTTGCGCATGATTTCATCGCGTTGCTGCGCCAGCGGCAGGCCGTTGATCTCGACCACGTTGTCGAGCATGCGGGTGAAAACCTTCACCACCTTGCGGTAGGTTTCCCAATCGAAGCGCGCGTCGTCGGTGAACGGATCCAGCACGAACTTGGTGAGGTTCACCGAACCCAAGAGACAGGAGCCGTAGGCCGGCAGCGGTTGTTCACCGCAGGGATTGGTGGCACGGACGTTCTCCGTCCACCAGTTGTTGTTCATCTCGTTCACTTTGTCTATGAGAATGAAGCCCGGTTCGGCGAAGTCGTAGGTCGAGGACATGATCACGTCCCACACGCGGCGCGCCGGCAACGTCTTGTAGATCTTGCAGGCGACCAGCCCCTCGTCATTCGCCACATAGCCTTCCGTGTAGGGCCATTCCCGCCACACGAACTTCGACGCGTCATCGAGGTCCGGCCTGTCGGCCTCGAATTCCTGACGGCCGATGGGGAATGCCAGCGTCCACTCGCCGTCGTTCTTGACCGCCTTCATGAATTCATTGGTGACGAGCAGCGACAGGTTGAATTGCCGCAAACGACCGTTTTCCCGCTTGGCTCGTATGAACTCCAGAGCATCGGGGTGCCCAACATCGAAGGTACCCATCTGTGCGCCGCGCCGGCCGCCGGCCGAGGACACCGTGAAACACATCTTGTCGTAGATATCCATGAACGACAAAGGCCCCGACGTGTAAGCGCCGGCACCGGACACATAGGCGCCGCGCGGCCTCAAGGTCGAGAATTCATAGCCGATTCCGCAGCCCGCTTTGAGCGTGAGCCCCGCCTCATGGACCTTCTTCAGAATGTCGTCCATGGAATCGCGGATCGTCCCGGAGACGGTGCAGTTGATGGTAGAGGTGGCAGGCTTGTGTTCGAGCGCGCCGGCATTCGAGGTAACGCGACCGGCCGGGATCGCACCTTGGCGCAACGCCCACAGGAATGACTCGTACCATTGCTCGCGGCAATGTTCCTGCTCGACATCGGCAAGCGCACGTGCGACACGCTTGTAGGTATCGTCCATCGATTTATCGACGGGCGCCCCGTCCTTCGCCGTCAACCGGTACTTCTTGTCCCAGATGTCGAAGGAGGCCTCTTGATAAGGAATGCTGCCGACGTCTTTGGACTGTATCTTGACCACCGTATTCATGGGTATCTGCGCCGCTCCCTTATAATTATCGAGAAAAAAACCGAACACAAATGGCGGTGTTCTCGCGAAAAGATTCGTCGGTGACTTAACGTAAGGACTGATGGAAACGATGAATCCGTCGGACACAACATCTAGTGTTTGAGCCGGAAGGGTACGGCGCGATGGCAATCAGCGTCAAGACTTTTTTTATAGTATTTTTGATCAAAAAAATACTTATAAATCAATCGACTACAGAATTGTTACGAGAAATTAGCTGATTACCCTTTCGGGCAGCCAGGTCAAGAGAAAAAAAGGCAAATCGCAAGATATTGTGTTTGCACACGTTATCCACATTATGTTCCATTGACTTTGAACTGCGTCACACTTTGGCCGCGCTCGCGGCGCCGAAAAAAACCATTCGCCGGGCATGCCTTCGATACGCGCTGTTGAAATGCTCATCTTCAGACCCATTTCCCAGTCACGCGCGCGAATCTCGAATCGCAGAAATATTTGGCATGAATTTATATCTATTTATAGGAGTTTCAGAACATGACCGTCGTACGTTACGAGCCGTGGGCACTGGTCAGCCGGCTCCAGAAGGAAGTTGATCGATTATTTGGCGCGCCGTTGACCACGGCCGCGGACTCCGGGGCATGGTTGCCGCCGGTGGACATCCATGAAGAGGCGAATCAGTTCGTCCTGCATGTGGATCTGCCGGGCGTCGATTCCAAGGCCGTGGAAATCACCTCCGACCAGGGCATCCTGACTATTCGCGGACAGCGCGAAGAGTCGCGCAAGGAATCACGCGAAGGGTTCCGCCGCGTCGAACGCATCAGCGGCGAATTTCAGCGCCGATTCAGCCTGCCGGAGAGCGCGGACGTCGAAAACATCAAGGCGAAGTTTGCCAATGGGGTCCTGGAGGTTTCCATCCCCAAGGCAGCCCAGGTGCAGCCGCACCGGATCACCGTGGAAGCCGCCTGACAGGATCTCTAGTAGGATCCGTAGCGCCTTCTTCCGTGTAATATCGCGTCGTTTGGCGAGGAGGCCGGACATCTGTCCGGCCTTACTTGCATGGTTTGACGCCCGATGTTGGTCTGAGGATCGCGCATGAATCTGCGTCCTAAATTTGCAGTAGCCGTGCTCGCCGCGGTTGCGATCGGCAGTCTCGCCGCCACC
Organism: Steroidobacteraceae bacterium; assembly: GCA_036494725.1. Taxonomy (GTDB): domain Bacteria; phylum Pseudomonadota; class Gammaproteobacteria; order Steroidobacterales; family Steroidobacteraceae; genus Bog-1198. Next base: position 15,185 of record DASXNX010000161.1, read on the forward strand.
GGCGCGCCGGGGTCTATCGGCGGAACGGCCTCCGCGGCCGCATCGCCTGGCCCGCTCGATGCCGCGCCGATGCCCTCGCTGGCCCCCATGGTCAAGCGCGTTTCTCCTTCGGTCGTCAATATCGCCACGCGCGGAACGATCAAGGAGCAGCCGGGACGCAACCCCTTGCTGGACGATCCATTCTTCCGCCGCTTCTTCGATACCCCGCCGGATTCAAAGCCCCGCGAGCGCCAATTCCAGAGCGCCGGATCGGGCGTCATCGTGGATGCCAGGAACGGCTACATCATTACCAATCATCATGTGGTGGAAAACGCCAGCGAGATCACCATCACGCTGCTGGACAACCGCACGTTCAGCGCCAAGGTCATCGGAACCGATGAGGGCACGGATCTGGCGCTGTTACAGGCGAAACAACCGAATCTGGTGGCCATGGCCCTGGGCGATTCGGGAAAACTCGAGGTCGGGGACTACGTCGTCGCCATCGGCAATCCGTTCGGTCTGCAGCACACCGTGACCGCCGGCATCGTCAGCGCATTGGGCCGCAGCGGCATCAATCCGGAGCCGGGCGGCTATGAGGATTTCATTCAAACCGATGCCTCGATCAATCCGGGAAATTCCGGCGGCGCACTGGTGAACCTGCGCGGAGAACTGGTCGGCATCAACTCGGCCATCCTCTCCCGGACCGGCGGCAATATCGGCATCGGCTTTGCCATCCCCGTCAACATGGTCCACAGCGTCATGGATCAACTCATCAAGTTCGGGGAGGTCAAGCGCGGGATTCTCGGCGTCCAGCTCTACAGTGTTACCGCGGACATCGCCAAGGAATTCGGGCTTCCGGAAACCAGCGGGGCTTTGGTGGCCGGCGTCTCGCAAGGTTCGGCGGCCGAGCGGGCCGGCATCAAGACCGGCGATATCATCACCTCGCTCAACGGCGTCACGATGAAGAGCTCCGGCGAGCTGCGCAATGCCATCGGCATGCTGCACGTGGGGGACAAGGTCGAACTCGGATTGTTGCGCGACGGCAAGCCGCGCAAGGTGGTCGCGTTGATTGCCGAACGCAGCGAGGCCGCGACGGCGAGCGCCGTCGACGTCAACCGCGGACTGGAGGGTGCGGACTTGGCCGATTCCGTCGATGGCAGTGGTGTTCTGGTGAAGGCGATTCAAGAAGGCAGCCCGGCGGCCCAATCGGGTTTGCGCGCCAACGACCAGATCGTGGGCGTCGGACGCACGCCCGTGACGAATATAAAATCGTTTCGCGAGGCCGCCAAAGGCGTGTCCGTGCTGCTGCTGAAGGTCCGTCGCGGCGGCGATACCTTGCTGCTGCCGATGCGTTGACCCATGCGGCTCCTATCCATTGCGGTTCTCGGCGGCACCGGATTCTTGGGCACCCGCTTGGTCGCGCGTCTGATCCGCGAAGGTCACCGGGTCACGGTGCTGTCGCGTGATCGCGAGCAACACAAGCACCTGTTGGTTCTTCCCGGGCTGACCTTGGAAAATTGCGACGTTTACCAGCAAGCGCAGCTGAGCGAGCGGTTGCGCGGCCAGGAAGTGGTGATCAACCTCGTCGGGATCTTGAATGAACGCGGCTTCGGCGGCGCCGGATTCCGCCGCACCCACACGGAACTTGCGCAGACGGTGCTGCGCGCGGCGCGCTCGGCGGGCGTCACCCGCCTGCTGCAGGTTTCGGCCTTGAAAGCCGCCCCGGACGCGCCGAGCCATTACTTGCGCAGCAAGGGCGAGGCCGAAAAGCTCATTCGCGAGCAAAGCGCCGGCATGGATTGGACCATTCTGCAGCCCTCCGTGATGTTCGGTCCCGGCGATTCATTTCTGAATAGATTCGCGAAGCTGCTGGCGGCGATTCCGCTGATCATCCCGCTCGCCCGGCCCAACGCCCGTTTTCAGCCGGTGTCGGTCGATGATGTGGTCGCCGCGCTCATCGCGTCGCTGCACGGCGGCGCGACCAGCCGCCAGACCTATGAGTTGGGAGGCCCGCAGATTTACACCTTGCGCGAGATCGTGGACTTGGTGGCGAAACTCACCCGCCACCGCCGCCTCATCGTCGGACTGCCGGACTTCGCCGCCCGGCTGCAGGGAATCATCATGGATTTCGTGCCTGGTCGACCTTTCTCCAGCGACAACTACAAGTCGCTCAAGGTCGACAGCGTCTGCTCCGACAACGGATTGCCGAAGCTTGGGCTGAAACCGCTGTCGATGATGGCCTCGGCTCGCCAGTACCTGGGCTCCCTCGAGGACAATGCCCGCCTCAGCCAGAATCGCGCCGCCGCTGGCCGCGCAACTCACTGAGACTTGGGCTTCTCGTCCGAATACTGCGGATGGGCGTCCGAATCAGGGCCGGTGGCCGCGTGCGCCGCATGCACCGCGTCGGCACTCGGCAGATAGATCTTGGCAATGGCCAGCGCCAGAAAATAAGGTTCAGGATCGTCCCGATTGGTCAGCACCACCACGGTGAGCCGGTGCCGCGGGAAGCGCACGATGACGTTGCGGAATCCCATGGTCTCGCCGGAATGCCACAGAGACTCTCCGGTCATGCGCCAGCCATATCCGTATTGCACCGCCGGATCATCGGTTTTCGTGGCGGGAGCGAAGGCTGCCCGCAGCGATTCCGCACGCAGCAGCCGATTGTCATAGAGAGCGGCATCCCACTTCGCCAGATCGTCGATCGAGGAATAGATTCCGCCGTCGCCCAGCACCGCGCTGGTAAGGCTCTGATCGGTGCGCGTCCATTTATTATCGACGAGACTGTAGCCGTAAGCGCGATTGGCGACAGTGGAGATCCCTTGCTCGAATGCCAGCGTATTCTGCATGTGCAGGGGCAGGAAAATCCGTTCGCGCAGGAACGTCGCGAAATCCCGGCCGGAGGCACGGCCGACGATCAGCGCCAGCAGCGAGTAGCCGCTGTTGCTGTAGCGATAAGCCGTGCCCGGCGCAAAGTAGGTGCGATTCTGCAATTCGAGCAGGCGCAGCACATCGGCATCGTGTAATTGCTGGGTGGTGTCCGGCGCCATCACATCTTCGTAGTCGATAAGTCCGGAGGTATGCGTGAGCAGATGGCGAATGGTGATGTCGTTCGCCGCCGCCGGCAGGCTCGGCAACCACTTGCGCGCCGGGTCGGCGAGCGACAGTCGTCCGTCCTCGGCGAGCAGCAGGATTGCGGCCGCCGTGAACTGCTTGGTCATTGATGCCAGGCGGTAGTTGGTTGCGGGAGTCGCCGCTATGCGGCCCTCGAGATCGCTAAGGCCGACGCTGCGGCGGATGATGGGCAGTCCGTCGCGAACGACTAAAACACTGGCGCTGGGTACTGCGCCTTCATACGGGCGGAGCAGCGCGTCGATCTTGGCGGCGCCGTCGCCAGCGCGGGACGAGCATCCCGCGGCGGCGAGAAGCGCGGCCGCCAGCAGGCCCGGCAATGCGCGCATCACGCGTCCCACCTGGCCGGCGCGGGGAATGCGGCGGCGGCGGCGAAGATCCACTCGTGGAATTGCGCGACCTTGGGCAGAGCCAGAAAGCTCTTCGGACAAACGAAGTAGTAGGCCGAGCCGTACGGCAAGGCTCCGTTGCCCGCGAGCTTGAGCGTGCCCCGCTGCAATGACCGCGTCACCAATGTCCAGCGCGCCAATGCGTATCCCAAGCCCTCCTCGGCGGCGGCCAGGAGGCCGGCGGAATCCTCGATGCTCGGTGCGCGCGAGTGCCACGCCGCCTCCTCGTCGGCCTGCGCCCAGACCCGCCACGGCTCATCGCCGCTCTCGAGCAGCGGGTACTTGGCAAGCGAAGCGCCGCGCTCGATCATCCCGTGCTGCTTGATCAAGTCGGGACTGGCCACCGGCACCAGCCAATCGTCGAGCAATTTCTCGCAATGCATGTTCGGATAATTGCCGCGGCCGAATCGGATGGCGATGTGGTTGGTGGTGCGGGAAAAGTCCACGAGTTCGCGCGACGTGTGGAAGCGCAGCTCGATGTCCGGGAATTTGCGCCTGAACGAACGGATTCGCGGCAGCAGCCATATCTGCAGGAAAGAAGAGAGCAGCGAGATTTGCAAAGGTCCGGCGCGGCGATGATTCTTCATCTGCTGCAGCGCCGATTCGAGCTTTTCGAGCCCGTCCCGCACCGCCGGCAGCAACTCCAAGCCCTCCTCGGTAATCTCCACGCGCCGCCCGCTGCGCCGAAACAAGGGCACCTGGATGTAGTTCTCGAGCGTCTTGATCTGCTGGCTGACCGCGGCAGGCGTGACATTGAGAGCATCCGCCGCCTCCGAAAAGCTCAAATGCGCGGCCACCGCCTCGAACACGCGCAAGGCTCCCAGTGGCAGTCGATCGTAGGCTGATGGCATTAAGGTTTCCTTAACACTTCGTCAGAGATTGCGTTTGTTCGCAGTGAGGCAAAGGACCAACCTATGCACCGTGGCGGCAATTCTCAACGGAGCGCATATCATGAACGAATTATTCATTGTCACAAGGCTGGTACAAGGGTTTCTTGCGTTGACCATCGTTTCGGGCATCGTCGGCGCGATTCAGCTGTCCCTGGTGCTGGGAATCTAAGGGTCTTGAGGCTCACCGCAAACCTCAAGATCGCGTTCTCGCTGATCGAGCTTGGCGAGCTCGCGAACTCGACGGTAGAAAGCGGGCAGATCGTTGCCCGCTGCCTCGAGCTCGCGCTGAAACCCCGGCACGCAGGCGTAGTAGGTCGCAATGGACGCGAGATGAGCGTTGTTGATGGTTTGGTTGAACCAAGCGTCGAACGGCGCATGCCCGCCCCACTGCGATCTGAGCCGGGAATAGGATGCGCGTAGAGCGGCGAAGGCCTCGCGCTTCTGTTCGCGCATCACGTCGGTCTGCTCACCGGACGCATACAGGGCGCGCAGCTTGGCGCGCGTCTCACCCAAGAGCGCGATCACTTCGCGGTAGCGCTGTTGCTGCAATAGATGATCGGCCAGGTCCCGATCGCGGCCCTGCTGCACGAGCCAGCGCCGCACTCCTTCCTCTTCGACCGTCGTCGCGAGCGCCTCGTTGAAGGAAGCATCATTGGCTACGTAGAGCAATTGATGCGTGAGCTCGTGAAAAATGATCGAGGCGAGCTCCACGTCGTCCCAGCTCACCATGGTATTCAAGATGGGATCATCGAAGTGGCCGAGAGTCGAGTACGCGGCCGCGCCGCCCGTCGCAGTCTCATAACCCTTGGCGCGCAGGCCCAGCGCATAGTCGCCCGCGCGTTTCTCCACGAAGTATCCGCGATACGCGACGCAACCCACGATGGGAAAGCACCAGCGCAATGGAACAACGGAGAATTCGGGTGCCGCCACCACGTTCCATACGACGTAGGGACGGCCGATATCCGCGTAAGTTCGATAGCTGCCGTTATCCGGCAGCCCCAGATCGCGGCTGGCGAAGTCGCGAATTTGGGTCACGGCCTGAAGCTGCGCGCGCAGCGCCGCCGGCGTCGCCGGCTTATCGATGACCTCCTTGATGGGCTCGCGCTTGGACATCAGCGAAAGCTGTCCTTCCGCGCTCTGCAGCAGATAGCAGCCGCCGCACAGGAAGGCGATCGCCGCCAGTGCCGCGGCCGCGCGGAATGTGGCGGCTATGCTGTTAAGATTCACGCATGCGAGTGTATCTGGTCGGCGGCGCTGTTCGGGACGCACTGCTCGGGCTGCCCATCAAGGAGCGCGACTGGGTCGTGGTGGGCGGCACTCGAGACCAGATGTTGCGCGCGAAATATCGCGAGGTGGGCCGCGACTTCCCCGTGTTCCTCCATCCCGATACCCACGAGGAATATGCGCTGGCGCGACTCGAGCGCAAGATATCGCCGGGCTATCGCGGCTTCAGCGTCGAATTCGGGCCGCAGGTCACGCTCGAAGAGGATCTAGCGCGCCGCGATTTAACCATCAACGCCATCGCGCAGGAGCAGGACGGCAAACTGCACGATCCGCACGGCGGCCGCCGCGACCTCGAGGCGCGATTGCTGCGGCATGTCTCTCCCGCCTTCATAGAGGATCCCGTCCGGGTGCTGCGGGTGGCGCGCTTCGCCGCACGTTTTGCGCCCTTAGGTTTCAAGGTCGCCACGGAAACCATGGACTTGATGCGTTCCATGGTGGAACGCGGCGAAGTGGATGCGCTGGTCGCTGAGCGCGTTTGGCAGGAAACCGAAAAGGCCTTGGGCCTGCCGGCGGCCGCCGAGTTTTTCCGCGTGCTGCGCGAATGCGGCGCGCTCAAGGTCATTTTTCCCGAGATCGACGCGCTGTTCGGCGTGCCGCAGCCAGCGCAGTGGCACCCCGAGATCGACACCGGCGTGCACACCTTAATGGTGCTCGAACAGGCGGTTCGCATGAGCGATGCACCTCAAGTGCGTTTCGCGGCGCTGGTGCACGATCTCGGCAAGGCATCGACGCCTCCGGCGGAATGGCCCGGCCATCGAGGACATGAAGAACGCAGCGTGGCGCTCATCGAGAGCATGAGCGCGCGGCTCAAACTGCCCGCCGAGTATCGCGACCTGGCCATCATCGTTGCGCGTTATCACGGCAACGTGCATCGTGCCTTCGAGCTCAAGCCCGGCACCATTCTGGGTATTCTGGAAAAGACCGATGCCTTTCGCCGGCCTGGGCGTTTTGCCGAAGCCTTGCTGGCTTGCGAAGCCGACTCGCGCGGACGCCTGGGGTTGGAGCAGGCGGGCTATCCACAGCGCGAATATCTACTGCGGGCGCGCGACGCGGCCGCGGTCATCAAGCCGACGCCGCAGGAAATTGCCGAGCAAGATGGCGCCAAGATCGCGGAGTTGCTGCGCGATCGGCGGCGGCGCGCCATCGCCGCGCTTCGCCCGCAGCTGGGCGCTGCCGGCTAGGCGCCCCGGGCTAGGCGCCCCCATCCAGCCACGCGGCGATGTTTGATACTGTGTCCCGGTAGAAGCGCTCGTACAGACCGCGCGACACATAGCCGATGTGCGGTGTCGCCAGCAAATTGGGGATCTTTCGAAAAGGATGATCGACCGGCAGCGGTTCGCTGTCGTAAACATCGATGGCCGCTCCGGCGATCCGGCCTTTTGCAAGCGCCTCGAGCAGCGCTGCCTCATCGACGATCGGACCGCGCGAGGTGTTCACCAGACGTGCGCTGCGCTTCATCAGCGCGAATTCGCGCGCTCCGATCAGTCCGCGTGTCCGCTCGCTGAGCACCAGGTGAATCGAGATCACGTCGGATTGACTGAGCAGTTCCTCTTTTGTCGTCCACTTCGCGCCGAGAGCCTGGGCTTTTTCGGCGGTGAGATTTTGACTCCACGCGATGGTCTTCATGCCGAACGCCAGTGCGATCGTGGCAACCTTCGCGCCGATACTGCCGAGTCCGAGAATGCCCAGTGTTTTCCCGGACAGATCCTCGCCCAGGGTGTGCTGCCATTGGCCGCTGCGCAGCGCATTGGCTTCCGATACGAGGTGCCGTGCGCCCGCCAGTATGAGCGCCCAGGTCAGCTCGACCGTGGGACTGGAAGAGTAGCCGGTATGAACCACCTTGATTCCGCGCTCGGCCGCGGCCGCCATATCGATGGAGGCATTGCGCGGCGCCGTGGATGCAATCAGCTTCAGATTCGGCAGTCGCGCGATGATTTCGCGGCGCAGCGGCGTGCGTTCGCGCATGACGCAGATCACGTCGTAGGGAAGCAGCCGCATCACCACTGCGTTGGGATCGCTGAGATGATCGCGGAACACATCGATGCGCGCGCGCTTTTCGAGCTGCGACCAATCGGCCAGCTTCAGCGCCAGCCCTTGATAGTCGTCCAGTATCGCGATCTTCACCATCCGACGCTCCTAACCGCCCGCGTTCGCACATGAATCATAGCGTGTGCCGCAGATCTTGCAGCGCGAAGCCGGATAAAGGGATATCCAAGCCTTTGAGCCATGCCATTGCCTTGAAGCGCTCGCCCATTTCACCCGGCATCATCAGCTGCCGTGCCTCACCGGCCAGCCGCGCGAATACGTTCTCGTCGCGGCCCGCGCGCCGGCGCATTTCGCGATCAATGCCGGTCCCCGCCAAGAAGTATGCCTGGGTGGTGAAGCCCGCGAGTTCGAAGCCGGCGGCGCGCGCCGCTTCGGCGAGCAGCGTGAAATCCACCCACGCGCTGATGTCCTGCAATCCCACGTGCACGAACGGGTCCGCGTGCGCTTGATGGCGGTAATGGCAGATGAGGGTGCCCTCATGCCGCTCCGGCAGATAGTACTGGGCGCGGGGCAGACCGTAGTCGAACCACAGCGCGGCGCCGCGGCGTAGCGACTGCGCGACGGCCAGCGTCCACGCCGCGACGCGCGGGCAGTACTCCGAGACGTACCCCTCGTCCCAGCCGCCTGCGGCATCGGACAGACGCCGGCACATTTCCGCCATCGCCGCATCCGCTGTCCGCGGCGCCCAGGCGAAATTGCTGCCATCGATCGCGACGCCCAGTTCCTGGGTGCCGCCGGATTGCCAGCGAAATCGGGCCACCGGCAGGGCATCCACGACCTCGTTCGCAATGATGATGCCGTCGAAGGGCGTGGGCGGCGGGCTGTCGATCCATTGAATGCGGTCGATGAGTTGCGGCAGGCGTACTTCCAGAAGCCGCCGCTGCCGCTCGCGAAGATCGGCGCTGATCTCGAGAATCAGGTACCGCTGCGGCAACGCTTGCAAGGATTCGAGGCGTTCCAATAGGTCCACCGCCAGGCGACCGCTGCCGGCACCTATTTCCAAGATCGCCGCCGCCGTAACTTCCCGCAGCACCTCGGCACATTGCACGGCGACGCAGGCGCCGAACAGACCAGACACCTCGGGCGCGGTGGTGAAATCGCCGCCGGCGCCTAATTTTTGAGCGCCTCCGCTGTAGTAGCCCAAGCCCGGCGCGTACAAGGCAAGATCCATGAATCGCTCGAAGCTGAGCCAGCCCCCGGCGGCGACGATTTGCGCGGCCACATGCTCCTGAACGCGCCGGCCATGGGCCGCTGCCGCCGGATCCGTCATTTCACGGACTCAAGGGGTTGGGGTATGGTTCGCGCATGACATCCACTGCAGAGAGCTCCTCGCTGCGCGACCAGGTGGTCTTGATCACCGGCGGCTCGCGCCGGGTCGGCGCCGAAATCGCACGCACGCTGCATGCGGCCGGCGCGAATCTTCTCATCCATTATCGTTCGTCGGCCGCCGCCGCGATCGCCTTGGCGGATGAGTTCAACAAGGCGCGCCCGCATTCGGCGGCGATTCACGCCGCGCATCTTTTGAGTGCAGAGGCGCCGGAGCGATTGGTGGCGGCTGCCTTGCTGGAATTCGGGCGCCTGGACATATTGATCAACAACGCCTCGAGTTTCTACCCGACGCCGATTGGCCAGGTCACGCTGCCGCAATGGGACGATCTCATCGGCAGCAACCTCAAGGCACCGCTGTTTCTGTCGCAGGCGGCCGTGCCCAGCTTGCGAGCGCAGCGCGGACTCATCATCAACATGATCGACATCCATGCGCTGCGGCCGCTGAAGGCGCATCCGGTTTACAGCGTTGCCAAGGCGGGGCTGGCGATGCTGACCCGCTCCTTGGCGCGCGAGCTTGGACCCGAGATTCGCGTCAACGGAATCGCGCCGGGTCCCGTGCTCTGGCCCGATGGTGGAATCGATGAATCGCTGAAGCAGGAAATCATCGCCAAGACCGCGCTGAAACGCCACGGCATGCCGGCGGATATCGCTCGCACGGCGCTGTTCTTGGCCAAAGACGCGCCGTACATCACGGGTCAAATCATCGCCGTGGACGGTGGCCGGAGCATTTAGGATCCTGGCCCTCGCGTTACCGGAGTCCGCGCGCGCCAGGTTTGAAGGTCAGCGGCACGGCGCTCCAGAATCACGCCGACGTCCCGCGAGTTGCGAATGGCACCGGGTTTGCTCAACGAGATGCATACCCAATCAACGCCGAACTCCGCGAGAATGAGCATGGCCACGTGCTCGGCCAGCGATTCCACCAAGTGAAACGCCGAGCCCTCGACGAAGGTCAGCACCCGTTTGGCAACGCCCTTGTAATTCAGCGTGTCGTCGATGGAATCGGACAGCGCCGCCTTGCGGATATCGGCGCTGAATTCGATGTCGATGAGAACGGACTGTCTGACCTGCCGCTCCCAATCGAAAATGCCGACGATGGTCTCGGTTTTGAGCGCATGAATGAATATCTTGTCCATGAGTTCCGATTAATCTCCCAAGCTACCGAGTTCCCAACTGGCGCGGGCGCTCATCCCCACACTGGCGCGCATTCCCGCCGCCATTCGCAGGCATCCCGCCAGTGCGATCATGGCGCCGTTGTCCGTGCAAAATTCCGTGCGCGGAAAATACAGCTCGGCGCCGGCGTCCTGCACCACCAGCCCAAGTCGTTCGCGCAAGCGGCGATTCGCACCGACGCCGCCGGCAATGACCAGGCGCCGGTGACCTGTTTCCTTGAGTGCGCGCCGGCACTTCTCGGCCAGAGTCTCGACCACCGCTTCTTCGAAGCCGCGCGCGATATCGGCCCTGACACCGCCGCCTAAATCACGGCCGCGCAAGGCTACTAGGGCTGCTGTTTTCAGGCCACTGAAACTAAAATCCAGCCCCGGGCGGTCCAACATGGGTCGGGGAAAGCGGAATTGGCCGTCGCGTCCTGCGGCAGCGAGCGCGGCCAACGCCGCCCCGCCGGGATAGGGAAGTCCGAGTAGTTTTGCGGTCTTGTCGAAGGCCTCGCCTGCGGCATCGTCCAGGGTTTCGCCCAGGATCCGATACCGCCCGAGCGCCGTCACGTCCACCAGTTGCGTATGGCCGCCCGACACCAGCAGCGCCAGAAAGGGAAAGGTGGGGGGATTAGCCTCCAGCAGGGGCGCCAGAAGGTGCCCCTCCAGGTGGTGCACGCCCAGAGCAGGCTTACCCCAGCCCAAGGCCAATCCGGCCGCGAATCCGGCACCCACCAGCAAGGCGCCGATCAGCCCCGGCCCCGCCGTGTAGGCAATGGCATCAATGGCGTCTTGGCTCGATTGGGCCTCGGCCAGGGCCTCCTTGACCAGGGGCAGAAGCCGCCTAACATGATCCCGGGAGGCGAGCTCCGGAACCACGCCGCCATAGGCCTGGTGCAGGGCAACCTGGCTGTAAAGCCGGTGTGACAGCAGTCCTAAGGCGCTGTCATAGACGGCGACGGCCGTCTCATCACAGGAGGTTTCCAACCCTAAAACACGCATAATTTTGCCTTTTCCGGGGGCTCCCCTTAGAATGCGCCCCCCT
>DASXNX010000162.1:0-44420 GCA_036494725.1 Steroidobacteraceae bacterium
GCGGAAGCCAAGTACCGCATCGAGTTTCTCGGCGAGAACGCTTATGCCCCGAGGGAGCCCGGGGATGTCGTGGTTAGCGCAGGCCTGTTGTTCATGTTCGGCGCACCGGTGGCCGCGACCGCCATTGTTGCGCCGCCACCACCCCCGCCCCCGGCGGCCCCTCCGCCGCCCCCGCCCCCTCCTGCCGCGCCGCTCGATAGCGACGGAGATGGAGTCCCTGACTCCATCGACCAGTGTCCGAATACACCCAAGGGCGATCGCGTCGATGCGGTGGGCTGCACCATCAAAGATGAGATCAAGCTGCCCCGGGTGGAATTCGAGACCGACTCGGCCGTGTTGTTGCCGGCCTCGACCGAGACGCTGACTTACGCCGTGGCGACCCTGCATAAGTATCCCGAAATGATCATCGAGGTCGCCGGCCATACCGACAGCCGCGGCAGCAAGCAGCACAACATCGGACTCTCGCAGCGCCGGGCCGAGAGCGTCATGCAGTACCTAAAGGAGCACGGCGTGACCAACCGCATGACCGCGCACGGCTATGGAGAGGAAGAACCCATCGCCGACAACAAAACCGCCGAAGGACGCGCTGCCAACCGCAGGGTGGGCCTCCGGATCGTCGGCGGCCCTTGATTCCTCCCCGTTCGGCATGGTTAATGAGCCCCGCCCCTCGCGGGGCTCATTTCAGCCCTTTGCCGTTGCGTCAAAACAACGCAATTTCTCGCCCAACATACTGGTTTTTCCCTGCGGCGGTGTTATTGTTGGACCCATAATCTGAACTTGTGCCAATGGCGCAACGTTTAGCGTTAGGGGTATCACTTTATCAATAGGGGCGGCCGAACCATATTCAGGTTTTGGTTTGCAAACATCCGCTTTCCGCGGTTGATTTGGTCGTGATTTAAGGAGCACCAAAGTATGTCGAGTAATTTATATCTAAGGCAAGCCGTCGGCTTGGCTGTTGGCAGCGCGGGAGCGGCGGCAGCATCGCTTGCCTACGTGCCAGCTGCGCTGGCAGCCGATACGGCCGCCGCGGCGAGCAGTACCGCACCGTCCACTGAGCTAGAAGAGGTTGTGGTGACCGGCACGCGCATTCGCCGCGTCGATGCGGAAACCGCAAGTCCCGTATTCGTGCTCGACCAATCCCAGATTGCGCAATCGGGCGCGGTGACCGTCGGCGATCTCGTCAACCGAATTCCCTCGATTGCCGGCGCGGCGGTGAACCCGTCGCTCAACAACGGCGGCGGCTTCGGTGAATCCAACATCGAACTTCGCGGCCTCGACGCCAAGCGCACCTTGATTTTGATTGACGGCCGGCGCGTCAACCTGGTCGGTGCCAGCGGCGCCGTCGACGTCAACCAGATTCCGTTGAACCTCATCGATCACGTGGACGTCCTCAAGGAAGGCGCAGGCGCGATCTACGGCTCCGACGCCATCGCCGGTGTCGTCAACTTCGTGACCCGCAAGAACCTGGAAGGCTTTGAACTGACCGGCGACTGGGGCGAGTCCACCAAGCACGACGCGCAGCACCACAACATCGGCATGATGTGGGGCACCAACACCGACAAGTTCCACATGACCGCCGGCTTCAACTACAACCAGCAGGATGCGTTGACCATGGGCTCGCGCAACTGGTCGAAGTACGCGCTGTACCTGTACAGCGGCAGTCTGTTCCAGGCAGGTTCCAGCCGCGTGCCCACCGGCCGCGCGACTCTGACCCCGGCGCAGGCCGCTGCGTTTGGGTGCTCGAGCGTGACCCGCATTGCGGGAGCCGCCGGCACCGCGCTGTCGGACTATCGCTGCTATAACAGTCAGAGCGATGCTTTCAACTTCCAGCCGTACAACCTGAACGTCACTCCGCAGGAACGCGGTGCGTTGTTCACGAAGGTGAACTACGAGATCAACGATTACGCCCAGGTCTACGGCAATGTGATCTACAACCACACGCACTCCGCTTCGCAGCTGGCTCCGTTGCCGTTCGATGCCAACGCCGACCAGATCGTGATTTCGAAGAACAACATCTATAACCCGTTCGGCAACGACTTCGGCGGCGGCGCCGCGGTGGGCGGTGTGAATCCGAACTACACGCTGCGCATGAGCTCGCTGGCTGATCGCTATTCCAACAACACCACCGACTCGCTGATCTCGGACGTCGGCGTCAAGGGTGCAATCGGGACCACGGGTTGGAACTATGACGCCAACGTCAGCTACAACCGCAAGGATCAGACGCAGAACACCAGCGGCTACCTGCTGTTCAGCGCGCTGCAAAATGCGGTGGGTCCGTCGTTCATCGATCCGGTCAATGGACCCACCTGCGGTACGGTGGCCACACCGATCCTGAATTGCATTCCGGCGAATATCTTCAACTTGAGCGCACCTTCCCAGGTGGCTGCGTTGAACGGCATCTCGGCTCACTACACCAATCAAGACACCTACATTGCCAAGGTGGCCACAATTGATGCGAACGGGCCGATCTTCAAGATGCCGGCCGGCGATGTGCTGATGAGCGTGGGCGCGGACTATACGGATTTGTCGGACAACTTCCAGGCCGACACGCTGACCATCGCGCAACCGCCCCTGTACTTGAACTGCGCCATCTCGCAGGAAGCGTGCACGGGCAACGAACGCGGCGGCTACAACTACAAGGAAGGCTACGCCGAAATCTTCATGCCCCTGCTCTCGGATCTTCCGGGCGTGAAGGCGTTCAACATCGACATCGGCGTCCGCTACTCCAACTACTCGCTGTTCGGCGAGACCACCAAGGGCCAGTTCAAGGTTGAGTACCGTCCCATAAGCGACTTACTGATCCGAGGTACGGTCGCGCAGGTGTTCCGTGCACCCACGGTCGACGACGTGTATGCACCGCCGTCCGCCAACGCTCCCACCCTGAACGATCCTTGCAACGGCTATGTCGGGGCTGCGACCGCGCAATACCCCAACTTGCCGGCCGCTTGCAAAGGCGTGCCGACCGACGGTAGTTTCCAGGAGCCCAACAACCAGGTGACTGGCCTCGTGACCAGCAATCCGAATCTGAAGCCGGAAACCGGTCTCGTGAAGACCTTTGGTTTCGTCTACGATTCATCGCTGCTGCGAGGTTTCAACATGTCGGTGGACTACTGGGATTACAAGGTGGACAACTTGCTGACCACCTTGGATCCCAACTTCGCCATTCAGCAATGCGCCACGACGGGAGCCGCGCAATTCTGCAACTTGCTGAATCGTTATCAATCGGGACCCAATGCCGGACAGTTCATCGTGTTCAACCAGCCGACCTTCAATCTCGGCACGTTGAACACGGACGGCATCGACACCAGCTTGAATTACAAGTTGAAGACGGGCTCGATCGGCGACTTCAATTTCACGATCGACGAAACCCATCTGATCTCCTACAAGAGCGTCCCGGCTCCGGGCGCGGCTCCTGAGGAAATCGCGGGAACCTTCAACAAACAGTTCGGCTTCTACGCCAAGGATCGCGGCACGGCGACGATCGGTTGGAGCGGTTGGGATGCCAGTGTGCTGGCCACTATTCGCTACATCGGACCGGTGAAAATTCCGCTGACCGACGCCGACGCCACCGGTGCCTTCCTCGGGGCGAGCATTGGCAGCGTCATGTACTATGACTTGACGGCCTCTTACTCGATCAAGCGGACGAATACCAGCCTGCGTGCGGGTATCTTGAATCTGGCCGACAAACAGCCGCCGGTGTCCGGTATCAACAGTTGGAACAGCAGCAGCGTGACGGACGTGCTCACGTACGACACGATTGGACGGCGCTTCTTCGTGGGTTTGACCCAGAAGTTCTAAGTCCAAACTGCTTAGGGTGATTTAGGGCCGCGCGATACAATCGCGCGGCCCTTTTCTTTGGTAGGAACCGATCTTGGCCAGCACCTCTTCCGATCCCGACATCCTTGCGGTCCAAGCGCTGCGCAGTTTAAGCGCAGGCGATCTGGCCGCGGCCGAGATTGATTGCCGCACGGCGCTCGGCATCGACGCCAAGAATGTGTCCGCCGGCGCCGCCCTGGGGGCGGTGCTGCTGGCTCAGGGGCGCTTCGGTGAATCCCAGGCGGTCTTCTCGGATCTGCTGCAGCGCGAGCCGGACATCGCGTCCCACTGGATCAACCTGGGCAACGCCCGGCGCGGAATGCGCGAATACGATCAAGCACTGCAGGCCTTTGCACGGGCCGCGGCTCTTGGCGCCGACCACGCGGATTTTTATTACAATCTGGGGCTCACGCATCTGGATCGCGGCGACTACGAGTCGGCGCGGCATCTTCTCGAGCAGGCCCGTCAACTGGACCCCGACGATGCCGAGATCACGTTGCGCTATGCCGATGCCTGCTATCGATCCTTGTACAACGACGCGGCCATTGCCGCGCTGCTCGGCTGGCGCTCCCTCGCCCCTGCTGCCCCCGGCGTCACGGCGCTGATCGCACAGCTGTTGGTCAATCTGGGTAGGCCCGAGGAAGGCCTGGACGCGCTCGATGCGGCCTTGGCGCATCCCGCGGCGGACGCTTCCACTTTTCTGACCGCCATCGAGATTTCCGAACGAACCAACCGACTCGAGCAGGCGCAGCTGTTGATCGGCCGGATGGAGTCCGCTCCGCGTAGCGCGGCCATCAACGCCGACTTGCTCACCATCCGCGCGCGCGTGGCGCAACGCAGCGGCGACTATGCGACGGCGGAAAAGCTCTACAGCGAGTCTTTGCTGGCCAATGACGATCCCGCGCTGAAGCACATGGAACTTTTTCCGCTGGCCGTCACGCTGGATGCGCAGGGCCGCTACGGGGAAGCCGCGGCCCGCCTGCGCGAGGCGCATGCTTCACAGCTCGAATACCTGCGGCGCGTGTCGCCGGCCCAGGTCTTGAGCGGCGCGCCGCCCATGATGATTACCCGCGAGAGCTGCGATCCTGTGGATGTGGCCGCCTGGGATGACGATGTCCCGAGCGTCGAAGACAGCCCCGTATTCATCGTCGCCTTTCCGCGCTCCGGTACCACGCTGCTCGAGGTCATGCTCGATGCGCATCCGGCGTTGCAATCCATGGACGAACAGCCGTTCATTCAGGGCGCGCTGGATGAGATCCGCGGACTTTCAATCGACTACCCGCGCCAGCTCGCGCGCTTGAGCCGGGAAACTCTCGCGGAACTGCGCGCCAATTACTGGCGCAAGGTCTCTGGAAAGATCTCGCTGCGGCCGGGCGCGCGGCTGGTGGATAAAAATCCGCTCAACATCCTGCGCCTGCCGGTGATGCGCCGGCTGTTTCCGCGCTCGCCGATCCTGCTGGCCGTGCGCCATCCTTGCGATGTGGTTTTGAGCTGTTACATGCAGAACTTTCGCGCGCCGGAATTTGCGCTGCTGTGCAATTCGCCGGCAAGCATCGCGCGCGGCTATCAGCGCACCATCGATTTTTGGTTCAGTCAGAGCGAGATTCTGCATCCGAAGACACTGGAAGTACGCTATGAAACCTTGGTGGCGCACTTCGAACGGGAGACCCGGGCCATCATCGAGTTTCTCGAGCTGCCATGGCACGACGCCGTACTGCAGCCCGGACTGCGGGCGCGGGAGAAGGGCTACATCAGCACGCCCAGCTACAGCCAGGTAGTGCGTCCGATCACCACGAAATCGGTCGACCGCTGGCATAACTATGCCGGACTCTTGCAGCCGATTGTCCCGATCGTTCAGCCGCAGCTCGATCGCTGGAATTATGCCGCGGTGGTCGCGGTCGACGGAGTCTCGCCGAACAGCAAGTAAGTGGAGAGAATGAACTTGTCGCCCGAGATCGGCGTCGCGCCTTCGTGCTGGTACATCCAGTATGGCGGGAACATGAGCAGGCGCCCGGCGGCCGGCCGCACCGCGACACCGAGCTGAGGGAAGCGCGTCTCGCCGCCTTCGGCCACATCGTTCAGATACCACAAGAGCACCAGGTAGCGGTTCGACTTCGAGTAAATGGAGTCGAAGTGCAGTTGAAAGCGATCCTTCTCCGCCGGCCGGTAACGCTTCAGCGTCAAGTCCGAGTGCTTGGGCGCATGGGGGATTGGAATGCCCAGGCCCACGTCGCGGTTGTAGCGATCGAGCGCGGCGTCGATGCGCAGCCTGAAGTCTTGCGCGAATGCCTGGTCCGCCAAGCGCGACACATTCAGCTCGGTCCAGGCCGAATCCTCGAGACCGGCACGAACGCCGCGGCCGTTCGCGACCTGGAAGCGCTCCAGCGCACCAAACGAGGCCAGCATGCGGCTGCACAGATCGGCGTTGAGGTGGTTGTCATAAACCCGGATGTAGTGGGGCAGATCGCCTATGGCCATGACGTCATATAATAAGCCAACATGACCGAAGTCACCGATTACAAGCAACTGCTGGCTTCCGGCCGGATCGACGAGGCCGAAGTCGCCAGTGAGCGCCGGCTGGAGAGCCATCCCGACGACGTCGCCGCGCTCAACGTGGCCGCACTCGGCGCCTTGAGGCGTGCGAATCCGCTGCGTGCGAGCGAGCTCCTCGAACGAGCCTCAATTGCGGCGCCCGGTGATCCTCACATCTATTACTATCTCGCCCGTGCGCGCGAGACCCTGGGCGACCTGGACGGCGCCCTTGACGCGGACGAGAAAGCGCTGCGCTTCGCACCGGATCATGCGCTTGCGCGGCTTCACTATGCGCTGGGGTTGGAAAGACGGCGGGAAACCGAGCGCTCGCTGCTGCACTTCGCGCGTGCGCTCAAGGACGCTCAGTTGAAGGGCGAGTGGACCGAGGCTGCCAGCACGCCGGCGGCGCTGCGTCCGCGGGTCGAGCATGCGGTGCAAGCGGTCCGCAACGGACAACGGGCGCTGTTTCAGCGGCTCCTGGCGCCGCTGCTGGAGCGCCACGGCCGGGCACCTCTGGAACGGGTAACGAGCGCGATTCGAATTTATATCGGTGAGCAGCAGGCGAATTACCCTGATCCGCGTCAAAAGCCGACCTTCTTCTACGTTCCCGGCATGCCGCCGTCAGCCTACTTCGACCGCCGGCTGTTTCCCTGGATCCCCTCATACGAGGCGTGCTTCTCCGATATCCGACGAGAACTGGAGATCCTGCTGCCGGCCGCACGCGGACGCGAGCGCGTGTTCGGCAGCGATGCCTTGGAACACGAAAACCTTCGGGGCTACGACGCCGCGCCGAGCTGGAATGGCTACTATTTCTATCGGCACGGCGAGCGTCGGGAGGAGAACTGCGCCGCTTGCCCGCGCACCGCCTCCGCCCTCGATGCCATTCCCTTGATGCGCGTTCGCGAGCACGGCCCGGAAGTGCTGTACTCCGTGTTCACGCAGGGCACGCACCTGCTGCCGCATCGCGGCGTGACCAACGCGCGCGTCGTCAGCCACCTGGCGCTGATCGTGCCCGAGGATTGCGCGCTCAAGGTGGGAGGCGAGGAGCGCGCCTGGCACGAAGGCGAGGCGCTGGTATTCGACGACACCTACGAGCATGAAGCCTGGAATCGATCGCGCCAAGTTCGCGTGGTGCTGATCGCCGACATTTGGAATCCGCACCTCAACCCCGTCGAGCGTGACGCCGTCAACCGGGTGATCTCAGCGATCGGCGACATGCGCGCCGAGGTCGATGCAACCTGAGCCATGCGACTTCCCAAGCCTTTTTTTAAGCTGCCGCGCCGTTTCGACGCGGCGCGTCTTCGCGATGAGGTTGCGGCGATCCCCGCCAGCGCCTGGGCACCGCACCCCAACGGGATCGCAGGAAATAGTTCCGTGCGCCTCATCAGCGTTGACGGCGAGGAGAATGATCTTGTCGATGGCATCATGCGCGAGACGCCGCAGCTGGCGCACACACCCTATATTCGTCAGATCCTGGCGAGCTTCGGAGTCGCCTGGAGCCGAACGCGTTTGTTGCGCCTGGCGCCGGGCGCCGGCGTGCCCGCGCATGCCGATATCAACTATCACTGGTTTTACCGCGTCAGGCTGCATATTCCCGTCGTAACACGTCCCGAAGTGCGATTTCATTGCGATGGCGTCAGCGTTCACATGGCGGCCGGAGAAGCCTGGGTTTTCGATAATTGGCGGCTGCACAACGTGGTGAACCCCACCAGCGACGAGCGCATCCACTTGGTTGCCGACACGGCGGGTCATGCGGCGTTCTGGCAACTGGTCGGCAGCGGCGACGAATCGGCAACCCTCGTCAATCAGATCCCGTATCAGCCCGGCATCCGGCCGCCGCTGCTCACGGAAAGAAATTCGACCCGGCCGGTCATGAATCCCGCAGAGCTTGAACTGCTGGTGGGAAACCTGCGCGGCGAGATGCAGAGCGATTCGGATACCATGGATGCGCAACGACAGCTGGGGCGCTACCACGGATTGCTCGACGCCTTCGTGCGCGATTGGCGGCACCTCTACGTCCTTCACGGCGAGGCCCCTCGCGGCCGGCATCATTTTGTGCAGCTACGCGATACGTTGCGCCTCGCATCCCGTCCCGCCGGCGAGGGTATCGTGCTGCGCACGAATCGAGTGGCGGCGCATCAGGTTCTCGAGGGCCGGGTCCTGCGGGTATGCGTGAGCGGTGACGGCGGAATGGGGCGTTCGCTGCGCGCATCCCGAGAAAGCACCCGCGTGGCCCGGCCGGTCTTCATCGTTGCGGCGCCGCGTTCGGGAAGCTCTCTGCTGTTCGAGACCCTGGCATGCAGCGACCGGGTCGTCACCTTGGGCGGCGAGGCGCACTGGCTCATCGAATCCATCGCCGAGCTGTCTCCAGGAGCGCCCGGCGTCGATTCAAATCGCTTGTCTGCCGGGCAGGCGACTGCGCCGATCATCGAGCGCATTCACGGCCAGATTCTGGAACGACTGGTGGACCGGCTCGGCGAACCGATCTTCGATGAGGGGGGCAGGATATTTCTGGAAAAAACCCCCAAGAACGCCCTGCGAATTCCATTCCTTGGCCAAGTATTCCCGGATGCACTATTCATCTTCTTATGGCGCGAGCCGCGGGCCAACATCGGCAGCATCATGGAAGCCTGGAAGGCGGGCAAGTGGCAGACCTACCCCCGGCTCGACGGGTTCGAACTGCCCTGGTCCTTGCTGCTGCCGCCCGGCTGGCAAGAGATGCGCGGCAAGCCGCTGGAGGAGCTGGCGGCCTTCCAATGGAAGGTTACCAACACGATCGTTCTCGATGATCTCGCGGCCATTCCCGCGTCCCGATGGACGACGGTGGATTACGACTCCTTGGTGTCGAATCCCGCGAAAATCATACGGCGATTATGCGGATTCATCGGAATCGACGTCGACCCGCCGCTCGAGCTGCGGCTAAAGCAACCTTTGCCCCCGGCCAGGCACACGCTGACACCGCCGGATCCCGAGAAGTGGAAGCGCCACGAGTCTGCCATCGAGCGGATCTTGCCGACGCTTGAGACCACCTGGCGCCGGTTGAAGGGGTCTTAAGCGTCGCTGCCGAACCGATATCCGTGTCGTTCGATGATCAACTTGTCTTTTTCGGCCACGAGATCCCGCAAACCGTCGCTGTAATAATCAACGTACGGCTCATACTCCAAGGCATTTTGGGCGCTGCGGTCCATGACGAAATCGTTTGCCGCCGCAGTCACTCGATGGCCCACGCGCAGCAAATACTCGAGCAGCTTCGGACGCAGATTCTCCGCCCGCTCCACGGTCAATTTGCCATCGAAGTCCCCGTAAAGGTATCGATAAAGAAAGGAGTAAAAGCCCAATCCGGTGTTCCTGATGGGCAACAGCGCAAATCGCGGAAGATTCAGGCCGCGGTTGGTGTAACTGGTAGGTAATTCCGCCAGGATCGCTTCAAGATTCGCGCTGGAAGAACCGAGTTCCAGCATGTTGCGAATCGTCGCCTCGAACCCCAGGCGGCCGCCTTGCGACAAGATCCTGAAGAAGGGATTCGGGAGCTGACGTTGCGTCTGGAAGTTGTACCAGGAGACGTAGTAGCTCCATGGATTGCGCACGAATCCCAGCACCGGCAAATCGGCATTTTCCGCCGGAATGAGCATGCGCGGCAGAAGATGCCCGAGGCTGCGCGCGCCCGGCACGAATCGCAGCAAACATTGGTTCACGAAACTGCCGCCCGACTTGTGCAGGTGTAAGAACACGAACCGTTCGGTGATGATCATCGGCCAAGGCCAAATTTCGAGATCAGCGTGCCAATTACCGCAGAACCGCAGGCCGCCATGGCGCCGTCCCGGGATGCGCTGGCCCTCCCGCCATCAGCCGGAGATGCGATGGAAGCTACTTGCCGCCTTTGGCGGGGTCGGAACGCATGTAGTTCTGCAGCCCTTGCTGAGTCCGGACGCGTTCATCGTCCCATTGCTTTGCAGTCAGGCAGATCGTGTCCTTCTGCACGTGCGACCCGAGATGGGGTTCGGTGCTGCAAAAAAGCGGCTCCCCGTTGCTGTTGATCACGGTGTATCCAGCCTTCTTAGCATCAGCCAATCTTTTGGCGTCCAGATCCGCTCCGGTGGCGGCGGTCGCGCTGATTTGCGCAACGGGCGCGCCCGTCGAGCTGACGTAAGTCACAGCCTGCGCCGGTGCAGGCGGAGTGCTGGGTTGACCGGCGCAGCCGGCGACAAAAAGCAGAGTCAGAACCAAAATCGGCCGCATAGCGTCATCCCTTGTCGAACGTGAAGAGCCCTGAATAGTACTGTACCGATGCCGGAAGTGGAAACTTGTGCGTCGCACAATGCGCGCCGAGCGCAGGCTTACGCGGCCGGTGGAGCGGTACGATCTAATTTACCGGCCGCTGCGCGAATTCGGACGATCCGGTTTATCGGATTCACCTGCGACGAAATAATCATGTGCTTATGTAAATGAGTAATAATGGCTCGGTTGGCCGGGTCTTTTACATGAGCAGCAATTCCGCTGCGATCAAAAAACTATCGAGGGTTCAAATATGCAGATCAATAAACTGTCGAGCGCCACGATGGCCGCTGCGGCCGCCATGCTGTTCACCTCCGGATTCAGCACGGCGACATTTGCCGCAGACGCCGCAACGGTGCATTGCACCGGCGTCAATTCCTGCAAGGGAACTTCCGAGTGCAAGTCGGCGAAGAACAGCTGCAAAGGTCAAAACAGCTGCAAGGGCCAAGGCTATGTCTCCATGACCAAGGACGCGTGCACCGCTGCCCAGGCGAAAGCCAAGGCCGCGAAGTAAGGCATCGATCGTTGACGGTAAGGGGCCGGGCTCCATGCCCGGCCCATTCTGATGAAACTCTCCGGCTTTGGTCTAGGACTGCGCACCCCGCATTACGAGGCGATCTTAAGCGAGCCTCATCCCATCGATTGGCTCGAAGTCATCACGGAGAACTACCTGGTACCGGGCGGCAAGCCGCTGCACTATCTCGAACGCGTGCGCGAGCGCTTTCCCCTGGTGATGCATGGTGTATCGATGTCGATCGGCAGCACGGATGCCATTGATTTCGAGTATCTGAATTCGGTCAAGGATCTGGCGGCGCGCATCCAACCCCAGTGGATTTCCGACCACCTGTGCTGGACGGGAGTCGCCGGGCGGAATTTGCACGATTTACTGCCGCTGCCCTACACGGAGGAGGCGCTTGGGTTGGTGGCGGCGCGAGTCGGCCAGGTCCAGGACGCGTTGGGCCGCCAGATCTTGCTCGAGAACGTCTCGAGCTACCTCGAATTCCATGGTTCGCAAATGAGCGAGTGGGAATTCTTGAGCGAAGTGGCATCGCGCGCGGACTGCCACATTCTTCTCGACATCAACAACATCTATGTCAGCAGCGTTAATCACGGCTTTGATCCGCTGAAGTACCTTCGGGCGATACCGCCGGCCAGAGTGCGGCAGTTTCATCTCGCCGGACACAGCAACATGGGCGGCCACTTGATCGATACGCATGACCACCCCATCGTGACTCCCGTGTGGGACCTGTACGCCCAAGCGGTCGCGCATTTTGGCGACGTGCCCACCATGATCGAACGCGACGACAACATTCCGGCCTTGAGCGAGCTGGTGGATGAACTGAACGTGGCGCGGGGTATTGCCGCGCGCGAGCGCTGCGCGGCGTGATGCGCGCCAAGGAAGCGTTGCGCGAACTGCAGCAGAGCATGCAACGGCACCTGTTGGGCGAGACCAGCCAGGTCATCGCCGACATCGTGGATGCACCGCCGCTGCCGGCGGCCGAGAGATTGGCGATCTACCGCAATGCGTATCAGGTGCGATTGATCGATGCACTGCACGACACTTATCCCGTACTACACGGCCTGCTCGGCGATGACATGTGGGTCGCTCTCGGCGAGGCTTACGTGGCGTCACACCCATCTTGTTTTCGCTCGATTCGTTGGTATGGCGGCGAACTGGCGGATTTCCTGTCCGGCGCCTCCCCCTTCAGCGACCAGCCGATTCTGGCTGAAGTCGCCTTGCTCGAATGGACGCTGTCGGAGGTGTTCGACGCGCGGGATGCGCAACCCTTGTGGCGCGCCGCGCTCTCGGCAGTCGACCCGCAAGCTTGGAGCGGCATGAAATTCGAATTTCATCCTTCGCTGCGACGTCTCGCGTTTCACTGGAATACGGCCGCCATCTGGAAGGCCATGAGCCACGATGAGACACCGCCCAGGCCCGCGCGCGAGGACGCGCCCGTCCCCTGGCTTCTGTGGCGCCAGGATCTTCAGAACTACTTTCGTTCCCTGACGATCGCCGAATCGACGGCGCTCGATGCGGCGCTCTCCGGCTCGAGCTTCGGTGAGATTTGCGAGGCGCTGTCCGCCGTGCTGTCGGCTGACGAAATCCCGCCGGCCGCCGCAAGCTTCCTGGGCAACTGGGCGGACAGCGGGATCATCGTCGGATTGCGCTAAAGAGCGCTGCCGCCCTCGCCCATCATCTCCTTGCGTAACAAGGGGATCGGCGGTCCCCCGTACGACAGGAACTTGTCGTGAAACTCATGCCAATGCGACTTGTCGTCCGCGGACGCTGCGGCCGCCCCTTTCGCCAGCCAGTCGGCGCGAAGCTTGCGAATCATGAGCTTGCCAAGCGTGTAATTCAGGTAGGCAGGGTCATAGGTGCCGCGGGCGGCCTGCTGGCGCGCATTGCCCGGATCCTGAAACGCCTGCTCCCTGAACATCTTTTCGGACTGTGCGACGGTCATGCCGTGAGTGTGCAGACCGATGGCTGACAGCAAGCGCACGTCGCGCAGCAGCGCTTCGTTGAGCTGCCCGATATGCGTCTCGGAATCGCCCTTGCCCAGACCCACCTCGATCATCATTTCCTCGCAGTAGTGCGCCCAGCCCTCCGCATACGCATAACCCACCCAAAGTCCTTCGAGCTTGTCCGGATTGGAATTCGAATGCAGGAATTGCAGGAAGTGCCCGGGCCAGACTTCGTGCACGGAGGTGAACAACAACGATGCCTCGCCGGGAATATAGGCGGCTTGCTCGGCCTTGCTCCACTTGGGATCCGGCGGCGCGATGTTGTAGATCGACGCGACACCCTTGTCATAGGCACCCGCGGTATTGATGAACGCAGCGTTGGAGCGGTTGTAGATCGGCGCCTCCATGACCAGCGCCTCGTCATTGTTGGGGATCGAGACCACGTTATTCTTGACGACGAATTCCCTGAGCATCTTGAGCTGCGCGCGCGCCTCCTCGACCGGGCCGCCTTTCGGCTTGTTCGCAGCCATTTTGGCGACGCACTGCGCCAGCGAGGCCTTGGGCGCGTAGTTGGCGCACTCGGCCTTCAGCGCGGCGGTGTTGCGCTCGAGATCGGCGCGCCCCGCCGCTTCGATTTGATCGACAGGCAAATCGACTTGCTCGGTCTGCTTGACCATCTGCGCGAAAAGATCGGCGCCGAACGCGAACTTGTCGTTCGCCTTACCGCGTTCGGATTCCAGGTAGCTCTTCAGCGCGCCCATCGCCTGCGCGGCCGCGGCATCGGCTTCGGTCAACTGCTTTTGCAGATCCGGATCCGCCACCGAGGCAAATACGGCGGCGACGTTCTTCGCATAAAAATCCGCGAGTCCGCCGAATTGCGCGATGCCCAGCTCGACATAGGTTTTGGGCATGGGCGACTTGAGATTGTCCTTGATGGCCGCGGCGGCCTTCGGCACGCCGTGCGCGTACTTGATGAAAGCCTTCAGGCGCACATCGAGCGGAGCATAGTTTCGGCTTAGGTAGACATCGGGATCGAGATTGCCGATATACCAGGCGGGATTGTTAAAAGGAAACCGAGTCTTTTCGATCCAGAAAAGATCGCGGTCCACGATGGCAAGCAGGTATTCTCGATCGAAACGCTCCCGCGGCTGTAACGTGGCGGGATCGACCGCGGCGATTTGATCGCGCTCGAAATGCAGCCGCGCTATTTCGCGTTTGATTCCGTGGGCACTAAAGTCGGGCAGCTGGCCGTCGAACTCGTGGCGGCCGGAATTCACCGCGAAGGCCGGCTGTGCGTTCATGTAGTCTTCGATGAAGCCGTTGGTAAGCTTGTTCCATGCCTGACTCGCGGGCGAAAGCGGCGGGGCGGCTGCGTGAGGCGGCGGCGACTGACCGCAGGCGGTTAGAGCAAACAGCAAGACAGCGGACGGCAGCGCCGCCGTATTCGACTTCCACATGGCAACTCCCCTTACTTTTTAATATTTCGACGCGAAACTCGAGGCCATCTAAAAATCGTATGGACCGCCACGCTCCAATGCCCGCTTGTACCCGTCACGGGCATGAATTCGCTCGAGAAAGGCCATCAATTTGGGCCGGCTCGTGTTCAATCCGCCGCGTGAAGCCGCGGCTTCCAACGGAAAGCTCATTTGCACATCGGCAGCCGTGAATTGCTCGCCGGCGAACCAAGCATGGGAAGCCAGTTCGGATTCCATGTAGTCAAGATGCCGGTTCAAGTTCGGCGAGATGAAGGATTTGTCGACGGTGGAAGCAATCTTGCGGGCAATCGCACTGACCGGCCAGGGGGCCGGATTCGTCGCAATTCTATTGAACACCAGACGGAACAGAAGCGGCGGCATCGCCGATCCTTCGGCGTAATGCAGCCAGTAGGTGTAGCGCAGCCGCTGCGGGCTGCCGACGGGAGGGGCCAGGCGTCCGGTACCGTACGTATCCACCAGATATTCAACTATCGCTCCGGATTCGGCCACCGTGATCGCGCCGTCGACGATGACCGGCGACTTTCCCAAGGGGTGAATCGCAAGCAGGGAAGGAGGCGCCAGCATGGTTTTGGCGTCCCGTTCGTAGCGCTTGACCTCGTAGGGAACACCGAGTTCCTCGAGCAGCCACAACACCCTTTGCGACCGGGAGTTATTGAGGTGGTGGACGACGACCATGTTCTCATTGTAACGCGGAACAGCGCCGGCGCGGCAAGCCGCGTCAGTCCTCAAGCATCAGCTGGTGAGAACCAATCGGCCTTGACCGATTTGAACTCGGGGAGTGCTTCGCAGCGTGCGGCAATTGCGTCCAATGCCGGGTAAGCCACCGAATTGCGATTGATGGCCAACGCGTCGCTCAAGAAAGTATAGACGCAGGTAGCGGTGATGTCGGTCTGGGTGATTCGATTGCCCATCAACCACTCTCCGGCCCGCACTTGGGCCGTGCGATCGAGCTCGGCGAGCGCCGCGTGCATTTGCGTGTGGCAGCGCTCGACCCAGGGCCGGTATCTCCTCTCCGGCGGCCGGAACGCAGTCTCATATACCTGCGCGACGCCCTTTTCTCCGGCGCCGACGGCGACGGCGATGGTTCGCAGCGCCTCGCGGCGGGCCTCACCCGAACGGGGCAGAAGCGCGCGCGCCGGAGCGGCGCTCTCGTCGAGATAATCCAATATCGCAGCGGATTCGATGAGCGTATCGCCGTCAGCCTGCACCAGAGTCGGTACTCGGCCCAACGGATTGAATTGGCGAATCAGCTCGAAGTCCTTTCCGACGGACCAATTGCGGTGCTCAAAGCGCACGCCCAAAAAATTCATACTGACCGCCACCCGCCGCACGAACGGCGAATCGAACATACCGATGAGAATCATTGAATTCCTAGTGTCCACCGCGAACCGTCAGTCCCACCGATTTCAGGCGCTCCGCCAGCTGCGCCTCGACGCGCTCGGCTTCGCTGCGCTTGATGAATTGCAGATGCATCGTCGGTCCTGTAAGCACTTCGATTCCTCGTTTCAATACGCTGCCCGCCGCCCGGATTCCCGCTTTGTGCTGATCAAAGCGCTGCGCCGGACGGTACTTGCTCATGCCGACATACACGCCGTACGGCCCGCCCCGGTCGCTGAAATCAAGCAAGACCAAGTAGATATTCGATCGCCCCGTGGCGGAAGACTTAAATTCGAGCGCCGCTTCGTATACCGCGGGCAACCAATCGATATAGCGCATCGGCAGCCAATCTGGTATGGACGCCGCCGCAACGTCCCACAGCGCCTCGAGAGCGTGCTCAATGTTAATGGACATTGCGCCGCGCATCCACATCTCGTGTACGCAGTGAGCGCCGTCGACGCCGTCTTGCTCGGCGAGCGCGCGTCTGAATCGATCGGCAATGTCGTTGCTGGTCAGATTCTGCAGCGGGCGACTGCCGGGTGGGGTACTCGCTGCAATGCACGACCGTTGCATACAATGAGTATACGTCAGGGGATTCGCGTCGCGTCTCCTCGGACCCAGAGGATTTCTCCGATGCATGGATTGACCAGACGACTGATGGTAGGGATTAGCCCCATTGTGCGCACCAAAGCGAAAGCGCGAATTCGCGCGCCGGGGAGAATCTCGCGCACCCTGGCGGCCGCGGCCAGAATGGTTCGGCCTTTCGTGATCACATCATCGATCAACATCACGCTGCCCATCTCCCTCGGCGCCCGCTCCATCGAAAAGGATTCATAGTGCAGCCGGACGCTGGGACGCGCAGCAACCCCCGCGGTAGCCGACTTCTGCACCGCGCGTATCCTGTGCAGTCCGCGCCATGAAATCGCACCCAGTCCTTCGCGCACGAGCGCATCCGCCAGGCCCGCCGCAACCCACCGACCGCACGACTGGGTCGAGCATCCCGGCACGGGCACCAAGACGTCAGCGGCGCCGAAGAATCCCGCCAGCTGCGTCGATTGGGTAGCTTGTTGATGGACGCGGACCGCATACTTGAGCAGGAACTGCTCATCACCCGACTTGAGCAACTCCCGCAACAATCGGGATCGCTCGCATACCTCGCCGACTCCAGCCGGCGAATAGACGTAGCACGACGCGAAGGCAACGCTTTCCATCAGCGCGCGAGATCGTCATCCGGCGAGCGTTCTCCCGCCTCACGCGCGGGCTCGGCGTTCGCTTGTCGCAGGCGCAGCCAGTTTTCTCGAGATTCGCGGCGAATCTGCTCGAGGCTTTGAGGCCCCGCAGAGGACTTCGCTTGTTGTGCCTCCCGTTGCAAGCGTGCGTCCATCCGTGCCTGATGCTCTTCGCGAATGCGCTCCGCCAGCTCGCTGCGGTAACCGTGCCGCTCCATTTCAAACGCGACCCGGGGAATCCACGGCTGCGGTTCGCGGTCGATGCCCTGGGCTTGCAGGGTTCTGTGATCAATTCGACCTTGCAGATGCCCCTGGCTCAAGAACTCGTTCGTGGTCTCCGCCCACCGGCGCCGCACATGCAGGAGCTCGGTGATGACGGGCTGAAGACCCGCTTCCCGGCGACGCCCATCGCTCCATTCGAGCGCGGTCTTCGCTCCCAGACCCGCGCCGGTGGCCTCACGGGTGGTCGCCAGCAGGTGCGCGTGGAAGTTGCGCGGATCGCTGCCCGGGAAGTCGCGCGGCGCGTGCACGGTCAGGTCGGCGGCGAACCGATAGCGCTCAACCAACTCTCGTGAGAATTCCCTGGCCAGATGTACCCGCGATTCCTGCGGCAGCTCGAACGGCAGCGCAACCAGATATTCCCGGGCGACCCGCGCGTTTTGGCGTGTCTCGGCCTGCTCTGCGGAATTCCAAAGAATGGATCGATCTTTCGCCCAAGCCAGATCGTCCGCGGCAAACTCCCCAGGCACGATAATCTCCTTGTGGACGACATCATCGCGGCCGGAGTAGTCATAGGTTTTACCGCTACGCTCGTCGTGAATGCGCTCGCCGGCGCGATAGGCCGCGGCCCGCACGGCACTGCTGCCATTCGCACGGCCAAAATTTTTCAGGTTGAGAAAATAGATGGCCAAGGTATGAAAGCGGGGTCGGGTGCGTAGCCGGCCGCCGCCGCCTCGAACGCGTCATGGATATATTGGATTTGAATGTTCGCAGCCTCGGCCTCGCTGAAGGCCAGGAAGGCGCCGGGCTCGCAGTGCAGATCTTCATCGCTCAAAAGTTCATCGCAATGCTCACAATGATTGGACCAATTGCGGTTCAAGGACCCATCGCCGTCGTCCAGTCGAAAGGCCTTGGAATGCGTGGCGATCTGTTGCAGCACTCGCTCCGGCAGCCACGATAAGAAGAATAGGAACGCCGGCAAATCCGCGGATTGCCAGGTACCGTCGTCGGTGTCGCCGTCCGCCCTTTCATGGCCAGGCGGGACGGCCAACGCCAACACACCGGTTGAACGGCCGCAAGATCGGCATGGAACGAGGGTGCGGGCGATGAAGTAGCCCGTGCTGCGGATATTGCTATCGTCGGACATGAGGTTTCCGACCGGGCAGAACCACTTTCAACCAGTGCGCTGACGAGGCGCCCTTGAAGTAGCCGCAGAGATCGGGCAATTGCTCTAGCTCGGACGGCAGCACCGCGGTCTCCATCACGCGTTGATCCGTCACGCTGCGCGAGCGGCGTGCGCCCCGGACGGCAAAGGAGGCCTCGCGATCCTTGCCCCGGGAGATCTGGCGACGCACGACTTCTCGTTCGCCGATCAACCGCGACGCAAACTGCGACGTCCCGCCATGCTCGCTGCCGGCACACCGCAGAATTACTGTATTGCTGCAATTTTCGACGATTGTTTGGGCATCGGCACCGTAAGTTGCGGAAACCTGCGAAATCGATTGCAACCCCAGAACGCAGCGACCCCCAAATTTTCGCAGTCGGGCGAGTGCATCCTTCAGCCCGTCGATCGCGCCGAGCGCGTCGAGTTCGTCAACCACGAACCACAACCTCTGGTCGTTGTCCAACGGTTGGCTCATCGCCTCGAATATGGCTATGCGCATCCAAGCCGCGATGATCGACTTCAGCGCCGCGATCTGGCCGGCGCGATAGGGAATGAAGAGCAAACCTGCGCCCGCCGGGCTTCTGACCCATTTGCGCAGCGAGAAGAGCCGCGCCCGCTGGCTCGCAATATGCTCGAATGCGGCAGCTGCGGATCCCGCAACCGATCGTATCGAACCGAACATACGGGCATTGTCAGGATCCAGAAAGGGTTGCGCCGGTGTTCCGGCCACAATGGATCGCAATTCTTCCGCAGGCGCGACATTGAGCAATCGCCACAGAGCAGACATTTCGCGTATTCCGGCCGCATGACAGCGACGCAGCAAGGCCGCCAGAAAGGTACGTGCATAGCCACGCCATTCGCGCGCCGCCGCGTCCTCGCAACTCGAAATCAGCGCGCTGGCAAGTTGCTCCGCGTCGTAGCTGCTTTCTATTTCCGCGAATAAATCCCACTTCACAGAATCGGGCTCGAAGGGGTTTAGCACGATATCGCCCCGATAGCGATCGTGGAACCGCGCGCGATAGGCCGCGTCCGGATCGGCGAATACTGCGCGATCTCCCCGCGCAATCGCCGCAGCAAGGAGTTCGCCGATCGCGGTGGACTTGCCGGTCCCGGTCGTGCCGATGAGCTTGAAGTGTTTCGCCTCATCGATCAATGGAATGGCGATGCCCGCCAGGGTAAGCAGATCTGAGTTCGATCGCCTTCGACGCGCACAGCGGCGCTGCATGGGCTTGCCGTCCGCGACCAGTACGCCGCGCTTGTGCATTTCCCCGCGACCGCGTCGCATCATGTTGACGCACAAAGCGACGGCCAAAATGAACGCCGCGCTCAGAAACACCGTCTTGGGGTCATGGAGGGCATCGATGTTTGTCATCCAGGACATTTCAGTATCTCTGGATGACGTAGTAATCCGCCTTGCCGCCGTAAGCCGGTGCCTTGCGGTCCACTCGGACGCAAATCCGCTTTTCCTCGCCGCACCGCCGCCAATCGATGTCCGCACCTTGAGCCTTGAGCGCTGTCAGGTTTGAGGAAAGCGCGTCGCGCTGAGCGCGCAGCGCCGCGATCTCGGCGGCCGATGGCAACATCCAGCGTGCTACGGCGAGAGGCGCGAGCGTACAGACCAGCGCCGCGGACACGTTCCAGGACGCCACGCGTCGAGCGGAGCCCTGCCTGACTCTTGCCAGCGCGCGCGTTGCGCGTGCCGTTTCCTCGGTCAACATCGATAGCTCTTGAATGAGCGTGCGGCGTATCTCGTCCCGCACCACACAGTCAAGATCCTGGGTATGTGCACGGAGAGTCTCGAGTTGCGTCTCGGCAAGTTTCTGATGCGCTTGAGCGCTTTCCATCAGCAGGCCGACCTGCATGGTTGAATCGCTCAGCACCGGAGCTCCGTCACCCATGATCGTGCTCCACGGAGGCACCAGTCCTTCTTTCCACGGCCTCGGCCGCTGCCAACGGCCGATTCCGCACCCACTCCTGGCTCGCCTCCAGCCGCACCCGCTGCCACTTCGGATCGGAGGCATATTTCAGATAGCCCGTCAGGTCGGGAAGCTGTTCCACTTGCGAGGGAAGCACGGCAGATTCGACGCTAAAGTGCTGGCTTTGCGACACTGAACCGAACATCTCAGTGAGCCGTCGGCTTTTCGACACCGTTGTGCGCAACACCTCGCGCTCGCCGATGAGTTGCGAGGCGAATCGAGCAGTGCCTCCGCCTTCGCTCGCGGAACAGCGCAATATCAAGGTATTTCCGCAATTTTCCACCAGCGTGTGGGCGTCGCCGGCACCATACGTGCTGGATACTTGCGAAATCGATTGGAAGCCGAGAAGGGCTCTTCCATTAAATTTTCGGAGCCGGGCCAGCGCGTCCTTGAGGCCGTCGATCTGTCCGAGGGCGTCCAATTCATCCACGATGAACCATAGGGGACGGCGTTCCGGATCTTCTTCTTGATTCATGGCTTCGAAGATCGCAAGGCGCATCCAGCTCGAAATGGTCGAACGCAGCGCTGCGATCTCACCCGCCTTATAGGGGATGAACAGCACCCCGGACGACGGGTCCTGGACCCATCCACGCACCGAGAATCCCGCCGTCTTTTGTCGCGCGATGTACTCAAGGGCCCCGACCGCCGAGCTGGTCACCGATCGGATCGAATCGAACATCCGGCTGTTGTCTTGGTCCAGAAACGGCTGAGCCGGTGTACCGCGAACCAGAGCGCGCAATTCTGCCGCATCCGAAACAACGAGCAACCGATAAAGCTCGCCCACGTCGGTGACCCCGGCTTCATGTGCCTGCCGCGTGACTGAGGTGAAAAATGTTCTCGCGTAGCCTCGCCAGCTTCGGTCTTGACCCTCGTGATCGGGTATCAAGGATCGCGCCAGTTGCTCCACGTCGTGATCGTTCTTGATCTCGGCAAAGAGATCCCATTTTACGGAACGCGCGTCGAAGGGATTGAGCACGATGTCGTTGCGCCTTGAATCATGAAAGCGCCGCAGGTATCCGCCATCCGGATCGGCGATGACAGCGCGGTCGCCGCGTGCCAGCGCGCTCGACAGAACCTCCCTGATCGCCGTGCTTTTGCCCGTGCCGGTGGTACCGATGAGCTTAAAATGCTTGGTCTCATCGAGAAAAGGGATGCGTACGCCGCCGAGCGTGATGCCGCGTTGCCGGGTGCGATCAACACGTTCGAATCGGTGCGGAAGCTGCTCGCTCACAACGGACCCGCGTTGATGCTGCTTAT
Organism: Steroidobacteraceae bacterium; assembly: GCA_036494725.1. Classification (GTDB taxonomy): domain Bacteria; phylum Pseudomonadota; class Gammaproteobacteria; order Steroidobacterales; family Steroidobacteraceae; genus Bog-1198. The sequence continues at coordinate 21,806 of DASXNX010000162.1, forward strand.
CGGCCTCTGGGCTGCGCGCCAGCTCGCGGCCGCCGACGAATCCCAGCACGGCGCTCACACCGATGCCGATCGCGGTTTGCATCGGAGCGTGAATGGCCTGACTGAGATGTGCCAGCACTGGGTTCGTCAAGGCCGTGCCGATGGCGGCCACGGCCGTCAGCGGTGCCGCTACCAGCGGAGAGAGAAGGTAGCGCTGCCAGTCGGCGCGGGCCCGCACTAGTCCGGCGATCATCGGCGCTTGAACCGCGGAATATGCGGCCATCAAAGCCGTCCAACCATGCAGATCGCCGATCATTGCCGCTTGCGCTCGGGTTCGTACCAAATTTCCTTGATGAACCGTTCATGGCGCTCGACGCCGAACTGAATCACGACATCAATCAGCAGGTACAGGAGACTCTTGATGTCGCTGCGCGCCAGTTCACGGCCGCTTTGATTCTGCTTCACCAGCAGCACCAACTGCTCGAAAGCCAATGCGGCGCTGGTCGCGTGCACGCTGGTGATGGATCCCGGATGCCCGGAATTCACATTGCGCAAATAGTCGAAGGCTTCCTGGGCGCGAAGTTCCGCCAGCAGTATCCGGTCCGGCTTCATGCGTAAACAGCATTCCAGAAGCTGCTTCGGAGTCACCCGCGCAACACCTTGATCGTCCTTGGAGTAGAAGAGCCGAACATGATTGGGATGCAAATCCAGCACCAGTTCCTTGGCATCCTCTATGGTTACCAAGCGCTCATCGCTGGGAATCTCGCGAATCAGCGCCTTGGTCCAGGTCGTCTTACCCGAGCCAGTGGGCCCCGAAACGACGATGTTCTTGCGGCTACGTACGGCCAAGCGCATGAACTCTTCGAATTCACAGCATGCCAATAGACGAGTCAGCTCCCGCTCGGTTTCGTCGAGCATTTGGTCGACGTGCCGGGTGCGGCGAAAGATGCCGCGTCGCGCCAACTCTTCAATACTCCACACCCGGTCAGACGGCCGTCGAATCGCGATAGCCACACAGCCGGGCGAGGTGGCCGGCGGCATGACGATTTGCACCCTTTCTCCGCTCGGCAGCGCCGCCGACAATAGTGGCGACGTTGCGTCGATACGTTGCTGAGTGGAGTTAGCCACCAATTTCGCGAATCGAATGCACCAATCGAAATCTGCAAAGGCAAGCTGTTCGCGATGCCACCCCGAATTGGTTTCGATGAAGGCCTCGCAAGGCCGGTTGATGCAAAGCTCCATGACGTCGGAGCTGCTCAGAAGCGGACGCAGCGCATGCAGGGTGATCCCCAGCGCCGATGAATCCGCCGCAGCGCTACGGACTGACGGCGACGGATCGAAGCTCATAGACCGATCTAAAGTCCAGGTCGCGGGCGACCAATACCTGAATACGGTCGCCCTGGTGCTTTACCACCGTCGGCGGGATATTGATGGTATTTTTCAATACCTCGGTCATGACATCTTGTGTGCTCGAAGGATTGACGATCACCGTGCCGGTGTTTCCGCGGCCGGACTGGACGGCGGCCTGAATGGTGCCGTCGATTACCGAAACCAGGATCGCTGCGCCAAAGCGCTCCCAGAAATGGCGGTCGACGGTCCCCGCCAACCCGGCGCGTCCCAATTCGTCCGCGCCCGGCGATGCCAGCGGCACGATGACGCCGGATGGCGTGCGCGCTTCGTTCCACAAAACGAATACCCTCGCCGATCCTTGCTGAACCTGGCCGCGCGTCTCTCCGACGAGTTTCGTGCCTCGCTCCAGCAGCACAACCTGCCCGTCCACGCCGAACGTGTCGGTCGCCATGACGCAGGTGGTCATGCCGGGCAACGTCGAGTCGATTGCAGTTTCCAGGGTGCAATCCAGAAACGCCCCCTTGGGCAGCAGCAAACGCTGGGTTGGCAGAACTTGTGCTTGCACGGTGGGAGTCACGCTTGGTCGCAGCAGCGTGCTCAGCTCGCCCGGTTCTGAGGCGCCTGATTTCACAGTTGATACGACGCCGGACGGCGAGGCCGCCGGTGTACTCTGTTGCGAGAACACCGTTCCGGACAATTGACGCTCCAATGTCAGCTGCGCAGGTGTCTTTGGCGCCGCTGCCGTTTCCACCGCGCGGCTCGTCTGGCTCGGTGCGAGAGGTATTTCGCGCAGCGGCAACACCGGGTCGGGAGAATCCTGCGGCGGCAAGGACGGCCTGCCGGTGGCGGGCGGCGAAGGCGGATCGATTCTTCCCAGGCCCGGAAGAGGCATTTCCGCCTGCACGCGCTGCACCGAGGCGGATTGACCCCCCTGACGAGCGCGACTTTGACGCGTCAATGCGCTGGCGTAGTACCAGGTGAGCATGCCCAGCCCCAAGACACTCATGAGACCGAGGGCAAGGAAGCTGCTCATGCGCGATTGCATCGAGGGCGCGCCACTGATCGTATGACGGTCACGTTCGCCGCGAACCTCCTCATCCGAATCCGGCTGCGTCACGGCACGCCTCCTTGCACCCGCCTCTCGACGTCCGGCGCCACCGTGCCCGACTCCAGCCGCTTGCCGCCGCCGACGTACCCTTGGTTGACGATGCATCCGGAGAGTTTCCCGCGACGCAGGATAAACTGCCGCGCCACCCGGTGAATTATCACGTCTCCCGAGTCCATGCTGAAATTCAGCAACGACTCGCTCTCGTCCTCGTTGCGCACGAAAATCGCGGGCAGATCGGCGTTCACCGCAAATCTCAATCGCGTATGGACGCCGTCGTCCGATGCGGCGGCCGGCTTGAGCGTGGGCTCGCCGCAATACCAATAATCGACATTGCGCGGGCGATTGCCGGAAGCACTTTGCAATTGCGCTTCGAGGTGATTGGCAGCTTCGACCGTGGCTTGCGAAGGCGGCGGATACGTGAAGCGCAATGCGTAGATGACTTCAGCTTCCACGACCTCCTGCCGCGGCAATGCCGTGTACTCGATTTGATAGTGCCTGCGGTTGGTGAGAACCGTCAGATTGGTGGATACCTTGGCCGCTTTGGGTTTCAGGAAGAGGTGATTTTCTTCGCCGACAAATGCAAGGCCTTCAATGTCACCTGCGCCGAGCCCGACAAAGGATTCACCGGCTTCGAACTCCAGATCGATTTGGTAGCCTACGACGCCTCGCAGCCTGTAAACCTGATTGTCATCATATGCTGCGACTCGTATGCGCGAATCGACACTGCCCCTTGCAGGAGTCGTTTCGGCCAGACAGACGGACTGCCGCCCTTGAATCGCGAGCAACAGCGCGAGACCCCAAGCCACCGAACGAAGAGTCACGGTATTCATCTCACGTCCTCCGGCTCAGTGCGAAAATCGACGATCTTGAATCCCAGTGGATTCCAGCGGCGCGTTTTCGGATCCCTTGCCGGATCCGCATAGGCGAACTGGATTGTCGCCACCCAATGGGAAGTCGACTCATCGCCGCCGGCCCCCGGACGGGACGCCTTCAGGTATCGCACGGAGGCGAGATCCGACAGACCGCTCGATCGAGTAAAGAAGCTGACCGAGGCGACTTGGACTCGGACACTGCTGCCATCCTTGTGCACGTTCAAAGGCGACTGAGGATTGGTTGCCGTCCACAGCGCGTACCACGCTTGATTTCGTTGCGCCGAGTGGAAAGCGCCACACTCCTCATAGTCGCTCTCGGCGGTGGCAAAATTGAATCGTTCGCACACCGTGAGATAGTGCGTGATGAAGTATCGGGTAACCGCTTCGTCCGGCGACGCGTATCGCGTCAGGGCCGGCACTACGTCCACGACGCCCGTGCTGCTGTCGACGCGCACGAGAAATGGGTCGACGCGCTTCAAGGGCATGAGCAGCACCAGCGCGAGGGACCCGGCGACCGCACAAAGCCATCCCGCTCCGGCCGCCCACCATGCGATGCGCTCGCTGCGGCGCAATTGCGCGGCTCGATCGCTGTCCCATGACTCCGCTTCCCGGAAATAATCCTCGCTCAGCGCGCGGCTCATCCTAAATGCTCTTCGGCGCGTTAATCGGCTGCAAATGCTTGTCGCAGCGCAATGAGGGAGACGAGCAAGCGCACAAGAGCCAGCACAACGCCAATCCGAATGTCACACGCAGCATTTCACCCTCCTTGGTGACGACAAATCCTATCGGCGCCAATTTCGCCAATTGCGTCCCAGCGCCTCCACGGAACGCGTGGTTGCGTAACGCACGGCCACCCCAGTGCCCTGGGCGACGGCGCCGACTGTCCGGGCCACGACGGGCAGCGCAAAACCCGACGCGGGCGAGAGCATCCGACCGACAGTTCTCGTCGCCATCATGGCGCCGCGGCTGGTCACGCCGAACGAGTTGAGCGATACGCCGCCGGCCAGTCCCGACGCGATCGGCATGACCTGACGCAAAACCAGAAACACCAGGACGGCGACCAACATCATGTTCAGCGCGTCTACGGTCAGAATTGCGCTGCCGCGCGCCGCGGTTTGTGCGGCGTAGGATTGAACGATTCGCAGCAATAGCGCTGCCGTCATGACGGTCAGGATCGTGATCAAGGCATAGTTGGCGAGTTGCGCGATCCAAGCCGAGAAAAAGCGCCGGGTCGCGTCGAAGAACAGCATCACCATGAATAGGGGCCCGAGCGCGAGCAGCACGGCGAGGGCAATACTCGAGAGGGCGATGAGAAACATGACATAGACGCACAGCACTCCCATCAAGATCCAGACCACGGCCCCCGCCAGATAAAAGCCGAAATCGCTATTCCACAGGCCGCCCTTGTCCCAAAGGTTTCCGGCGACAGTGCCTCCGCTCTCCCAGATGGCGTCGATAGTCGCTACGGGGTCATTCGCGCCCAGCATCGCGGCCGCGAGCTCGGCCGGCGCGTTATAGAAGGTGTCGACGATTATCGTGTTGTAGAGCCAAAGGCGCTGCCCCACCCCAAACACCAACGCTATCAGCGCAACACGCCTGATTCCCGCTTCGGCGGGCTCGTTTACCTTCCCCATGAGCAGGAGATATCCCCACACCATCAGGTATACGGTGGCGAGCGTCACGACTGCCGGTTCAAGCACCGCGGCCAGCCGCGCCGTGTTGTCTCCGATGTAAGCGCCGAGCTGACCATTGAGCCAAGACCAGAATGTTGCAAAGAAGCCCATGGGATTCACGGAGTCGGTTGAAAGCGGGCTTCGAATCGACCATGTCCGTCGATGACCTGTTCGCGCGCTTGCAGGTTGAGGCTCGATGCCTGGGCCTGAGCGGATTGGCTCAGCAGCTGATTTTTGGATTGTTCGTTCTGCAGCATCCCGAGCTCGGCATTGATTCTCGCCTGCAAGTCCAGAATTCCCTTTTGGTCGGCGGCCGACGCGATGCTGGAAATCAGCGTTTGAATTGCCGCGAACCGGCTGCTGGCGTTCGCCAGCGCCTGATGAGCCAGTGCCTGCTGCATGGCACCCCATTGCCGTTGCGCCTGAATGAGCTGTTGGCCGGTTGCCGGCAGAGTTGCCAATTGCTGTGGCGATAAGACGGCGTTGGAGTTGACGATGCTCTGCGCATCGGCCGATAGCGTGCCATAACCTCCCGAGCCTTGTAGCGCAGCGGTGACCTGCGTCCAGTTAGAGGGCAGGTAGTTGCGGTTGATTGTGCCCAGCAGCTGCTCCATGCCCCGATCGCCGGTCATGGTCTGCAGAGCCTGCTGTGCTTGCAGCAACTGGTTGCGCGCCGTTGCCAGCTGTTGCGCGGCGGTCTGAACTTCCTGGATCAACTGCACGATGGCGGGCGCATCGACGACGGCCCATTGGGCGCGAGCGCCCGGAATTCCGGCGATCGACGTCACTAGAATGGCGAGGAGCGCTTTAACCTTGAAGCTGTACATACCTTTCTCCATTTAGTTTGATTGAGCCAGAAATTGCGGCAGCCATGCCTGTGGATCCGCTCCGGTGGCGGAGATGATTTGCTGCATGCGTCTGAGTTGTTGGGCGCGGCCGGAGATGACGGCCAGCTCACCATCGAACCCTTTGAGATCCAGCTGACAAACGACACTGTGATGCGCCTGCTTGATCAGGAACCTGCGCGAGCCCGCCTCGAGCTGCTCCTTGATCAAGGCGTATTCGCGCTGGGTGAGGCCGAATCCGCGCGTGTACTCCTCAAAGCTGGCGCCGGCGTTTGGGAAGAATATTTTGGTCGGCGTCTGCTCCACCAATGTCCGGCTGATGGGGCTGTCGAGTACGTCGCTCGGGCTCTGTGTCGCCAGGCACATCACGGCGTTGAGTTTTCGCCAGGTCTTCGGTCCGTCCTTGGCGAAACTCTCGAATGCCGGATCTGCCAGAAGCCGCCAAAACTCATCCATCCAGCAAACCAGCCGGCGGCCATCGAGAAGTTGCCGAACGAGATGGAAGAGATACAGGGTGATGGGGGCGCGCGTCAGCGGATGATCGAGAAACTCCGAAACATCGAAGCCGATGACGGCGCGGCCGGAGAGCCGCGGCACCACCGAGTCATGATCGTTGTCGAACGCCCACGCATAGTCGCCACCGGAGCATTCGCACCAGGGCGACAAGCGGGCGTGCAGACCCTCAGCGTCCGTTGGGTCGAGAAACTCGACCAGGCGCGACAGCCGGCGCGCTGACGGCGGAAGGCTCAAGGTACCGCGCAGAGCCTGCTCCAGGTCAGCCGTCTCCCTCACCGGGTTTGTCGCAGCGCGCGACGGCGATATTCCGGCACTCAACTGCCGCAGCCAGATCTTGAGGAATTCCACGTTGTCCGGCGTAGCCGGCAGTTGCAGTGGGTTAAAACCCGTGGACACCCCATTTTTTAATGGGAGATATTCGCCCGCCAGCGCCCTGACCAAGATTTCTAGTCCGCGATCCTTGTCGAAGATTATCTGCGTCGCTCCTTGACGAGACAGCATTGCAACCAGGAAACCGATAAAGACGGTCTTACCGGAGCCGGTCGGGCCGCATATAAGGGTGTGTCCCGTGTCCTTGCGGCTGCCGCCATCCGGGTCGGATGGATCGCTTGCATGTAGCGAGAAATAATAGGGTGAGCGCGCACTGGTCATGAATAAGCTCAATGCATCTCCCCAATGGTTGCCGGCCGCTCGGCCCAAGGGGTAGTTGTGGAACGGCACCATCGCTGCGAAGTTTCGCGAGGTGATGGGTGCCTTGCGCGGCCTGAGTGGAAAGTTTCCGGGCAGTTGCGCCCAAAATGCGGCTTCCAAGGCCAAGTCTTCTCTTGCGACCAGCATTCCTGTGTCCGCCAAATAGCTACGGGCCAGGGCAATGCAGTCATTGAGACCTTTGAGGCGGCCCAATCCGGAGGCCGCAGTCTCATTGACGTCGGCAAGCACTTGCAGCGAGAAATGATGATCCCCCATGACGAACTCATTGCTGGTCAGGGCATCCAACGCGTCTTTGAGTTCGGCTGCCTGCGAGACGGCAAAATCCCCTGCGTTGATCATGCGATTGAACTGACGCTGCAGCAGAGATTGACCTGCGGCTTTGCTCAGGAATGAAAACGACTGAGTCGAAACGAATTCAAACGGCGCGGATAGGAGCCGATTGAACATGCCCACGACGCTGGGAGTGGGATATTCCTTGATTCCCAACATAGCCCCGACTCGGGTCGCAGTGGGGGTGCGATACTCGATGGCCTCGGTTCCAAACAAGAGACGCGACGTGGCGAGCGAGCGATTGACCGGACCCGTAGGCAGCGGCTCGCGTTGCCACTCACCGTTGATCAGCAATCCGAGATATTCAAGCAGCGACGAGCACTTGACGCTCGAGGATTGATAGACACCGAGGGGTTCGGGTTCGTAGCGCGCAAAAGACGCCATGAGCGTCTGACTGAGTTTCTCGCAAACATCCAGCGCGTCGGCCAAGACCCATTTGGGTCCTGTCCGCCGGGCTCGCGCCAAAACCTTTGACGCCATCCCCGTGGCCACGCCGCAGGTTGGCCGATAGACGAGGGCCAGATACACCTCGTTGAGCATGAGCGTCTCGCTCGCCAGGCGATGCTGGTACTTATTGAACAGACTGTTCGCGAAGTGGTAACCACCCGATACCTCCGCCACCTCCCGCGCGCGGGCATCGCGGCCGGCGCGTTGTCGAATGACGTGCGCCCACAGGGCTACGTTGGGACTTGCGATGTTCCGCCACAACACGTTGAGCCGCTCATGCCAATTATTGAGTTCCTCGTCATCATTGCTTTCGAAGCTCGCGCCGCCGAGGCGAAACACCTGCAGGAAGTCCCCGAATGCCGTGCCCAGCACCGCGCGCGCGACGTGGGCGGTGTAAGGAATTCGATCCGCCGCTGCTATTTCCCGCTGCAATGCCGCCGCGCGCCTCATTTTTGATCCGACCTGGCTCGACGCCCGGCACGTCCCGGCAGATCCAGCTCCAGCGGGCTATAGCTGCTGGCTTTCCAATAGCGCAAATTCGAGAACAGGGCCGGCAGACGAGTCCGTCCCCAGATCAACACGAGATCGAAAAAACGAGCGTCGCGTGCGCACAGCAGCATGCACACTCCATGGATCGGTGCGCCGAGAAGCAGTGTCAACAAATTCTTCGACAGAAGGAAAATTTCCAGCGTGAAGACCATGTTGAACAGCAGCGCCGAATAGGTGACGCCCCAACGCATCGAAGGACGCGTGGCTCCCACAAAGAGCGTATCGGCCGTGAGTCCGGCGTTTGAATCGTTCACTGCGGCTCCTAGACGCCGAACATGCCGCGCACCCAGGTGACGATCTGCGGGGCACCGAATCCGATGCAGATGCCCACGATCGCGGCCAGGCACCACCCCCACGAAACTCGATTTGCCATGGCCATTCCTCCCAGCACCATCACGAGAATCACGGCGACTGGAGTCAGCCAAGCGAGAATGTTCGTCTGCAGGGCGCTTGCGCCAGTAAGGAAAGGGGAAGCCTGGGCCATGGCCATGTCGGGGACTACCAGGACTAGCGCAGCCAGCAGCGCCGCCGGCGCAAAGCGCGCCAGCGGCACGTGGATCAAACAGAATCGCTGCATATCGGAATTCCTTTTCCGGCGGGTGATTGGAAGACTGCGGCGGGACTAGATTTCCGTCTCCAGAGCGGCGATTTCGCTGTCGCTATGTCGCGCGGCAAACTCTTCCCGTTTTGTTTTGCCCGGCGCGCCGAACCGAAAGGCTTGGATCACGTAGTCGTGGTCATATTGCTTTTCGCCGTCTTTGTCGGTCCAATTGTTGGCCCGAATCTTCGCCTGCACGATAAGCTGATCGCCCTTTCGCGCATGTTTTGCGATCGCTTCCCCGAGGCCTTCGAACGCGACGAACCAGAGGCTGGTGGTCACCTCGCGTGCGCTACCCTGCGCATCCTTGCCTGCGAAGTCGTTGCCGACAAGGCAAACGCGCGTGTATGCCGTATCCCCCTTCTGCCCCATTTCGGGATCCTTCGCGAGATTGCCCACGGCGGTGACGGTGAAACTGTTCATGACTGCTCCTTGAAGTTAGTACGGCGGTAGATTCGCCGCGAGGAACAGTCTGTAGGGAGCAGTCGCCATCTAACAGTCGATTAAATGGCGACTTTGCAAAGATAGGGCGCGCTCGTCATTCGCGAAAACGGCCGCATGCGGGGTCAACGCGTTTCGGTGCGTTCCATGTGAATTTTGAACCCTGGAACCCAACCGTTCGCGCCTTGAAATTCAGTCGGTACGTCGTAAGCGTTAGAACCGCTGCGCTGCCAGCGGCTGCGGTAAACCACCGTTTTGCCCTCCTCCACAAAGCTGCTGTCCGGAAAAACCAGAGAATCTTGATCCGTGGCGAGGGCGCCACGGCTGAAGCCGCCGTCGCTCTCGATATAGAGATATTCAAGCTGCTTCGCCGAGGAATTCCAAAAATAAATCGATTCGCCCAGTGCATCGGGCTTGCCCGGCGCCCGCACCGTATGTCGGTCGCGCAGGAATTTCCCGCCGTAGATCCAGCTGAAGCAATGCTCATCGGTTTGGCCAGCGCCGCCGGGGAAGGTGCCCTTCCAGCAGTGATCGGCGAGAAACGCCAGCGGCTGATAGACGCCGGGGGAGTCCGCCGGCGCGAAGGCCGGAAGCAGCAAGAGCAATCCTAGAATCTTACGCATCGTCGTTTCTCCTTCGAGACCGATGAGGGGCTGACTGTTTCAGGTACTTGAAATATTCACGCAGCTGACGCACCGCTGAATCGAAATAGTCCACGTCCCTGAAGGTGCGCGCCTGCATTACGCCGCCTTCCATCGTCGTGAGCACGAACTGCGCCAGGTCGCGCAGGTCGAGGTCCGCGGGTAATCGCGCTTGCGCTTGGCGCAAGCAACCCATGATCGCATCGATCCACGCATCAAAATTCTTCGCGAGCCGCACGCGAATTGCCGGGTCGGGCTCATGAAGTTCCAGCGCCAGACTGCCGATCGGGCAACCGTAGAAACAATCAGTATCGGACAGCGACTTCCGATAGCGCGCCAACAGCGCGAATATCCTCTCGATCGGATCCGCAACCCCTTCCCACGCAGGCTCCAGCAGCATCGGCCCGATCCCGTCGCGGTACATGTCCAGCACTGCGGCAAGCAAATCGGTCTTTCCGGGGAAAAAATAATAGAGACTGCCGCTATTTACTTTGGCCGCCTGCAGCACGTCAGCAATGCTGGTCGAGTTGTAACCCTTCTCCCAGAATAGCTTCATGGCGGCTAGCACCAGGCGGCCGCGCGTGTCCGTGGACGTAACTTGATTGATCATTCAACTAATAAGAATAACAATGAGTTGCGACGTCAAGAAGCTTCATCAGATCACTTGTATTTCGGCTCTTCCCACCAGGGAAAAAAGTCCGGCATATCGGATGAGACTCGGTTTGGAAAGTGCGCGGCACGCTTCGCCAAAAAGGACGAAACACCTTCCGCGGCATCGGGGCTGCGGCCTCGAGACAAGATGGCGCGGCTATCCGCGCGGTGTGCTTCCATTGGATGGGATTGGCCCAAGCCGCGCCACATCATCTGGCGAATCAGCGCGATGGAAACAGGTGCCGAGTTATCGATAATTTCGCGTGCGATCGCTCGAGCCGCCGAGATTAGATCGCCCGGCGCATGAATGCTCCTGACCAATCCGCCACGCTGCGCCTCCTCGGCAGCAAACACCCGCCCGCTGTAGCACCATTCCAGCGCTTGGGAAATGCCTACGATGCGTGGCAAGAAGAAGGCGGACGCGGCCTCGGGAACGATCCCTCGCCGCGCGAATACAAATCCGATCCGCGCGGTGTCGCTGGCAAGACGGATGTCCATGGGAAGGGTCATGGTCGCGCCAATTCCCACCGCCGGGCCATTGATGGCGGCAATGACCGGCTTGAGGCTTTGGAAAATGCGCAATGTCATCTTTCCGCCGGAGTCGCGCGCGGATTCCTTGCCATAGTCGGGCGTGCCGTCGGCATGAAAGGGCGCGTCGGGGCGCCGCTTCGAATCGAAGGTTGAGCCCCCGGCGCTGAGGTCCGCGCCCGCGCAAAACGCCCTCCCCTCGCCGGTCACGATCACCGCGCCCACCTCATCGTCGGCATCAACTTGGTCGAATGCCTCGACAATGTCTTTCATCATCGCCAGGTTGAATGCATTCAACTTTTCCGGGCGATTTAGCGTGATGGTTGCGATCTTGTCGGCAACGGCGTAACGGATCGTTGAATAGGTCATATGTACTGCGCCTTGCCGTTGCCGAACGACCAATCCTCAGCTTCCACGAGTGCGGCATGCACTCCATCGGCAACGGCGCGCCGATATTGCGCAGACTTGCCTTCGCGCAGGGAGATTCTGACCAGCGGCATGATTCAAAGCATGTACCGATCCCCTACGCTCTGCAAGTTCGGTATGCCAGAATGATCCCACTGCCTTCGCACCCAAGGGAATTGAAATGGAACCGATCGCCTGGCTTCGTAAAAACACATCGCGCGCCATCCTAGCAGCGACGGCCTTGGTTCTTGGTTTGTCCGCGCCCGCGTTGCCGCAGGAAAGCCGCACGTCCAAGCACTACGTGTTGCCGGCGACGCCGGACAATGTGCAATGGGGTTGGTACGACATCAACGAAAAGCCAAAACTCACCATGCAATCGGGAGATACCGTCTCCATCGAGACCCTGCCGCACTCGCTGGGTCAGATCAAGCCGGGCGTGCCTATGGATGAGATCGTCAAATTACGCAAGGGGAATCCGGGCGGTGGTCCGCATTCGATCACGGGACCCATCTATGTCGAAGGCGCGGAGCCAGGCGACACGCTGGAAATCCACATTTTGAAGATCGTGCCCAAGACTGACGCATTCAACTTCAATGTGCCGGGCAAGGATTTTCCCACCGTCGGTCAACTGGCGTCCGAATTTCCGGAAGGATTTGTCCGGTACTACAAACTGGACCTGGCAAAAATGCAGACGCAATTCAAACCGGGGATCGTCATCGACCTGCAGCCCTTTCCCGGAACCTTCGCCGTGGGCGTGGATCCCAATGAACCCGATGCCAAGGCAGGTCCGCCGATCCACGATGCGAAGGGCCGAACCAGCACGCTGCGCCCATGGAAGAACGGATCCAATATGGACGTCAACGAACTTCAGGCAGGCTCCATCCTATATATGCCCGTGTTCCAAAAGGGCGGTCTGATCTGGACCGGTGATTCGCACTGCCGGCAAGGCAACGGCGAGGTGAACCTCACGGCACTCGAGTGCTCCTACAAGGAAATTGAAATCAAGCCGATCGTGCGCAAGGACATGAAGACCGAATGGCCCTGGGCGGAAACGAAAACCAACTGGGTGTTCATGGGTTTTGACGAAGACTTGAATCAGGCGATGAAAATCGCAGTGGAACAGACGGTCACCTGGCTGTCGAAACAAACCATTGTTCCGATGAGCCGCGAGGAGGCCTATGCTCTGACCTCCATTGTGGGCGACTGCCGGGTGTCGCAGGTGGTCGACATCCGCAAAGGGGTGCACTGTCTGATTCCGAAGGCGGTGTTCGTGGATTACGCGCGGCAAGCGAGGCCATCAAGGTGAGCGAAAAATCCAGCGAGACACCGGAGGCTCCGGAAGCACCGCAGGCTCCGGATCCTGGCATCGAGATTGCCGAGTCGGCCGGCGTGACCGTGAGGTTCGAAGCGCGGCGCTGCATCCATTCCCGTTTCTGCGTTCTTTGGCAACCTCAGGTTTATAAGGCGAATGTGAAAGGCCCGTGGATCGATCCGGCAGCCGACAGCGTCGAGGCGGTGGCCGCGGTGGCGCACAATTGCCCATCGGGTGCAATTCAGTACCAACGTCACGATGGCGAGCCTGATGAACAAGCGCCTCCGGTCAATCTAATCACTGTCCGGGAAAATGGACCGCTGGCATTTCGCGCGCAAATCGTGCTGGACGATAAACCGATCGGCTATCGCGCAACGCTTTGTCGCTGCGGCGCCTCTAAGAACAAGCCCTTCTGCGATAACTCGCATCACGACTTGCCCTTCATCGCCTCGGGAGAGCCGCCCACGATTGATTCACCGGCCCTTGAGTCGCGCGATGGGCCATTGAAAATCAAATCGCAGCCCAACGGGCCATTGCGGATACGCGGCAATATGGAGATTTGCTCCGGCACCGGCCGCACGCTCAAGCGATCCATCGACGAGGCGCTTTGCCGCTGCGGGCAATCCTCCAACAAGCCCTACTGCGACGGGACGCACAAGCGCATCGGATTCACGACGACCTAGTGGCGGGCACCGGCTACTCCTTGGCGAGCTGTACCACCATTTTCCCCGTGTTGGCGCCGGTAAAGAGTCCTATCAGGGCGGTCGGCGCGGAATCGATGCCCTGCTGGATCGTGGTGCGATACTTGATGCGCCCGTCCCTGATCCAGCCTTTCATGTCCTTGAGAAACTGGGCGCGCTTCGCTTCGAATTCATAGACGACGAAGCCTCGCATCGTGATGCGGTTGTAGATCATGTTGGAGAGCGTGGTCACGGGTTCGGAAACCGCGCCGAAGTTGTTGTAGGCGGAAATCATGCCGCAAACCGCGATACGACCCAGCGCGTTCATGCGCGGCAGCGCTGCGTTCAAATGCTCGCCGCCGACGTTCTCGAAGTACACGTCGATGCCTTTGGGCGCGGCTGCTTTGAGGGCGTGGCGAAGTTCGCCCTTCTTGTAGTTGATGGCGGCATCGAGTCCAAGATCCTCCTTCAACCAACGGCATTTCTCGTCCGAACCCGCGCTGCCGATCACGTAACAACCCTTGATCTTCGCGATCTGCGCCGCCACGCTGCCTACGGCGCCCGCGGCCGCCGACACGAAAACATTTTCTCCGTCCTTGAGCGCTCCGATGATGAGCATGCCGCCGTATGCGGTGAACCCGGTCAGCCCCAGCACGCTCATGTACGCGACCAGCGGCATGCCCTCGGCGTCGAGCTTGTTAAGACCCTTGCCGTCGGAGAGGAAGTATTCCCGGAATCCGTTCAGTGACTCGACATGATCGCCTTCCTTGAAGGCAGGGTGGCGGGACTTGATCACCCTGCCGATGGTGCCGCCGGGCATGGCCTCATTGAGCGCCGTTTGTCCCGCCAGGCGCGGACGCATGGCTGGATCGACGGACATGTAGATGTTCTCTACCAGAACCTGACCCTCGGCTGGGTCGGGTACGTCGGCTTCCACGATGCGGAATTGCGCGGGCGTCGGCAGTCCCTGCGGCCGTTCAGTCAAGTGAACTTCTCTGCTTCGCATAAGCGGTACCTTCAAGCGGCGAAAAGACGATTTGTCAGCGCATGTTTCCAGCGACCCGATCTAAAACGCCAGATGAGCAGCGATCCCTTGAGCATGTAGTCTCCAATAATAGAGCTATACACCCAAATGACCGGCAAACGAAACCAGGCGAATGTCGCGGCCAGCAGGCAGCGCATGCCGATAAGCCCGAGAAACGAAGTCATGAGGGGAAAGCGCGTGTCGCCGGCGCCGCGCAGCGAGCCGCCGATTGCCATATCGACGCCGAGTAGCGGCAGCATCGCGGCCATGATGTAGGTGAATTCGATCGTGCGTTGCACCGCTATCTCATCGGATCCGAGAAAGAATCTCGCCAGCACACCCGCATTGATCGCGATGCAGAAGCCGATCAGCGACATGGCCGCGACCGCCATGCTGCAGGCTCGCCAGCCGCTGCGGGCTGCACCTTCCACATCGCCCGCCCCCAGATGCTGGCCAACCAGAGTCGCGCCGGCGATCGAAAATCCGCTCCCCACCACCATCGCCGCGTTGAGCATATTGACGCCGACGTTGTAGGCTGCGAATGCCTCGGTGCCGTAGTAGCGGCCGATCAGCGACATGAACAGAAAGAAACCGAACTGCAGAACGAGTTGTTCGAGAGCCACGGGATAGCCGATGTGCAGCAAGCGCTGATAACGCACCTTCTCGAACAGATGGCCGGGATGGAACTTGAGAGAAAGTCTTTGGCGCACCCACAGGAACACCAGCACGGCACCGCACAGCAGGAAAGACAGCCCGCTTGCAAAGGGAGCGCCTGCCGGGCCCATGCGCGGCGCGCCGAATTTTCCGAAAATGAAGGCATAGAGCAAGGGCAGGTTCACCAAATTGACCGCAAGACCGAATAACAGCGGCGTCCAGACATTGCTGGATGCGCGCAGCGCACTGGAAAGAATGATATCGATGGCGAAGCCGATGACGAACGCCGAGAGCCAAAATATATTGCGCGATGCCAATTGAGCGGTGGGCTCATCCAGCCCAAAGACTTCGGCGATTCGATGCGAAAAAGTCATGCCGAATATCATCAGCATCAGCCCGACCAACCCGCCCAGCATGAGCGATGAAGAAGTGATGCGGCTGGCCTCTTCTTGCTCGCCGGCACCCCAGGAGCGTGCCACCAAGGCAGTGGTACCGACGCCGATCGCCATCAACAAAGCCTGCAGCGCAAAGAAGACGCGCTGGCCCGCCCCCACCGACGCCACCGCGGAGGCGCCCAAGCCGCCGACGAATTTGGTCTGGACCATCGCCACCAGCGAGAACATCAGGTTGGCCGTAATCGACGGCGCGGCGAGTTGCCAGATGGTTGGGCGCTTGTAGGGAACCGGCTGCGCGGCCGCTGAGTTCATGCCGCGCAGTATCTCATTTCACCCGCGCAGGGTCTGCGTTATCTCTCAGCGAAGCTCAAACATCGTTTGTATATTCGATAAACCCCGATCGCTCCGCGACCTTATCGTAGAGCCGCCTGCCAACTGCGTTTGACTCGTGAGTCATCCAGTAAACGCCGGGAGATCCGGAGGATCTGGCGTGAGCATAGACAGCGTGGATGAGTGCGCGCCCAACGCCGCGGCCGCGTGCCGGCTCCAGTGTGAACAGATCCTGCAGATAGCAAGTGGGGCCGATCTGTATCGTGCTGCGATGATAGAGAAAATGGGCCAAACCGAGGATTCCGTCCGCTGCCTCGGCAACCAACGCATGCATCGGTTCGTACGAATCGAAGAATCTCAGCCATGTCATCTGAGTAATCTCGGGCGCCAAGGCCGTCGGGCCGATACGGCCATAGAAGGCGTTGTACCCGTCCCACAAATCCTTCCAAGCGAGAAAATCGGCGCGGCGCACGGAGCGGACTTCGATGGCGTTCATGTTCCGGTTACCTCGAGAGTTTTCTCCTGCGCCAGCAGCGGATCGGAAGGATCCAGGTTCTGTTGCAGATGCGGCAACGCCTCCCGCGCGCTTGCCGCCGCGGCGGTCTTATTCCCCATCGCCGATTCGCAGCGGCCGCGCAAAATCAGCGCCTCGCCGATCCAGGCGGAAGAATTCGGATCGACTGCTTCCTGCCGCGCTCGCGTGACGGCAGCCTGCGCATCTGCGTCTGCGGCGTCGTACGCTTGTTGCGCCAGCTCGATCTCGCCACGCATCACCAGGATATGCTCCCATTCTGGGTCGCTCGCTTGCTGGCTTTGAGAATCGAGTCCCGCCGCCATCGCGATCTCGTTCGCCGCAGCGGCCAGGTCGTGCTTCGCCAGGTTCAGACGCGCATGCGCCATCAACAGCCGCTTCGCATCACGCTGCCATGCCGGGTCGGCGAGATACTTGGATTCGAGCGGACTGATCTTCACCCAGTCGGCATCGGCGGCCGCGATATCGCCGCCATCGAGCGCGGCGCGGATGGCATCGACCCGATAAGTGGCCACTGCGGTCGCCAGGCCCTGCTTTTCCGCCTGATCGGCGGCGTGCATGAGGCCGCGCTCCTCGGATCCTCGAATACCCTGCGCCGAACGCGCGATCAATCTCGTTGCCTCCAAATAGAACGGCAACTCAGCGTTGGGGGTGCTGTTGCGCGCCTTTTCGATGGTTGCATCCAACAATTCGAGCGCCTTCTTGGGTTCGCCGCCCGCAATCAGCGCCGTACCGGCGACGTTGACCATGGCGTAGTAAGCATCGCTGTCCTCGCGCCCCACCTCTTTGACGACGGCCATCACCGACTGTTCCGCCGCCCAGGCTTGCCGATAGTCGCCGGCGAGCGATAACGACCGGGCATATTCGTGCGCGATACTGGTGTAGCGCGAGGTACGCTCAAGATGCGCCTGCTGCAGGTTCTTCATGGCGTCGCTCATCGCTGCGGTGGCCCGGCCGTAATTTCCTTCGCGCTCGGCGATGTAGGCGGTTGCCATGGCGCATTCGGCAAACAATTCCGGCGAAACGGGCGAGAGGCGCCGAAGATTGTCCAGCCCGATCGTTTCCTGTTCATGCGCCAATCGGAGATTTCCGACTTCCACGGCGTCCTGTGCCTTGCCGCAGGCGATGTCGGCATTCAACCAGGGATCATTGACGCGCCGGCTGATGGCCTGCGCTTCGTTCATGACATCGCTGCCGGCCTTGCTTTCGCCCACATCGATATAGCGCCCCGAGAGCCCTAACAGTAGTCGCGCCTGAATTTCGGGTTCGTCGGCAAACCGGCGGTCAATCAATGTTCGCGCGCGGTCGAGGCGCTGCGCGACCAGCTCGCGCGGCGCCAGACTCAGGCTGTCTCCGAGCAGGAACTCGGTCAGATCGCTTTGCGCTCTCGCATGTGCGGCTTCGAGTTTCGCGAGATCGCGCTGCGCGCGCGCTTCGAAGAGGTTGATCACCGCAAATATACCGACTCCGATCAACGCGATGGCGACAAGAACGCCGGCAATGACGGCACCGCGGTTGCGGCGTGCAAACTTTACAATGCGGTATGGCCAGGTATCCGCGCGCGCACTGACCGGCTCGTGGCGGAGAAAACGCGTCAGATCGTCCGCAAAGGCGCCGGCGGAAGCGTAGCGCTCCGATGGATTCTTCTTGAGCGCCTTGCCGATGATGTTGTCCAGATCGCCCTCGAGGGCACGCGGCTCGATCCCCGCGCCCACGGCGACTTCCGAGGGACGCGGGGGTTCATCGGTCAATACGGATCGCAACAGGTCGGCGTTGGAGCGCGTGCGCGCCGGCACCGGATGAGTTCCCGTCAGACAGACGTAAAGCACGAGGCCCAATGCGTAAATGTCTGTCGCGGTGGTCACCGGATGTCCGAGCAGTTGCTCGGGTGCGGCGTACTGAGGCGTGAGGGGGACCGCTCTTGATTGCGTGAGGGCAAGCGACGTGTCATCGGCGTCGAGCAGTTTGGCGATGCCAAAATCCAGCAGCTTCACCGATCCTTCGCGGGTGATCAAGATGTTGGGCGGCTTCAAGTCCCGGTGAACGATGAGGTGGCTGTGCGCGTGCCCAACCGCAGCGAGAACGTCGAGGAAAAGCTTCACCCGTGCCTCGACGCTCAGCTCGTGGCGGTCGCAGTACGCATCGATCTGTTCGCCCTCGAAGTACTCGAGCACCAGGTATGGCTGGTTGCCATCGAGCATTCCGGCGTCGAGGAGCCGCCCTATATTGGGATGATCGAGCTTGCCGAGCAGCTTGCCTTCGACACGGAACCGTTCGTCTCCTGCCTGTCCGATGCGCGCGGCGTGCACGAATTTGACCGCGACGAATCCTTCGTAACGACCGTCATCGCGCCTCGCCCGCCACACGCTGCCCATGCCGCCCCGCCCGATCTCGGCCTCGATGACATAGGCGCCAATCCGCCTGCCGACCAAGATCGCGCCACCCGCGGCGCCAGCGAGACTGGCCACAGGTGCTTCGAGAAATTCGGAGTAGCCCGGCTGTGCCCTTGCCTCGAGGAGGTGGGCCAGTTTCGCCGCAAATGCAGGGTCCGCGTCTCGAAGTCTGCGCAGCCAAATCGATCGCTCCGGATCGGGCAGATCGAGGGCCTCATCGAGATACTTGCTTAGGGCATGCCAAGTCTCATCGGACATGAGAGGATTGTATACGGGGTCCAATCGCGGAGGTCACCATGTCGACTACCTTTCTTCTCAACGGCAAGTCAACCATTCTGGACGCCGATCCCACCATGCCCTTGTTATGGGCGTTGCGCGAGGTCGCTGGTCTGCACGGCACGAAGTTCGGCTGCGGCATGGCC
Source organism: Steroidobacteraceae bacterium (assembly GCA_036494725.1). Classification (GTDB taxonomy): domain Bacteria; phylum Pseudomonadota; class Gammaproteobacteria; order Steroidobacterales; family Steroidobacteraceae; genus Bog-1198. Next base: position 41,192 of record DASXNX010000162.1, read on the forward strand.
TTGTGCGGCGCCTGTACCGTGCACCTGGACGGTCAGGCGGTGCGCTCCTGCGTCATGCCTTTATCAGCGGTGGCGGACCGCGAAGTCACCACCATCGAGGGGCTTCAGAGCAAGCAAGCGAAAGCCGTACAATCAGCGTGGGTCGATTTGCAGGTGCCGCAGTGCGGATATTGTCAATCCGGCCAGATCATGTCCGCGACAGCTCTCCTGGAAAAGAATCCGGAGCCCAGCGATGCCGACATCGATGGCGCGATGAGCGGCAATATTTGCCGTTGCGCGACCTACTCCCGTATCCGCGCCGCGATCCATGCCGCAGCCCTGTCCGCCAAGGCGTAGACAAATGAAAACACGAACCTTGCTTTCACCATTGCCGACACGCCGCGAGTTTCTGAAGGGTGCAGGTACCGCGTCCGTGGCCGCGTTGACCATCGGATTCGAATGGGCAGGAACGACGCGGCGGGCGGCGGCGCTCGCTGCCGCGGGCTCCGGTGCGGCGGCCTCCGCCGGCGCACCCTTCGCGCCGAATGCCTTTTTGCGCATCGGCGCCGACAACAGCGTGACCGTGATTGCCAAGCATCTGGAAATGGGTCAGGGATCCTATACCGGGATTGCCACGATAGTCGCCGAGGAACTCGACGCGGATTGGGCGCTGGTGCGCGTCGAGAGCGCGCCGGCGGATGCGAAGCGCTATGCCAACCTGGTCTTCGGCACGATTCAGGGCACCGGCGGCAGCTCGGCCATGTCCAATTCCTGGGCACAGCTGCGCGACGCCGGAGCCAAGGCGCGCGCCATGCTCATAGCCGCGGCCGCCCAGGAGTGGCATGTTCCTGCCGCCGAACTCACCGCTCAGAAATGCGTCGTGTATCACGCCGCCAGCAAGCGGCAGGCCACCTATGGGTCGCTGGTCAAGACTGCCGCCGGCTTGCCAGTGCCCCAGACCGTCACGCTGAAGGAACCGAAGAATTTCACGCTGATCGGTAATCGTCCGCTGCGTGTCGATGCGGCATCGAAGTCCGACGGCACCGCGCAATTCACCTTGGATGTGGTGCTGCCGGGCATGCTGGTGGCCTTGCTCAAGCGCCCGCCGTTGTTTGGGGCGACCGTCAAATCCTTCGATGGCACCGCAGCCGCGGCGCTTCCGGGGGTCGTCAAAGTGGTGCAGGTACCCCGGGGCGTTGCCGTGATTGCGAGGAGCTTTTGGGCGGCCAAGCAAGGGCGGGATGCGCTCAAGGTCGAATGGGACGAGTCCAAGGCGGAGAAACGCGGCTCGGTCGAGTTGATGGAGGAGTACCGGCGCCTGGCCGATCAACCGGCGCTGTCGGCCCGCAAGGAGGGCGACGCCAAGCAGGCGATCGGCAATGCGGCACACAAGATTTCCGCGACCTATGAATTCCCCTACCTCGCTCACGCACCGATGGAACCTCTCGATGCGGTGGTCAAGCTCGATGCCAACGGCTGTGAGATCTGGGCGGGCGATCAGTTCCAGACCATCGATCAAATGAACGCCGCGCTCACCGCCGGTTTGAAACCGGAGCAAGTCAGCATTCACACCTTGTATGCAGGGGGCAGCTTCGGCCGGCGCGCGAACTTGGGTTCCGACTACATCGTGGAGGCTGTCTCGATCGCCAAGGCGTACGGCGCCGATGGGACGCCGATCAAGCTGCAGTGGACGCGCGAGGATGATCTGCACGGCGGTTTGTACAGACCCATGTACTTCCACAAGCTCGAAGCCGGTCTGGATGCGCATGGCCAGCTAACGGGCTGGCGCCATGTGATCGTGGGTCAGTCGATCATGGCCGGTACCATCTTTGCCGCCGGAATCAAGAACGGAATCGATTCCACGTCGGTGGAAGGCGCCGCCAATATCGCCTATGCGATCCCCAACATCGCGGTTGACTTGGCGACCACCAAGACCGGGGTGCCGGTACTCTGGTGGCGCGTGGTGGGCAGCTCGCATACGAGCTTTGCGGTCGAGGCCTTCATGGATGAGGCGGCGCATGCCGCGGGCGAGGACCCCTATGCGTTCCGGCGTAAGCTGCTCGAGCACGAACCGCGAATGAAGGCCGTGCTCGAGTTGGCAGCCGAAAAGGCCGGATGGGGAAGCGGTCCCCTACCCGCCGGCAAGGGCCGCGGCATCGCGGTGGCCGAGGCCTTCAAGACCTTTGTCGCGCAAGTCGCCGAGGTCAGCGTGGACAAGGAGGGCAACATCAAGGTCGATCGCGTGGTGTGCGCCGTCGATTGCGGCACGCCCATCAACCCCGACATCATCACCGCTCAAATGGAGGGCGGTATTGGATTCGGCCTCGGGGCCGTGTTGTACGGCGCCATCACGATGAAGGAAGGCCGCATCGAGCAGGATAATTTCAACAGCTACCGGGTGCTGCGTATGAATGAAATGCCCAAGGTCGAAGTGCACATCGTGCCGTCCACGGCGCCCCCGACCGGTGTGGGAGAACCCGGCGTGGCGCCGATCGGACCGGCGGTCGCCAATGCGATATTCGCCGCCACCGGCAAGCGCATCCACCTGCTTCCCTTCCCCAAAATGGGTGCTGCATGAACAAATTCAGGCAACTCGGCCGCGTGGCCCATCCGGTACTCTGGACTCTCGCCGTGATTGTCGGCGTCGGCCTCATCGTCGTTTCATACATCGTTTTCGGCCCGGGCCCAAGCGATTTCGCGGGCGGCAAAACCGTATCGCTGGTGGAGTATCACGCACAGGATCCCACCGGCGTGCCTGTTGAACTCAGATCCGGCAGCCTCGTCGAGCGCGGCAAGTATCTGGCACGCGCGGCGGATTGCATGGTCTGCCATACCGCCCCGGGCGGCGTGCCCTATGCGGGCGGACGTCCGTTCGTGCTGCCCTTCGGCACGATTTACTCGACCAACATCACCCCCGATCCGGAAACCGGCATCGGCAAGTATACGAATGCCGATTTTCTGAACGCCGTGCACAAGGGTATCGGCCGCGGCAATACCAAGCTGTATCCCGCCATGCCCTACCCCAGTTACACGTATATGTCCGACGCCGATGCACTCGCGATCAAAGCCTACTTGTTCACGATCCTGCCCGTGCATTCGCCGGCGCGGCAAAACACGCTGGCGTTCCCGTTCAACCAGCGCGGCTTGATGACTTTATGGTCGGCTTTCTTCAATCGCGATCAACGTTTTGCACCGCACATCGAGCGCAGCGCGGAGTGGAATCGCGGTGCCTACCTGGTCGAAGCGATGG
>DASXNX010000163.1:0-3152 GCA_036494725.1 Steroidobacteraceae bacterium
GGGTCTCGCGGCGGGTTTCTACGCCACGTTGGTCCAAAATGCCCGGAAATTGGGGTTCGGCGATTGTGAGATGTCCTGGATCCTTGAAGACAACGTGCTCATGAATCGCTCATTAGAAGTGATGGGAGCCAAGCGGTACAAGACATATCGAATCTATGATTGGAACTGAGGATCATGCGCGTATCGACTAGCGACATCACCGGCAAAAGAAAGGGCAGTGGCTCGAACGATATCTTCGAGAAATGCCGAAATTTCACTCGTCCAAGTGATTTGCAGTCCGCCGGGCTCTACATGTACTTCGAAGTCTTTGGTGACCGTGAAGGTTGTGGCGCTGGTGAAGTGCGTATGGGGCGCCGCAAAGTGCTCATGTTCGGGTCCAACGATTATCTGGACCTGATCACGCACCCCAAAGTGAAGGAGGCCGCCGTCCAAGCCGTCAAGAAGTACGGCAGTGGTTGCAGCGGTTCGCGCCTTCTCAACGGTACGCTGGATGTCCATGTCAAGTTGGAAGCCGAACTCGCCTCGTTTGTTCATAAAGAAGCCGCCATTATTTTCGGTACCGGGTTCCAGGCCAACTACGCGACGCTCAGCGCCCTGACAGAAAAGGGCGACGTGATGATCTGCGATCACAACCTGCACGCCAGCCTCGTGGAAGGCGCCTTGCGGTCGCCCGCGCGCACCGTCCGTTTCCGGCACAACGACATGGATCACTTCGAGCGATGCCTGGAGAACTGCCCGCCCGAAGAAAAGATTTTCATCGTCAGCGAAGGTGTGTTCAGCATGGAAGGCGACATCGCCGACCTGCGCGGCATCATGAAACTCGCCAAGCCTTATGGTGCGCGCACCTACGTGGATGAGGCGCACGGCATCGGCGTCCTCGGCCCCACCGGCGCCGGCGCGGCCGAGCACCTCGGCGTGCTCGACGATGTCGATATCGTGATGGGCACGTTCAGCAAATCGCTGGCGTCCGTCGGCGGCTTCATCGCCGGCGACCGCGCCGTAGTCGATTATTTGAAGCACACCGCCCGGCCCTTCGTGTTCTCGGCGAGCCTGCCTCCAGGCAGCGTGGCCGCCGTGGCGCAGGCATTGCAGATCATGCGCAAGGAACCGGAGCGCCGCCTGCATCTGCTGCGCATCGCCCAATTGCTGCGCGATGAACTGCGCTCGCGCGGCTTCAACGTCCTGCCCGGCGAGACGGCCATTGTGCCGGTGGTGATCCAGCAGGAACTCGATCTCTGCCGCCTATGCAAACGGCTCCTCGAAGAAGGCATCTATATCAATCCGGTGCTGCGTCCGGCCGCGGCGCAAAATCTCCTGCGCATTTCGTGCACCGCCGCGCATACCGAAAAGCATGTCGATCGCCTGATTACCACCCTCGTCAAGGTAGCCACCGAACTCGGCATCGAGTGCTGATCGAGCGGTACCGGTGCGGTGCGTCAGTCGAGGAGAACGAACCGCAGCATGCTGAGATTCGGGAATTCGCCGGCAGAAAAGAGGCCCACTCGCACGCGGCCTCCTGGAAGACGGAACACTCCTGCGGTGGACCAGGTCTGATACCCTGCCGATGCACCGCCGGTAGGTAATGCGCAGGTCTGGTTGACCTCGTTTCCGTTCAGAAACAGGCGCACAGGCCTGGAGTCTGGACTGGCGTAGCGAATGGAGAGGTGATAGGTCCCGGCGGCTGGGAGATCGATCCCATATTCGGCAACGTGCGGTGCCGGTCCACTCGATCGTGCAATGGGTTCATCCGGACGACCCGCGAATTTGAGATCCGCAACCAGATTGCGGGCCTGGAGCGCTTTCGCCGGGATATAGCCGCGCCAGTGGGTCACGTCGAACATCAGGCCATGCCAGCCTCCTCTGTCAATATCGGCTCCAAAATCCAGAAAGGCGAAGCGCTTCTCCGGGGCGGTTGGCACCGCATAATACTGGTTCTGCAAAACGCCGAACCAGAAGTTGACGCAGGTCGAGTACGCCGCACCGACCATGAAAAGCGAGGCGACGGCATAACGCGCCCGTCGGGAAGCAATCGACGGGATGCAGGCGACGGCGATGGCGGATCCCAAGACGAGCAACGGGAATACGTCGTGCAAATAGCGGTAGGTGATCATGCCTACGGTGAAAATCAAGCCGCAGCCGGCAAGTGCTCCGATCAGTGGCGCGCGCACCGGGGCGAATTCTTTGCGACGCCGGCTGAGGCACAGCACGGTTCCGGCCAATGCGGCCAGCAGAAGCTCAGGCATCGCCGCGGACAGGCTGGCAAAGGGCTCCACCCTGCCCACCTGGCTGTGAGGGAACCGTGCAGCCACGAAAGAACGCTCGGGCCGTGTCAAATCCACCCACGGGAACCGATTCAGGATGCGAATATTCGATGGTGAAGCATAGGCCCAAAAGGTAGCAGGTACATTGGCAAGCGAGAAGAGGTTTTTGGGGCTCTCAGGTCCCGGCTTGTATTGTATGTGCAGCGTCGCCGGTAACGAGGTAAAGACATTGCCGAATTTCCAGTAGTTCAAACCGCCCCATAAGGCCGCCGTTGCAGCCATTGTGATGCTGAATGCGACTATTGCCTCGCGCGGCGCGGGGAGGCCGGCCACACCGAAAAAAGTCTTGAGACGGGGCAGCGGAAGCAAGAGCACCAGGTCCAGCACGAACAGCGCGAAGACCGGACCTGCACCGGATGACGCTCGCGCAAGGAACGCAAAGAATGCCGTGGAACAGCCCAGCACAAGCCACGTACGGCCTCGTTGCATGAGATAAGAGATCATGCAGGCGGCGCTTGCAAGACTCAACGCGCTGGCCCAGGCGATGGCCTCCTGGTAGACTTTCGCCTCAGCCGACACGGGAAAGTTGGTCGAGCCGATGGCGGCAGCGACAATCAGGATCGCTCCCAACCCCTCACGCATCCGCCGCGTGCGGTCGTCGGAGGGCAGCAGCTCTTCCAATCGGCGCAACAGCAGCAGGAGCATGCCGATGGCCAGAACCGAGGCCAGCAGAATCGAAATGCGATTCCAGTGTCCCGCCGAGCCCGGAATGAGCGCGTTGAGCGGGATACGCGCCAGCGCTGGCGTTGGGCCGAAATACCCGTATGACTTGCCGTTGTGAACAAATGCTTCGGATTCGATTGCCTCCGGGGGCACATCGATTCGCCCGTG